>CAZWIM010000006.1:16588-126787 GCA_964634265.1 uncultured Chitinophaga sp. | reverse complement strand
GAATCGAACCTGTATCAAAAGTTTAGGAAACTTCTATTCTATCCATTGAACTACGGGACCAATATTTTCTATTCCATGCTCCCGATAGCTATCGGGAGAACTACGGGACCGGGGCGGCAAAAATAATCAATCCGGGCTATCCAATCACTATTTAGGCAAACCCTATCTTTGCATCCCTTAATTTTTATGTGATGAAATTCTATAATCTACTAATAAAATACAGGCTCTGGATCGGAATTGTGCTGATTGCGCTGGGTGTGTATGTCAATTATGCTTCCAGTTTCTGGCCTGCTTTCCCTTTATACCTGGTGGGTGTGATCCTTGTAGCCGGTCATTTTTTCTTTGGCCCGCTGCGACTGATACAGGAATACATGGAAAATGGAGATATGGAGGGTGCTGAAAAAGTACTGAATACAATAAAGTTCCCTAACCTGCTCTATAAACCAATCCGTTCTGTGTATTATACCCTGAAAGGTAATATCGCTATGGTTAAGCAGGATTTTGACGGAGCAGAGAAAATGATGAAAAAAGGCCTTGATCTGGGTATGCCAATGAAGGAAGCCGAAGGCGCCAGCTTGCTGCAAATGGGAATGCTGGCCATGCAGAAAAATGACCTGAAACAAGCAGAAAGTTATATCCGGTCAGCAATTCGCAAAGGGTTGCCTGATAAAGAAAACGAATCTGCCGCTTACCTGCAGATGTGCAGCCTTATGATGAACAAAAGAGAATTCAGGGCAGCCAAAGATTTCTTCAGAAAAGCAAAAGCACTAAAGCCTACCACCCCACAGATTGTAGATCAGATTAAACAGATTGAAAAATATATTACCAGGATTCCCGGTTAGAAAGTTTACTGGTTAATTAGTTCATAGGGTTGGCAGGGTTTCTGTCAACCTTTTTTTATGTCAGGTGGCTGAATGAAGTAACTTGCCAGTAATAACAAAACATATGAAAAAATCGTTATTACTTGTCATTGTCAGTCTTTTCTCCTGGTGGTGTTTTGCGCAGAGAACTCCTGAAACCACCATTTCGCTTATTCCCCAACCAGCAACTCTTGTTCAGGGAAATGGAATAGTAAAATTGCCCTTTAATTTAACCATCATTACAGATAAGAACGAAGAAGTAAAGCGGATTGCAAATGATCTTTCCCGCAGGTTAAAAACAGCCGCAAATAAAGTAACAGTAAAAGAAGGAAAAACCCCGTTACCAAAATCAATTCTCTTATCACTGACCAATGAAACCGGTATGCCCAAAGAAGGATACAGGTTAAAAGTAACGGCTACAGGTATCTCTTTAACAGCCACTGAACCTGCCGGAATTTTTTATGGCGTTCAGACACTTTTGCAATTATTCCCCAAACAAATTGAAAGCCCGGACATACAAAAACCTATAAGTGATTGGACTTTGCCATTAGTCACTATTGAAGACCAGCCCCGCTTTGGCTGGAGGGGGTTGATGCTGGATGTGTCCCGTCATTTCTTTACCGTGGCACAGGTGAAAGATTACATCGACCAGATGGTGAAGTATAAGTTCAACTTATTGCATATGCACCTTACTGATGACCAGGGCTGGCGGATTGAAATTAAAAGTTTGCCCAAACTAACTGAAGTGGGCGCCTGGCGGGTGGAAAGAACTGGTACATTCGGAACATTTACCAAACCACAACCTGGAGAGAAAGCAACTTATGGTGGCTTCTACACTCATGAGGATATTAAAGAACTGGTTAAATATGCAGCTGAACGTTATGTGAACATATTGCCGGAAATTGATGTACCGGGACATAGCCTTGCTGCCCTGGCATCCTACCCGGAATTATCCTGCACACCCGGAGAATATTATGTAAGTCCAGGCGACCGGTTCATGATGTGGCCCGGAGGCGGTCAACATTTTTATGGTTTATTGGATAATACTATTTGCCCTGCTAATGAAAAGGCTTATGAATTTTTAGATAAAGTATTTACCGAAGTGGCACAGCTGTTTCCTTTTCCTTATATCCATATGGGTGGTGATGAAACAGCAAGAAATTTCTGGGAAAAAAGTGAGCAGATAAAAGCACTGATGCAGAAAGAAAACCTGAAAGACTTAGATGAAGTGCAAAGCTATTTTGTAAAAAGAGTGGAAAAGATCATCAACAACAAAGGGAAAAAGATGATCGGCTGGGACGAGATATTACAAGGCGGTCTTGCTCCCAATGCAGCTGTAATGAGCTGGCGGGGAATGAAAGGCGGTATTGAAGCAGCGAAAATGGGACATGAAGTGGTGATGAGTCCTACCGATTTTGCATACATAGATTATATGCAGGGCGATGCCTCCATTGAACCACCTGTTTATGCTACACTCCGGTTAAAAAAAGCTTACCAGTTTGAACCGCTTCCGGAAGGAGTTGACGCTAAGCTGATCAAAGGCGGGCAGGCTAACCTGTGGAGCGAACAGGTATACAATATGCGTCATGCACAATACATGACATGGCCAAGGGCCTTTGCGATAGCTGAAGCTTTATGGAGCCCGAAAGAAAAAAGGAACTGGAATGATTTTGTTCCAAGAGTAGAGCGTCACTTTGAACGATTTGACCAGGCACAGGTAAAATATGCTCCAAGTATGTACGATCCAATTGTTACGATCAATAAAAAAGATACAGCTACAGTAGTGGTGAAATTGGAAACTGAAATTGAAGGATTATCCATTCATTATAGTTTCGATAACTCATTCCCTGATAATTTTTACCCGGCGTATAAGGAGCCGCTGATTGTTCCAAGGGAAGCTGCCGCAATGAAAATGATAACTTACAGGAATAATAAGCCGATTGGACGGTTATTGGTTATACCAATGGCAGACCTGAAAAGGCGGGCGGGGATAAAGTAGTCGGGAGTTGAAAGTCTTTAGTAGTTAGTCACAAATACAATGTAGCGACAACAGAAGTTCTTAGTTGGTTTCAATCTGAACTGGCTGACCTCCAGGCCATTTGCCAAATAGTTCCTCTACCTTTTGAAAACGATAAGTAAAAATTCCCTTGAGTTTATTTTTTACAAACAAAATATTGGCAAGTTTACCTAAAAGCCACAGAGGATTTTTATAATGGACGATGTCGGTCATTTCCACGCCTCCTTCTATTTCCCTGAAATGATGCTGATGGTGCCAAAGAGCATAAGGACCGAATCGCTGTTCATCAATAAAATACTCCTTGTATTTTACCTGAGTGATCTCCGTCATCCAATACACCGGAACTCCTGCTACCGGTTTTACCGTATACTCTATTACCTGTCCGGCGTACATCTTGTTACCATGATGTTTAGAAATGATTTTAAACCCCATGTCACCGGGAGTTATGGCCTGCAGGTTGGCGGGATTGGAGAAAAACTCCCATGCTTTATCTAATGAAACAGGAATCTTCTGTACTGTTTTGATGGAATGAGCGGCCATGCTGATTATTAGTTTAAATTCGTTGGAATAACCTGTCAGAAAGAAAAAAGTTCAGATAAAAATGTCCTTTAACAAAGAAAGATTAGAAAGAAAGTTCGCTGAAGAATTTGAAAGGCTGAATGAAAAACAACAGCTGGCTGTCAATACTATAGAAGGACCCGTAATGGTGATTGCCGGGCCGGGTACAGGGAAAACCCAGATACTCGCCAGCCGCATTGGTAAAATATTACTGGATACAGATGCATTGCCGGAGAATATCCTTTGCCTTACTTACACCGATGCCGGTGTGGTGGCCATGCGGAAAAGATTACTGCAGTTCATAGGTCCTGATGCTTATAAAGTAAATATTTACACTTTTCATGCCTTTTGTAATGATGTGATACAGGACAACCTGTCACTCTTTGAAAAAACAGCATTAGATCCCATATCTGACCTGGAAAAAATTCAGCTGTTCAAAGAACTGATTGATTCTTTTCCAAAAAATCATTTACTGAAACGATACCGCGGCGATGTGTACTTTGAAGTAAAGAACCTGCAACAGTTGTTCAGTAATATGAAAAGGGAAGGCTGGACACCCGGCTTCATTAACCAGAAAATTGATGAATACATTGCTGATCTTCCCACCCGGGATGAATTTGTTTATAAAAGAAAATACAAGGAGTTCAATGCCGGTGACCTGAAAAAAGATAAGATCGAAGAAGAGAAAGAAAGAATGGAAAAGCTGAGGGCGGCTGTCAATGAGTTTGACAGGTTTCAGCAACTGATGCGGAAGAAAAACCGCTATGACTTTGACGACATGATCAACTGGGTGATAAAAGCATTTGAAGAAAACAAGAACCTGCTGGCGAATTACCAGGAAAAATTTCAATACATACTGGTGGATGAATACCAGGATACCAGTGGCACACAAAACAGGCTGGTGGAATTATTGATCAACTATTGGGATAAACCGAATGTATTTGTAGTAGGCGATGATGACCAGAGTATTTACCGTTTCCAGGGGGCCAACGTGGAAAATATGCTGCAGTTTGCCGACAGTTATCAAAAAGACCTTCTTACAGTTGTGCTTACTAATAACTATCGATCTGTACAACCAATATTGGATATATCCAAATCACTGATTGACCGCAATGAAGAAAGGCTGGTAAAACAAATTTCGGGGTTGAGCAAGGAATTGCTTTCTTCAAAGGACTCATTGAAAGAGCTTACCCATCAGCCGCTGATAATGGAATACGAAACACAGCGATTAGAGATGATCGGTATTGTAAAAAAGGTACAGCAGTTGGTAGCGCAGGGAATACAACCCGGCAGAATAGGTATTATTTATAAAGAAAATAAATATGGAGAAGAACTTTCCCAATATTTCAAACAACTGAATATTCCTGTTTACAGTAAACGAAACCTCAACATATTGGAATTGCCGCTTGCGCAAAAAATAGTGCTGTTACTGAAATACCTTGCTGCAGAGCATGATACCTCATATAGCGGTGATGAAATGCTGTTTGAATTATTACACTTTGACTGGTTTGGAGTGCCTCCTGTTGAAATTGCTAAACTTACCATTGAAGTAGCGGATAAAAAGGCAGCAGGCAACAGCACTTCAATAAGGCAAACATTAACCGAAAAAGCCAACTCCCCTTCAAAAGATCTTTTTAGCAACGGGCTGCATGAAGGATTGAAAAAAGCATCTACAGTAACCGAAAAACTGCTGGCCGATGTTTCTAACGTAACACTACAGCACCTGTTTGAAAATATTATAAGGGAAACCGGATTGCTATCGCAAATTATGCAGGGTGCAGACAAGCATTGGCAGTTGCAGGTACTTACCGGGCTGTTTGATTTTGTAAAAGAAGAAACCCGTCGTAACCCCTTTCTCACTCTTCAGGACCTGGTAGGTCTTATTGAGTTGATGGAAAAAGAAGACATCTCTCTTCCACTGGTACAGGTAAGTGGCAGTGACAAAGGGATCAACCTGATGACAGCACACGGATCTAAGGGCCTGGAGTTTGAACATGTATTCGTAGCAGGATGCAACGCTGTGTTCTGGGAAAAGAAAAGGAAACCGGGTGGCGGCTATAAGCTACCTGATACTATTTTTTCATCTCAGCCAGCCGCCAGCGACGAAGAAGAATTAAGAAGATTATTTTATGTAGCGTTAACAAGAGCAGAGCAGCACCTGTATATCTCGTACAGTAAATTCAAGAATGACGGAAAGGAACTGGAGCCTTCCATGTTCATTGCAGAAATACAAGACAAACATAATCTGCCCATAGAAAAAGTATTCATTGATACAGAGGTAGTAAGTGAGTTTGCAGCATTAAGCTTTGCTGAGGAAACCGCTCCTGAAATTGACAAGATTGAAGAGGAATTCATCAGCCGTATTTTGGACAAGTTTGTGATGAATGTAACAGCGCTGAACAATTACCTGAAATGTCCCCTGGAATTTTACTTTAAAAACCTGATCCGTATACCTTCTCCCAGGAATGAAGCCACAGAATTTGGCTCTGCCATCCATCATGCCCTGGAGAGATTGTTCCGTAAAATGCAGGAGAGTGGCAAAGAAGAGTTCCCTTCAAAAGAAGAATTCTTTGCAGATTTTAAATGGTATATGGACCGTCACAGGGAAAGTTTTACAAAAGAACAGTTTGCCAGAAGAATGGAGCAGGGCGAAATGGTAACATCCGGTTACTATGATGCATACATTACCAGCTTCAACAAAATCGTGGCTATCGAACGCCGGATCAAAGCTGTTTATAAAAATGTACCCATCAGGGGAGCATTGGATAAACTGGAATTCAATGGCAAGTCAGTAAATGTGGTTGACTACAAAACCGGCGATTATGAGAAAGCCAAAGACAAACTGAAGGGGCCTAATGATAAAGAACCCAATGGCGGTGATTACTGGCGTCAGGCAGTCTTCTATAAGATATTAGTGGATAACTACGAACAGAAAGACTGGAAAGTGGTAAGTACAGAGTTTGACTTTGTGGAACCAGACAAAAAGAAAAGTTATCGCAAAGAAAAAGTGGTTATCAGCCCTGCTGATATAACTACCGTTACCCAACAAATAACCAGTACATGGGAAAAAATTCAAAACAGGGAATTTTATATTGGCTGTGGTAAAGAGAACTGCCACTGGTGCAATTTTGTAAAGAATAATAATCTTGCGGTTGAATTACATGAAATCGAAGAAGAATAATAATACGAAAAGTTTACCTGCCGGTAAGGTTAACAGGATTTTTAAAGATTAAAGGGGTTCTATCACCTGAAAGAAGTTAAGTTTGCAGCCACTCCATGAAAAGGCTTTTATTACTTTCTTTAATATTCTTGTTCGCCATACAGCAAATCGTTGTGCTGTCGGGCTGTGCCAACATTGTACCGCCGGCCGGTGGCCCAAGAGATTCTATTCCCCCTTTATTACTAAAAGCAGAACCCGGCGATTCTTCACTGAATTTTAAAGGAAATAAGATCACTTTTACTTTTGATGAGTTTGTAGATGTTCAGAATGTTTCGGAGAACCTGTTAGTTTCTCCATTACCCCAAAGTCTGCCGAATGTAGATTATAAGCTGAAAACAGTAACTGTAAAACTAAGAGACTCATTAGAGGCCAACACCACTTATTCCATCAACTTTGGCAGTTCCATTAAGGACTTTACTGAAGGCAACCCATTAAAAGACTTTACCTATACTTTTTCAACCGGCAGCTATCTTGACTCGCTGGAACTTAGTGGTAAGGTAATACTGGCAGAAACGGGAAAGACAGATTCTACACTGATTGTAATGCTTCATACAAATGGTGAAGACTCTGCTGTGGTAAACGAAAAGCCAAAGTATATTGCCAAACTGGATAACAAGGGGAACTTCACATTCAAAAACCTGCCTTCCAAAACTTTTTATGTATATGCATTAAAAGACGAAGGCGGAAGCCGGCGTTATTTTGGTGAAAAGCAATTATTTGCTTTCGCCGATAAACCTGTTATTATCCAGGGTAAAAATGAACCAGTAGTGCTCTACGCTTTCTCGTCAAAACCTGCGCCGGTGCAAGCCCCGCCACCAGCATCGGGAATAACCCTTGGCAAAAAAAATGCAGCCGGAGCGGCTGATAAAAGACTTAAGTTCCAAACAAACCTGGTGAACGGTCAGCAAGATCTTCTTTCCGATTTCATCCTGACATTTGAAACACCTCTTCGTTCATTTGACTCTGCTAAAATCAATCTTTATACAGACAGCTCCTTCAACCCGGTAAAGGATTACCGTTTCATCAAAGACAGTACGGGCAGAAAATTAGTATTGTCACAAACATGGAGGGAGAATACATTGTATCATATTATTCTCGACAAAGAATTTGCAGAAGACTCCACAGGAAAAAAATTGCTGAAGAATGATACAGTGAGTTTTAAAACAAAGAAAACTTCTGACTACGGGTCGCTCAAAATAAAGTTCAAAAATCTCGATATGTCGAAGAATCCGGTACTTATCTTTTTGATTGGCGGCGAAACAATACACAAGTCTTTTCCTTTAACCGGTGCTGATTTATCACAACCCATGTTCTTTCCCAGTGAATACGACCTGCGTATACTTTACGACAAAAACAAAAATGGGGTTTGGGATCCAGGTCAGTTTTTTGGCAAACGGGTACAACCGGAAATTGTCGTACCTGTTGAACGAAAGGTCTCAGTGAAACCAGCCTGGCAAAACGAGTTTGAAATAGCATTGTAGATTAAGAGATTAAAGGAGCAAAAACAGAAAAGGAGCTTGTGTTATTTCTTTATCAAACTATTTTCTCTTTATCTCTTTTTATCATTTATCTCTTAGCTTACCTTTGTCCCCCATGCAATTCTCTTCCTCTCTGCTTGAAAATGCGGTAAACGAATTTGCCAAACTACCCGGAATTGGCAAGAAAACAGCTTTACGGCTGGTATTGCATTTGCTGAAGCAGGATACAAAAGAAGTTGGTCACTTCAGCGAAGTAATAGCCCGGATGCGAAACGAAATAAAATTCTGCCAGCGTTGTTTCAACGTTGCCGATGGTGATATTTGTTCTATCTGTGCTAATTCGATGCGAAAACAGGAAACCATCTGTGTGGTGGAAAGCATCCGTGATGTTATTGCGATAGAAAGCACACAGCAATACAACGGCATTTATCATATACTTGGTGGAATTATTTCCCCGTTGGATGGTATCGGACCCGACCAGCTCAACATTGAATCTTTGATCGGCCGGGTACAAAAGGAGAAAACAGAAGAGATCATTTTTGCTTTAAACCCCAACATTCAAGGTGATACGACCATTTATTATATTCAGAAAAAGCTTTCCGCAGTTACAGTAAATCCCATTCGTATTACTACTATTGCCCGTGGCATTGCTTTTGGTGGTGAACTTGAGTATGCCGATGAAATGACACTGGCCAGGAGCCTGCAGAACAGGTTACCTGTTGAAAGTTATGTGTCTGGCCGCTAAGGCTTATCAGGCTTGCTTTTTAAACATATAAAGCTTAGTTTTGCTGCCTATCAGGCGGATTTGTTTATTGTTCGGCCTGTCACCCTGAGGCTCTCGAAGGGAAACAGAACTAATAAACGGTACGAAACTCACTCTATAGTTTCCCAACGTTTATAGTTCGCAAACAACTGAAGTATGAAGACAATCCAGGATTGTTTGAAAGAACGCATATTGATCATTGATGGTGCTATGGGTACCATGATACAGCGGCATAAACTGACCGAAGCAGATTACCGTGGTGAACGATTCAAAGACTGGCATTGTGATGTAAAAGGAAACAATGATCTGCTCAATATTACACAACCCGAAATCATTATAGGCATTCACCTGCAATACCTCAATGCAGGCGCCGATATTATTGAAACCAATACGTTCAGCAGTACTGCCATTGCTATGGCGGATTATGAAATGCAGTCACTGGCATATGAACTAAATGTTGCCGCGGCAAAATGTGCTAAAGAAGCAATCAAAAGATCGGGGAAAGAAGCATGGGTGGCAGGTGCCATTGGCCCGCTGAATAAAACACTTTCATTATCACCTGACGTAAACAACCCTGGTTTCAGGGCAGTAACATTTGATGAAGTAGTAAATGCCTATTATGAACAGGTAAAAGGATTGGTAGATGGTGGTGCAGATATTTTACTGATTGAAACAATTTTCGATACCCTGAATGCCAAAGGCGCCATTTTTGCCATAAAAAAATATTTCAGGGATACCCAAAAAGAGCCACTGCCAGTAATGATCAGTGGTACTATTACGGATGCCTCCGGAAGAACACTTAGCGGACAAACATTAGAAGCTTTTTACACTTCTGTAATGCATGCAAAACCCCTGAGTATTGGCCTTAACTGTGCATTAGGCGCCAAAGAGATGCGGCCGCATATTGAGGAGTTGTCGCAAATAGCCAGTTGTTATGTTTCAGCTTATCCTAATGCCGGACTACCTAATGCAATGGGTGAATATGATGAAAAACCGGAGGATACCGGTCATTACCTGGAAGAATGGGCCAAAGAAGGCTTTGTAAATATTGTGGGCGGCTGTTGCGGCACCACCCCGGATCATATACGGCATATAGCAGAACAGGTGAAAAATATTAAACCAAGACAATTGCCCGTTGTTTAAAAAAGAATTAGCATGACGACACCACAGTTTTTGATCTTACTGTCACTTCTTATTCTCGTTGTAAATAACTTTTCAATGATCAGAAAGTTATTTGTAAAAAAGAGTTCATAAATGCAGGAATCCACCGTTATCAGACCTTACTTACGATTAGCCGGATTAGAACCCCTGGTCATCAGGCCAGAAACCAACTTTGTAAATGTGGGCGAAAGAACCAATGTTACCGGCTCCAAAAAATTTGCCCGTCTTATTAAGGAAAATAAATATGAAGAAGCGCTGAGTGTGGCCCGGCAGCAGGTTGAAAACGGCGCCCAGGTGTTGGATGTGAACATGGACGATGCATTGCTGGATGGTGTAAATGCCATGACAACATTTTTGAACCTGTTGCAAAGTGAGCCGGATATTGCCAAAATCCCGATCATGATCGACAGTTCAAAGTTCGAGATCATTGAAGCGGGGCTAAAATGTGTGCAGGGAAAGTGTATTGTGAATTCCATCTCGATGAAAGAAGGAGAAGCCAGATTCATCGAGCAGGCAATTATCTGCCAGAGCTATGGCGCTGCTGTAATTGTAATGGCCTTTGATGAAAAAGGTCAGGCAGATACCAAAGAAAGAAAAGTAGAGATTTGTCACCGGGCCTATAAGATACTTACAGAGCAAGTCGGTTACGACCCGCAGGATGTCATTTTCGATCCTAACATTTTTGCAGTGGCAACCGGCCTTGAGGAGCACAATAATTATGGAGTTGATTTTATAGAGGCTACCCGGGAAATCAAACAGTTAATGCCACTTACCAAAGTGAGTGGTGGAGTAAGTAATCTTTCTTTTTCATTTAGAGGCAATGACCATGTAAGAGAAGCCATGCATTCGGTTTTTTTATACCATGCTATTCATGCCGGAATGGATATGGGCATCGTTAATGCAGGGCAATTAGTGGTGTACGATGAAATAGAACCACAACTGAGAGAGTTGTGCGAAGATGTAATTCTTAATCGAAACAATGACAACAATGAGGCTACAGAAAAACTGATAGCCTTTGCCGAAACCGTAAAGGCAAAAGGTAAAGCAGAAGTGAAAGATGAAGCTTGGCGCAATACTTCTGTTGAAGAAAGATTAAAACATGCCCTGGTTAACGGAATTACTGATTATATTGATACAGACACAGAAGAAGCAAGACTAAAATACCCCCGGCCATTAGATGTGATAGAGGGGCCGTTGATGGATGGAATGAATGTGGTGGGTGATCTTTTTGGTGCAGGAAAAATGTTTTTGCCCCAGGTGGTAAAAAGTGCCAGGGTAATGAAAAAATCAGTTTCCATACTTACCCCATATATAGAAGCTGAGAAAGAAGAAAGAAAACAAGCACATTTAGCTGCAGGTACAATAAATGCTGAAGCCGCAGGTGCCCCAAAAGTTTTATTAGCAACTGTAAAAGGTGATGTGCATGATATCGGAAAAAATATTGTGGGTGTTGTTCTGGGCTGTAATGGTTATGATATCATTGATATGGGTGTGATGGTTCCGGCCGACAAGATTTTGGATACCGCCGAAAAAGAAAACGCTGATATTATTGGCTTAAGTGGATTGATTACACCATCCCTCGATGAAATGGTACATGTGGCACATGAAATGAAGCGCCGTAATATGAAACAACCATTACTGATCGGTGGAGCCACTACTTCCCGGATGCATACGGCGGTAAAAATTGCTCCTCAGTATGACAATGGTGTTTTACATGTGCTGGATGCTTCCCGTAGCGTAACAGCGGTGAGTACTTTATTGAGTAAAGAAAAAGAAGGGTTTCTTAAAAAAACTGCAGAAGAGTACCAGGGTTTACGGGAACAATTTTTGAATAAAAACAAAAAAGAACTCATTCCGTATTCTGAAGCGGTTATCACCAAAGAATATTTTGATTGGAAAAACTATAAACCTGTAAAACCTGCAGTTAACGGAGTAAAGGTTCTCAAAGATTTTGACCTTGCCACAATAGCAAGGTATATTGACTGGGGCCCGTTTTTCATTGCATGGGAAATGCCTGGTCGCTTTCCGGAGGTTTTGTCGGATAAAATTTTCGGCATAGAAGCAACCCGCCTGTATAATGATGCACAAAAAATGGTACAGCAGATCATTGAAGAAAAATGGTTGACTGCTGATGGGGTGATTGGCTTTTGGCCGGCCAGCAGTAACAATGCTGATACCATAACCCTACAAACTGAAAAAGGAGAAGTGAAACTGGAGTCACTCCGCCAGCAATTGAAAAAAGCGGTTGGGCAGCCCACTTACTCATTAGCAGACTTTGTAAAACCACAAGAAATAGGCGAGGACTTTATCGGATCATTCGCTGTGACTATTCACGGGGCTAAAAAACATATTGACAAATTTGCTTCGCAGCATGATGATTACAACAAGATTCTTGTACAGGTACTGGCCGACCGCTTTGTAGAAGCTTTCGCTGAATGCCTGCACGAAAAAGTAAGGAAAGAATATTGGGGTTATGCAAAAGATGAGAATTTATCCAATGAACAACTGATCAAAGAAGAATATAAGGGCATTCGACCTGCACCAGGCTATCCTGCCTGCCCCGATCACACGGAGAAACTCAAGTTATTCTCATTGCTGAATGTTAGCGAAAACATCGGTATTGAACTCACTGAAAGCCTCGCCATGAATCCACCTGCATCTGTTTGTGGCTGGTATTTTGCACATCCGCAAAGCCATTATTTTGGTTTAGGAAAAATTAGCCGTGACCAGATGGAAGATTACGCCAGACGAAAAGGCATGAATATGGAAGAGGCTGAGAAATGGTTGAGACCGGTACTGGAGTGATTTATCTTGTCTTTATTACTGTTGTCTTCGTCCAGGCATCATGCCAGGGCTCATCACCTAGCCCACTAAATACTTCAAATGGAACTATGCGGCAAAGACTACGGAGAATGGCATCTTTAAAAGTTATACTACCTCCGTCGTTTCGGATGGCCTTTGTTCCTGTTAACAGTTTACCAAGTGTATATCCTTTGAAAGCAGCCTCCGAGAATGTATAATAAACCAGGTAATTAAAATAGCCAAGTATAAAAGCCAGCAGCCAAAAATCAAACCCTCTTTCTCCGTATGCAATAGACAATATCAGATCAGGGGCAATATATGCAAGCAAATAGCCCACAACATACCCGGTTGCATAACTAAGTGCAAATCGCATGAAAAGATTATCAATTAACCAGTTCAGGAATCGTTGCCCCTGGGTGGCCTGGGTATATTCAATATGATCTTGAAATAAATGCTGCTCTTCAGCTGGTTGCAGGTTTTCTTCCATTCTGTTTTTGTCTAAAATATTTCTTTTTGTATTAAATCCAGCCTTAGCTGACTGGTATTTTGAAAATGTATGCTCTTAATACCTAAAGTTTCTGCAGCCTTCACATTCCTTAAATTATCATCAATAAAGAGTGCTGTTGCAGGGTTTACCTTGTAACGATCAAGTAACCGCTGGTAAAATTCGGGAAATGGCTTTCTTGTTTTTTCCTCACCGCTTACTACCCTGCCGTCAAACCAATGCAAAAAGTTATACCGGACCAAAGCAATATCAAAGAGGTTAGCTTGCCAGTTAGTCAATGCATACATTTTGAACCTTCCTGAATCTTTTAGTTGCCTGAACAAATCAACCGTTTCATGAACAGGGCCTTTGAGCATTTCCGTCCATCGTCCGTAGTAATCACGGATAGCTGATTCCCATTCTGGAAACTGCTTGACTAATTCCTGTGTAGCTTCAACAATAGAACGGCCTGCATCCTGTTCTTCATTCCAGTCATTGGAACAAATGTGTTTAAAGAAATACTCCCTTTTTTCTTCCGACTCAAAATAGGTCTCATTGAATACGTACCGGGGGTTCCAGTCAATCAGCACTCCGCCAAGATCCCAGATAATAGTATTGACAGGCATCATTACTGGTGATTGTATTTCAATTTCAGCATTATCATAATGCCGGACATTACCAGCATCACCGCATTAGTCATTATAATTACCCAGTTATTAATCATAACACCATAAATTAACCACATTATCTCGTTAACAAATGCAATAATGAACATGTAGAGCGAAACGTCTTTGGCGGATTTCTCCTTCCATGTTTTTAATACCTGCGGCAGAAAGGTGAAGGCCGTTAACGCCCCTGCGGCATAACCCAGTATATCGGCTGCTGACATTGACATTACTTTTTCTTTTTAGGTTTGGGAAGAGTTTTTAATTCTTTTTTTAACTGCAATTGTTGTTCTGCTGTAAGCGGCATAAAACTGATGGCGGTACCACCACCTGAAGCAAGTTTCAACCCTAATACAGAATATTTATTGACCAGTTTCTTTTCAATGGTGTAGGCCTCCGGATTATTTTTCCAGTCGGCATTATCTGCATCCCTGTAAATGATAGCCTGGTAAACTTTGTCATCATCCAGGAATGACAATTCAGCATTAAAGCTCCTTGCATTCTCATCAGTAATAGCGCCAACAAACCATTTATCAGTAGCCTTTGCTTTCCTTGCCATTAAAATATAGTCTCCCGGTTCTGCATCAAGTACTTTGGTATCATCCCAATCCGCTGCCACATCCTTAATGAACTGGAAAGCATCCATTTTGGTTTCATAATTTTCCGGCAGATCAGCGGCCATTTGTAACGGGCTGTACATGGTTACATACAAGGCTAATTGTTTCGCCAGTGTGGTATGCACCTGTTCCTTTTTCTCCGGATTGTAATGACTCATCTTTATTTTAAAAATTCCCGGTGTGTAATCCATCGGTCCGCCCATCAGCCTTGTAAAAGGAAGGATGGTTTCATGCTCGGGTGGATTACCCACACTCCAGGCATTGAATTCATTACCCCTGGCGGCTTCGCTGGCAATCCAATTGGGATATGTGCGATGAAGACCTGTAAGACGCACAGATTCATGCATGTTCACCATTATTTTGTAAGCGGCAGTCTTTTGCGCCACTCTTTCATAATGCTTCACCATCCATTGACCGTCATGATGTTCACCTCTTGGAATAATGCGTCCGACATAGCCTGTTTTGACTGCGTCATATCCAAACTTCTTCATGAAACGATAGGCAGTATCCATCCAGCGTTCATAATTAGTAACGGAACCTGATGTTTCATGATGCATGATTATTTTCACTCCTTTGTTTGCCGCATACTGCTGCAACTCTTTCACATCAAAATCAGGATAAGGTGTGACGAAATCAAAAACATCTTCTTTCCATTGGCCAAACCAGTCTTCCCAGCCGGTATTCCATCCTTCCACCAATACACCGCTAAACCCATGTTTCGCAGCAAAATCAATGTAGCGCTTCACATTGGCTGTATTTGCTCCGTGAGGAACTTTTGTAGCTTGCTGAGAACCTACCTGTCCGCCACTATAATCCCAACTGGATTTCCCCACATGCATCTCCCACCAAACCCCTACATATTTCTGTGGTTTGATCCATGATGTTTCACTAACCTTTGAAGGTTCATTGAGGTTTAAAATCAACTTAGATGTGAGCACCTCTCCTGCTTTGTCGCTCACCACAATTGTACGCCAGGGTGTAACAGCCGGCGCCTGCAGATAGGCTTTATTACCAACTGCATCGGGAACAAGATGAGCATTTAGTGTAAAATTGCTTTTGTCTACTACAAGATTCATCGCCGGGTAGTTCACCAATGCCGCTTCGTGTATATTAATATACAATCCATCTGCAGATTTCATCATCAACGGAGTTTGTACAGCAGACTTATCAAAGAAAGTCTTTGCATGTATTTCCTGTGCAGCCCCACCCCCAGTTGCATCCACACCACTGAGATTGGTTGTATAATAAGGATATTCGTTTGTGTCATAATCTCCCGGTATCCAGAACGCTTTGTGATCACCGGACATAGTAAACTGTGACAGCTCTTCGCCAATAATAAAATGATTGAGTTTGGCTTGTTGAGGAAAGGAATAACGAAAACCAACACCATCATTGAATACTTTGAAAATAACCTGAAGTTGTATACCTGATCCCGAACGGTCGGATAGTTTTATTACCAATTGTTTGTAATTATTTCTGATCTGGCTTGCTTCGCCCCATACAGGCTTCCAGGTTTCGTCTGTTGCAGATGAATCCAATCCCAGCAAATCGAACTGCAATAAAGACACCTCAGGACTTTTCAACCGCATTCCCAGGCCCGAAGGGGCAACAACCGTTTTCCCTTTATAAAGAACCTTGTATTCAAGGTTCCCATTGCTACGATGTAATAAACCCAATTGTATATTACCATCTGGTGAGTGAAGTGCGACAGACTGGTCAGCAAAAACTGCCATACTAATTCCTGCTAAAAACAGGACTGGTAGCAATCGTTTCAGAAGCATAACAAAAAATTTAGTGCATGAAGATACAACTTATGTGTAATAAGTACACATTAAAATCATCTCTTTTCAAATAGCCACCAGCGCCTTTTCCTGGGCTTCACCTGGTAATTCTCCCGGATATAATTATGGATATAATTAATCGCATCATCAACACTATCTGTAAGGTGCACAAGATTGATATCGTCCTTAGACACCGTTCCCTCGGCTATCATGGCATCAACCATATCCATCATCGGCTGGTAATATTCTTTACCAAATAACACTATCGGGAAACGGGTAATAGTTTGTGTTTGTACCAGGGTAAGGGTTTCAAAAAGTTCATCCATCGTACCAAACCCGCCGGGCATGATGATAAAAGCATAAGAATATTTTACCAGCAGGACCTTTCTCACAAAAAAGTGTTCAAATGTGACCCACTTCTGCATGTATGGATTGGCCTTTTGCTCAAATGGCAACCGGATATTGCACCCAACTGACTTTCCACCATTCTCAAAAGCTCCCCTGTTTGCAGCTTCCATAATACCGGGCCCGCCACCGGTCATGGTAGTCATGCCCAGTTCTGCAATCCGCTTCCCTATTTCCCTTGCCTGCTGGTAATAAATATGATCTTCTTTAAACCGGGCAGATCCAAATACGGTAATACATGGGCCGATAAAGTGCAGGTTTCTGAACCCTTTTAAAAACTGCCAGAATACCCTGAAAGCAAAGGATAATTCATAACCCCTGCTTTTAGGACCTTCTAAAAATACATGGGCCTTAGAAGGAATAATTCTGCGTTTGGATTTTGCGGATGCTTCCATAGTAAACAGTAAATTGCCGTCAATTTAATCAATAATGCAATGCGTATTATCAGTTACAATGTGAATGGGATCAGGGCTGCTATCAAAAAAGGATTTTTGGATTGGTTAAAAACTGATCCTGCAGATGTGATCTGTGTACAGGAAACAAAAGCTGTGCAGGGCGATGTTGACCACAAACCTTTTCATGAACTGGGATTTCACAATTACTGGTTCAGTGCGCAAAAAAAGGGATATAGCGGTGTGGCCGTATTCACAAAAACCAAACCTGATAATGTAGAATACGGGAATGGACATGGGCCCAGTGATGATGAGGGCAGGGTGATACAGCTGGATTTTGGAAAAACTAGGCTCATTAATGCTTATTTCCCTTCCGGTACCAGTGGCGATGAAAGGCAGGAGTTCAAATACCAATGGCTGGATGAGTTCAATAGCTGGTTAAAAAAGCTGAGGAAAAAACACCCAAATCTTATTCTTTGCGGCGACTATAATATTGCACACAAAGAAATTGATATTCATGATCCGAAAGGAAACAAAAATTCATCAGGATTTTTACCTGAAGAAAGAGCATGGATGACAAAATTTCTGGAAGACGGATGGGTTGATACATTTCGTGAATTTCACCCTGAGCCTCATCGGTACAGTTGGTGGAGTCAGCGTTTTCCTTCAGTAAGATTAAATAACAAAGGCTGGAGAATCGATTACATAACCGTTACAGAATCGCTGAAAAAGAATCTGAAAGATGCAGAGATTTTTCCTGATGTAAAACACAGTGATCACTGCCCGGTATACCTTGAAATTAAAATTTAACTAATGATCGTTTATAATGTAACGGTTAAAGTTGATCATTCTATTGCCGAACAATGGCTTACCTGGCTAAAAGAAGAGCATATTCCCGATGTAATTAATACCGGTTGCTTTACACATGCCCACATATTACGCTTATTAGAAGTGGATGAAACAGATGGCATAACCTATGCAGTGCAATATCATGCTGAGAGTAAAGAGCTGTATAACCGGTATATCAGTGTTTTTGCAGAAACCATGCGAAACAAGGGATTCGATAAATGGGGAAATAAATTCATTGCTTTTCGTTCAGTAATGATGGTTGTGCATTGAGTGTGAAAAAAATATTCTGCCGGAGCCAAAACGATCAAACTTAGTTGCCTTTGATATAATTGAATTATTCTCTTGTGTATCTTACTGAAAGTCAGGGGCAGTTCCCGGTTCTGTTTCCTTTTTATCAGATATTCTGAATGCCAGAAATAACGAATCTGCTGAAATCCTTGCCCCATGCGGATTCTGTCGCATATCTACATAGCCCTGATCGGGTAAAATTATTTTGCGGGAATAAAAAAGCGGCTAAATTTGCCGGCGTTACTAAACCGCAAAAAATATAATAATCATGAACAAAGCTGAATTAATTGCAAAAGTTTCTGACGATGCTGGTATTACCAAAACTCAAGCAAACGCTGCCCTGGATTCATTTATCGAGGCTGTAACTAAAACGCTGAAAGGTGGTGGCAAAGTTACTTTAGTAGGTTTTGGAACTTTCTCCGTATCAAAAAGAGCTGCCCGTAATGGTCGTAACCCCCAAACTGGTGAAGTAATTAAAATCAAGGCAAGAAAAGTGGCCCGGTTCAAAGCTGGAAAAGAATTAGCTGCCAAACTCTAGTTGCCATAATCAATGTATTAAAAAACTCCGTTTCCCCATATGGAAAGGAGTTTTTTTAATCTTGTATCTTTACACTTAAACATAAAAAAATTACCATGGGAAGAGGAGATAAAAAAACTGCCAAAGGAAAACGCTTTAAGGGCTCATTTGGGAAAAGCAGACCCGCTAAAAAAGCTGCAGTGAAGAAGAAAGCTGCTAAAAAAGGATAATGAATTAAAAAAGGTGTTTGAAAAATCAAACACCTTTTTTACATATATCTTATTCTAACCAGGTCAGGTATTATATTGTTTCTTTGCCAATTGATCCCTTTCTTCTGCGAGTACATTCAGCATACTTTCAAGTTCGCCGATACGCCTCAACTGCCCTTCCAGCCGCTTGTTAGCATCAGCTACAACCTGCATATCACTGTTCAGTTCTTCCAGGTAGGTGACCCTTTTTTGTAATTGCTGACGTTGAAAATTGGACTCTTTCAGTTTATCTTCTGTCTCCGCCAGATCAGCCTGTAATTGCCTGTTTTCCGAAACCAGGTGATTGTATTTATGCTTTTGCTCTTCATAATCCTGGCTTATACGATAGTATCCTTCTTTTAAATCCTCGTACTCCAGGTTGATTTTTTTTGACACGGCAACCTGTGCCTCCAGCTTCTGTATTTTTTCCTGCAGTACCCCAAACTCGTTATAAGCACTGTCAAGCATAGAATTCATTTCGCTGGTCAGGTTTTCTTTCTGACGAATTGTATTGATTTCATTCTCTTTTTGTGCCAGCTTATATTTTAACAACTCGATTTCTTCATTCAGCTCTTCATTATACTTTAATACTTCCTGTTGTTTCGCCTCCGTTTCTTTTACAATATCTATTTGCTCCAGCAGCTGGTTAATTTTTTCATTATGCTCCAGTAAACTGTTTTGAGCCTGCCTCAGTTGTTCCATGTAACCCGGTTTTTCCCCGGAAGATCTGGGTAACTGATTTTTCAATGATTCTATTTCCTGCTGTAGTTTTTTGTTTTGTTTACGTACTTCTTCTGCTTCGATGGAGAAGATGTTACTGTTTTCTTCTGCATCCGTAACCATTTTTTGAAGATGCTCAATTTGTTTATCCTTTAGTTCTACTTCATTAAAAAATCGTCTTTTCCAGTCATCCAGTTCACGGCTAAGTTTGCTACCTGCAGCATCTGCCATAGAGTCTTTAAGTGACTTGCGGCTGACAATAAAAAAATGAATGGTTATGCCCAGGATAATGGCTCCGAGCATCAGTACGATGATTTCAATAATAGAAAGTGAAAGCTGGCCGTCCATAAACTATTTCATAAGGATTAGGAAACTATTAAATAATCGGCTAATTACCGGTAATAGTTTTTCACAGGTGTGCTTAAGGATAAGTATGCAATATAGTAGTTACTGCAAAAAGATAAATAGTAGAAACACTTAGTATTTACCCCCTTACAAGGGTACCTACCTTTTCGCCTGTCACAACCCGGCGAAGATTTCCTTCCTTATTCATATCAAAAACAATGATGGGAAGATTATTTTCCATGCAAAGCGTAAAAGCGGTCATATCCATTACCCGAAGATTATTGGTAAGGCATTCCTGGAAGGTAATAACATTGAATTTGGTTGCTGAAGGATCTTTTTCAGGATCAGCTGTATAAATACCGTCTACCCTTGTGCCTTTTAAAATGACATCGGCGTTGATTTCAATGGCACGAAGAGAACCAGCCGTATCTGTAGTAAAATAAGGATTACCTGTACCTGCCCCGAAAATCACCACACGACCTTTTTCCAGGTGACGAATGGCACGGCGGCGTATATAAGGTTCAGCTATTTGCTCCATTTTTATGGCACTTTGCAGCCTTGTATAAACTCCCACTTTTTCCAGCCCTGCCTGAACAGCCATACCATTTATTACTGTAGCCAGCATACCCATATAATCCCCATGAGCTCTTTCTATACCTGTTTCCGCTTCGTTCATGCCCCGGTAGATATTGCCACCTCCGATTACTACTGCCACCTGTACACCCAATTCAGTAATGGACTTAATATCTTGTGCATACTGGGCAATGACATCGGTATCAAAACCAAAGCTTTTATCACCCATTAAAGCTTCACCGGAAAGTTTGAGGAGAATTCGTTTGTATTTCGGCAGCATGGAGCAGGATTTTTCGCTGCGAAGATAGGGCTTTTGCCTATTGCTTTACAGCCCTGATACTATAAACCATTGGTATTTTACCTTCCAATCCTTTTATGTGCCATTTGCCTTTTTCAAATTCAATCACATTTTGAAAACAGGGATAAGGAGAATACATGAATTCATTAAACGCCTCAATAGTTAACCCGGCTCCTATCAGTGCATTCAGCACCTCACTAATACTATGGTTCCAGCTATACTCTTTACCCCTGATATCCGCATTCCGGTCAGTATAGGTTCCCTGGTTTTCTGTCACAATTATTTCCTTGTTTTCGTATGAGTATTTGATGTGGGTAAATTCATCATCAAACATCCATATCACCGGATGAAATTCTGCGATATAAAAGAAACCACCTGGCTTTAACATCCTGTGTATCATATCAGCCCATGGTTTAAGGTCTGGTAGCCAACCAATGGTGCCATAGGAAGTAAAAACAATGTCAAATTCTCCCTTTACATGATCAGCCGTATCCAGCACATTACAACAAACAAATTCTGCATTGAGACCTAGTTCATTGTTCAATGACCTTGCTTCTTCAATCGCAGTATCTGATAGGTCAATGCCTGTAACATAAGCACCTCTCCTGGCCCAGTCGAGGCTGTCCATACCAAAGTGGCATTGCAGGTGCAATAGCTTTTTTCCATTTACATCTCCAACTTCAGCCAGCTCAATGGGGGTTAAAACAGTTTCACCATTCTTAAATCCTGCAAGATTGTAGAACTGCGAGTCTCTGTGTACAATGGTCCGCTGGTTCCAAAGATCCCTGTTGGCTTCAAAATACTGATCGTAATTATTCATGATATTAAAATTAGGAAAACACCCTGTTAGCACAGAATGTTTTCCTATATGAAGCAGTAAATGCCTATTCCTTGATTATCCTGGAATCGCCTGTTGAAACAATTTGAGTAATCAAAGGGTCGCCCCGGTAATAAACACGGCTTTGACCAGAGGCATTTGCCTTAAAACTGTTACCGACTTTTACTTTTATTGTAGACTGCCCGGTAGCTATTGCTTCAGCAAAAACAACGGTTGATAGCCCATAAGCCAGTATTTCAGATTGGCCGCTTGCTTCTGCTTCAAAACCAGTTGCAGTTCCGCCCTGAAACTCAATTTTTGACTGGCCACTTGCCAGCAACTTGAATTTAGGTGCATTCATATTAATCCAGCAGGCACTCTGTCCTGAAACAACAATATTTACCAAATCAGTTTCTGAAAAGCCTGAAATAGTGGTCTCTGATTGACCAGATAAGACTAAACCTTCCAGTGAAGGCATTGTAATGGTAAAATAAACTATCTTGCGGTTTGATTTATACCTGCTGTATTCAATTTTTAATGAAGAATCAATAACCCGTATAACAAGGTCGTTAATATCTCTTTCCTCACCCCGGGCAATGATCGAAAAACCAGTCCCTTTTGTAATGGTAAGCCGATGCTGATCGCCGGCATCAATTTTTTTGAAATCAATATTAGAAAAACTTCGCTCAATAGGATTGCTGGGTTCTTTTGAGCAAGCGGCGAATAAGAGCATTGCCGCCATTACCCCGAAAAATAAACTTGATAATGTTTTCATTTGAAAAGGTTTAATGATTAAAGATTTCTGATTTAAGAATTATCCCTTGCGGGCCCCGAAGAAGTAGCCAACACTTACTGATAAAGTTCTGTTGCGAAACTTATAGTCTGGCCCATCTCCGCTGATATTACTAAAACCATGCAGGTAATTAGCTGAGAAAAAAAGGCCATTCTTCAATTCAACACCAAGCATGCTTGCTCCGCTAAATTCAAAACGCCTAAATGGTTGTTCAATATGATCAGACTTTTTAAAAGGATTTTCCTCGTATGAAAAAAGAGGCTCAGGAATGCCTTCAATAAAACTTTCCGTTTTTACTTTACCACCAAGTCCAATTCCTGCTGATGGACCGGCCCCGATAAGTAGTGTGGCATTTCCCAGTTGCTTTTTATAAGTAAACAATACCGGTAATTCAGCATAATTCATCTTCACATCACTGTTGATAGAACTGAATATTCCCATTTCACTGGCCGTAGCTTTAACTTTTACTCCTTTACGAATAAATCCAAGTGATGGTCTTATACTAAATTCTGAAGAAAGCGGAATATCAACAACCAAACCTCCTGCCGGTGCATATACAGGTTTTGTTGTAGTAACCACTCCCTCCTCCCTGGTAAAAGATGATTTACTAAGTGAAGCACTTCCATAAAGTCCAACTCTGATTTGTGCATGGCTAACCATAACACCTGCCAATGCCAGGCATAAAACAATTCCTTTTTTCATGACTATACTTTTAAAATTAATAATGAAGACAAATATCATTTGCAATAAGAACAGCAACAACCGCATGAACATGTGAAATGAAAAGGCCCTCTTTAGAAAAAGAAGGCCGCTAATGATTGCTTATGTAGGAGATTTTTGATTCAATAAAAAAGTTGTTACAAATATCTGCTATGGAATACTTTTTTCAATCACATAAACATGTGAATGATGGGCCTATTTTTCAGGACGCATCCGAACCACTAAATACAAGCCAAGTATTCCCCAATGTTTCATTATCACCAGTACAATTATTCGCCTTTTCTTCGAGATCTACAGCTATTACCTTTTTCTGATCTGCTTCCGGTTTCGGCTTTTCAGTGGCCAGGCAGGCCAGCTGAATATTCCGGGTGATGTATTTTCCTTTCATAAAATAAGTTTAATGGTTTAAGGTTTTTGTTGATGCAAAGATCTTTGAAAGGGAAAGGCCAGACAATCACATATTGGTGTGAAGAATATTTAATAAACAAAAAAGATGTGAGAAAATCCCCACATCTTTTGCTATGTCATTCCATAATATTATTCTCCATACCCGCTTTTGATCAAAACCTCCCGGGGAGATAAAGCATACAGATCCTTCCAGCTTTCTTTTCCATGTTTTTTTACATATGCTTCACAAATCCTGAAACCCACGAAATAACCAATGGCACCGGGTCCGTCTTTAAATGGTTTATGCCCCCGATCAGCCAATGCCAATGCATGTTCCCTGTTATTGGTGAAGAGGTATGGCTTTAGTTTACTGAAAATAGCTTTTTCATTATCAAGGCAATATTGGAGCCCGGTGACAGAATACTGCAAATACTCATGTAACTCATACTTATCGCCAAAAACCACCTGGTTAATATACACAGCAAATCCTTCATTAATTACCCGGTATAAACCCCGGGCGGTTGTATCGGGCAAAATTGAATTCTCATAAATCTGGTGATTGATCTCATGTGGCAGGATCATCTGCACATAACCAATTTCTGATTTACTGTGTGTCAGATCTAGTACCATTCTGCCATTTCCAAATCCGCCCATATCAGTCACACCGCTACCAAAGGCGATAAACCATATGCCGGAAGGTGTTTTGCCACTGTAACAATTCAAGACAGAAGCTGTGAGATTGAAAAAATTATCAATATTAAAAGATGAAAATGTCAAGGCCTTTTTGGCTATTACACGAATACTGTCTTTTATAAGCGGTTTTATTACCTGCTCATAATAAACTGTACTATCACCTACATAGCCCTCCCAAAACTCTTTATACGGCAAATAGGTCCTTTTAATCAATTCTGTTCTGATTTGCTGTTCTGCCAGGTTTCTTGTTTCATACAAAACCGCTATTTGCTGCTTATAAATGTTGATAAGTCTCAGGTTACCGTTAAAGAGAGTGACACTATCCTTTACTTTAGTAACACGATAATAGGTCTCACCATCTATTTCTCCCTGTGCTTGTACCTGTACCATACCCAGGCACATTAAAAAAGCAATTACTAATTTTCTCATATACCGTAAATTGATTTTTGACTTACTCATATGAATGCTGGAACTCAAATTCATTTGTTCCTGAAACATATATTTTTCCTTTTGACCGCAAGAACAGCTGGCAGGCACCGTTTACCACAACATCAAGTTTTTCATTATCTAGCACCTCGTTAGTAACAACGTAGGAATCTCCATTAATAATAAACTGCTTCAATAAACGGGCAGGCACATATACTGTTATTCCTTCGCCTTTGTTACTCCCCTGCAGCCATATAGATAACTTTCCTTTTTTGACTACAGCCTTTACCTTTCCAAACATTGACCTGTCTCCTTCTACTGAAATATCCTTACCCGATTCGTTTGTTAAGACAACAGAAATATGATCACTTACTTCCAGGTACGTAAAATGCTGATCCAGACTAATCCGCATGACAGGTGGCAAATCTTTTCCGGTTGCCATGGCTGTTATCAATGTAAATATGGTTGCTAATCCTATGTTCAAAAATTTATTTTTCATGATTTTCATTTTATAAGGTTGTTAATTTAATTACCAGTCAAAGATCATTTATTAATATGCCGGATAAAATAACACAAGCATGTATATATTGCCCTGTAAACAGCCCACTTCTCACATAATCATGTTATAGTAAGCCGCATTACATTTTCACACATTCATGCGATTCAGATAATATTTTGAGCAAATATTTTTGTCAGAAAATCTTTATGAAAAAATACCTCTATTTAATAATGGCTGCAATTTTCACAGCCTGTGGCACTGCGAAAATTGCACTGGATAATAACGAATGGAGTAAATCCGAAGAATTTGCTGTGAAAGGAAGACAGGGAATCATGATTAACCAAAAGCTAAGCTTTGGTAATTACCGCACTGTCTCTGTAAAGAGATCATGGACCAAAGGAAGCAGTTATTTTGCCGGCTGGGCTACCGGCAGACCTGGCTATAATGATTATGAAAGAGTATTAGGTACTGAGTATTCACAGCGAAAACAAACTATCCGGTTTGAAATGACTGATGATAAAGGCAACGAAAGCAGTGTTTTTTGCCTATCCAGGGCAAAAGAAAAGGATTTCATGATCGGAAATAATCCCAATAGCCTGATTAATATTTTGCTGGACATATCGGGTAAAGGTGATTTGTCAGAAAACACATACTGGATCAAAATATTTATCAATAACCAATCCAGGTCATGGGAAATGTTACTTGATAATGAAGCTGTACAAAGAAACAGTAAATCTTATACCGGAATAGTAGCACAAAGCCGCGACAATTATTACACTATTCACCCCGTGTATAAAATAACGGGCAAAAATGATAAGGTTTATACGATGCCTGTTGGTTCTGTTGGATTTGAGTTAAGAAATAAAGAAGGGAAACCGGTTGCTGCTGTATCAGTTATTGATAAAGGAGCCGTTTACTTAAACAGTGCTGATCCGGGAGAAAAATTCCTTCTTTCCAATATTTGTGCAGCTATTCTTCTCAGGGAATCTATTTAGGGTCATAGCTCAGGGAATCAAACCCCACATAAATATGTGGTTTTAAAAAGCGACCTTTCATATGCCGGTTCCACTTGTTAGATTTGTATATATGAGAAAACTGATGTTTTTGGCTGTATTGCTGAATGGATTTTTAGCACATGCCCAGCAAGGCTATACATTCAATCGTATCAGTACAGATGATGCACTTGGTTTATCTTCCAATGCTGTTTATTGCACTTACCAGGATAAAAAGGGCTATATATGGGTGGGTACTGCCAATGGCTTACAACGTTTTGATGGCAGCAAGTTTGTAAGTTTTGGAAATAGCGACCCCGGGAGTACCCTATTACCTGTTTCAGATCTTGTTCAAATAATTCCGGATGAAAATGGAATGTTCTGGTTGTTTTTTGGCTCCCGGCTTGAAGTAGGCTTATTTGATCCGATTTCTTTTCGGTACCATACAGTAGCCATAAAAACTTCCAAACCCATACCCGCCAGAAGCGGTATGAAACTTTGGAAGGATAGCCAGCAAAATCTTTACCTGGTCATCTGGAAATTTGGAATACTTCGTTACAATAAAAGCAAACACTCTTTTTCAGACGAAAACCCCTTTCCGCTGCCGGCAGGCTGGGTTTCTTCTATTAATGTTTTTGAAGACACATTAAAAAAGCAGATATGGTTTCCCTGTCCCGACAGTGGAATTGCTATTTATGATATCCCCTCAAAAAAAACATATACCAATAATTATAATCCGCTCAAGATTCCCTTATTAGATAATAAGAATATCATACCAGGCACAACTGAAATTTTTATCGACAGCCGAAGGAGACATTGGATTTTTAACTGGACCACCGGACAGCATAAATGGTGTTTTGATGAAAAAGGTACACTTCTAAAAGATACAGCAGGACTTAACGATAACAAAGAGTATTCGGAACTTACCAGCTTTTTTGAGACAAGGGAGAAAGTACTATGGGTGTACGGAGCAAACGGCTTATTCAATTATGACAGCGATGTAAACCGGTTCTTTTTTTACAAACCGGGTATAACCAGTGAAACCGGGATCCCTTATCAGTCTGCCCACTATATTATGGAAGACAGGGATGGAAGTATCTGGATATCGACAGATAACGGGCTCTTTTTCGCCACCCCTGAGAGCGGAACTTTTGGTGTGGTAAATATTCTTTTTGACGAAAGAAACGGAGGAATAGAAATAACGGATCTGCTTCAATTAAAATCTGGTCAGTACTGGCTGAGTACATGGGGCAAAGGTCTGATTACATTAGATAAAAATTTCTCAACTTATCCTTCCGAAGTATATAAGCAGATACCCAAGATGGACCAGGTCAGTTTTGCCCAATATCATCAAACATGGGCATTATACCAGCATACTGATGGAAAGATATGGATCGGTTGCCAGGCAGGTAAATATATTGTGTACGATACTTTAACAAAAAAAGCATCATTTGCTGAAATAAAAGAAGCCGATGGTGCTACCATTCGTTTTATTACAGGAGACAAAAAAGGGAATATCTGGTTTTCGACTCAACGGGGACATATTATTAATTATGATGGAAAAAAATTCACAGTTGTTCAGCAGTTTGGTACTATAATTCCGAAAATATTAATTGATAGCGACGGGCTATTATGGCTGGCTACTTTTAACCAGGGGCTTTATTGCCTGAGCGCCGATGGCAAATCGATTTTACGACGTTACACCAGTAACAGTAAAGAAAATGCCTTATTCCTTAATTCCGGAGACGACATCGACCAGATCAATGATACAACTATCGCTTACGGAGCAGGTGCGTTGAACCTCATCAATACAAGAACCGGGAAAGTAACCTGGCGAACATTTGATGACGGATTACCGGGTAATTCAATAAGACGTATACGGGCAGACAGAAATGGTAATTTATGGATCATTACAAAGAACGGATTGAGTAAATATAATCCACGGACAAACCGTTTTACACCATATGGGAGAAAAGACGGAATTACTCTGGCCAACCTGACTACTGCCGCTGATTTTATCAGCAAGGAAGATTATATCCTCTTTGCAGGGTCAAACGGGCTGATGTACTTTATGCCATCGCTTTTTGAAAATAAGAAACCACCAGCCAATGTAGTAATAACTGATTTCAAATTATTTAATGACTATTTACCACTGGATTCTTTACTAAAGCGGCCAAAACTTGAGTTTAACGCTGATGAAAATTCCTTTAGTATTTATTTCTCTTCTCTCAGCTATTCACAAAAAGAGAAGCTGACCTATTATTATAAGATGGAAGGAGTAGATAAAGAGTGGATAAAGGCAGACCGGCAGAATTATGTAAACTATCCGCTGCTTCCACCCGGTCATTATATCTTTAGCGTTTACTGCGAAAATATTGATGGTATCCGTTCAAAAGAGATTACCTCATTTGAAATCTTTATCAAACCTCCTTTCTGGAAAACTTACTGGTTTATCAGTACCCTGTTACTGATTATCCTGCTGTTTATTTACGCATTGCACCGCCTTCGGGTTAATAAATTACTGGCCGTTGAAAAGATCAGAAACCGTGTGGCCAGGGATCTGCATGATGATATGGGCTCTACCCTCAGCACAATTAACATACTCAGTACAATGGCAAAGAGCAAACTGAATTCTGATAACGTAAAAACAAGCGAATACATCAGTAAGATCAGCGAGAACAGCCAGCGTATGATGGAAGCAATGGATGATATTGTCTGGAGTATAAAACCAATGAATGACAGTATGCAGAAGATCATCGCCAGGATGAGGGAGTATGCGACTAATATACTTGAGGCAAAAGATATTGAAGTGTCTTTTAATATAGAAGAAGAAGTAAATGATGTAAAGCTGGATATGGAAGCCCGCCGGGACTTCTTCCTTATATTCAAAGAATCAGTAAACAATGCAGCGAAGTATTCAAAAGCCGAAAAAGTAAAGATCAGCCTGCTTATTAATAACAAACAACTTACCCTTGAAGTTATCGATGATGGAGAAGGTTTTGATGTGGCCCTTGCTGATAGCGGAAATGGACTTAGCAACATGCAGAAAAGAGCTGATGCGATGCAGGGCAAATTGCAGATTACCTCAAAAAAAGGGAGTGGTACTGTTGTAAAACTTGCTGTACCATTCAATTAATCAAACATTATGAATAAAACATTAAGCCAGAAATTCCGCTTCTTCACTTTTATCTGCATAGCATTGCTGGCTTATGTACATGGTTATAACCTGAATAATACCTACCTGGCACCTTACAGTACGGTTGACGAACCATTAACTTTTACTTCTTTTTTTGAGTACTTTATTGCAAATGGCCTGCTCAGGTTCAGAATACCAATGCTCTTTATTATCTCTGGCTACTTATATGCCACTTATGATCACCGGCCATACCTGCAGCAAATACAAAAAAGATTCAAGACTTTAATTGTTCCCTTTTTTCTATGGAGCGCAGCAGGTCTTGTTCTTACTTTTTTATTACAACAATTCACCTATACCGCCGATGTGGTTTATACTGCAGGGATCGATCAGCTTGGCGACAACAGGCCATATACCGAAATTGGCTGGGAAGGCATGCTTAGAAGATGGCTGCTGCACCCTGTCTCATATCAATTATGGTTTATCGTTTCACTTTTTATTTATAACCTCATTTACCCTGTTATCAGGTGGCTGGTGGTAAAAATTCCATTTATCTGGTTACCGCTAACCTTTCTGCTTTTCTTTGCGCTGTTCCAATTTATTTACGTAGATGGCAGGGGTATTTTCTTTTTCTCACTGGGAATATGGCTTCAAAAAAAGAACATATCAATTGACAAACAACCGGAATGGTTCAGTGCCGGACTAGCCTTTATACTTTTTATAGGTCTGACGGTAATTAAAACTTTTATGGCATTTGAGCTGGAACCCAACCAGTTTTCAACCGGTTTGACCCTGGTAATCTTTTATCAACTATCTGTCATTACCGGAATTATGGCTATGTGGTTTGGCCTGGACAAAGTGGTCCGATGGGCTTTAAGAAAGAAATGGTTCTACAAAGCCAGTGGTTTTTCCTTTTTTCTCTATGGTGCCCATGTACCTCTTTTGCCATATGCTATGACCATGGCCTTGATGGAACTTAGCTTTTTGCCGTATTACAGGTTATTCTGCTATATTGTAATACCAGGGCTGATAGTTGTACTTTGTATCTGGATTGGCAGGTTTGTTCGAAAATTTTTACCAAGTATCTATTTTACACTTACAGGAAGCAGGGGTTTCTGAAAAAGGGGCTATTTCACATTAATATGTGATAGGATTCCAGTGACAGGTAAGGTAAATTTGTATAAGTGGCTATAACTCACCCTTTCAACTCTATACTATGATTAAGATTATGCTATATGAAGACAACCCGCAGCTGAGAGAAGGTCTAACAATGCTGATTGATGGCAGCGAAGGGTTCCAGGTTTTGGCATCATTTAAAAATTGCAGCAATGTGGTGCAAGAAGTAGAGGCGTTTAAACCCGATGTTATCCTGATGGATATAGATATGCCAGTTGTAAACGGAATTGAAGGATTAAAACTCATTCGCCAGCATAACCACGATGTAAAAGTGCTGATGCTTACTGTATTTGATGACAATAAAAATGTTTTTGAAGCACTAAAAAATGGCGCCAATGGCTATGTATTAAAAAAGACACCTCCGGCCAAGCTGCTTGAATATATTACCGAAGCTGCCAGCGGCGGCGCACCCATGACTTCATCTATTGCAACACAGGTCTTAAAAATGTTTTCGGAAGTGCAGGTACCCCAGGGAGAAGATTATAACCTGAGCGAAAGGGAAAAAGAAGTATTACAACACCTGGTGAATGGTTATAGCTACAAAATGATTGCATCAGAAATGTTTATTGCAATTGACACCGTAAGAAGCCACATCAAAAAAATTTATGAAAAACTGCATGTAAATTCAAAATCTGAAGCAGTTGCCAAAGCTTTCAAGGATAAGATTGTCTAACCACATACAAATAAAATAATTGATAAAAAGATGTGAAATGAAATCACATCTTTTTTATTTCCGGGCAGCCTGTTTCACATATATATGGGATTGAAACAGGCTGTCTGCAATTGCATCTTTACACCATAATTATAGCCATTAACCATTAAACCTTAAACTTTATGCGTACAATGATTTTACTGTTGACAGTTTATATTGCCGGTATAGCATTAGTTACGACTGCCTGTAAAAATTCCACAGCAGGCGGGTCACTTGCCAATGAAAAGAAAACAGATTCATCTGCACTTGTAAAAAGAGGTGAGTACCTGGTTACAATTGGAGTGTGTGATGACTGTCATTCACCTAAAATAATGGGACCAAAAGGGCCGGAAATAGATATGGAAAGAAGATTATCCGGGTTTCCTGGTACAAGACCGGCACCGTCCTATAACAAAGAATTAATGAAATCTGGTATCGTGCAGTTCAACGAAGATTTTACTTCAGCAGCCGGGGTATGGGGTATGTCTTTTGCAGCCAACCTCACCAGCGATGCTACAGGTATAGGCAACTGGCCGCTGGAGAACTTCAAATATGCCATAAGACATGGTAAACTCAAAGGCATGGAAACCGGCCGGGACTTATTGCCTCCTATGCCATGGACTAATTTTTCTAAAATGACTGATGAAGATATTGAAGCTGTTTACACCTACCTGAAGACAATAAAACCTGTAAACAATGTGGTACCCGCACCAATACCACCAACAATTATCAAATAATAAAGTAAAGTCATAAAAAAAGGGAGCTTATAGCTCCCTTTTTATTTTTACTATTATAGTATTAACCTAATGCTACCCTCTTGAATGAAGTCACTTTCACATCGCCACTATCTTTCAGGTACTGCTCAACTGTTTTACTTCCGTCTTTAACGAAAGCCTGGGCAGTCAGTGTTTGTTCTTTGAAGAAAGCACCCATTTTACCTTCAGCAATCTTAGCCAGCATCTCATCAGGCTTACCGGCCATCTTTGGATCTTGTTTCATCAGTTCCATGATGATATCCTTTTCACGGGCAATAACTTCTGCAGGCACAGAAGCTGCATCTACTGCTACCGGGTTTAATGCGGCGATCTGCATTGCCACATCTTTTCCTGCCTCAGCAGCTTCTTTATCCATTCCTACCAGCACTCCAATGCGATATGCACCGTGAATATAAGATGCCACAAAAGGTGCATCAATTCTTTCAAACTTGGTGATACCAATTTTTTCTCCAATGGTAGCGAGTTTTTCATCAACCAGCGCCTTAACGGTAAGATCACCGATCTTTACCTCCATCAGTTGATCGAGATTGGCTACATTATTAGCTATCGCTGCATCAGCAATAGATTGACCAAATGCAACGAAGTCAGCATTTTTAGAAACGAAATCTGTTTCGCAGCTAACACATACCACAATACCCGTTTTATTATCTGCAGTTGTTTTAGCGATTACCACACCCTCTTTTGCCTCACGGTCACTTCTTTTAGCAGCTACTTTCTGACCTTGCTTCCGCAACCAGTCAATTGCTGCTTCAAAATCACCATTTGTTTCAGTTAAAGCTTTGCGGCAATCCATCATGCCGGCTCCAGTAGCCTGGCGAAGTTTATTTATATCTGCTGCACTTATCGTTACTGTACTCATGATTATAAATTGAAGTCTGAAGCAAGAAGTCTGATACGACCACTCTCTCTTCAGGGTTAAAAAATTATTGAACGAATTTTCTTTTGCCAGATTTCATATTTCTGATTTCTGGCTTCGGCTTTTATCTTCTTGCACCACCAGGACCACGGCTGCCACCAGCAGGTGTGCGACGTCTTTGTCCGCCACCAGCTCCACGGCCCCTGCCTCCACGGCCACCTTCAGCCTCAGCTTCAGCCAATAATTTAGCTGCCTTTCTTTCCTTTTCGTCATCAGTCATTTCTTCTACTTCTTCGTCTTTTGCAGCTTGTCTTTCGGCTAACCCTTCAGCAATTGCAGCGGTGATGTAGTTTACGATGATAGCAATTGATTTGGTAGCATCATCATTGGCAGGAATTGCAAAGTCTACTTTGTTTGGATCACAATTTGTATCTACCACACCAAAAGTAGAAACACCCAAACGCTTGGCTTCAGCCAGGGCAATATGCTCATGTCCGATATCTACAATGAACAAAGCAGCAGGTACACGGCCCAGTTGAGCAATACCACCCAATACTTTCTCCATTTTATCCTTGTCACGGCTCAATGTAAGGCGTTCTTTCTTGGTGATGCTGTCAAAAGAACCATCGCCGAGCATCTTTTCAATACTCTGCATTTTCTTTACACTCTTACGAACAGTGTTGAAATTGGTAAGCATACCACCCAGCCACCTTTCCGTAACAAACGGCATGTTTACTTTTTTGGCACATTCGCTAACGATATCTTTTGCCTGTTTCTTGGTACCTACAAACAGTATCTTTTTACCGCTGCGGGCAATTTGCTTCAGCGCAGCTGCAGTTTCCTGCAAGCACTCAACTGTTTTGTTCAGGTCAATGATGTGAATACCTTTCTTCTCAGCAAAGATGTAAGGCAACATCTTGGGGTTCCACTTCTTTTTAAGGTGACCAAAATGAACACCTGCTTCCAGAAGCTGCTGTTGTAAGGATGTATTATTTTCCATTGTATTTGAATGATCGTTTTTAATAATTGTTTGTGGCGATTAACGTTTAGAGAACTGGTAGCTTCTACGGGCTTTCTTATGACCAAATTTCTTACGTTCAACAGACCTCGGATCTCTTTTCAGCAATCCGGCAGCTTTTAACGCAGGACGGAACTCAGGATTCAATTCAACCAGTACACGGCTGATGCCCAGCATAGCTGCTTCAGCCTGACCTTTTAATCCGCCACCGGCAGCATTGATCTTAACATCAAATTTGTTTAATACATCTGCTGTTTTCAGCGGACGTTCCACCTGGTTTTGCAGGTATACCAGCGGAAAATATACCTTATAGTCTTTATCGTTCACTGTAATGTTTCCCTCTCCTTTAGAAATGAAAACCCTGGTTACAGCTTCTTTACGACGACCCACTCCGTTTTTTTGCTTTTCCATTATATATTAATTAGGAATTTTTGAATGATGATTAAAACTTCAGTTCTTTCGGTTGCTGGGCAGTATGCGGATGTTCTGCGCCGGCATATACAAATAACTTCTTGTACATCTTGCGGCCCAGGCGATTTTTAGGCAACATGCCTTTTACGGCTCTTTCAATTACAACCTCAGGACGACGTTTCTGCAGGTTAGCCGCAGTTTCTTCTTTACGTCCGCCGGGATAACCGGTGAAATGATCATAAATTTTCTGCTCCAGTTTGTTACCGGTGAAAACAACTTTCTCGCAGTTGATCACCACGATATAATCGCCGGTATCAACATGGGGAGTGTAGGAGGCCTTGTGCTTGCCACGCAACATCGCGGCAATCTTTGCGCACATACGACCAACGGTTTGATTAGTACCGTCCACAACGTACCAGTTGCGCTTAACGGTAGCCTCGTTCGCATGTTTGGTAGTGAAATGTAATTTGCTCATTTTGATTTTATTTATGTTACCGCTATCCCGGCAACTGTTTTTAAATGGGGTGCAAAGATAGGTTTGGGCATAATCCGAACCTACTAAAATGGCAAGTAGTTTTTATTAAACCTTTACAACTAATTGATTTACAATAAAATTTTTGCTACAAAATTTTCATACTTGAGTAAATGGTTCTTTAAAAGGCTCAATTTTCAAACCGCTTAACGACTACCCGGGTAGCGGATAAATGGGTAATGATTACAGTTATAATATCACCCACTTTAACAGAAGAATCGTCAGGGGAAGTGAGAGAGAGTTTCGCCTTGATTTTGTCATCAAACAAGTTAAGATAAATAGCATGCGGCGATACTTTGAAAACAACCGCATCAATAGCTATCTCATTCTTATAATGTTGTAAAGCTTTCCTGTATTCAGGTATATAATTATGTGAAAAAAGCTCAGCAACGATAGCATTTGGTTTTTCAAGGTTCAGCAACCTGAAACTGATTGCTTCGTTTTCAGCGGTTTCAACAGGTGGCTTTTCCCAGGGAGAAAGCTGAAGGGGAAAAAAGATGTAACTATTCCATTCCTTGACGAAATATTTTTCATCGACTTTTTTCAAATAACCAGAAAATCTGTTCTCAATAGCCGCTCTTTGAATCAAAAGGTTCAGCTCTGTATTATGCAGGTACTTAATATTACATGCAGTCATCTTATCACCGCGGTCTGACAGTCTTAACTGAAAACTAACTGTATCTCCAACCCTGAAATGATGAGATTTTCTGCCGGTTGATTCAAAATCAGTTTTACAGTTAACAGATTTTTTCTTTGCTCCTTGCTCATATTCTATTGTAGCAAAATTTTTCTCGTAATTGACAAATGAAATAGTTCCCTTTAGTATCTTTTCTTCCATAATGATAACTTTCCTGCCCGGTAAAGGTATGCATGATGCAGAATAGCCGGGTTGGTTTTAATTTAATTAAATATGTCAACCCGAAATCTTGGCCGCTCTGAATTTGGTGACCCTAAAAACAGGGGTAACCTGATGCCATTAAACGAGGCTAATACTTTATTAAATGAATGGGTACCGAATGAACGACTCCGGCTGCATATGAAACAGGTTGCAGCAAATATGAAAGCATGGGCCATCGAAAAAGAAGGTGCGGATGAATTGACTGCCCAAAAATGGGAGCTGGCAGGGTTGCTTCACGATGCAGATTGGGAAAAATACCCCGATGATCATTGCCGCATCATTATAGAAGAGCTGGAGAAAAGAAATATTGACCCTGATGTGATCCACTGCATTGCATCACACGGCCCTTCTGTTTTTGGGGTAGAACCGGTAAGCAAGATGGATAAAATGATTTATGCCATTGATGAGTTGTCCGGCTTCATTCATGCTGCAGCCCTGATACGACCAACTTTGTATGAAGGGCTGGAAGTAAAAAGTGTATTGAAAAGATTAAAGACTCCTTCTTTTGCAGCCCAGGTAAGCCGGGAAGAAATAAATGATGCTATATCAAGAACAGATACCACACTGGAAGAACTGATTCAATTCATCATTGATCATCAAAAATCAGTTATCTGAAATTATTCCTGTTATTCTTTAAACCAGGGTGACTAAGTACAGTCACATTGCCGTTCTGCCCCCTGACTAGTTAGATAAACATAATTAATCCGAATTTTTATAACCACCATTACAGAATCTAAGTTTCTGTAAGCAGGTAATTTTTCTCTCGTCAGGGCTAACAAAAAAGCCGTTTCCGAAAGGAGGCGGCTTTATTTTATTACGTATTTATAAATGAAAAGTATTTGAATAAAAACAATTTCAGTTGGTGAGATATTTTTTGCTTATCACATCATAAAGCGGCAGTAATTCATTTGCTTTCCCTTTATCATCAAAAAATTTCTCCCAGGTACTCAATGGCTCCCAGATACAGGTGCCCTTTCCCCTGCCACCCGACACTTCAAAAGCCAGTTTGTTAACTTCTTCTTTCCGGTGAGAATATTCCACCACAATCACATCCCTGTTATACCTGCGGGAAAGATTTTCCAGGTTTGTTTCCAAATCTTCTAAGGTGCCATGCCATTTGGGATAATATGATTCGCCTATCACATCAAAGTGAACACCCCTGGCAATCATATTATCAATAAAGAAAACGGATTCATCATTCTGCCCCCCTAATGCCACATGTAACATTATGACCACAGAAGGATCAATATCCTTCACTGCCTTTGTTCCCGCATTGATTAGCTGCGCCAATCCGTCAAAATTGCTGACATTTCCTTCAGGCCAGATGATACCGTGGTTTATCTCATTACCCACCTGTACCATGTCAGGGATTGTGCCCTGATCTTTCAATTGCTGCATCACATCCCTGGTATAATCATAAATAGCTTTCTTTAAGTCCTCAAAAGACAAATTTCTCCATGCTGCCGGCTTGTATTGCTTTCCCGGGTCAGCCCAGTAATCGCTATAATGAAAATCGAGTAATAGTTTCATTCCTGCGTTCTTCACTCTTTTGGCCATCTTTAGTGTATTACTCAAATCACAAAATCCTTTACCTGGAGAATAGCCACTGTCCCTGCCCGGATCATTGAAAATTCTAAGGCGTACATAATTGAAACCATGATCCTTCAATATTTGAATTGCATCTTTTTCGATTCCATTATCAGAAAATTGCATGCCCCTTGCCTCTAATTCAGGGAGAAATGAAATATCTGCTCCAAGCATTTTACTGACTTCTGCTGGCTTTGCTTGTTCAGCTGTCAACTTGTATTTACTATCAACTGTAACTTTACTTACACTTTCAGGTGAAATGGTTTGAATATCCGTTCCGCCCGACCATAAACCTGTTGCCTTAGCCTCAAACCTGATCATTCCTGTTTCGGTTCCGGCCTGGATAATCACCTGGCATTTACCATTGAACAAAGTTCGCTGCCACATACCATCCACACATTTATCCGGCTCATGACTGCTGGGATCGCCATTACCCACTCCAATAATTTTTCCCGGGCCTTCAATTGAAAATTTGATAAGATTGTCTGCATCGGGTACTTCTCTTCCTTCCCTGTCGAGTACAGTAATGTTTAAAACGGTTGCATCTTTCCCATCAGCCAGTATCGTGGTCTTATACGGAGTAACGACTACTTCAAAAGGCATTCCTATTGTTTCTACTTTTTGATATAGCCGTTTTCCCTTTTTGTAGGCAATAGCTTCCAGTTTTCCCGGTTCATAATTAACCGTCCATTTCAGGTGGCTGTTACGGGGCATATCTTTTTTCCCAAGGCTTTTACCATTAAGAAATAACTCAACATTATCTGCATTGGTGTTTACCCAAACATCAACCAGGTCACCTTTAGGCTTATTCCATCCTGGACCCTTCCCCCTAAAATTCCAATGTGGTGAGATATGTAAAACATCTTTATCTGTCCACCAGCTTTTATAGTAGTGATAAATGTTCTTCGGAAAACCGCACATATCCATTACACCAAAATGCGAATTAATATTTGGCCATTGATAAGGTGTGGGTTCACCCCGATAATCCATCCCGGTCCAGATAAATCCACCCAACCAGAAATCATTAGTAGCAGCCAATGTCCACCAGTCTTCTGCCCTGCTGGCCCACCAGGGGGCTGTTATGTCCTGGTCAGGCACATATCCCTTGATGGTATCCTTTTCATAAATACCTCTTGTGGTAACCGTACTTCCCATCTCTGTTCCAATGATCGGTTGATCGGGATGGTCACGGTGATAATCGGCTACAGCAAATTGACGGTAATTGAAGGAACGAACAGGTATTACTTCATTAATGCCATTATAAACATTTGGAAGGTCTGCTGCATAGGTGCATATTCTTGTTGGATCAAGCTCTTTTTGCTTTACTATAAATGTTTGAGCAATCCTCTTTCCAACACTATTAGTATGTATCCAGCCTTCTTCGTTACCGATTGACCACATAAAAACAGAAGTCCTGCTACGATCTCTTTTAATTAATCTTTCAAATTGATCCATGTATTCGGGGCTGCTGTTGAGTAATCGTTGCTCATCCATTACCAGCATACCCAAACTGTCACAAGCATCTAATAACTCAGGAGTTGGCGCATGATGACTGGTACGATAGGCATTTACTCCCATCCTTTTCAATAAAGCAATGCGATAATACTGTAGATAATCCGGCAATGCACTGCCTACACCAGCATGGTCCTGGTGATTGTTTACTCCCTTTAGTTTAATATGCTGTCCATTCAGGAAAACGCCATTGGGTTTTATCTCAATAGTTCGAATACCGAATCGTTGTCTGACACTGTCAATGATCTTTCCATCTTTCTTAATGACAGATACAACCCTGTAGAGATAAGGATCCTCTAATGACCATATTTTCGGACCGGCAAGTGTCATTCCCTGCTTAACTGTAGTTGTTCCGTTCACCGGCAAGCTAATTGCATATTCTTTTGTTTGCACCAGCTTCTTACCGCTACGGTCCGTGAGATAGGAAACCACAGAAAAGGCTGACTGAGTTAATCCCGCATTCCTTACATCTACTTCAATACTGACTGTCGCCACATTTTTATTAACTGATGAATACACAAACTGTCCGTCAGTTGGTATATGATCATTTGAAAATTTATTCAACCATACATGCCTGTAAATTCCGGCACCCTCGTAAAACCAGCCCTCATATTGTGTAGCATCCACTCTTACCACCAGCACATTATCCCCGCTGAAATTGATGTAATCTGTTATATCATAAGACACCCCTACATAACCACTCTTGTTATTGCCTAAATAAAAGCCGTTCAGCCAGATGCTGGCATCACGAAAAATACCATCAAACTGTACCTGAAAACGCTGACCAGAATCTGATTTAGCTACATTAAAGTGTTTTCTGTACCAGCCAATGCTTGTTTCAGGAAACAAACCACCAACGGGTTTGTAGCCATGTGACATGACATCAAAATTATCTTTGTAAACAAAAGGCAATTCTACCGCCCAGTCATGCGGGATATCCAGTGATCTCCACTTACTGTCGTTGAATTTCGGGTCAATAGCAGTATTGGCAGCAGCTCCCGATTTGGAAAAAATATTGACAATGCTATAATTAAAATCTTTCTCAGGACTGGCAGCATGACCGAAATGAAATTTCCATCCTCTATCAAAATTCAGTTGTTGTCTTTGTGCGGCGGTGTTAATGACAATCAAGCAAAGTGCCATTAAAAAAAAACCTCTGTATTTCATACAGGCAAGTTACCAAAGTATTAGAGGTAAAATATCAGTTGAAAGCATTTAATGCAATCGTTGGCTTACCGGAATTATCGAAAGCTCCTTTAGTATATCCTTTCCAGTTTCCGTAGCACTGAGGTTCCCAATAAAAAACACCAAGCCCATTATTGCCTGATGCAATATTTACTTTATTGATAAGATCAGAAAGAAAAGATTTACAGGCATCCGGCTGATCCCAACTCATCCCCACTTCACAAATCATTACAGGCTTATTATACCGGTAAATCATATCGTTGATATTGCCGATGCATTGTGTATTCATAATTGCCCAGCTTCCAGGATCGGGGTATAGTGACATTCCTATGATATCCCATTTGCCCCCGTTATTCTTTAAACCATCAAATATCCAGCGAAATAAATTATTGTCATGGCCATTTGAAATATGAACGATCACTTTAATGACCGGATCAACAGCTTTAACTGCATCATATCCTTTATTCACCAATGCAGTAAAGTTGGCCATACTGACAGAAGCTTTGCCAGTAGGCCATAGCATACCATCATTGGTTTCATTACCCACCTGTACCCACTCCGGAGTAACACCGGCTGTTTTTAATGCAGTCAGTACATTAAATGTATGATCGTATAACGATTGTTGCAGTGTTGTAAAATCCTGAGCTGCCCATGCTGCAGGCTTGGTCTGTTGGCCGGGATCTGCCCATGAATCACTGTAGTGAAAATCAATCATAATCCGCATACCAAGATTTTTGGCCCTAACTGCTTTTGCCACTACATCAGCTGTATTGTTCCAGCCACCAGCCGGGTTTACCCAAACACGAAGGCGAACAGCATTTATTCCAAGATTTTTTAAAAGTTGTATGCAGTCGGTTTCAGCACCTGACGCTGAGTAGAATTTCTTACCTGCACCTTCCATTTCTGTGAGCCAGCTTATATCAGCACCTTTTGCAAAATTGGGATGCAATGGAGTTGGGTTATTACCCCCGCCACTATTACCATTGCCGGATTTGCTGCAGGAAAAAAGCAACCAGCATGAAATCAGCAAAAGATTTTTCATTGGGAAAAATTGATTTAATGAAGTTACCATAAAAACAAAAGTGGCTGTCATATGACAGCCACTTTATTTATTCTGATAACCCTGCTTTAGTATCTTCTGACTTAATATCTAATAAATCAGATGTTGACTCCTGCGACACTATTGAATCCTAACAGTCTGCTTATACTCATCAAGAGTGATTGTGTAAGTTCCTGTTGTAGCCGGAGTATTAAAATTACTTCCACCTTCCCACTTAAGTTTACGAGTATTAGCAACGCCGGCATCACCATTATCTTCATAGTCAAAAGCACCCCATGCATCGCCGGCAAGGAACTTAATTTCTTTATTTGCAACTAATGTTGTGGTAATTGTCCAAACACCATTACCAGCATACGTCATTTGCGGTGAGGCACCGGGATTCCAGTCAGGAACGCCTTGAATACCATTTCCAACTAATCTCATTTCATTTGCCGGCACAAGTACAAAACCTGGACTACTTGGGTTTCCGTAGTCAAAGATTGCCCTTACTCTACCAGTGGCGCCTGTCCACTGAAAATTATTACCAGATACTCCGGGAGTTCCGTTTAAAATAATATTTCCCCCGGATGTAACATCATACCAACGGGAATTATTTAAAGTGCTGTTATCCCATCCATTACCATCATGAAACTTAAATTCATGATTATTATCCATATTCTGTAATAATATTAATCTGTTTGGTGAAAAGCATGCCATTTTAAGAGCTGCTCCGGGATTCCAACCCTGGAAGGCCCCAACCAGCCCAACAGCACCGATACCACCGGTTTGAAGATAATACTTTGAATTAGCCAAGTCTACCGTAATACGATATACGCCATCAGTAGGTACTACAATGTTATTACCACCACTAACGGTAGTAAGATTACCTGTATTTCCAGAACCATTAACATCTCCATAAATTACCTGTGTAGGGGTATTCCAGTCTGTATTTTCAGACAAAAATTTAATGCCGCCTCCACCTGAAGTAAGTGTAGCATAAGTAAAAAATACACCTGGGAATCTTGGATCAGAAATAAACGGAGAGGCTAAAGGAGGATTCCAGCCTGCTGGAGAGCTACCACCTACCAAATATAGCTTGACAGGATAAGTTTTGATGGTGATAGAAACTACATTAGAATAACTTACTGCACCTTCTACAGTTGTTGCCTTAATCCTGTATTCTACTTTTCCGGTTGTACCACCTGTAATACCGCAATTAAGACCATGATCATTCAATTCCCTTTGAATGGCATCTTTTGTGAAAATATCATTGCCAATAGCAATATTTTTTGGAACAGAAAAATTCTTGTTTGCAGAATCGTATTGTATCGTATAAGTTACTGGAGAAGTATACCCATTAAATGAACGACTCCAATTAAATGTAGTTGCTAACTGTGACTGTGTAGCCGGAGAGCAAATTACATTAGTTGCTGTGCTAGTAAGAACTGAAGGATCATTATATGGGGTAATCTTAATCTTTACCACATTGGAAAGATATCTTTCATTGTTGTTTCCATAAGATGAAATAATGCGGAAATCCAGATCATATGCAGTTCCTATAGTAAATCCAAACTTCAACAGGATGCCGTTCATTTCTTTACCTGTAAAGCTAACTGAGCGTTGCCCTACTACAATTTTTTGTGTGTTCTTTACAAAGTTTCTGCCAGCAGAATCAATTTCCAGAATAAACTTATATAAAGATGAGTCTTGCTTATACTCTGGATTTGTCCACGAAAAAGTAATAATATTTCTGGAAGAATCTGCAGCTGTTGGTGCCAGCGTTGTTTGATCTGCAGAAAGTGTTACTGCCTTACCTTCTGTATAATATGGCAAATCTGCTACTTTTTCGCAAGAAGCAAATACTAGCAGAGATGCAACAGCAATCAGAAGATATTTATTAAAATTTTTCATATTCAGTTTTTTATGTGCTGATTATTGAGGTGTTAATTTATATTTTCCGGTTTGAAAATTAACCTGAATCTTATATCTGCCCGGCCCAGGCGATGCAAACTGAGGATCTGCATCTCTTTTTTCAAATTCACCATCTAATGGTGCGTTCGCAGTGAGAGCATGATACTGAGTTCCCCATACACCTTGAGTTTGTATCATTTTATATCCTCCACCAGAAACGAAGTTGATTACCAGCTCATAATGAAGAATGTCAATACGGGTAAATTTATGGTTTACATCTTGAGGCGAAGGAAGAGGATTTGTCCAGTTAGGAGCACCAAAACAATCTCCTATTACCCACAAATTTCCATCCAAATAGTTATTGGCAGCTGTTCCAGGTGGCTCAACAATAAAGTCCAAATATGGAGTAACCATTACAGTAACAACATTTGAATACAATGGAACGCTACCATTGGTAAGTGTTGATTTAATCCTGATATCAACACTATGCTGACGGTTGGCCTCAAACTCCATCTTCGACATAAACGAATTAAACTCCTTTACAGTAAATGATTTTGACAGATCAGCAATAACAGATGCCTCCTGCAATTTTGGACTGCTAAAATTTTTACCTGCAGTGTCAATTTGAATGATATAGTTCACATTCTGAGAACTTATTCCTGTATTAAACCGATATTCCGGGTTTGTCCAAGTAAAGGAAACAGCAATATCATTCAACCGGTCTTTAAGTAAAACCAGAGGGGCTGTTGCAGATGTTTTTAAATTTGGATTTGTACCGCCTTCAAATATCACCTGCTTTTCGTCCTTTTCACATGCTACAAAGAGAAAAGCAACTAGTACAGCAAGAGTAAGTTTTAATAAATTATTTTTCATTTTATAATGTTTATAAATTATAAAAATTAATATCCGGTGTTTTGTGTCAGGTTTCTATTCGAATTAAGGTTGGCAACAGGTACTGGAAATATGTTATACTTAGCATCTACTGCTGTACCAGAGGCAACACCACCTTTCCAAGGCCACAAATAAGTACCTGTAGTTAATAAGCCATAACGCACCAGGTCTGTTCTCCTGTGACCTTCCCAGTATAATTCCCTTGCTCTTTCATCAAGTATAAATTGAAGGTTTAAACTTCCTGAAGAAATAGTAGTGGCACCGGCTCTGGTACGCAATGCATTTATATAGCCAAGTGCAGTGGTAGCATCACCACCAGTTCCACCCCTTAAAACTGATTCTGCATATATAAAGTACATCTCGGCCAATCTTATAAAAGGAAAATCAATATCCGAAAACTCACTATTCGGATCGCTTACCGGTGCACCGTCAGAACGTATATTCCTGTATTTATTTACATGTAGCCCGTTGGAGAAATCGGAAATGTCATTGATTTGAGCCTGGCTCATTGTTGCATTGAATGCACTGGTTTGAAACATTGCTCTCTTATCCGTAGTGCCTGTTAAATCTGGCCATAATGCAGCAAAAGCAGCCGTTGATCTATAACCAAACCAGCCATTATTAGCTCCAAAATCACGGTAATCAGCACCTGCAGGGGCATGTATAAGAAATGTAGTATTCCCATAAGACTTTCCAGTAAGTCCATCACAAGGAGCAACAAAAATAAACTCATTCTTACTGGTTATATTATTATCCGCCTGAAACATTTTACGATAATCATTATTAAGGGTATAACCAGCATCGATTACTTTCTTTGCATATGTAATGGCATCATTATATCTAGTTGTACCAGTATAAACCCCAGCATTCAAATATAGCCTTGCCAATAAACCCCATGCTGCCGCTTTATCCACCCGGCCATATTCGGCAGTTCTTTCAGCAGGTAATTCTGAGTCAATTGCCTTTAGTTCTGTTTCAATATAATTGAAAAGGTTAGTTCTGCTAATTTCAGGAGGTATGAAATTACTTACCGGATCATTTTCAGTAACAAATGTTGATTTCCCAAACAAATCAAGCATTATCCAATAATTAAAGGCCCGCAAAAACCTGGCTTCGCTCCTCATATTTTTAACGATAGTTGCATCATTACCTGAAATTCCATATTCAGAAAGTTTTGCATCAGTTGAATTTCGCAACAGTTCATTTGCCAGAGATATATTATAAATAGGACGGGCATAGATCCCTTTCAAAAAAGGATCAGCGCTATTCCATCTCAGATAATGAAAGTCCCATATTGTCTGGTCATTCCATGCCACTACTGCCTCATCTGTTGGCAGCTCCTGACAATTAAAAAAGCCGCGGATAAGTGAGATTTGTGATCCTTCATCAAGGCCACCTCCAATGTCTGGAGAGCCTGCTGGGCCTGCATTGCCTGTTGTTGAAAGTGTAGCATACAATTTTCCTAAAACTTGTTTGAAACTTTCAGGGCTTGAATAAACTTGTGAACTGCTGAATGCGTTTGAAGGAATAATGTCGAGCTTTTTAGCACATGAGCTTAAAATAACAGCTCCTGCAAGAAAAGTGACTGCTGATATTAATAATTTATTTTTCATATCTGTAAGCTATTATTTTAATTAAAAATCAAGATTAGCTCCAATTGTGAATATTCTTGGGCGAGGATATATATTGTTATCTATCCCTCCGGTATTTTCAGGATCTGCGCCACTGTACTTAGTTATCACAAATACATTTTGAATGTTAGCACTCAGGCGAAGCCTGGCTTTATTATTAATTACTTTCCCAAGGTCATATCCCAAATTAATATTGTCAAGTCTGAAAAAACTTGCATTCTCAATATAATAATCTGATAGATACCTGTTATTGCTAAACCTTGTGTCCAGATAATTTATACCAGCATTTCCAACATATCTCACAGGGTTAATAATATTGCGTAAAACACTATTGTTTGAATTAAAGTTGTTGTACAGATAATTACCAAGCATGCCATGACCAGTTAAACCCACACTGAATTTTTTGTAAGTAACATTAGTATTTAATCCAAACATCACATCAGCATTTGGTTTTTTATAATAAACCCTGTCAGCATCGTCAACAATGCCATTTCTGTCAATATCGTTATACAATCCTTCAATAGGCTTTCCATCAGAAGTATAAACTTGCTGGTTTGGATAAAATGTAAATGGCGCATATCCAACTGCATGAATCATAATATTATTACCGGTTCCGCCTGATATACCACCAACCTGAATTCCTTTATAGCCAGGGGCATCACTATTGTATAATGATGTAATCTCCGCCTTATTATACGTAACATTAAACCCAAAATCCCATGTTAAATCTCTATTTCTAACAGGAACAGTGTTAATACTAAACTCAACTCCTTTATTCTCTAATGAACCAATGTTATAGGTCATTGTTACATCGAAATTTGAACCTGGAGCTACATCGATTGTACTTATCAGATCTTTAGTTTTCTTCTGGTAAACATCTATTGCTCCTGAAATACGTCCAGAAAAAATTGAATAATCAAGACCCAAATTCAATGTTTGAGTTGTTTCCCACCTCAAATCAGGATTATAAGCTGTCGGACGGAAGGGTTGTGTAAAAGTATTTCCAAAATTAAACTGAGCGCCGGCTCCCGCCAAGTAGTATAATGGAGCGTAATAACTATTGGCAATTCCATCTTGTTGTCCGGTCTCTCCCCAGCCTAATCTCAGCTTCATTTCATTAATAGCATTTACATTCTTAAACAAATCCTCGTTTAATTTCCATGCAAAAGAGAAAGCCGGAAAATAACCTACTCTGTTTTTTTCTGCAAACTTCGAACTTGCATCTCTTCTTATAGATGCCTGAAACAAGTATTTATTTGCAAGTGTAAGATTTGCTCTTCCAATGTAAGATTCAATTGCAAAACCATCTTTAATTAATGGGAAATCAAGACTTTGACCAGGTTGTTCAGTGACTCCATCCTGAAAATAGGTCAGGTAATTTTTTATATCTGTCATATACTCTTGATATCCATGACCCAACAGCACATCAACTTTATTGCCTCTGCCAAGATCCTTTTGATAAAATAATTGCACATCAGCCAATTTGCTGTACTTTTTCCCTCCATATTGTGAATATCTTCCCTTACTCTGATCGCCTAATACTGATAAGACTGAAACAGAATCTCTAACATAAAGCCCATCGGTAACAGCATTATCCATACCTAAATTCACCAAAACATGCAGATCGGGGAAAAAATGAAGCTTATAATCAGCCTGTATATTTCCGATAAATCTGTTCAATGTAGATTTATTATTTTGAAGCTCAAGCATACCAACAGGATTGCGTGGAGCAAGGCCTAATGGACTACCCCCTAATTCCCACTCCCAAAATCCTCCATACTTATTTGAAGACTTGTTATAAACCGGTTGTGTAGGATCAAATCCAACTGCTGTACCGATTGCACCCTCATCAGCAATTCTGGTTTTTGTATTAGCAAACTTTCCATTAATATTCAGGCTCAAATGATCTTTAAAAAATTTTGGAGATAAGTTAAATGCTAATGAAAGCCTATCAAATTTATTTGTCTTCAAAATCCCCTCCTGTGATAAATACCCAAGGGAAAGCCTGTATGGCAAATTAAATTCCTTTGTGATATCTTGCCGACCAGAAACGCTTATATTGTTGTCAAAACCAAGTGCATTTTGATAGATTTGGTCTTGCCAGTCTGTGTTGTCACTGCCCAATAAACCAATGTATGTACTGTTCCCTGTCCCCTGCACAATTTCCCTTACTTGATTAGCACTTAAAACTTTCACACGGTTATGAGGATTTGCTATTGACAGCTTTGTATTAAAATTGAATACCGGTTTTTTTGAAGTTCCTTTCTTAGTAGTTATAATAATAACGCCATTGGTTGCCCTTGCTCCGTATAAAGCTGCAGCCGATGCATCTTTCAAAACACTCATTGACTCAATATCATTAGGATTAATGGTGTTCAACAGGTTGCTTGCTCCAGCCATTCCATTACCTTCTACCGGGACGCCATCAATTACAATCAAAGGATCATTACTGGCATTAAGAGAAGCAGAGCCGCGGATTCTGATTTTACTACCACCGCCAGCACTTCCGCCACCTGTTGTTACTTCGAGACCAGCGACCTTACCTTGTAGTAATTGCTCAGATGAGTTAATATTACCTTTCTGAAAATCCTTAGCTGCTATTTGAGTAACGGCATTAGTCAAGTCAGTTTTTCTACGAGTACCGTAAGCAACCACAACAACTTCACCTAGGCCGGTGTTGCTGACAACTAAAGAAACATTAACAAAATTCTTGTCACTAATTGATACTTCCTGTGTGGTGAATCCAACAGAAGATATGACAAGCACGGTAACAGAATTTTCAACAGAGATACTGAATGTACCATCTGATTTGGTCTGTGTACCAGTTTTGGTTCCCTTACCAATAACATTGGCGCCCTGTACGGCAGATCCGTCTTTGGAATCTGTAACCTTACCGGTAATCACCCTGTTCTGTGCAAAGGAAATTTGCGCTACAAGAGCCAGCATTATAAGGCCGGCTGCCTTAAGAAATTTTGAGGAGAACATAAGCAATCATTATTTTTTTAGCAATCAGATCACACAGTTATCATGTATTTGCTACACGACCAAATGTGTATTAAACACACAATATTAACATTTATTTAAATCTGCCAAAAATTTATTTTCCTTGCCCTACATAAAATAAGCCCCTTAAAAGGAGCTTATCAAATTTGGTTAAACAATCGGACTATATTCGGACATTTAAGTTAAACACTGGGTTTTCAAACGGTTACAACCCTTCCCGGGGTGCTTCGTTTGCCTACGTTCTTTTTTCTATGCTCTGTCTTCAGTTTATATAGCTTGCCGGGCCGGTGTGGTACATCGGTTTCCATTTCATTGATATCTGTAAGCCAGTCCTTTATTGAAATTTTCTTTCGGAAGTTGCGGCGATCCAGTTCATAGCCTAAAATAGCCTCATATAATTCCTGTAATTCCCTCAATGAAAACTTCTCCGGTAATAAATTAAAGACAACCGGATTTTCCATTACCTGCTGCTGTAACCGCAACAAGCAGGTATCAAGAATCAACTTATGGTCAAAAGCCAATTTTTTTATCGTTTTTACAGAATGCCAGTGCAGTTCATTATTCTCCAGTTTCAATTTATGGTTGCGTATATCTATTAGTGAGTAATAGGCAATAGTGATTACCCTTCCCGAAGGATGCCTGTCCAGGCTACCAAAAGCCTGTACCTGCTCAAGGTATACATCATCAAGACCAGTTCTTTCTTTCAATATCCGGTAAGAAGCAGTTTCAAGATCTTCATCTGGTCTTACCAGGTCACCCAGCAGTGAATAAAGTCCCTCAAATTCTTCCAGATCCGATTTTATCAATAATACTTTCAGGTCTTTATCATCATAACCAAAAATGACACAGTCAACTGATATCGCTATATTAAAATAATCGAGGTGACTGATCTTTTCTATTTCAGCTGTCTTCAGGTTTAGCGCTTTTGACATATTAATGCCTGTTTTAAGAATTACTGAATGATCATTTTTACAGATACATTTACCCCGGCATGCTGAACAACCAGGAGGTATGAACCGGCAGGTAAGTTATCTGTTTTTCCTGCAAGTGCAATCCTGTGATTTCCTTTCAATAACCTGTCAGAGAAAATAGTATTGACCCGCTGACCCATATTGTTATATAGTTCAACCTGCACTTTTCCTGTTTCAGGTATGTCAATTGACAAAACCTGGTTATTTTTTGCAGGATTCGGGAATAACAAAGCCGTTAATCCAGAACCTGATATAGTTGGCGATCCTCCGGTTGAAGTCACTACTGCATTGGTGAGATTCCGGTTTAGCAATACCCTGTATTCACCGGGTTGCAAGGTAAAATTCTGGGCAGTGCCGGTTGCTGTAAATGTTCCGCCATTCAAATAGTCGTACCAGGTGCCTGCCACCGGAAATGTTACTGTTCCGCTTTGCTGCACCACATCAAAATTTCCTACTACTACTACACAGGATGTATCATTAGCACTTCTGAGCCGTAAAAACTTAAATCCGCCGGCGAGGCTTCGGTCGATCGAAACAGTATTGGCTATATAAACATCTTTATACCAGGGATGAAAGCGCAGCTTATTCAATGCACTGTAGATGTCATAAAGCCGTTGCCGCTGTACCACATTTTTATAATCCCATCGAATGGGTTTATTAGAGGTACGGCAGTTATTATTAATGGAGCCATCCGGACAATAGTTTATGGAATAGTCATATCCCAATTCTCCGAATTGCCATATCATTTTGGGTCCGGGGATATTGAAAAAGAATGCTGCCGCCTGTTCCATTCGCTTTAATGCAGTATTCAAATCCTTTGTATTATAAGTGCCTGCTGAATTTCCAAACTGCAAATTCTTATACATCAGTCTCTCTTCATCATGGCTTTCCATGTAACCAACCAGATGAGGGTTTGACCAGTTGCGGACACTATGAATATTTCCCTCAAAGTTTGAAGTGGTTGTATAGCCCATTGTTGCTTCCTGCCATTGAGCAGTATTATTTCCCCAAAGCAACATGCCATAATTGGAAAGTTCTATCTCTTCACTATTATCTGCAAAGTGTTCCAGAATACAATAAGTACCTGCTGACTTCAGCTGCATAGTGTCATAATATCTCTTCCAGATGGCAACCCGGCTTGCATCATATTGTCCCCATAATCCTACATTGCTGCCTGAATTTGTTTGTGTGAACCCTTTGGAAAGATCCCAACGGAATCCGTCCAGTTTATACTCTTGCAACCAATGTTCGATAACACGACTGGTAAAATACCTGGTTCGTAAACTTTCATGGTTGAAATCATTAAAAACACTGAAAGGGTGAGTAGCTGTCACATTAAGCCAGGGGTTATTAGCTGCGGGCTGATTGGTAGTGGTATTCCAGTACAAAGCTGCCAATGGAGAAGCACCGGTAGTATGATTCAAAGCAATATCCATGATAACAGCTATTCCTCTGCGGTGACAAGTATCAATAAACTCCTTTAAGCTGTTTTTAGGACCATAATATTTGTCAGGCGCCAGGAAGTATGCAGGATTATAACCCCAGCTTTCGTTTCCATCAAATTCATTGAATGGCATCAGCTGAATGGCATTCACACCCATGCGTTGAAGATAGCTAAGGGTATCACGGATTGTCTTCCAATCATGTGCTGCTACAAAATCCCTGACTAGCATTTCATAGATTACCAGGTTTCTTTTATCAGGTCGATTGAAATTAGTAATCGTCCAGTTATAAGCAGGTGCATTCGTCTGAAGTATACTTACGTTTCCTGTGGTCAACCCTGTTGGATAAGGTTTTATGCCGGGATAAGTAGCTGCAGTTATAAAGCCATCATTAAAAGGATCAAGAATCTTCTCTGCATAAGGATCTCCCACTTTAAGGGTTCCATCTACCAGGTACTGGAATGAATATTCTTGTCCGGGAGTTAAACCAGTAATACGTAACCACCAGTGATTACCATCCGGAGTTTTGTTCATTACATAATTAGTCTGCTCAATCCAGTTACTGCCGGGAAAATCGCCAATGACAGAGACTCTGTCTTTTCCGGGTGCATTTAACACCAGCACTACTGAAGTATTGCCTGCCTCATAATTGATTCCGTCTCTTACACCGGCAGGAAGCGGAGCTACTACTGGTGCACTGGCCACAAAGAATCGAAGAGTATCTGTACGGGTTGTTCCGGTCAGCGTGGCTTCAGCAACAATAGTCTGGTTGCCGGCAGCAGTAAGTTGCGGATTGGCAGAAATCGTATTTACATTGTTGGCTGATGCAATCTGGGTGCCATTGAGATACAATTTCATGTTCTCAGCAGTATTATTAGCAATGGCAGTCAGGTTTATAAAATCGTTTTGCTGTTTACTGATAGGCTCGGGAATAGGAATAAATGTGGGCTGAAATGGTGGTATTGAAAACTTTGTTGCAATAGTAGTTGTATAAACCGGGATATACATATCACTGCCATCCGTATTTGCCTGTTTCAGATTACCGTTACCGCTTCTGAAAAGAATAGCGATTTTAAGAATGGTTTCACCTGCCGGCACCGAAAAAAAAGTACGGGGATTGTTAATGGTGTATTGCCATTGGTTACTTCCCAAAGAAGTGGCCTGGGCAGCAGCAGTTGTTGTTCCCCAGGTAAATCGAACATATCGCCAGTCAGAGGAACTGGTACTGAGATTTGTTATTACACCCACATGAACATACACATCGGAGGCCGGTGTATAATTGTTCAATCCCTGGTTTCCTTTGGTGGCATCCATAGTGATAACGAGATTATCGTTATCCTTTGGAAAAGCAGGAGTCCAGGTAAGTACTTGTGTGTTTCCTGAAAAGGAAAATAACAGCATTAAAAAACAGACAATGAAGATTTTTTTCATAGCAAGCTTTTATTTAACCCAAATCGTTTTGTAAAGCAACCTTTTTTCGAAGATACATAATATGTACCTATAACACATTAAATTTTTGTCTGTCTTTGTCGCAACCTAAAGTTTAAAAGGGCTTCATACCTTTACTTGCTTACTGTCAAATTGTTTGCTATGTATTCAAAAGAAACAACTCATCAACTCCAAAAGCTTACTAATGAATTGCTTGCTAAATTGAAAACCGGTAAAATAACTGGTAAAAATGTGCAAGAGATCGGAGATGTATTACGTTTCCATGAATACCGCTACTACATCCTTAATGACCCTTTGATAGCTGATTTCGAATACGATCAGTTATTCAAATGCCTGGAAAAAATTGAACAGGAAAACCCTTCCCTGAAAATGCCGGATTCGCCAACACAAAGGGTGGCTAAAGGGCTTACAAAAGATTTTCCCACCGTTCAGCACCTGGTACCCATGCTATCACTTGATAACTCTTATAATAGTGATGACCTGCTTGATTTCGACAGAAAGGCAAGGGAATTGACCGGCTTAGAAGAAATAGAATATTGTGTTGAACCAAAATTTGACGGCAGCAGCATTTCGCTTATTTATGAAAATGACCTTTTCGTAAGGGGCGCCACAAGAGGCGATGGTGTGGAAGGAGATGATATCACCACTAATATTAAGCAGATCAGAAGCATCCCTCTTTCGGCAAAATTCTCAGAATATGGTATAACGCAGGTTGAAATACGAGGTGAGGTTTTGATCAATAAAAAGAATTTCTCGAAATATAACGAACAACTCGCTGAACAGGGTTTACCACCGCTTGCGAATCCACGAAATGCTGCAGCAGGTACACTTCGTATCAAAGACACTGCTGAAGTTGCCAAAAGAAACCTTGAGGCATTTGTTTACCATGTAAGCTTTTATACTGTTGATAGAGGAGCAAAAATACCTGCTGAACTTACGTCCCATTCAGGTTCATTGTCCTTACTATGGAATCTCGGATTCAGGAGCCCCGAAAAAGAAAAAAAAATATTTAAAGGAATTCAGAGAGTCATTAAATATTGTAATGAATTTGAAGAAGGAAGAGATGACTTACCGTACGAGATTGATGGCATGGTAATTAAAGTAAACGACACCGCATTGCAGGATAAAATGGGTATGACATCACACCATCCCCGCTGGGCCATTGCTTATAAATTCAAAGCAAGACAGGCAACTACCGAATTATTAGGTATTGAATTCCAGGTCGGAAGAACCGGAGCGGTAACACCTGTAGCAAAGTTGAAACCGGTAGCTATCGGAGGTGTCACAGTCAGCAGTATATCTGTTCATAACGAAGATTATATTAAAGAAAAAGATCTTCGCATCGGTGATGCCGTTTTAATTGAACGGGCCGGTGATGTGATACCGCAAATTGTAAAACCATTAGCAGACACCAGAACAGGACATGAAAAAAAGATTCACTTTCCTAAAACCTGTCCTTTTTGCAACAGCAAACTATTTAAAGAAGAAGAAGAAGCCGTGTGGCGGTGCATTAATATTGATTGCCCGGCACAGATTGTAGAAAGAATCATTCATTTTGTAAGTAAAGATGCCATGGATATTCGTGGTTTTGGTGAAGCCAATGTCCGTAAATTTTATGAGTTGGGATTGCTTAAAGATATTCCCGGTATTTATACCCTTGATTTTACTACTGTCAGTGGTATGGAAGGGTTTGGCCAGAAATCAATTGATAATTTGCAAACGGCTATTGAAAATTCAAAAAAACAACCGCTTCACCGGCTCATATATGCATTGGGAATACGCTTTGTGGGAGAAACTACTGCCAAAACGCTGGCACAAGCAGTTAATCATTTACTTGAGTTTAAAAAATTTTCAATAGAAGACCTGCAAAACCTGGAAGATGTAGGGCCCAAAGTTGCAGGAAGTATTCATCATTTTTTCAGCAATAAAAGCAATATAGACATGCTGGAAGAATTGGAAAAACTCGGCTTGCAGTTAAAAAACACAAAAAAGGAAATGACAGCGGCGGGTAACTTATCTGGTCAGACATTCTTATTTACCGGCACTTTACCAACCCTGAAGAGAAGTGAGGCTGAAGCCCTGGCAGAAGAAAATGGCGGACAGATACTGAGCGGTGTAAGCGCTAAACTCAATTACCTCGTTGTTGGTGAAGATGCCGGCAGCAAACTGGAAAAAGCAAAAAAAATCAATACGGTCAAGATCATATCAGAGGAAGAATTTCTGCAACTCATTGGAAAAAAATAATCTTGGAAGCAAAAGGAATTGTTCTAACTTAGTAAGAGTTCCTTTCTTGCAAGAATAACTTCTGCGTACCATTGTTATTCAATGCATCCTGTGCCTGGCTAAAAAACATTTGCTATGATAAAAAAATTAGCCGGTGAAGTCTGGAAACCGCTCAATTTTTCCGGATGGAGGCATCTCCGCAACAGGTATGCTGTTTCCAGTTTTGGCCGTATTGCCAGTTATAAACAAAATGTTCTGGAAGACGGGAAACTGTTAAGTGGTTCATTAACAACCGGCTATCGCACATTAAATCTTCATCGCCCCGGAAACAAAGGCACATTATACATTCACAGGGAACTGGCTAAACTTTTTTTATCCAAATCATCTCCACAGCACAAGTATGTGATCCATCGTAATCATAACAAACTGGATAATCATATAAGAAATCTGCGCTGGGCTACACTGGAGCAAATGGTCAGTCACCAACAGGGATCCCCGGCCAAGATTGCTTATAAAGAAAAGCAGGCCAACAGAACTGAAGGTTTAAAGCTGAGTGCAACTGATGTGAAAAAAATTAAGAAAATACTAAACAGTAAAAACCGGAGTATTACCATTCGTCAGCTTGCAAAAAACTATGGTGTTAGTGAAATGACTATGTATCGCATTAAAAGCGGGGAAAACTGGGGAAGAATTTAGAACTACTGATACTACAATTTTATTGATTTGCGGAATGGTTAATTATCTTTAAGGCTTATAGTTTTATTTAACCATTATTCCATGTTTCAGCCTGCCACTATTAAATTTCTAAAAGATTTAAAGAAAAATAATAACAAACCCTGGTTTGATAAGAACCGGAAAGTTTATGAAACGGCTAAAGCAGATTTTGCCGCTTTCATTCAGCAGGTAATTGATTTGCATAGTAAAAAGGATCCGGGTATTAAAGGTTTGCTTGCTAAAGATTGTATGTTCCGCATAAACCGTGACGTACGTTTTTCCAAAGACAAATCCCCTTATAAAACAAACTTCGGTGCCAGCATAAACAAAGCAGGCAGAAAAGCCATGAACGCCGCAGGCTATTATTTTCATCTTGAACCGGGCGGTTGTTTTATGGGCGGAGGACTGTATATGCCAATGCCGGAAGAACTTAAGAAGGTAAGACAGGAGATTGACTACAATTATGCAGCATTCAAAAAAATAGTTAGTGCCAAAAAGTTCAAAGCAATTTATAATGATCTTGATAAGAGTAAGGAATTTTTACTGAGCCGGCTACCCAAGGGATATGAGCCTGGTAATCCTGCTGAAGAGTACCTCAGGCTGAAAAGTTATATCGCAATGGTAAATATTCCGGATAAAGACCTGAATTCAAAAGACCTGGTGAAGAAAACCGTGGCTGCCTTCGATGCTTTATATCCGCTTGTTGAGTTTATAAATAAAAGTTTTGAATAGCTTATTGTTTCAGCCTGTTAACTGCTTCCACCCTATTGTTCACATGCAGCTTCGTATAAATATTTTTCAGGTGTTTGGTTACCGTATGTGCACTCAGGAAAAGACGGGCTGATATTTCTTTTACAATCATACCCGTTGCTATTAGCTGCAAAATTTCATTTTCTCTGTCTGTCAGTTCAGCCAGCCTGGGTTGAGCAGGTTCGGCCTGAAAAGTATTGATCACTTTACGGGCAATATAACGGCTCATTGGTGCACCCCCTTCGTGAAGTTCTTTAAGGGACGCAAGAATGTCATTGGGCATTGAATCTTTTAAAATATAACCGCATGCCCCGTTTTTCAATGCATTAAACACATACTCATCGTCGTCGTAAAATGAACAAACCATACATTGTATATCGGGTGAAGCTTTTTTAATGGCGCCAATCAGGTCTATACCGTTTCTTCCGGGTAACTTTATATCAACAATCGCAATGCGTGGAGGATGAGCGACAATATGAGGCAGGGCAATTTCGGCAGATGGATAACTGTGCAGCACTACAAATTCCCGGGAATTTCCGATAAGTGTTTCTAACCCTTCCCGGTAATGTTTATCATCTTCAATAATTGATACTGAAATCAAGGTCTTTATTTCTTACAAACAAGATACAGAATATTCGCTGAAGTTTGCCAGAGTAAAATACCTGTTTGTTACCGTTATAGTATCAGGGCACAGGATCATAACCGCTGCCACCCCATGGATGACATTTGGAAATTCGCTTTATAGACAGCCACATACCTTTAAAAACTCCATGTTTTTTCAATGCCTCAGCTGCATAATGTGAACAGGTAGGTGTAAACCGGCACTTAGGGCCCAGCCAGGGAGAAATTACCCACTGGTATATTTTTATCAGCGCAATAAAAGGCAGACTAAGTATTTGCAGCAGTGTTTTCATCGGAGTGTTTTGCCAGGCGATTCAATATTACTGTCATTGTTTCATATAAATCAGTATAAACCGGCAGATCTTTAGATGTGTAAATGAAAAAAATATGCAAGCCTTTTCCTGCAGCAGCCAATTTTTCCTGCAGGTCTAATTTTTGCAACCGGTACACTTCCCGGGTAAGTCTTTTCACCCTGTTTCGGTCCGTTGCTTTTTTAAAATTTTTGGATGATACCCCAATCCCGGCCACAAGACCCTGAACCGGCATTGTCAAATAGAAAACACGAAGACAACCAACTGAAAACCGCTTGCCTGATTGAAACAATAGTTCAATTGCTTTTCGGCTTTTCAGCCGCTCTTTTTTTCTTAATGTGAATTGTTTTGCCAAAATAAAAAAGCTCCGTTTCCGGAGCTATAAATATAATAAGCTTGTACCCCGTTTGGGATAACTATGCTGTTATTTTAATTTTCTTTCATCAGAAACTGTCAGCTTTTTACGGCCTTTTGCACGGCGGCTTGCCAGTACTTTGCGGCCATTGGCAGTTTGCATACGTTTACGAAAACCATGTACGGTTTTACGGCGCTTACGATGGGGTTGAAATGTACGTTTCATTGTTTTATCTCTTTTTCACTTTTTGAAATGTAGACCGGGAGAACGGTCCGGGTTTCAGTTTAGCGCAGATCACCACATCCGCTGCTTTGTGAAAGGACGGCAAAGGTAAGGGAATGAGACCGGAACTCTGGCTCAAAAATGGAGCTTTTTTAACCGGAGACCACTTATTGATTGAAAATCAGTTCAAATTTTACCCAGATCAATATGAACGGATTGCACTGGTGCACCAAAGAATAGAAATCCATGATTATCAAAATCGCCGGTAGCGTCTGTTGTGTAAAAATGGCGATTACCATTTCTGGCACATCGGGTCTCTATCTCCGGGTGGCGCTGCAGGTAATCTGCAAGGCTGCCTGCAACAATTTCCCCCTGCGAAATGAGTTTAACCCCAACCGGCAAATATTCCTCAATCTTCTCTTTGAGTAAAGGATAATGAGTGCATCCTAACAGCACTACATCTATGTTTTCACCTTTTTCAAACAGTTCTTCCAGGTTTTTCTTCACAAAATAATCGGCTCCGTGCCCGAGGTGTTCATTATTCTCCACCAGCGGCACCCACATAGGGCAGGCTTCCTGGTACACTTTTACTTCCGGAAAAAATTTACCGATCTCCATCGGGTACGATTCTGATAAGACAGTACCTGTTGTTGCTAATACCCCCACTTCTTTTGTCTCAGAAAATGAACCGATGATCTCTGCGGTTGGCCGTATTACACCCAGCACTCTTTTATCAGGTGCAATTTTTGGCAAATCCTTCTGTTGTATTGTACGCAACGCTTTGGCAGAAGCTGTATTACATGCAAGAATAACCAACGAACAGCCCTGCTCAAAAAACCAGTTAACGCATTGTAGCGTATAATGGTAAACAGTTTCGTATGACCGGGTACCATATGGAGAACGGGCATTATCTCCGAGATAGAGATAATCATATTCTGGCAAACGGGAGACTATTTCCTTTAAAACCGTAAGACCTCCATACCCGGAATCAAATACTCCTATTGGACCTTGCTGCTGCATGCTGCAAAAATAGTGATGTGTGTACTGGTTAAAATAATAAATCCCATCCTATAAATGGATGGGATTTATTATCGTTTATTAAAACTGCGTTATTTAGTCCCGGGCTTTGCCGGCAGTTTAATATTCAACTTTGTCAGCACCAGCAGTGATATATCATCTGCCTCAGGAGCTACAAGGAATGTGTCAGAATTCATTACATGAGTATAGCCTTTTTCCTTTGCTACCTGCTCAATTGCCTTTTTTGCTTTTGCGTAAAAAGGTCTCAGTAATTCCTGCTGTTTGTATTGCTGAACTTGCTGAATAAGTGCTTCAGCGCCATCCAGCTCGTCTTTGTAACTCTGTAAGTCTTTTAAGATTTGTTCCCTTACACCTGCAGGCTTGGTAGTATCTGTATACTCACCCAATTTACGCTGGTATTCACCCTGTACATACTGAATCCGGGGCATAATAGAGTCTTTAATAAATTGCTGACCTACGGTGTCCATATTCACTTTTTCAGGAGCCAGTTCCGGCATCAATCCTACGATGTCATCGATACGGATATAAGCGATTTTGGTTTGTGCAGATGCAGACCCTGCCACAAATAATCCTGCTGCTACAAGCAATACATATAACTTTTTCATTTGCGAATTTTTCTTTCTGTAGATTGTATTAAAAAATAATTGGTTGCGCTGTTTTGATTTATTTAACACCCCTCTTTATTAATTTCTTACTCCCAGGTCTTTTAGAATATCCTCGCTCTTGTCCAGTTTGGGGTCGGCAAATATAATGGTAATTCCTTCACTTTTATCGAGCACAAAATCGTAGCCCCGGGCCACAGCCATCTTCTGTACAGCATTGTAAACCTTGTCTTGTATGGGTTTTATTAGTTCCTGTCTCTTTTTAAACAGATCGCCTTCAAAACCAAAGCGTTTGCGCTGCAGATCCCTCAATTCTTTTTCCTTATTGAATAATTGATCTTCCCTTTTCTTTTTCAATTCTTCTGTAAGCATTACCTGCTCGGCTTCAAAATCCTTGTACATTTTATCAAGATCAGCTTGCTTCCCATCAATGTCCTTCTGCCAGCCGGCTGCAATTTCATCCAATTGCTTTTGTGCCTCTTTGTAATCGGGCATTTTGTCAAGAATATATCTTGTATCGATAATTGCATACTTCTGTGACGTTGCTGTGAAAGAAAGCAACAGGAAGGAAACAGCTGCAACAAGTATTTTTTTCATAACAGGCATATTTTGATGAACAGACGCTGAAAGCAGAAAAAAAGTTTAGTTACTTAAATGATATTAATCCGGTTCAAAACCCAGCATGAAGGTAAACCTTGATGCCCCTTTCAGGCCGGATTGACCCGGCGTAATACGATCCAGACCTACACCATAATCAAAGCCCAGCAAACCAAACATCGGCAGGAAGAAACGCATACCCACACCCACACTACGACGTAAACGGAACGGATTATAATCTTTATAATTATACCAGCCATTTGCCGCTTCAAAGAAGCTCAATGCATAAATAGTGCTGCTTGGATTGGTAACCAGCGGGAAACGCATCTCCAGAGTATATTTATTAAAAATAGTGAAGAACTGAGATGCACTTTGCTGATCAGGATTGATAGTTGGGTCTGAGTTTTGATAAACCGGGTAACCACGGTGTGCAATGATATCGTAACCCAATAATCCAAAATTGTTTGTCAATCCGGCATCTCCCACCTGAAATCTTTCAAATGGCGAATAATCAAGATCCTTATTGTAGCGACCCATAAAGCCATACTTGGCAGCCATCTTCAATACAAACTGGCGGTTTTTATCAGCACCCATCGGCTTACCTATTGGTACATACCATTCTGCATTAAAACGCCATTTATGATATTCGGGATTTTTGTACTTATCGTTTGTCTTTGAAATATTCTTATTGAACAATGAATAAGGAGGTGTGAACTGAACGCTGGCCATAAAATTGGAACCGCTTCTCGGGAAAACAGGATCGAATACGGAAGAACGCTGTAAAGCAATCTTCATACTGAAGTTATTGGAAGTACCATTTCTAAAGTCCTGATCGAAAATCGGGTAGTTGCGCAACTTATATTGCGTAAAGCTCATAGTATACACCAGGCTGAAATAATCATCTGGCCACTTTAATTGTTTGCCCAGTGCAAGCGACAATCCTGTTGTCTTCAGGTAATTAGTATCGGACCTTGCCCGGTCTATTGTACCGGTAAACGGATCAAATGCGTTGGAGAACTTACTGCTGTTGACACCAATGGTCAAAGAGTTTCTCTTCTTACCTCCAAGCCAGGGTTCAGTAAAAGAGAAATTATAGGAGCGGAAGGCACGGCCATTCGACTGTACCCTGAGACTGAGCTTCTGCCCATCGCCGGTTGGCAGCGGATCCCAGGATGATTTTTTCCAAATATTACGGATAGAGAAGTTGTTGAACGTAACACCCAATGTACCGGTAAGACCGATACCGCCACCCCAACCGGCAGATAATTCTAACTGGTCAGATGATTTCTCCTCCAGTTTCCAGTTAATATCCACTGTTCCATCTTCTGCATTAGGCACAACACCCGGATCAATTGTCTCCTGGTTGAAGAACTGCAGGTTTGCCAATTCTCTCTGTGAACGAATAAGGTCTGTACGACTGAATAACTCTCCGGGAATGGTGCGAAGTTCCCGACGGATTACATAATCCTTCGTCTTCTCATTACCCGCAATAGTCACATTCTTTATCCTGGCCTGGGGACCCTCGGTAATTCTTATTTCGTAATCAATTGTATCATTATATACAGCTGTTTCTACCGGCTCGGCACGGAAAAACAGGTATCCATCATCCATATAATAACCACTGATATCTCCACCACCATCCTGCGAAGCTTCTTTTCCCAAACGTTTGTTCAGAATACTGATATTATAAACATCGCCTTTGTTGATACCCAGGATCACATTCAGCAGCGAATCAGAAAATTTGGAATTTCCCTTCCAGGCAATGTTTCCAAAATAATACTTTCTGCCTTCTTCCACCTTCAGGTCAATGTTCAGGTTCCCTTTTGGTGTGGTATATTGGGTGTCACCAACAATCTGAGCATCACGGTAACCGAGGGAATTATAGTAATCCAGAACCTTCTCTTTATCCTCTTCATATTTCTTTGCATCGAATTTGGCTCCGCTGAATAACTTGAACCGGAACCAGGGATCCAATAAACGTTTGGTCTTGGTTAAGGAAAGAAAACCCCAGTCCTTTGTATACTGACTAAAAGAGTATTTCTTTTTTTGACCATAAGGGCTCTCTTCGTTGTCTGCCTTCAAAGTGGCTTTAGACATCTCTTTGGTTCCCTTCATTTGCTTCTTCAACCGCAACCCATCTACACTTTCATTACCAAAAAATGCAACTTCGTTAATACGGACTTTTTTGCCCTTTTCAACTGTTATTGTCATTTGGTTTGAATTGGTAAAGGATGGATCTTCTGATTCATCGATGATAACCTTTACATTTCTGTACGCTTTTTCTGTATAGTATTTGGTAACAATCTCAGTGATATTGCGCCGGGTATTTTCTGTAATAATTGTTTGTTTGGCCAATGATGCCCGGGTGGTTAACTCTTCTGCATCTGTTTTACTAATACCAACAAACTTGAAATTTCCAAGCCTTGGTCTTTCCTGCACATTTACTTCCACCCACACTTTATCCCCTTCAACCCGGGTAACATAGATCTGTACATTAGAAAAGAATTTCTGCCGCCACAGGTTGGCAATTGCCTTAGCAAAAATATCTGCACCGGGATGAACGAACTTATCGCCGGGTAAGATGTTAGTAATCGAACTTATGATGGATGTATCAAGGTGTTTTACACCTGTTATCTTTACATCCGCGATAGTGTATTCTTTGGGTACCTGTGCTTTTTCCCATTCAATAAGCTTAGGGTCTAATGAAGTAGGCTTTGTGGTATCCTCTTGAGCCTGTACAGAGAATACGGATACAACTGCAGCCGTCAATAATGCACAAAGCCTCGGTAGAAATCGTTGCATGTTTGAATGTTCTGGTCTTCTTCCCTGTACGATACAGAGCTTAATTTGTTTATTTTCTGTGACTTATAAAATAAGCCGCCAATTTAATCAGGCGGCAAATTAACGGTAAATATCGAAAGTGTTTGTTAAAAGAAACACCGTATTGTTGTGATAATAAAGGATTTTAACCTTATAGTCAGGCTTTTTCCTCCACCGTTACCTGTTCACTGGTTTTGCCAAACCTACGTTCTCTGCCCTGGTAATCAATAATAGCCTCATAAAGATTATCTTTTCTGAAATCCGGCCAACGGACATTGGTGAAGTACAATTCTGCATATGCCAACTGGTATAACAGAAAATTACTGATCCTGTATTCACCGCTGGTTCGTATCATCAGTTCCGGGTCGGGGAAGCCACTGGTACAGAGATAACGCTGCAAAATATCCTGGTTTATTGCCTCCACATTAAGCCGGCCATTTTTAACCTCGTATGCAATACTCTTTACAGCATTTAATAACTCCCAACGACCGCTATAGCTTAATGCCATAATCAGGTTGAGGCCTGTATTTTTCCGTGTTATTTCCAATGCTTCATCCAGTTCTTTCTTTGCATAATCAGGCAGCATACTCATATCCCCGATAACATGCAAACGGATATTATTCTTATTCAGGCTTTCCACTTCTTTCCGGATAGTATTCACCAACAGCTCCATCAAACCCACTACTTCATACTCGGGCCGGTCCCAGTTTTCGGTGGAAAATGCATAAAGTGTCAGGTATTCAACCCCCAGTTCAGCACATCCTTCTACAATATTTCTGACACTTTCTACCCCATGAAAATGACCAAACAGGCGATCTTCGCCTTTTTCCTTGGCCCAGCGTCCATTCCCATCCATAATGATGGCAATATGCCGGGGCAATCTCTGTTTGTCAATTTGTTCTACAAGGGTAGACATACATTTTTTTATAGGGGCACAAAGGTACCATCGTTTAACCGTAAATACTAAAAGAAATGCCCCCTTACCGGGAGCATTTAATTAAGTGGCTCAAGTTCAAAAGTTACAATATTCTTAATTTCTTCCCCAGATGGCTACCCTTGATTTACCCCTGGCAAAACCTCTTGTTTCATACCAGAACTCAATTTTAGTCAGGTGACGAAGGCCTCCATCCATATCAATAACACGGCTTTCACTTCCCTGGGCAAACCGGTTACGTAATGCTACTTCCTGAACACTGCCATTATCAAAATGAATTTTCATGTTATACATCTTCAGCGGACCATCAGTAATCTTGAGTTTTATCTGTCGCACATCATCCTTCCAGTTTCCAAAATGAATTACATCATGATCTACTCCGAAGCCCACATTCTTGTCGCCAAGAAAAAACCAGTCACCCGGTTTTCCGGCAGATTCTTTACTGATAGTAGTAAAACTCAAGAGGGAAATAACAGACAGCAGTAATAATGTTTTTGTCAGGCGCATAAAGTTTATTTTAATGGTTATGAATTGTAGTTACAGACAGTAAAACCAGTTATCGGTTTAACTGTGGCACTAAATAACATTAATAAACAAAAATGCTACTAACCCCAACGGGTGATTTTTCAGCCCTTAATTAGCGGTCGGGCATTTATATGATTGTAAATTGAATGTCAGGTGTATCATGGCCGTTACATACTGATCTTTTTGCTTGCTGTTTCCCCTTTGCCTGCCGGGTATTCCGATAGGAGTACCCAACTCATAAGAACGGTCACTCAGCAATAAACCATTGGAAGTACTGCCATCAGGGTTGGCAGGAAACAATGAAGATTCCACATACGTTGTACTTACATCATCAATGTAGTCTGTATTGGTTATACGATGCAGAACTTCAAATCCGATATTGATACGATCGTTGAGAGCATACTTTATTCCGCCACCTATGGGGAAACAAAGAGCCATTGATTTATACGGCTTCCTGTCAGGATAAAGCGTACTACCCTGGCCTTCTGTATTCAACGGCCTCAGGAATATTTTCTCTCCTCTCAGGTAGGCATAGGGGTCGTAGTTGAAAACACCAGCCCCGAAGGTGATATAAGGTGTAAAACTGTATTGCGGTTCGCCGGGCATAAAACGAAAGAAATTAAAATCTCCCTGCAGTGTCAGCTCCCATACCTTGGTATTAAAACTAAGGTTGCGGCTGAACATGTATTTGTTATGAGTATTATACCGGTCAGAATAACCTAACTGCGCAAAACTGGCCCCTACTCTTACAGCTATATAATTGCCGAGGTTTTTTCGGAAAAAAATTGTCCCGGCCATTTTTACCCTATTTAAACGGGCACGGGTATTCAGATCGCCAAAATAATGGCCGGCACCTACGCCAAATCCAAACTCACCTTCCTGAACTACAGACTCTTGTGCCCGGAGGTTTCCCGAATTCACCAGTACGATTCCAGCTATTAAGACAGCGATAATTTTCTTCATAAGTCGAAAAATATGGTCGGAATAAATAGAACGCTAAAAGTAGCTATTTTCTTTTATTGCAGGTCATTTTTAGTTTCGTTTATCCAGCCCCCAGGTGAGTTTATTCCGAAGTGTCTGCAAAAAATTATTCTCACTCAGCCTCACCAGGTGCACATCAAAACTCTCTTTCCTAACAGCCAACTGAACATTTTTGCTGACAATTTCCCGGCGGGCATCCAGCGCACAAATGATTTGGTCGGACCTGCTTTCAATCTCAAATGAAATAATGTTGTTATCCGGGACTACAATCGGCCGAACATTAAGGTTATGCGGCGCTACGGGGGTAATAACAAAACTGCCTGAATCCGGGAAGACAATCGGCCCATTACAGCTAAGCGAATAACCAGTGCTTCCGGTGGGAGTCGCTACCAGTAATCCATCGGCCCAATACGTATTCAGGAACTCTCCATTCAGGTAGGTGTGGATCTTGATCATGGATGCCACATCTCTTTTATGGATGGAAAACTCATTGAGAGCATAGGGCACATTTCCAAACATCGGGATGCTTGCATCCACATGAATTAAGGTGCGGTTGTCAACCACATAGGTTCGGTTTGCAATGGCCTTGACAGCCACCTGCACCTGTTCCCTGCCAATGCTTGCCAGGAAACCCAACCGGCCGAAATTGATTCCCATTATGGCAACCGGCTTGCCTTTGACCATTGTTATGGTGTCCAGCAAAGTACCATCGCCTCCGAGACTAATGATAAACTCTGTTTCTTCTGTAAGGTCATCTGAATCGGAAAATATGGTAGTGGCGGCAGGCAGATCAATCTTATCCTTTATCTGTTCAAAAAAATCCCTGTATATAACCGGTTCTATTTTCTGAATCGCCAGCTCATTAAAAAAAAGTTGAACATCTTTCTTTTGTTCGTCTTCGAAAACCCTGCTGTAAACGGCTGCTTTCATGAATTAAAATATGGTCTTGCGGTGTATAAAAAGGCCGCTTTGGCCCAACTGGTTAAAACTATATTCAAAACGGAACGTAACATCGTAAAAGGTCAATATGTCAATTCCAAACCCGCCTGAATAAAGCATCTTATTGCTTAGCAAATTATCTCCGGGCTGCGGATTATGCACATACCCGGTATTGCCATATACTTTGGCAAAGATGCGCACCGGTATTCGTTCGGCCCTCTTCCCTTTTATGTTCGGTGTCTTAATATTAAAATTCAGAATTTCCCTTGTGAAGGTAGTTTTAATATACCCTCCTGCCACTCCGTCAATCACATAATATTCATAGCCCTGCATAAACACATCCCCATAACCGAGGAACCGCTGGTTGAAATAAGGTTGTTTGAAAGGCAACTTCAAACCACCATACACATTCAGGTTAAAAAATGTTTTAGGAGAAAAATGCCAGCTGCCCGATCCTTTTAAATGCAGTTGCCAGAGATTGATGGTATTATTAAAGCCTTTCTTCCCCACTGATACCATTGCTGCATAACCTTTTGTCGGGTAGGGAATATAATCAAGGTCGTAATAAACCATCGTATAATATAGCTCAGGAAACTGTATACTGTTTCTTCCGGATTTAAAATAAGAAGGATTTAATGCTACTATAGTATCACCGACTTCCTCTTTTATAAATCCAATGCCAAAACTGTGACGGGTTTTTATGGCTCTTCGATAAGTAAGCTCTGCAGAGGAATTAATAAAACTCCGGACATAGTTATCATTGTCTTTCAGAAAAACCTGTTTATCCTTGATGGTATTATAATTTACTTCCCGGTTTTTTCCCGCCGCAAAAGAAACCTTCATACCCCACTTCAATGCTTTATCAATGTACAACCGGTCATAACTAAAAGAAACCTGTTTTGTATACCCGTTGATCAGCCACAATCTTAGTTTGTCATTTCGTCCGCTTGCATTATTATATAGCAGCTTCACTCCATAATTAACCCGGCTCAGGCTGGCTTTTTGCTCAACGATCCACTGGTTCAGGTTCCTGTCAACCGGTTTTAGATAAGGTAAAGGAAACAAGTACCATCTTTCCCTGACAGCGACAGAAACATTCACTTTATCACCCTCAAAGTTTTGCGCCGCAACCACCACAGTGTGAAAGAGTGCTGTATTCATCAGTTGCTTACGGGCATCCTCAAATTTTTTGACAAGATCCTGCAATTTGTATCCCTCGCCCGACCGAAAAGGGATTTCCCGCAGAATGATAAAGTCTTTTGTTTTTTTATTACCGGTAATAATAATGTCACCTATAGTAAATACGGCAGCACTCTCACCCGAGGATACTGTTGTATCCATCTGCAATAACTGGTCAGAAAATTGCTGTGCAGGTAAATGACAACACCAGCATAGGGCTATTATAAGTAAGGGACGATATTTCCTGACCTTCGACATGACCATAAATGGACGGAGGTAGCTAAATTAACCAGTTTTATCCGCTTTTCTTAGCGAAATAAGTCAGATCCGGAGGTAATTCATCAGGTTATCGTAATTGCTGCGCAGTTCGTTGGTATACAACTCCTCTCCAAAAAAGTACTTTACATTGTAATCATAGCGCTGAAAAGTGGCAATGACATCAGAAACTTCTGGTTTGTTGATCCGGATGGTAACCTGCATCATGCCCGATTCAATATCATTAGAAGTGTTTAGCTGCGTAATCTGTGCATCATTGGTTTCTACCAGTTTGCTTATCTCATTGAATGAATACTGGTTGCTGGGTATCTCCAGCACAATCAATGCTCCGGGTTCATTCAAACTCATAAACCCGGAGGCATACTTCAGAAGGTCATTATATACTACAGTACCGGTTAGTTCATTTTCATCATTTATCAGCGGCACAACACTCAAACCGTTTTCCGCAGCTATCTGTAAAGCCTTCAAAAAATGTTCATTCGTCTTAACGGAAATGCCGGAGAATGACTGCTGAAGTTCTTCCAGTGCTGAATTATCATTATCCGCCTGCATCAGGTCTTCTTCACTCACAAGCCCTATATATTTCTCTCCCTCTACTATGGGTAAATGGGTAACATGATTATCATTCATTAGTTGCAAAGCCTGGTACACCTTGTCATGAAGGTGCAGGTAGGGGAGTGTTTGAGAATGAAGTTCTCCGGTTAACATGGATAGCGGCGTTTTACCGAACAAGACAACAGTGATCAGGCAACTGTTGCAGGCTCATTCAGCTTTTTTAAAAATTTGTGCAGGATAGCATTGAACTCATCCGGCACCTCCATCATAGGCGCATGGCCACACTTATCTACAAAATACAATTCGCTGTTAGGTATCAGTTTGTTGAACTCTTTTGCCACAAAAGGTGGTGTGATGGTATCATTATTTCCCCAAACCAATAAAGTCGGCTGCTTGATCTGGTTCAGTTCTTCTCCCAAATTATTACGGATAGCACTTTTGGCAAGAGCAATGATCTTGATAGCTTTAATGCGGTTGTTTACAATGCCATACACTTCATCCACCAGCTCTTTACTGGCTGTGTTCGGATCATAAAAAGTCAGCTCTGTTTTCCGTTTGATATATTCATAATCACCCCGCTTGGGATAGCTGTCGCCCATTCCATTTTCAAACAGACCTGAGCTGCCGGTAAGGATCAGTGACTTGATACGCTCCGGATGCTTTAATGTATGCACCAACGCTACATGACCGCCCAATGAATTACCAAGCAGGTGAACATCCTTAAGATCTCTTGCCTCTAAGAATTTATGAACAAACTTGGCGAGCCCCCCCACCGAAGTATGCAGAATATCCATTTCCAGCAGGGGAAGCATGGGAACAATAACCCTGTTATGCTGGCGGAAATACTGAATCAGGCTTGAAAAATTGCTCAACGCCCCAAACAGGCCATGCAACAACACTAACGGTTCTCCGCTGCCTTCCTCAATAAATTTGAACTTGTCTTGTTGTTTGATTTCGAACTCCATGAGCAGTCAATCTAATCTTTAACCCGGTTGCTAAAATAGTCGTTTTACGGCAAAAAACTGGCGATTTAGTCCCTAACAGGGGCTGATACAAGCAAATATAGGGGCAAGTGACGGGTTTTAAATATTCATTATCGCCGACTTGCGTTTTCCCGCATCAATTATTATACAAAAGCTGCATATATCTCCGCTTTAACGGCCTGAAATACCAAATGAAAATGCCAAGAGCTAAGATTAGGCTTAAGAATATCCAGTTGTTCCGGAATACAAAAGCAATGGCTGCCATAACCAATAGTAGCCTCAACATTTCAAGATAAAATATCCATCGTCGCTGATCCAAAATTGCACCACTGTTGATCAGGCTGATGATGATAAATGCTGATAATATAAACAGCTGAGTTCCCTGTAAATAATGCTCAAACAAAGTGATAATAAAAAGTAAACTCACCGAAAATACAGTTTGCGCTGTCACATATTGTCGCATAGCCGGTGTCGGGTTAAGAAGTGGCTGAACATTCAAAAACTTCCTCTCCAGTACAGGGCGAAACCTCGGGTCAAGGTTATCGGGCCTGCCAAATAGCACATTTACTTTGGCTTTAATTCCTTTTGCATACTTGAGGTTCATATTCAGCTCCAGCCAAAAATGAAAATGCTGCCACAGGAAACTATGGCTTTTCAAAGGTGTCGTTAAACCATAAACCGTTTTTACATCTTTTTTAGCTTCAGCATATGTACCAAATAATTTATCCCAGATAATCAGCATATCTCCGTAATTCTTATCCAGGTATTCAGGATTTGATGCATGATGTACGCCATGATGGGTTGGCGTTACAAAAACATACTCCAGCCAACCCAACCTGCCAATGGTTTGGGTATGAGTAAAAAAGGGATATAGTCCATGAATCAGTAAAAATGTTGAAACCATTACTGCAGGAAAACCAATAAGTGGTAACACAGACCAGAATACACACCTCACCACGGCCTGGAAAATAGTGATGCGGGCCGAAACTGTGTAATTAAAATCATCGCTTTGGTGATGTACCACATGTACTGCCCAGCCGATATTAACCATATGGCCGAAACGATGATACCAATACCACACAAAGTCAGTTAACAAAAAAAGCAAGATCCATGTGCCTATGCCTGCCTGAATATTAAATAGGCCCCAATGCCTTTCGATATAATCAAAAATGTAAAAAAAGAAACCTGTTGTAAAAACATCTGTCAGTCTTTCAGCAATACCCACATTCAGATTGGCCACCGATTCAGCATACTGGTAAAAGTTCTTCCCTTTTCTCCTGGTGTACAAATACTCCCATCCAATAAAAAATAAAAAGAAAGGGATAGCCAAAGCAAGGTAGTTAAACTGCATGAGTACTATTTTTAGTCTATAAAATTAGTAGACTTATCAAAAATAAAGTATTCCTGCGGGAGAAACTGACAGAAACCAGATTTATTTCGAAATATTATCGGCCACACCGCCGAAAAATGCACTCAGCTCATCAAACATGTCTTTAAAGAAAGGGATAACTGAACCCAAACCGTCAATCACCTTTGGACCCCAGGGCTGAACGTACGAGTATGTAACAGATTTTTCTATCGTTTCAGGCTGAATCAGTTTCATTTGCTCAGCATAAAATAGCAGCACACTGAAAACAAGTGTGTAAATAATAACATATAGTAAAATACCGGCCAGTTTATTCAGCCAGCCCAGCATCACTACCTCAATGGCTTTCTCAATAGCATTGGCACCGAGGCGTATCAGAACAACTACCACTAAGAATACTAACGCAAAAGCAATGACAGGCAACCACTCTTCTGAAACTTTCACCGCTTCACCAATATACCCGGCCACTGCAGCAGAAAGTTTAACCGCAGCAGCAAGGCCTATAATTACAGATACAAGCGAAAAAAGGCCTACCACAAGGCCCCGCTGGTAACCTTTGATCACAGCCAAAACCAATATAACAGCAAAAACTATATCAAGCAGCATGAAAAGGTTTAAGGTTAAACGTCAAATTGTGCAAGTCCGGTGATTAGTTGTCTTAAAGTATCCTTAAACCGGATAACGAACTATTTTGAAAGTAATTCCTTTACCAAAGCAGAAATTGTCTTTCCATCTGCCTTCCCGGCCAGTTGTTTGGTAGCCACACCCATTACTTTACCCATATCAGCGGGAGAAGATGCCCCTATTTCTGCAATGATAGCAGCCAATACAGTTTTAATTTCCTCCGCAGAAAGTTGTTTGGGTAAAAACTTTTCTATCACGGCTATCTCCTCTTCTTCTTTTTTTGCCAGGTCAGGACGGTTTTGCTGCTGATAAATTTCCAATGAATCCTTCCTTGACTTTACCAGCTTTTGCAAAAGCTTTATTTCGTCTTCTTCTTTCAACTCACCACCGCCACCTTCTGATGTTTTGGCCAATAATATGGCAGCCTTTACGGCACGCAGACTGCGTAAAGCTGCTTCATCTTTGGAAAGCATTGCAGCTTTTAATTCTGTCATTATCTTTTGTTCGAGACTCATGATGTTCGTTTATAGTTAGAAAATTCTCTTTAATTAGCCGAAGACTTAGGTCAGACCTCAGACTTCGTACCTCTTACTTAATACCTCATGCCTTATTATCCTTCAACTGCCTTGCCCTGAATTTTTCATAAAACGATTTGGCAAAATCTTTCATCTCTTTTACATCTTCCTGGTACTTGGTGGCACGGCCATAGGTATCAGCCATCGTCATCAATGTCTGGTAAAAGAAATCAGCCATTTCATCTACCATCATATCCTTTGTCCAGAGATCAATACGTAAAGCTGCTTTCTCAGCGCCATCCCAAAAAGAGATCATCATGGCTTTAGCTTTTTGTCCATTTTCTGCAGAGGAGTCGGTAGCACTCCAGGTAATGGCATCCGGAATCTTGTTTTCATCCGTAGCCACTTCTATTGTTATAGTTGATTTATTCATATAAAGTTTTAAAAGGAGGCAAAGTTAATTGTTTTGATGCATGGCTTTTTCAATGCTCTGCCAAAGGCATTCAGCGCTAAAGTCCCAGTTATATTGCTTGCCGTTCACCCTTCCTTTTTCGATCAGCTGGCTCCGGAGCTTTTCATCTTTATACAACAGCATCATTTTTTCTGCAATATCCGCAGGGCTCTCCGGATCGGCATATAAAGCCGCATCCTTAGCTATCTCCTGCATAGAACTGCTAACAGAAGTAATAACAGGCACATCACACTGCATGGCTTCAAGCACAGGTACCCCAAATCCCTCGAACAACGAAGGATAGACCATAGCATAAGCAGCTCCTACCAGTTTTCTTATTTCATCCTCTTCCACATACCCGGTCATCACCACATCATTCCTGTATTTATACGTTTTCAGGTTTTGTACAAACGATTCGTATTTCCAGGCAAGACGGCCGGCTAAAACCAGTTTCATTGAAGACTGTTGTCTTTTTTTGAACAGGGAAAATGCTTTCAGCAAATTCACCAGGTTTTTTCTTGGGTGTATGGCCCCGGCATAAACAAAGTACTCTTTACCACTTGTATATTTTGCTTTTGTTGCCTGTTTCTCTTCATCAGTCAGTGGCTGAAAAATTTCTTTGGCAGCACTATACACAATATTGATCTTATCCGCAGCTATTCCGTACTGTTCAATTATATCATTTTTGGAATAAGCAGATACTGTCGCAATCGCTTTTGCTTTTGCCAGCATTTTGGGTGTATACCGCCTGTAGTACAACAAATGCGACTTCGGTATAAAAGAAGGATAATGCAAAAAAGCAAGATCATGAACCACCAGGCATTGCGGCACTTTTGTTCCCAGCGAACAAAAGCCATCGCAGGAAACAAATACATCAGCTTTGTATTTGCGTAACAAAGCAGGCACTTTTATATCATACCATAATTTCCAGAGTAAAGGATGCCGGGCAGGCGGACCGGTAACTACGGCTTTTACATTCGGGCCAAAAACAAAACGCTGATCAAAAGGCCGGTCGAATATAAAAATGAACTCATGCTCCGGATGTGCCGCTGTTATTCGTTTAAACGTTTCATAAATGAAATAGCCATATCCTTCCAGGTAATCATTCAGCAAGAACCTTGTATTGACGGCAATTTTCATTTGTGCCGCAAAGTTACCGGAAGCGGTATTATTCCTTAGGTAAAAAACGCCGGTAAATCCTCCGCACAGTTGTTTCTTTTACCGGTATCACAGCATGATTTTTTCTATCAGTTACTGTTACATAGTGCAGGAAAATTTGCTGTGGATATTCATTTAATACGGCTGTAAAAACAGGGCGTTATTGCTCTTGTGCTGCTATGGGTTTCCCTTTAGTTTTACATCGCTAACAATTATTATCCGGTAACCAAAACTGTAGCCTGTGAAAAACTTCTACACTTCAGTTTTACTGCTGATTATCCAATTGCTTAGCCACCATTTCAGTTCAGCCCAATGTCCCTACGGTTTTCCGCCGGGCACCACCGCTTATGATACCACTATTGCCACACCAGCAGGTATCAATACATTATATGTGAAGTTTCCTCAGGCCGATCCGTATGAGGGAATGGTCACTTGTTTGCGATTATGTATCACCATTACTGGTGTAGTTGATTCTGTAAGTGTGGAAAATAACTCCGCTTCACCACAAACGGCTAACGTATATTATATACGAACCGACCAGATAACCGGTCCGGGTCTCAGCGGGCCTTTAACCAACAGTGCCAGCCACACCTATGGCCCATATACACTGGCTGCTACGAATGGTATTCTCGGTTCAGGTCCCGATTTTGTTGCGATATCAAGAGATACGGTACTGAATGCTGTCACGGTTTGCACCACTATCAATAACCCTGATTCGCTGTTTCAGTTTTATGGCCACGACAGTGTTACTTATTTATACAATATAACTGCCTTTACCAATGTGACCTGCACAGGAGGTAATTATAATAGTACAGTTGCCACCTCCGCTATGGTGAGGTTTCGTTTTGAGTATTGCACTTGTCCCGGATATATTCTTCCGTTGAATATGACCGACTTCAGGGTCAATAAGCTTTCAGCCAATAAAGTCAGGCTTTCCTGGCATGATGAAGAGTACAATGAAGTACCTTATTATTATGAGCCGGAAGTAAGCAGGGACGGAACTCATTTTACAGGCTTGGGAAGATTGCAACCACAAAACACAGGGCCTGAAAACCGGATGAGTTTTGATTATGCCAGTTACCGGCAAAGCGGAACATTCTTGTTCAGGATCAAACAGGTGTATGCCAATGGCTTTGTACGGTTTAGTAATATCCGGCAGGTAGAGCTGGAAAATTCCGGTAAACCAGAATTTATTCTCTATCCCAACCCCTCCAGCGGGGTCGTTGGTATCAAATTTGCTAATAATGAGGGCGGAAAATTCCGCATGGAATTATACAACACACAGGGACAACTTATGATGGCGAAGGAAATAGTGGCGACAGGATCTTCGGTTCATCAGTTTGCCACGTTACTAAAGGGAACATTTTGGTTAAGGGTTGTGGACGTAACGAGCCAACTGTCCTGTGTCAATCAACTTTTCATTAAATGACCTCTTAGGTGGAAGAGGATGGTGGCTTGTAAAAGGGGCCTTGGTTCGGGGCCCCTTTCTTTTTGCCCTCTCTATTCAGACTTCCTGTTTCAAACTTCTTTCTCTACATTTGTCATAATGGATATAGATAATATGGAGTATAATACTACAAGAAACCACCTGACAATGAGAGAATATGGCCGTCATGTGCAGAAGATGGTGGAACACATTTTAACAATAGAAGACCCGGAAAGACGTCAGCGTAACGCCCATGCGGTAATCGAACTGATGGGCTTCCTGAATCCCCACCTGAAAAATGTGGAAGATTTTCGCCATAAACTCTGGGACCACCTTTTCCTGATCGCCGATTTCAACCTTGATGTAAAATCACCTTACCCCATACCAACAAGGGAAACATTAAAGGCAAAGCCGAAACCACTTCCTTATCCAAAACGCTATCCTAAGTTTTCGCACCTGGGCAAGAACCTGGAAGTGATCATTGACAAAGCATTGAAAGAAGAAAACCCTGAAAAGAAATTAGGCTTCGCCAATGCTATCGCTTACTACATGAAGCTGGCTTACAACAACTGGCACAAAGAAATAGTACATGATGATGCCATACAAAGCGAACTGACCGGCATCACACATGGCCAACTCACCTTTACCAACACACCTTACGTAAAAGCATTCCGTCCGCAGCAGGAAGGAAGAGACAACCGCGGTGGTTATGGAAAACAGAGAGGCAAGTTTCAGCAACGTGGCGGCGGCCGCAATGACAGAAGAGACAACCGTGGCGGCGGCGGTGGTAATTTTAAGAAGAAGAGATACTAAGATTCATTTTTAAAATAGTTATAGGTTGATTAGGCTTTCTAATCAACCTTTTTTTATAACAACACAGCAATTCTTTATTGTTACTTTGCATCAGTAGTGTATTTACAAATTCACCAATACCTAATTAACTATTCATCAACATGAACTCCTTCGAAGTCAGGGGCGGAAAGAAATTAAGTGGCAATATCATTCCACAGGGAGCCAAGAATGAAGCGCTGCAGATCATCAGTGCTGTATTGCTGACACCGGAAAAAGTAACCATCACCAATATTCCCGATATCATCGATGTAAACCTGCTGATTGAATTGCTGGGCGACATGAATGTGAAAGTGAACCGCAGCAGTCGTGATACCTGCACCTTCCAGGCCGATGATGTAAATATTGATTACCTGCACAGCGAAGCTTACAAAAAGAAAAGCGGAAAACTTCGTGGCTCTGTTATGTTAGCCGGTCCCATGTTGGCAAGGTTTCGCAAAGCATTCATTCCAAAACCCGGTGGCGATAAAATAGGCAGAAGAAGATTAGATACACATATCATTGGCTTTGAAAAACTCGGCGCCAGTTTTATTTATCATGAAGAAGATGGTTTCTTTCACCTGGAAGCGCCAAACCTTCACGGAACAAATATGCTGCTGGATGAACCTTCTGTTACCGGCACGGCCAATATTGTAATGGCTGCTTCAATGGCGAAAGGAACAACTACCATCTATCATGCCGCCTGTGAACCTTATATACAACAGCTCTGCCGTATGCTGAACCGCATGGGCGCAAAGATCAGCGGCATCGGCAGCAATATGCTTACCATTGAAGGAGTACAATATCTTGGTGGCACCGAACACCGCATGCTGCCCGATATGATCGAAGTAGGATCCTTCATAGGCCTTGCGGCAATGACACAAAGCGACATCACCATTAAAGGCGCCGGCATTGAACACCTTGGCATGATACCGGAAAAATTTCAGCAGCTCGGTATCAAAATGAATTTTAGTGGTGATGATATTCATATCCCTTCACAGGATAGTTATGAAATACAAACCTTTCTCGATGGCTCGGTAATGACCATCTACGATCATCCCTGGCCGGGCTTCACACCTGATTTATTAAGCATTGTGCTGGTAACAGCCATACAGGCCAAAGGCTCGGTACTCATTCACCAGAAAATGTTTGAAAGCCGTTTGTTCTTTGTAGACAAGCTGATTGACATGGGTGCAAGAATTGTACTCTGCGATCCGCACCGGGCTGTGGTGATCGGACTGGAAAGAGAACAAATGCTGCGGGGCATCACTATGAGTTCGCCGGATATCCGTGCCGGTGTGGCCTTATTGATTGCCGCCTTAAGTGCAGAAGGTAAAAGTATCATTCAAAACATTGAACAGATTGACCGGGGCTACCAGGATATTGATGGCAGGCTGCGGATGCTGGGAGCAGATATAAAACGGATACCTTTTTAAACTCCATATTAAGAAGCAACCGGATTTATATAATTGTCACTTATCAATGCTGATAGTACCAAAAGGCTCCGGCAAACTGAAAATTATTAGTACCTTTAAAATATTAATAAAATGGCCTGGAAAAATTACATAACAGCAGATCCGCAAATTTTATTTGGAAAACCGGTAATAAAAAACACCCGGATTCCCGTTGACCTTGTATTAGAAAAACTTTCTGCCGGCCACAGCATTGAATCCTTACTAAAAGCTTACCCCCGTCTTACCAAAAAAGCTGTACAAGCTTGCCTGCAATTTGCCGCTGATAATGCAAAACATGAAAAAGTTCTGTCAGTGGAATGAAACCCTATCAGATTGTTGCAGACGAAAGTGTTGACTTCAGCATAATCAGGTTACTGAGAAACTCCGGCATCAACGTATTAGCCATTGCAGAAAAACATTCTTCCGTTACAGATAAAGAAGTTTTAAAAATAGCAGTGAATAACAGAGCCCTGTTGCTGACAGAGGATAAAGATTTTGGTGAACTGGTCTACCGTTTTAATCTTCATCATACGGGAATTTTATTGATTCGCCTGGTTGAATTTGATTCTGCAGAAAAAGCCGCTCTTGTACTTTTGGCCATTCAAAAACATTACAAAAAATTAATCAATACTTTTTCTGTTTTAGATAAAAGAAAAATCAGGACAAGAAAAAAATAGGCTTAACATGCCCAAAGACATCTTCACCAATAGCCCCACTCTCGAAAACGAAAGAGTGCTCCTGCGGCCCATCCGCAGTGATGATGTAGAGCACCTGCTCCCCTTCTCTTTACATGAACCCGATATTTGGAAATACGGTCTTGTTACCGCCGCCGGCAAAGAAAACTTAGCCAACTATGTAAACAGCGCTGTACAAAACCTGCAGTACAAAAAAGAATTTCCTTTTATCGTGTTTGACAAACAGGCCAACCGCTATGCCGGCAGCACAAGATTTTACGATATACAACAGCACTGGCTCACCACACAGTTAGGCTATACCTGGTATGGAAAAGATTTTCAGCGCACAGGATTAAACCGGCATTGCAAACTTTTACTCCTCACCTATGTATTTGAAGAGTGGGGATTAGAACGTTGCGAGTTCCGTGCCGATATAAATAATGAAAAAAGCATTGCAGCCATGAAAGCCATCGGCTGTGTAGAAGAAGGAGTACTACGCAATCATATGCCACTCGCCAATGGCGGCCGCAGAGACAGTATTGTGTTCAGTATTTTAAAAACAGAATGGTTGGGTGGGGTAAAAAAAGGCCTGCTGCAAAAAATTCGCTGATACGACCCGAGTGATAAGCAAAACGGAGCACCCCTATTATAGCCTGACCCCATACGTTAGCAATATAGCTAACCAGTAGCAAGGAAAGAAAATATCAAACAAAAAATAAAAGATTTGATTATCCACTGTATATTGAAAACAGTTTTGGTTCCGGCTCAGTTTCCTGAGCCCATTTAATTCAATTTATTCGAATTGATTATAAACTGAAGAATAAACCACTTTTTCATGCTAAAGAACATTCTATTTTATTGCCTGTTCCTGTTATTGTATACCCAACTGGCTGCACAAAAATTAACCGCCTTTAAAAATGAACAAGGACTATGGGGTTTTAAAGATCAGGAAACGGGGGTTGTGAAAATAACTCCAAAGTATGATGATGCAAGAAAGTTTTCGGGCAGTGCTATCGGGGGTTTCTCTTATGCAGCCGTTAAGAAAAACGGCAAATGGGGGTATATCAATAAAGAAGGAAAGGTCATCCTGGATTTCCTTTACGATAAAGCGGGTACTTTTTCTTTTGAAAAAACAGCTATAGTAAAAAGAGAAGGAAAGTGGTTTAAGGTAACACCCGAAGGTGACCACCTTTACAGTCCCCTGCTTGGCAAGGATTATGAAAAGCAGCTAGAAGAGGAGTTTAACAAAGAGGAGTCTCGGTTTGACCCCAACAAATGGTGGTCGTTGGACGAAGAAGATGGCTTGTATGATGCAAAAGATGATTTCAGAGCAACAAAAGAATTCGCCGAAGAGGGAAAAGTTGAAGATATGAGACGGCTGGCAGATAAGTACTTTGAAGGCAAGGTCGTAAAAAAAAATGAAGTGGAAGCTTTCCGTTGGTATAAAAGAGCAGCGGAAAAAGGCGATGAGTATTCATGGTATATGGTTGGGCTCATGTATGTTGAGGGTATCGGTGTTGAAAAAAATTTAGCAGAAGGATTTAAGATACTAAGAAAACAGGCGGACAATGGCGACACCAGAGCAATGTTGTATTTGGGAAAAATGTATTTAGATGGCATAGGGACAGCCAAAAATCCTGATGAAGCATTACGGCTATATAAAAAGGCAGCTGAAAAAGGATACATCAAAGCATTACTTGCACTTGGTGACTTTTACACCCTTGAAGGTGATAAACAAAACCTAAAGGAAGCATTTAACTGTTATAAGAAAGCATCGGAAAAGGGACATTCGGAAGGATTCTACAAAGTTGGCCTGTGTTATTATTCTGGTGTGGGCACAGAAGTTAATTCTAAAAAGGCAATTGATTATTTAAGGGAGGCTCAGAAAGGATATAAGGATGACCCGGATTACTGGAACATATTAGCCTATTGCTATTTTGACCTGGGTAATTTCAAAAGGGCAATGGAGTTGCTAGATGTAGCGCTTCAAACAGATCCTTCCTATACTAATGCTATTGACAGCAAGGGAGAAATGTTCCTGGTGATGGGTGATACTTCGAAAGCCATTGAATACTACAGAAAGGCTGCTTCAATGGGTCTTCAGAATTCCATTGATTGGCTGAAGAAAAACAAAATCAGTCTTGTTGCTGAAAATAAGGGTTCGTTTACACTCGGCCAGGTAAATGGTAAAGAAGAGTTTTACTACTACGACAATGGAGGGCTCAGTGCAATCGGTAAGATGTATAATGAAAAGCGGGTAGGCGAATGGCATTTTTATTTCCCGTCTGCAGGATTGTCGGTAGTTGAAAATTATAATGATGAAGGAAAACTGGAAGGGAATTATAAGTCATATTTCACCAATGGAAAGCTATTGAGCACCCATACCAATAAAAATGGAAAAATAGAAGGAATGAAAAACGTATACCATCCCAATGGTAAGCTGGCCGGAACCGAACAGTATAACAATGGAAAATTTGTAAGCCTTGGTACCTGGTATGATGACAAAGGAGTTGTAACACTTGCCAACGGAACCGGCTATGCTGTAGGATACAACACTAATGGTGTACTTACAGCAAAGGTTCGGTATACGAATTATAGCAGAGATGGCCTGTCGCAATGGTACTATGATAATGGCCAGCTATCCCAAGAAGTGATTTATAAATATTCATCCAATGACATAGAAGGTTTGCGGTGGGAAATTGTGGCTCTTTACGACCAGAAAGGAAAAGCATTAGAGAAGGGTACCCTTAAAAACGGCAACGGAACCTGGAATTTTTATGACAATAATGGCAATCTGACAACTATCAGAACTTATCAAAATGGGCTGCTTGTAAAAACAGATAAATATAAGGATGGCAAAATAGTTCAGTAATGTCTCCATCCCAGCTATGCGAGACTGCAAGTTTCGCATAGCTGGACTATTTTTTTATAGACTCTGGCTCTACTTCGCAGGTAAACCGAAGTAATAGTAAAATATTCAGCTGATGTACAAGTTACCTTCAAAGTACCCCTCCCCAAAATCCTCCCAATCTCCCCCAATCCCCGTTCAGACAAACAGTCAATCCCGCTTAACTCAACCATTCACAATTTTTCCTTTCTTTGTGCATGGCCTCCTATCTCAATAAGATCATCATCATCGCCGCCCCATCCGGGGCCGGCAAAACATCGGTAACAAGGCATTTATTAAAAACCTTTCCGGACGACCTGGCATTTTCCATTTCCTGCGCCACACGCCAGCCCCGCAACAAAGAAAAACATGGCGTGGATTATTACTTCATCAGCGCCGGAGAATTTCGCCGCCGCATCGATAGCCAGGAATTTGCCGAATGGGAAATGGTGTACCACGATAAATACTACGGCACACTCAAAAGCGAACTCGAACGCATCTGGAAACAGCACAAAGCTCCCCTGCTCGATGTGGATGTAAAAGGCGGCATCAATATACAGGAGCAATACCCGCAGCAATCGCTGTCACTCTTCATTGAGCCTCCTTCCATTGCCGAACTGGAAAAAAGGCTGAAGACCCGCGGCACCGAAACCTCGGAATCACTCAAAGCAAGGATCGACAAAGCCTCTTACGAACTCTCCTTCAAAAACCGCTTCGACAAGATCATCATCAACGACCAGCTGGAAGTAGCCTGCCGGGAAGCCGAAGCCGCCGTCAGGGAGTTTTTGATGGGCAGTTGAAAAATTGATGGGTGATAAGAATACCAATCCCCTGGTTAACTAATAAACCAATTAACCAGTCAACCACAAAAACCCCATTTCCCGCACACCCGGTATCTTCGCAGCATGATTCAGTGGAATGCGATATTGTTTTTTGTACTCACCCTGGTACTCATGGCTTTCTTCGCCGGTATCGAAATGGCCTATTACAGCGCCAACCGCCTCAGCCTTGAGTTAAAGAAAAAGCAGGGTGGGGCCAATGCCCAGCGGCTCACCAAATTCATTGATTCGCCGGCAAAATTCCTTGGCACTACGCTGATAGGCTATACTATTTTCCTTGTCTTTCTTGGCCTGCAGTTCAGCGTAGTAATGCGCCCCATCTGGGATTACCTGCATATCGGTTCAGATACGGTTCACTTAGTGGTGGAAATTGCCTTCACTACATTGATCGTACTGGTATTTGCAGAATATATTCCCCGTGCATGGTTCAGGGCAAAAAGTAACAGCTGGCTCACCAGCCTTTCACCTGTTATTGATTTCTTTTACGGCCTTTTTTCCCCCATTGCTACCTCGCTGATCGATTTGTCAGAGTGGATATTAAAATACGTAATGAATATCCGGCTGGATAAAAACAAAGAAGGCTTTACCCGCAGCGATTTGAAAAATCTCTTCCTTGTAAAATCGGAAGATGAGCGGCAGGAACGTAATACACAACTGATGGAAAATGCGCAGGAGCTGCCAAAAGTAAAGATCCGTCAGTGCCTGGTTCCCCGCAAAGAGATAGTCGGTATTGACAGCAATTCATCCGTAGAAGAGATGAAAGCAAAATTCATCGACACCAAGCTGAGCAAACTGGTGGTGTATGAAAACAATATTGATCACATCATCGGCTATGTACACCAGCTTGACCTGTTTAAAAAACCGGCAGCCATTAAAGACATCTTGTTGCCCATACCCGCCGTTCCGGAAAGCATGAGTGCTTCCGACCTTATCGGCAAGTTTACCCGTGACCGTAAAAGCATTGCCTGGGTGGTGGATGAATTTGGCGGCACCGCCGGCATCATTACGATGGAAGATGTGCTGGAAGAATTGTTTGGCGAAATACATGATGAGTACGACACCGAAGAGTTTGTAGAAAAACAGCTGGCCGAAAACGAATACATTTTCTCCGGCCGCCTTGAGCTGGACTACCTGGAAGAAAAATATGGTTTTGATTTTGGCGAGGAAGAATCAGAAACCCTTTCCGGTTATATCATCAACTACTACGAAACCATTCCCCGCCAGAAAGAACGCATCATTATCGAAGATTACGAGTTCGACATCCTGAACGTAAGCGACACCCGGATTGAAACGGTTAAAATGCGTAAACTTAAGTAATAGGGTTGCCGGATACGGTGTAGGGATCGTTACCAGAAACTCGTAACCCGAATCCCGAATCCCCGCTTATCTTTGCGACACTTTCGTAAAAAATGGCCCTGCTCGATTTCTTCAATAAGCGGAATAAAGATACCAGTGCGGAGATGTCCTTCATCGACCACCTGGAGGAGTTGCGCTGGCATGTCATTCGTTCGGTAATAGCTGTGCTGGTTGGGGCAGTGGTTATATTCATTTACTCCGATTTCGTAGTAAATGATATCCTGTTTGCACCCACCCGGTCTGATTTCATTTCTGCCCGGTGGCTCTGCCGCTTTGGGCATTCCATCGGCATAGGCGATACGCTTTGTTTTCAGCAGGTGGATGCCAAGTTCCTGGAAACAACTATGACAGGACAATTCATCGCTTCCTTCACCCTTGCCTTTATGGGCGGGTTCATCGTTGCCTTTCCTTATATCTTCTGGGAGTTCTGGAAGTTTGTAAAACCTGCCCTGTCTGATAAAGAACTGAGGAAAACAAGAGGTGTTATCTTTTGGGTTTCATTATTGTTCTTCACCGGTGTGGCGTTTGGTTACTTTATCCTCACCCCGTTCATGGTGAATTTTTATTTCAATTACAAGCTGAGTCCGCAGATACAGATCATGCCGAGTTTTTCTGATTACCTGGAAAACCTGATCTATACCACGGTTGGTATTGGTGTATTATTCCAGATGCCGCTGCTGGTAGCTGTACTTGCCAGGATCGGTATTGTAACCGGAAGATTCCTTCGCAAATACCGCCGTCATGCTTTTGTGGTGATATTGATTGCTGCCGCTATCATCACACCTTCTACCGATCCCTTTAGTCTTACTATCGTCACCATACCGCTTTATCTTTTATTTGAAGCCAGCATCATCATTGCTTCCCGCATCAACAAAAGCCAGGAGCAGCAACAAAAAGAATGGAGCTGATATCTATCAGTCGTTAGTCTTTAGTCAGGAGTTGGGACTTCCTTAACTTTACTGCGTAATCAGTCTCAACACATCAACTATAAACTCCGAACTACTATGCATGCTGCATTTGATTTACACAAGCCCATTGCTATCGGCAGTGATCATGCCGGTTATGATTATAAAGAAGACCTGATCTCTTTTTTAGAAGGAAAAGGGTTGTTATTTAAAGATTTTGGTACCCACAGTAAAGACTCTGTTGATTATCCTGATTTTGCCCATCCCGTAGCAAGCGCCGTAGAGAGTGGAGAAGCTGCCTTTGGTATACTATTATGTGGCAGTGCCAATGGTGTGGCCATCACAGCTAATAAACACCAGGGTGTTCGTGCCGCCATCTGCTGGGGTGAAGAACTGGCCAAACTGGCAAGGGAACACAACGATGCCAATATCATTTGTATTCCTGCCCGCTTTGTCCGGGAAGGTGATGCAGAGAAAATGGTTGCCCTTTTTATGACTACTGATTTTGAAGGCGGACGACATGCCAACCGGGTAAAAAAGATTGCCTGTTCATAAGCTACCGGTCATCCATATTTTGTCCCTTCCTTAGCGGGAAGGGATTATTTTTATAGCCAACTAATACTACACAACGATGATGCTACGAAAAATTATTGCTGTACTCTTTGCTATCCTTCCCTTACTGGTTGTTGCACAAAAGAAAAACAAAGATGCGGTAAAGGCCGCCGCCACTATTACCACCGATGATTTAAAAAAACACCTGTATATCATTGCCAGTAAGGAAATGCAGGGAAGGGGAACTCCTTCACCGGGATTGGATAAAGCGGCTGATTATATTGAAGCACACTTTAAAGCCATTGGTCTGAAACCGGGAAATAACGGAAGTTATAAGCAACAATACCCGCTGTTCAAAGATTCAATGATCAGCAGTGCATTGAAAGTAAATGGTACTGCTTACGAATTGAATACTGCCTTTCAGCCGCAGGCATCCAATTACGCAGCAGATATGCGTTTTTCCGAAGTAGTTTTCGCCGGTTACGGTATCAGCGATGGGGAAAACAGGGATGATTACAAAGACCTGAAGGTGGCGGGCAAGCTGGTAATGATCATTGATGGCACACCGGCTGGTTACAAACCTTCGCAGCAGGGCTTTGGTTCTCCAGCCAGCGCATTTGGAAAAATAAATGCAGCCATGATGAAAGGAGCAGCAGGATTGCTGATCGTTTACAATAATTTCCCCCGTAAGGCAGCCAATGCAACCAGCAACTGGAGCATGATGGGCTATAAAGCTTTTCAAAGCCCATTTACTTTTTTCATTTCACCCGCCGTTGCCGCACAGATCACAAAAACGGAAACCAACTTCCTGGAAAAAGCAAAGAATGGGGAAGTAGCAGCAAAATCTTATACAGCCAATATTGATCTCTCCTACAGCAAAGAATCCAAAACAACCTATGCATCTAATGTAATCGGCGTAGTTGAAGGCAGCGACCTGAAAGATGAATATGTTTTTGTAACAGCCCACTACGATCACCTTGGCATGAGGGACACTGTGATATACTATGGTGCAGATGATGACGGTTCAGGCACAGTGGCAGTGATGGAAATGGCAGAAGCTTTTGCCAAAGCAAAAGAGCAAGGCAAAGGCCCACGTCGATCCATTGTGTTCATGGCAGTAAGCGGTGAAGAAAAAGGATTATGGGGTTCCAGTTATTATACCAGCAACCCGATATTTCCACTGGATAAAACAACGGTTGATCTGAACATTGATATGATCGGCAGAGCTGATGCCAGCCGCACCACCGGCGATTCAATGAATTATGTGTATGTAGTAGGTGATGATAAAATCAGCAGTGATTTGAAAGTGATAAGCGAGGCTACTAACAAACTATATACAAAAATGGAGCTTGATTATAAGTTCAACGACCCGAAAGATCCGAACCGCATCTACTTTCGCAGCGACCATTATATGTTTGCAGAGAAAGGTGTACCTATCATTTTTTACTATGATGGTATGCTAAAAGCAGATTATCACCGCCCAACTGATACACCAGATAAAATCTATTATCCCTTGTTGCAAAAAAGGGCACAGTTGGTATTTTATACCGCCTGGGAAATGGCTAACCGGAATGAAATGCTGAAACGGGATATTAAACTGGAAGTCCCGAAAGGGTTCTGATAGAAACCAACAATAAAAACCTCCCCAAATCCGGGAGGTTTTTTATTACGTAATTAAACGGGTGGCAACGAATCTGGTCTCATCTCCGTTATAACTGATACGCCTTAATCCTCCCTTATACATATACACTCTGTCCGGTAAAATTGGACAGAGTTTTTTATTTTTCTATATTGAAAATAAAAAACATGTCAGAGCAACAAAATAACCCCACACCGGATAGTCCAAAAGAAAATGAAATTGCCGATTATTTTGAAGGCGTAAAAAAGCTGGAGATGGAAGGACATGAAACCGGTATTAAAAAAGCAAGAAACGCCTTGTTCATTACTGCCGGCCTTGTACTCCTTGGTGAAATAATCGCCATCAGCACCTCAGGGGCTGAGATAACGCCGCTTGTCGTCGGCATAATAGCGGTTGAGGTCGGAGTTTTCGTAGGTCTGGCATTCTGGACAAAAACAAAACCCTACGCCGCCATCATCACCGGGCTTATCCTGTTTATCTTGTTATGGATAGTCGCTGTAGCCGTCAATGATGACGGTGGCCAGAGTATATATAAGGGCATTCTTGTAAAAGCTATTATAATCTATACACTGGTCAGTGCACTGAAGCCAGCTAAAGAATGGGAAACCCTGAAGAAAAATTCTTGAACAAATAAAACCCCGCTGATTGGCGGGGTTTATAATTATCCTGTTCGTCAGAAAGATTATTACCAACCTAATACCCATGCAAAGATCAAGGGTGCTACAATTGTCGCATCACTTTCTACAATAAACTTCGGAGTATTGATATCCAGTTTACCCCAGGTAATTTTTTCATTGGGTACTGCCCCTGAATAAGAACCATAAGAAGTAGTTGAATCACTGATCTGGCAGAAATAACTCCAGAAAGGCACATCATGCCATTCCAGGTCCTGGTACATCATCGGCACAACACAGATCGGAAAATCACCGGCAATACCTCCACCAATCTGGAAGAAACCAACACCTTTTCCGGATGAATTATGGCGGTACCAATCAGCCAGCCACACCATATACTCAATACCATTCTTCACTGTGCTTGCTTTCAATTCGCCTTTAATTACATAGCTCGCAAAAATGTTACCGGTAGTGCTGTCTTCCCAGCCCGGTACAACTATCGGAATATTTTTTTCAGCAGCTGCTACGATCCAGCTGTCTTTTGGATCAATCTCATAGTACTGTTTTAGCTCGCCGCTTAATACAGTTTTGTATAAAAATTCATGCGGAAAATATCTTTCACCCTTTGCCTCGGCATCTTTCCATTGTTTCACCAGGTGCTTTTGCAGGCGACGAAATGCTTCTTCTTCCGGAATACAGGTATCAGTAACCCTGTTGTAATGATTTTCGAGCAGATCCCATTCTTCCTGAGGTGTTAAGTCGCGGTAATTGGGGATTCTCTTATAATGAGAATGGGCAACCAGGTTCATTACATCTTCTTCAAGGTTGGCACCTGTACAACTGATGATATCTACTTTTCCCTGGCGGATCATTTCTGCCAGCGAAATACCCAATTCACCGGTGCTCATGGCGCCGGCAAGAGTAACCATCATTTTTCCGCCTTCCAGTAAATGCTGTTCATAGCCTTTGGCAGCATCTACCAGGGCTGCTGCATTGAAATGGCGATAATGATGCTGAATGAATTGCGAGATCGGACCTTTGTTCATTTTACAATACGTTTTTGTAAAACCGCCTTCAGATCGCAATAAGGCGAGACAATGCGGGATGGCAAAATTACAGTTTTACACAAACAAAAATTCCGCCCCGAAAAGGAGACGGAATTTTGTTTTTCCGGCTATTCAATTCACTCTATTTTCTTAATCGCTCCGTATCCACCACAGTACCATCTGCATCCACTCTTACCCGGTATTTCTTCTTGCCTGCTTCCAGCGTTATCCGGTAATAGGTTCCGGCTGCGCTGTTTAATTCGTTTACATCAATAATGTCAGCACCTGTATAGCGTTTGTCGATAGCTGTCATTACAACTAATGGTAACTGGCTGAAGAAAAGGGAACGGGCACTTCCCTGTAATTCTCCTTCCTGGTTAAAGTAGGCCTCTGTACGATAACCATTCAATACAAATGTTGCTTTTAAATGACTGCCCACTTCTCTCCACTCCACTAACTCTGCACCTGCAAATTCTTTTTTGAATGATTCTTTGACTGCTTCATTGATGGAAGGATCAGGACCGGCAAATGCTGTACCAGCAGCTACTGTCAATATAAATGACAGTGATAATAATAATTTTTTCATGGCTTAAGGTTTAATGATTAATGTTTGTTGATTGCTGATTTTACAATTCAAATGTATAACGGCATCAAAGCGAAGTCAAGTAAATTGTGACTTGCGGGAGTCAATGTTAAACAGCTTAACAATCCTGTACATTCATTAACAAAGAGCATTTTTAAAACAAAACCCCGAAAGCGATGAACACCCCGGGGCTTGTTTTTTACCACACACCAAAACTGTTTTGTATGCTGACAGAAAGAAGTTGTCTTTATGACTTTTTTACTTTCTGAAAATAGTTCCAGTCGCTGCCGTTCTCTGCTTTCAATACTAATTTAGTATCGGCGTTCTCCAAAGTAACATAGTATGCAGTGCCTTCTGGCTTTGAAACTTCAAACAGGTCACTTACCCAGTAATTGTTGTAATCCTTTTTCAATTCTGTCTGCAGGTGCATCGGCATATCTGCAGGACTGAGATAACGGGTTACACCAAGCAACTCTCCATCTGCGGAGTAATAAGCAAAAACATGCTTCTCGTTGTAGGTAAAGGCCGCTTTGTAATAATTACTGCCAGCTGTCCATACCACTTCTTTAGCTGTATTGAAATCAGATTGGAATGATTTCAGCACTTTTTCGTTTACACCCTTAAAAGCAAAAGCACTCAGTGTGGTAACAGCTATTGCCAGGGTTAAGATGATCTTTTTCATGATTATTTATTTAGAAGGTTAAGGTCAATTGTTTTGTTTTCGTTTGTGTCATTTGATTAGTGTGACGGTACAAAGGTATTTTAGGTTACACCCCATCACAAGTCATTTGTGATTAATGGAGTGGTGTGTTAATTGCTGTTAACAGAAGTTGCTGAAAATTAACCGCTGGCCATTTATAAATACCGGTCATCCGCAGACATCACATGTTTATGTGATTTGTAAAAAAACACTTTGAAATATAAAATAGTATTTAGACATTTGTCTAAATATATAATTACAAACCTTTATGAACAGTGTTTTCAAAGCGCTGAACGATCCTACCCGCAGGGAAATACTGGAGTTGTTGCAGGAAAAAGATATGACAGCCGGAGAAATTGCAGATCAGTTTAATATGTCCTTTCCCAGTATCTCTCACCACCTAGACTTGCTGAAGCAGGCAAAACTGGTGCATGCGGAAAAGGAAGGGCAGTTTGTTTACTATTCATTGAACACCACGGTAGTGGATGATATATTAAAATGGTTCATGCAATTCAAATCAAAAAAGAAATAGATATGAACAGCATCCTGAAAAAAATAGTCTGGCCGATAATAGCAATACCCGCAGTTTACCTGGCTTTAGTCTGGAATAAACTGCCCGAAAAAGTGGCTGTCCATTTTGACCTGAAGGGAAACCCTGACCGGTTTGGCAATAAATCAGAATTACTCATTACTACCATTTTACTGGCTGTTATGAATGTGGTGATTTATCTTATTCTTACCAACATCTACAGGATTGACCCGAAGAAATATGCTGCTGAAAATAAAGACCGACTGATGAAGATCGCTTTTGCAGTAGTCCTGTTCATGTCAGGTATTCTTTGTATGATCATTTATAGCGCCTCCAATGGAAATGTCAATTTCGGCACCGGCATAATATTCAGCGGGACAGGTCTTCTATTTGCTGTAATTGGTAATTACCTGCCCAACCTTAAACCAAATTATTTTGCCGGACTTCGCTTACCCTGGACATTAGAAAATGAAGACAACTGGAGAAAGACACATCAGCTGGCGGGAAAACTATGGTTTGCAGGCGGACTGTTGCTTGCCGTCATCTGTCTTTTTTTACCACCCGTGGCAGCAATAGCTGTATTTTTTACAGTGATAATCATTATTACGCTTATACCTTGTGTATATTCTTATCGCCTGTATAGAGAACAAAAGAAACTTTATAAATAACTATTATGAAAAGTAAATACTTTTTTATTCTTCTCTTGCTGTTAACTGCTCAATTCGCTTTGGGTCAGCAAGGAAGAGTTGTTGGAACATGGGAGGGAAAACTCAACGTTGGTATCGAACTGCGAATTGTATTCCATATAAAGCAGCAGGCAGATGGTTCTTTAAAATCAACTGCAGACAGCCCGGATCAGTCCGCCTTTGGATTGAAGTGTGATACCACAGTCCTTGCAGGCAATGAGCTCAATATTCAAATGATTGACCTGGGAGCCTCTTTTGCAGGAAAAATAACTGATGACAGCACTATTGAGGGTGTATTTACCCAGGGATCAGACCTTCCGCTTACACTGAAAAAAGTGGAAAAAGTATCAGATAGAAAAAGACCACAAACACCAGCAGCCCCTTTCCCATATAAAAGTGAGGATGTTATTTATCACAATGCCGATAAGTCATTACAATATGGTGCTACCATTACTATCCCGGAAGGGAAAGGCCCTTTTCCGGCTGTAGTACTTATCACAGGCTCGGGGCCACAGGACAGGGATGAAACAATACTTGGTCACAAACTTTTTGCTGTTATTGCAGATCATTTGACAAGGAACGGGTATATTATTTTGCGGGTAGATGACCGGGGTGTTGGGAAAAGTACAGGTGATTTTGGCCAGTCAACCTCCGAAGATTTTGCAAAAGATGTAAGCAACAGTATTGATTACCTGCTGACAAGGCCCGAAACAGATAAAAAGAAACTGGGAATGATCGGTCATAGTGAAGGTGGAATGATAGCACCGATGGTAGCTACGGCGAGAAAGGATATTGATTTTATTGTTTTGCTTGCCGGGCCAGGGGTAAGGATCATTGAGCTGATGGAAGAGCAAAATGCAGCAATTCTTCGTTCAATGGGTATCAGTGAAAGCGCTGTTACAGAAGCAAAGTCTTTGTTCAGGCGGATTGTAAATGTTATTCAGTCGTCTGCTGATTCTGTCACAGCTTTACAACAGGCTTCTATTATTATGGAAAACTGGAAAGCAACAAAAAGCGAAGCTATTCTTTCAGAACTGGGGTTAGCAGACAGTAATAAACGCAGTGAACATGTTAATCAACTGGTACAGCAGTTACACGGCACATGGTTCCGGTATTTTATCAATTTCAATCCCAGACCCTACCTGGAGCAGCTTCGCTGTAAGGTGCTTGCCCTTAATGGAAGCAAGGATATACAGGTTATATCATCACAAAATCTTCCCGGTATTGAAACAGCGTTGAAACGCAGTAAAGCAAAAGCAATTCTGGTAAAAGAACTACCGGGGCTTAACCATTTATTCCAGAACTGTAATAAATGTAGTGTAGATGAATATGGCCAGCTCGAAGAAACATTTTCTCCTTCTGCCTTACAGGAAATCAGTAACTGGATGAACAAAAATGTGAAATAACCAAAAACAATTAGCCATCAACTACCTTGCCCACGCATATTTATCGTTCGGCCACCCGGAAATACTGGTAGGGAATATGATCAGTGATTTTGTGAAGGGTAAAAAAAAGTTTGATTATCATTACAACATACAAAAAGGTATTGCCCTTCACCGGGCAATAGACAACTTTACGGATGAACATCCTGCTACCAAAGAAGCAAAAGAAATTTTTCGGCCGCATTACCGCCTTTACAGCGGGGCTTTTATAGATGTGGTGTATGATCATTTCCTGGCAACTGATGAGCAGGAGTTTACAGAACAAAGTCTTCACCAGTTTTCACAACAGGTGTATCAAACCCTGCATCCTCATCAGCCCATTATGCCGGAAAAATTTGCCCGCATGTTCCCTTATATGAAAGAACAAAACTGGTTATTTCATTACCGTACCCGTTGGGGTACAGAAAAAAGCCTTGGTGGATTGGTCCGCAGGGCTGCCTATCTTACTGAAAGCGAGACTGCTTTCCGTTTATTTGAAGCCCACTACCAACTTTTGCAGAATTGTTACCGTCATTTCTGGGCCGATGTTAAGCCGTTTGCCAAGGAAAAATTTGAAGAACTCGTTAATACTGAAAGTCTTTAATTGGCAAACGGTAACTACCGGACGGCCAATTCGTTTTACATTTGTAAATACCTCATTTACCATGAACAGAGTATTTTTTTCTTTATTTGTCAGCATCTGCTTTGGCATCACAGTTCAAGCACAAAACAATGTGCCTGCAATTGACAAATCGCCAATGGATATCAGTTACTACCCGGTTAATTACCCGGTGCTCAAAATCCAGGACAAAATCACTGAACCCCTGGCAGCAAGAGTGGTATACAGCCGTCCTCAAAAAGCAGGCAGACCTATTTTCGGGGGCCTGGTGAAATACGGTGAACTATGGAGATTGGGAGCCAACGAAGCAACTGAGATAGAATTTTTCAAAAACGTTCACCTGGGAAAGAAAAAAATCAATAAAGGACGTTATACACTCTATGCCATAGCCAACGAAACCACCTGGACCATTATTGTAAATAAGGAAACAGACACATGGGGTTCGTTTAAATATGATGCAAAAAAAGATGTGACTAGAGCCATTGTAACTGCACAAAAAAACGATACTGTTGTGGAATCAATGTCCATGTACTTTGAAAAAACAACCGGCGGCTTTAATCTCATTATTGCATGGGACAATATTAAAACTGCTGTTCCCTTTACTTTTTAAACCTGCTTTATGAAAATAACCTCCTGCTACTTTCTTTCATTGCTTTCAATACTCTTTATTTCCTGTAATACCGGTAATGAGGAAAAGAAGGAAAATGATACCAAAAAAACAAAACCGGATAGCATCAATCGAATACTGCCTGCAAAACCGGTCAATCCTTATGCTACAGTAGATGTTTCACCCATGGATATGGCCTATTTTCCGGTAGATTATCCCAAATTAAAGATGGCAAAACAACTCACTGCAACAAAACCTCATGCAAGAGTTATTTACAGCCGCCCACACCTCGAAGGGCGTCATATTTTCAAAGAAGTATTGAAATACGGCGAGCATTGGAGGCTGGGAGCGAATGAGGCTACTGAACTTGAATTATACAGCGATGCTGTTATCCAGGGAAAGAAAATAAAGGCTGGCCGCTATACCCTTTATTGCATTCCACAACCTAAAGAATGGACAATTGTGCTGAACAACAATACAGATACCTGGGGATTGCAGCAAGACAGCACAAAAGATGTGGCCCGTTTTACCGTCCCGGTAATGGAAACCAATAACTCACTCGAGTACTACACCATGGTATTCGAGCAAAGCGGAAGCGGCGCCAACTTACTGATGGCATGGGATAACGTGGAAGTAAGGCTGCCCTTTTCTTTCTGATCAAACTTCTTTACAATAAATGTTTAGGAAATTGGTCCCGATAGCTATCAGGATTAATTGGATATTTGCCTGTTATGTGCGGTATTGCAGGCATCATACAATCCACTTCTGTACAGTTCAACCCGGGTCATTTGCAAAAAATGACCGATGCCCTGGTCCATCGGGGACCTGATGGAGAAGGATACTGGCAGGATGCTGAAGCAAAAGTATTACTAGGTCACCGCCGTCTTTCTATTATTGATCTGAGTGATGCCGGAAACCAACCAATGCATTATCTAGGCCGCTACAGCATTGTACACAACGGGGAGATATACAACTATATCGAACTAAAAGAAGATCTCCGGAAAAAAGGATATTCCTTCCGTTCACAAACAGATACAGAAATTATATTGGCTGCTTATGATTGCTGGCAGCATGAGTGTGTAGACCATTTTGACGGTATGTTTGCCTTTGCCATCTGGGATGATAAAGAGAAAAGCCTCTTTGCTGCAAGGGACCGGTTTGGCGAAAAGCCATTCTTTTATCATTATGATGGCAGCAATTTATTCTTTGCCTCGGAAATGAAAGCATTATGGGCAGCCGGCATTGAGAAAAGGCCAAACCTGAAAATGCTTTTCAATTTTATTACCATTGGTTATACCGATAACCCGGCAAAAAGGGAAGAAACTTTTTATGAAAACATTTTCCGTTTACCTCCTGCCTCTTCACTATTATTCTCACCTGTACAAAATGAAATACTGATTGAACAATATTGGGATCTTGATCTGCAGGCTATAAACAAAACGATCACTGATCAAGAGGCTATTGAAAAATTTTCAGAGCTCTTTTCGACATCTGTAAAAAGAAGGCTTCGGAGTGATGTGGCGGTTGGCACTTCACTGAGCGGTGGACTGGACAGTTCATCCATTGCAGCGCTTATTCACACCATTCAGCAAGGCAAAAATTATTCTTGCTTTACTGCCAGTTTTCCGGAGCTGGAAAACAATGACCTGTTTCATGCAAACAAAGTGGCGGAACATTTTGGACTGAAACAGCATATTGCTGAATGCACGGCTGCAGGTATGATGAAAGATTGGGATAAAATCTGCTATCACCAGGAAGAACCTTTTGGGTCGGCCAGCGCCTATGCACAGTATAAAGTATATGAGTTGGCAAAAGAACAGGGTGTAAAAGTACTGCTAGACGGACAAGGCGCTGATGAAATACTGGCAGGATATAATAAATACTATAAATGGTATTGGCAGGAGCTTTTCCGCAACCGAAAATTGAGAAAAAGTAAAGAAATATTTTGGGCAAGGGAAATCGGGATCAATGAGTCTTTTGATTACCGCAACATGATCGCTGCCTATTTTCCCTCTTTTGCCAGTATTGTGATGGAAAGTCAATACCTTTTAAGGGCATTAAAGCAGGAAGACCTCATGAAAGAATTTGTTCAGCATCAAAGCAAAGAAGCCTATTACACCCCACCAGAGTATTTTGACCTGAATGGCGTACTTTATTTCAATACCATGACGCATGGATTGGAAGAACTGCTGCGATATGCTGACAGAAATGCTATGGCACATGGCAGAGAAATACGGTTACCATTTCTATCTCATGAATTAGTAGAATTTGTTTTCTCACTTCCTTCTCATTTCAAAATACGTAACGGGTGGTCCAAATGGCTGCTTCGGGAAAGTGTAAAGGAAAAATTACCGCATGCATCTGTATGGCGAAGAGATAAAATCGGTTTTGAGCCCCCTCAAAAAAGCTGGATGCAGAATAAGCAGGTACAGGAGGCTATACAGGAGGCCCGGCGGCGCCTGGTGAATGAAGGAGTACTGAAAAAAGAAGTGCTTGATAAAAAGATCATTCCGTCTGCTGCTTTTGAGGCCGAGAATTATGAGTGGCGATATTTTTCTGCAGCCTTACTCTTCCGCTAAGCTTATTTCAGCATCTTTGCAGCTCACTATTTTAACCAGATAATTATGAAAGCGGCAACAAAATTCATACATGCCGGAGCACATCCCGATCCTTCTACCGGCGCTATTATGACTCCTGTTTACCAGACATCTACATATGTACAGGAGGCACCCGGTGTAAATAAAGGCTTTGAATATGCCCGCAGTCAGAACCCCACCCGTAAAGCACTGGAAGAAGCATTGGCTGTAATTGAGAATGGAAAATTTGGACTGGCCTTCAGCAGTGGTGTAGCTGCCACGGATGCAGTTATTAAATTACTGGCTCCCGGAGATGAAGTGATCTGTGCCAATGATATGTACGGAGGCACATACCGGCTGTTCACCAAAGTATTTGAACGCTTTGGTATTGTTTTTAAATACGTTGATACAACCAATGCAAAAAATGTGGCAGACGCTGTTACAGATAAAACAAAACTGGTCTGGCTGGAAACTCCAACGAATCCATTGATGAATGTAACCGATATCGCTGCCATCGCTGCCATTACAAAACCAAAAAATATTTTACTGGCTGTTGACAACACTTTTGCATCGCCGGCCCTGCAAAATCCACTGGACCTTGGCGCTGATATAGTGATGCATTCCGTAACCAAATACCTTGGCGGACACAGTGATGTAATTCAGGGAGCTTTGATCATGAATGATGCTGACCTGAGAGAAAAGTTATACTTCATTCAGAAAAGTTGTGGCGCTGTACCCGGACCGATGGATTGTTTTCTTGTTTTACGGGGCATTAAAACTTTAGGAGTAAGAATGAAAGCTCACTGCGAGAACGGCGCAAAGATTGCTCATTGGCTCAGGAATCATCCCAAAGTAGGAAAAGTATACTGGCCCGGATTTGAAGACCATCCGGGATATGCTGTTGCAAAAAAACAAATGAAAGGTTTTGGAGGTATGATCTCATTTGAGTTAAAAAATGATAGCGTAGAGGAAGCAAAAAGAGTATTATCATCAACACATCTTTTTTCCTTAGCCGAAAGCCTGGGTGGCGTAGAATCATTGATCAATCACCCGGCCAGCATGACACATGCATCTATTCCAAGGGAAGAAAGGATCAAAAACGGGTTATCAGATTCACTTATCAGGCTGAGTGTAGGTATTGAAGATGCAGATGATCTGATTGAAGACCTTGTAAAGGCTATCGGGTAACTGAACGATGAATAAAAGACAATTAAAAGAATTCCTGGATAAGAAGGTTGATTTATATAATCAACCTTCTTTTATTGCAGCAGATCCAATCAGTATCCCGCATCTATTCAATAAGAAACAGGATATAGAAATTGCCGGTTTCTTTGCTGCCATCTTTGCGTGGGGCAACCGCACCACCATCATCAATAAAGCAAAAGAACTGATGCAGCTGATGGATATGGCACCTTACGAATTCATCAGGACCCATAATGAAAAGGACTTAAAAAGATTATTGGGATTTAAGCATCGCACATTCAACGATACTGACCTGCTTTACTTTGTTGAATTTTTCAGGCATCACTATACCAGATACAAAAGTCTTGAAACTGCTTTTACCATACATGGCACTAACATAGAAGCTATACTTACCGGTTTTTATCATTATTTTTTTTCATTGGAACATGTTCCTGCCAGAACAAATAAGCATATTGCCACTCCTGAAAGAAAGTCCACCTGCAAAAGACTCAATATGTTTCTCCGCTGGATGGTACGAAGTGATGAAAAGGGTGTTGACTTCGGCATCTGGAAAAATATCTCACCGGCACAACTCATTTGCCCGCTTGATGTGCATGTGGCAAGAGTAGCCCGGCAGCTGGGTATTTTGAAAAGAAAACAAAACGACTGGGAAACTGCCTTAGAGCTAACCGGATTCTTACGAACTTTGGATAAAGAAGATCCTGTAAAATATGACTTTGCTTTATTTGGATTAGGGGCAATAGAACCCAGGCTTTTAGCAATAAACTGATTACCGGAGATGGAAAACAATTCTCTCACCGAAATACTCGAAAAGGACCTGGGCCTTGCTGTTTCACCCAAATTAAGTTTGGATGAAGTAAGGGCTGCCGTAACCAGTCATGTCAACCATCTTATCAACACAGATTTTGAAAAGCTGGTATCCCTGCTTTATCGCATTGATGTGAGTGAACCAAAAATGAGAGCCGTGTTACAACACAAAGAAGGAGAAGACAGTGCTGGTTATATTGCAGACCTTATTATTGAAAGACAGTTGCAGAAAATTGAAAGCCGGAAAAAATTCAGCAACAAAAAAGATATTTCTGACGAAGAAAAATGGTAAGCTGCATCATTCTCTTATTCAAGCGGTTTCACTCCTAACAAGTCTGCATACCTGTCTACTTTATGAAACTGGTAAGCCCTGTTGAACAAACTCTCAGTTGTATAAGATGTATCAGCAGGAACTGCCGCAGCATCAACAGTCAGTAATCGAAGGTGCCGCTGGCTTTGTACATACCGGTTGGTTTCATTGATGACCTTGGTCGCTTTCAGAATTTCACCGGCAATGTCCAGCAGGTCACTGGTCTTTAGTTTATTGATACCGGGAATACTCAGCTTGTTTAGTTGAAGCACACTGTCAAGCCCGGTTATATGAGCAATCTCTCTAACTTTATCCATATCCGGAAAAACGGGAGCAATATCCTTATCCGTGCAATATCTTTCACCTGATGGAAATTTTTCATCCATATCTTTTACAAAAGCGGCATTACCTGCAGCAGGTGCTCCAAACGTTTTTAACTGAATATTTTCTTTCTTTCCCGTCGGTAATTCTTTTTTGAGGTAACCGGCCATTGGGTAAGCTAAATTACCTCCCAGGCTATGGCCTGTAATAACTATACTGGAACCAGCAGGAATTTTTTGTTCAACAAACTCCTTGATGGATAAACCGGTTATTTTATCTCTCAATTGAAGAAGATTTTGAAAACCAATCCAGGCGCCGTTGCTGACATAAGCTTGTTGTATTGTATCTGTATAAGGCCATGCTTTGATGGTGAAAATATTGAAGTCCTGCATTACAAAATTCTGAAAGCCTTCATTACTGAATTCAATTACAGAACCACGGATGACCAATGCGTATTGCTCAGATTTTTTCATTTTGGCCACAAAAGCAAAGTTTCCATTGATAGCTTCCGGAATATATACAACCTCAAATTCAGGGGCATATTTGGATAAGGCTTCTGCAACATCCGATTTATATACTACCTGGTTTAACCGTACCACTTCTTTAGCAGACAAAAATGGTTCAATTTTTTGTTCTTTCTTTTTACTTACGTTACAAGACAATATGCTGATGAACAAAATAGCTGCTATTAAGAATAATTGTCTTTGCATTGCTGAACAGAATTACAACAGGTATAAAAAACCCTGCTTTGTGTAAGCAGGGTGATAATTTAACAAGTCAAAAAAATCTTTGGAAGAACCTGCTAAAGTCCCTTCAGGGATCTAGTGTTTCTTTTTCTCAAACATCAACTCCTGCACTTTTTCCTTGTCTTCTTTTTCCTTTTTAAGGTCGAACATAGTGCCGAATACATGATCCCAAAGTGTAGAGCTTACCCCGTATCCCATATGCTCATCTTTATAATGATGCAGGTGATGGTTTCGCCAAAGTCCTTTCATCCATTTGAAAGGCGGGTTCCAGGCATGAATGGCATAATGCATAGTACCATACATGAGGTAGCCCAACAGGAAGCCCGGGAAGAACATGAATGCATAACTGCCCATTATAAGGTACATCAGCCCGAATAAGGTAGATGATATGATAAGACTGGGAACCGGCGGCATGAACAAACGCTGCCTGTCCCTGGGATAATGATGGTGATTACCATGCAGGGTATAAACGATCTTGGTGGCCGTTGGTGTTTTCGGCATCCAATGGAATATAAACCTGTGCGCCAGGTATTCAAAAAATGACCAGAAGAACATACCGCCAAAAAATACCAGCAGTATAGTGCCGGTGGAATAATTATACTTTGTAGCGGCGAGGTAAATGATATAACTGAGAATGGGAATATACATTCCCCAGATCACCAGTGGATGGGCCTTTGTAAGCGCCTCCAAAAAATCATTTTTAAATAAACGGGCCTGACCCTTATTATGAATTTTTTCGAAATGCATGGCGCAAAGATAAGGAAAGGCTTTGCGGTCATAAAAGAGCTGTTTAACTGATTTTAGTCAGCATTCAAAAGTTCGTCAACCCGCTGAAACTGATAGCCTTTTGCCTTTAGAAACAGCAGTAATTGAGGTAAATAATTATAAAATTTATCAATACGTTTGGGATCTGCTCCGATATGAAGCAATAAGATGAATCCATTCAGACCGGCGGGTTTTGAACCCTCATACTGAACGATGGATTGATAAATCTCTTCACTATTACGGTAATTCTTATCCGCCGGCGTAGTATAATCTGCATGACTGCGGGTTCCGGGAGTATAATTGATCAACTGTAATTTCAATTCGTTTGTCCATGCTGCAATACTATCGTTATACCATTCATACGGCGGTAAAAAAAATGTTGCCTTTTGGACATTAATATTATGCCGGGTCATTTCGGTGTAGTTATCTGCCAGGTCAAACCGGAATTGTTTTTTGGTGACCAGCAGGCTGTCCCTGTTATTCCAGTCGCAATACAATAAATGCTGGTCTGAATGTGCACCGAGATAGTGATTGTTTTTATTTAATCGCTGAATGATCTTTTTGAATCCTTCATTCCGGTAAAACCTGCCGGTAAAAAAGAATGAAGCCTTTACCTTTTGTTCATCCAGTGTTTTAGCAATAAAAGCACCGCCGTCTGCAAATTCATCACCAGTAAACACCAATGCAATTTTTTTCTTTGTGCTGTCACCCCTGATTATGGCGCCCCGGTTGTAACTATAGCCTCCTTTGCCGGAGGCTACTACTTTTTTGCTTTACTTTCTGCCTCCTTCGCAGCCAGCAAATAAATCAGTGAGGCGGTACCATCCATCGTTGGTTCATTGGTACTGTAATCACCATAATCATCATGATATACGGCAAGGTCGCTTTGAAATTCAGCATATTCATCCGGCTGGTAAAGCGTAATACCAATAAGGGCTTTATATATACTGGTGTAAACCGGCCCGTCAATCAAACCGCCATCGATCGGGTAATTTTTGATATGAGTGAATGCCGAATGTGGGTCCACCGGGGTATCGCCCCATGAGGGTAAACCATATACCATGCTTGTGCCCCATGGGTTGCAACCGAACAGCCAGTCGAAATTGGCCTGTTCCAGTTCGTCAAATTGTTTATCGCCGGTTAATTGTTTATACCAATAACATTGAATGGCAAAGGCGGTAGTCAGGTTATTGCTGCACCAGATAAAAGGAATACCACGATAGAAGGCGTTTTGTTTGGCTTTGTTCCATACTAATTGAATTCCTTGTTTATAATAGTTTATTATAGTGTCTGTCCATTTCCCTTTCTTTTGCTTTGCAAACTCAAAATGACCTACATTAATAAATGGATACCATTGATAATGCTTAGCTGTATCTTTTCCCAGCCATGGCGTAACCGGTTCCTTTCTGGCATAATCAAAGGCCTGGCTTCGATAATAATTTCTAAATACAGTATCTGTTTTCTCAAAAAATGTATAACCATTATGAAGATTAGATAACTGAACAAATGCAAGCTCCATGTCGTCTGCCCAGTTATCTTCAGCATATATGTAAGGCGATTTTACAGAAGCTGTTTGTGTAACACCTTGCAGCCTTGACCCAAACTCAATAGCTGTCTCTGATTTTACTGCCAATGACTTTGCATAGTTAAAATCAAGCTTATTAAATATCTGTGCACCCAGAGCAAAAGCACTGCTAAATTTGGCCGCTGTAGAACTTCGGCCGGTTGTATTGTTCATGTATTTTCCCCTTTGCTGTGGTTCACCGCTTACAAAATAGACAGGTCGTTCATATCCTCTTCCGTAAAATGTATCCTGTCCCGGTATCCGCATACCCATATGGTCACGGTCATCGGCTATCTGGTTAAACATCCAGTCATCCCTCGGGTGCATTTTCAATAGCCAGTCCAAACCCCATTTGGCTTCATCCAGCACATCGGCCATACCGTTTTTACCCTCTAAACCGTTGGCTTGTTTTTCATCACCAAATACCTTCGGAAAATCCCGGTAAGCCATCAATAAGTGATAGGTGGCATTAGCCGAAGTAGTTGAATACTGTAAATAATCCGATGCATCATGCCAGCCGCCCACCACATCAATTCTGGTGCTGTCTTTAATGCCTGCTTTTTTGCCATACAGCACATAACCATCATGGGTATGACAACTGTCTTTTAAAAATGGATTGAACCCAGTACGCTGCTGCCGCATGTATCGCAAACAAAAATCGGCTGCGCCTTTGTATACATCTTCTCCTATTTCAAACTCCGGTGATTGAACCCCACCGGCTTTCAGGTAATACCTTCCCGGACGATTAAAAAAAGTGAAATTTAAACGTTGCGTCGACGCAAAGGGTCCATATGCTCCAAAGACCTTACCTGTTTTACCCGTCATCACCACTTTATTGGTCGCAGCATCAATCAACTGAAATGAACCTATTGTCCTGCTCTCCTTACTGCACCACACTGCCACTTTCACTCCGCCGGGTGTATAACCCAACTGGTTGATGCGTATCCATGACTTTGACTCCTGTCTTTTATTGAAAGCGAGAACAGGCAGCAATAAAATGAAAAGCCACTTTTTCATTCCCACAATTTACAACCAACCTCGCTAACTTAGCAGCCATTAATTTATATACCGATGAAATTAGTTAGCTACCTGAAAGATGAACATGAACAACTGGGAGTATTGATCAACGGAATGGTGTACAGTATGGATGCACTGCACCCCGATCTGCCCAACAGTATGAATATGTTTTTGAATTACTGGGAAGACAGCTATCCCATTGCGCAGGCAGGTGAACTGATGCTTCGGGAAGGAACACGGACAAGTAACAAAGCTGTTCCTTTAAGTGAACTTCAACTGCTGGCACCAGTGCCTTTTCCCAACTCCTGCCGTGACGGTTATGCATTTCGTCAGCATGTTGCAGCTGCAAGGCGTAACCGAAAAGTGGATATGATTCCAGAGTTTGACCAATACCCGATTTTCTATTTCACCAATCATCACAGCATACAGGGACCGGGAGATATCCGTTGCATGCCCGATCATTTTGAAAAACTGGATTTTGAACTGGAAGCAGCCATCGTGATATGTAAACATGGCAGAAATATAAAAGCAGAAGAGGCCGATGAATACATCGGAGGCCTGATGATCATGAACGACATGAGTGCAAGAAGATTGCAGATGGAGGAAATGCTGCTGAACCTGGGTCCTGCCAAAGGAAAAGATTTCTCCACCGTGATCGGTCCGTGGCTTGTAACACTGGATGAATTGCAGCCTTTCGAAATTCCGGCAAAAGAAAACCATACCGGTAAAAGCTGGAATTTAAGAATGCAATGCTGGGTAAATGGCAAACAGGTAAGTGATGGCAATGTGGGTGATATGGACTGGACCTTTGCTGAAATTATTGAAAGAGCTTCTTATGGCGTTGATCTTTATCCCGGCGATGTGATCGGCAGCGGCACAGTGGGAACCGGCTGCTTTCTGGAACTGAATGGTACCGGCAAACTCAACGACCCTAATTATCCCGAGCAATGGCTGCAGGCCGGTGATGTGGTGGAAATGGAAATTGACGGACTGGGCAGGCTCAGCAATACGATTGTGGCGGAAGAGACCGACTGGAGTATTCTCCGTCAAAAGAAAAATAGCTGATCATCATGAAAAAGACAGGAGCCATTATATCACTGTCATTTTTACTTTTTTCATTCAAGCTGATGAGCCAGGATAAAATTGCTGCCAGAATTGATTCTTTGTTCTCTTCCATTTTAAAAGAAGACGAACCCGGTGGCGCTGTACTGGTAGCCAAAGGAGAAGATGTGCTTTTCAGTAAAGGCTATGGAATAGCGGATATTACTACTAAAACACCCATCACTGCACATACAATTTTTAATACCGGCTCTGTAAGTAAGACTTTTGTAAGCAATGCTATTCTTATACTGGAGCAAAGAAAACTGCTGAGCCTTGACGATAACCTCTTAAAGTATTTTCCGGAATTCCGGAACAAGGATATTGCTCAAAAAGTAAAGATCAGGCACCTCCTCAGCCATGTAAGTGGATTGCCGGATAACAGGGAGGTAAATAAGAATCCTGTTTTTTATCTGACTGCTGATGATGCTCAAAACTTTGCACCGGTGCAGCAAACAGATAGTTTAGTATTTGAGCCCGGCAGTCGTTACCAGTACAGCAATCCGGCTTTTAACGGGCTGGCACTGATCATAGAAAAGATAACTGGCAATAAATGGCAGGATTTTGTCCGTAAAGAAATTTTTTCGCCTGCAGGAATGACTGAAAGCGATATCACGGATGGCGCCCATCCTGAAACAGGAGTGGCGCATGCCTACATCAAAGAGAAAAGAAAATTCAAAGAACTGGATTATGGTGAAGAGCCTACTTTCTGTGCGGCCGGTAACGGTGGTATCTGGTGTTCGGTAACTGATTTGCATAAATATTACCTTGCCCTCTATAAGCCTGCATTCCTTAACAAAGAGATCATTGAAAACAGCATGCAGGTGAAAACATTCACAGAATGGAACAGTGAAAAGGAACCAGTAAACGGTTATAGCTGGTTTATTACAAAAACTATGAATGGTTTAAAACGTATCGGTCATACCGGCAGCCAAGGTGGTTTTCGGGCCTATTTTGAATTTGTTCCTGAAAAGAAAATAGTGATCTGTCTTTTGTTCAATATCCCTTATGATGTAAACATGCTGACAAAGAAAATCGAAACCATATTGATCGAAGAAAAATTTTTATAGATGATCATCGACCTGAAAGAAATAAAGCCTGCCGAAAAACAATATTACCTGCAACATTTAGTTGCTCCCCGTCCTATCTGCTTTGCATCTACTATTGATAAGAATGGAAACATAAACCTGAGTCCCTTCAGTTTTTTCAATCTTTTTTCATCCAATCCACCTATTGTTGTCTTTTCTCCTTCAAGAAGAGTGAGGGACAACACAACAAAACATACACTGGAGAATGTGCTGGAAGTGCCGGAAGTGGTGATCAATATCGTAACCTATGATATGGTACAGCAGCAATCATTAGCAAGCTGTGAATTCCCCAAAGAGGTAAATGAATTTACTAAATCCGGATTTACTGAAGAGCCTGCCACTCTTATAAAACCACCTATGGTGAAAGAAAGTAAAGCAAAAATGGAGTGCAGGGTAATTGAGGTAAAACCATTGGGTACTGAGGGTGGTGCTGGTAACCTGGTGATATGTGAAGTATTGCGCATTCATTTATCCGACGAGTTGCTGGATGAAAACAAGAAAATTGACCAGCGAAAAATCCATCATATAGCAAGGTTGGGCGGCGACTGGTATTGCGTGGTCAATGAAGACAACCTGTTTAAAGTAGCCAAACCCAATACACAATTAGGCGTCGGTGTTGATGCATTGCCTGAAAATATCCGCAACAGCAAAATCCTTACAGGAAATGACCTCGGGCATCTCGCCAATGTACATGAAATACCTGCCATTAATCCCGGTTTTGAGGATGGACACCTGAAACAAATCATTCAGTACTACAGCATTAATCCTGAAGAAATGGAAAAAGAGCTGCATATATATGCGCAAAAATTACTGAAACAGGGTGATGCCGATGCCGCCTGGCAGGTATTACTGGCCGGTGCCTGATATATTGTTTTACTGCCCGGACTTTTCTAACTTTAGTAGTTCACCATTTAAATGTTCTTTTATGCAAACCATAAGAACATCCCCGCTACTGCTTATCCTGGGAATTGCATTATCCCTTTTTTCTTGTGTCTCACAGAAAAAATTTGTGGCAGCCAAAAGCGATTTAACCAAAGAAAACGAAACACTTACTTCTTATGAATCAAAGCTGACTTCTTTGGATGAACAACGGGCTAAAAAACAACAACAGAACGAACTGGCTGATACCGTGGACCTGCAGATCCGAAAATTCATCAATAAAACAAATACAGAAATTGATACCCTTATTGACAAAAACAAAGTCCTTATCAACGGCAACCTTGTGAGTAAGGATGACCTGAACCGGATCATGAAAGCTATTGCCTCTACAAAACTTGCTTCCCAGTTGATCAACAAAAAAATATTGTTTCTCGAAGACCTGATAAAAACCAATATGGTGGTAAAACTGGACCAGGATGTGTTGTTTGAGCCGGGTAGCTATAAGGTTTCTCCTTCTGTGATTGCCAACATTGGAAAACTGTTTGAACCCGCAGCAAAAGAAATTGACAAGTTTGCCTCCAAATACCAGGACTTCACCCTTTCTCTGGTCATCAGTATAAAAGGTTATGCTGATGCAACAACGATCAATGAAGGATCTTCTCTTTACAATAACTTAAAAGCAAGGCTGGCACTTTCTAATTCAAATCCGGATGCCAAAGAGTTGAATAAAGAATTATCCCGTGCAAGGGCAGAGGAAGTGGCAAATCTTTTCAAACAATATGCAAAAGGAAGAGCAGATAATGGTCTTTACACAAAAAATATTTTCTATATCTATGAGGGAAAAGGAGAACAGTTTCCCGATCCAAAAATCACTAATTACAGTATTGATGATCCGCGGAGAAGGATTGTACTCCTGTTCTGGAGCATTTTCCCGGATTGATCAGTTAATTATTCCCAAACACTTTCTTCAAAATATCTGAAGTTCTTGCCAAGGGGTTAGCCCGGATATTGGCTTCTTCTTTAGCTACCTGGTCAAATAAAGCATCAACGGCTTTTCCGACTACATAGGATGTAAGGTCAGGGTTTACTTTATTAAAAGTAGTTGGGAGCTTATTGTAAGTAGTAATAATATCTGAATAATATTTTGTGGCATCCACTTTATCCAGCGAAGATTTTACTGAAGGAGTGAATGCAGTGATAAGTTTTAGTTTCGTTTTCTCTTTAAAATAATTTGTTGCTGCATCTTTAGGTCCTTTCACAATATTCAGCGCATCTGTCAACGTCATTTCTCTAATAGCATCCACAAAAATGGGTTTGGCAAACCCAACTGCATCTTCGGCGCCACGATTGATAGCAAGAATAGCCTTATCCACCTGGTTACCCATACCCAGGTTGCGCAATGTTTTTTCCACTTTTACTGCATCGGGTGGCAACAACATTTTATATATCTCACTTCCAAGAAATCCATCCGTTTTATTAAGGTTCAAAACAGCATTGGTAACGCCTTGTAATAAAGCTTCTTTAACTCCCTGGCCGGCTTCGTTTTCACTGATGCCAGTTGATTTGCTTTTCAATATTCCCGGAAGTTTTATTTGTGCAAAATTTTCGGAAGGAATGAAGGTGAAAGCGAGGAAGAATGCAACCAGTACAGTTTTCATATATATACGTTTAGCCTGTAAAATAAAGTGATAAAATTTCAGCAAAAACCTTACCGCTTTACTTTGACGATATTTTAAGTATTTCGTTGTCCTGACAGGCGGCTAATTACCATTTTGCCCCAAAAACTTTACGTAGCAGGTCAGTAGTCCGGGCTGCAATATTCTGACGGATATTCTGTTCCTCTTTACCTACCAAATCAAATAAGGCATCAACAGCCTTACCTGTAACATGGCCTGGCAGATCAGGATTGATCTTTTTAAAGGTTGTTGGAAAATTGTTGTACGTATTCACTACATCCGCATAATACTTTGTAGCATCCAGTTTATCTAATGAACTTTTAATAACCGGTGAAAAGGCAGCAATAAGTTTATCAGTTGTTTTTACCCGGAAGAAGTGTGTGGCACTGGTGTCACCATTTTTCACCAGGCCGATGGCATCGGCAATCGTCATGCTCTTGATAGCATCTACAAAGATCGGTTTGGCATAGCCAGCCGCATCTTCTGCGGCCCGGTTGATCTGCAGGATAGCCTTATCTACCATTTTACCCATACCAAGGTCACGAAGGGTATTCTCAATTTTCTTTGCATCCGGTGGTAACAATACTTTATATAAAGCATCTTTAAAGAATCCATCCTCTTTATTCAGCTGAAGTACGGCTTTTACCAAGCCCTGGCCCAATGCTTCTTTAATGCCATCGGCGGCCTCAGTTTCCGTAACACCACCACCTGTACCTGTAGGGAGGTTAGTCAATATTTCACAACTGCTCAGGATAACTGACAACAGTATTATTGTAATTAACTTTTTCATTTCAAATGGTTTTAAAATTTCAGCAGTCGGGGTGGATGCAATAAATAGCCCTTACCAAACTAATTGCAGAAGTTAAAGGTACTAAATATTAAATCCGGCACTGATGACTAATAATCGTACATTAGGTTGATGGTAGCTTTGCTTCTTGACAGGTTAAACTCACTAAATCCAATGAGTGAGGAACTGACAGAAAGGATAATAGCTGTTACAAAAACCATTGACTATCCCGCCGGCACTTATATTCTAAAAGAAGGACAAACCTGTACCAGGGCTTGTATGATAGGCAAGGGACTGGCAAGATCTTATTACATCAATGATGACAAAGAAATAACCTCCCGTTTCATGGACGAAGGCTTTATCATCACATCCTGGATCAGCTACTATACTCAAAAACCCGGCAACGAGTTTATACAGGCAGTGGAAGACTGTACGCTGTTATGCATCAGCCACGAAGACATACAGCAGGTTTACAAACAGTTTCCTGAATTCAACATCATCGGCAGGAAACAAACAGAATATGCTTTTTACCAGGCAGAATTAAGGACACAAATGCTACGGAAGCATACAGCCGAAGAGAGATATAAATTTTTCATAGAGCAGCAACCATCGCTGCTGCAGCGGGTATCCCTGAAACATATCGCCACCTACCTTGGCATGAACGAAGAAACATTAAGCAGGGTAAGAAGCCGTTTCCATAAAAAACACAGCCTTTAACAAAATTCAGTGCAGGGGGAATGTCTTGACAAAAGTCAAGTGATCATAGCAGGTCTTTTATCAATTTTATAGAAGAACCCAGCAAAATATTTAATAATCCCAAAACAATCAATTATGAAAAAAACTGCTATTCTGCTTTTAGTAGCCTTTATTGCAACTACCAGTATCATTGCACAAAATACCCATTTTGGTGTAAATGCCGGTATCAGCATCGCCAACTACAACGCAAAATTCGAAGGTGAGTCAGATAATGGAAATAGTAAAATTGGAATAACGGTTGGTGTGGTTTCTGACATACCTCTTGGCGATCATTTCAGCATTCAACCAGCACTGAACTTTGTACAAAAGGGTACGAAAGATGAAGAAACCTTTGGAGGAATTACTGAGAAAGTTTCTCTGACCACCAACCACCTGGAAATTCCGGTAAATTTTTTATACAATACCAATAGTGGGAACGGAAATTTTTTCATTGGAGCAGGACCTTCGTTTGCTTTTGGTTTATCAGGAAAATGGAAATATGATGATGGTACAGACCAATTTGATGAATCTGTAAGTTTTGGCGATGGAGATGAAGACGACCTGAAAGGATTCGATTTCGGAGCAAACATTCTTGCTGGATATACCCTGCCTAACGGGTTAACCTTTTCTGTAAACTATAATGCGGGAATAAGCAACCTCTACCCCGGTGGAGATAGTGATGCCAGCCTGAGATCAAACTATTTTGGAATTAAAGTTGGCTGGCTATTTAAAAAAGCCGCAAAAAAATAAAATGCCCGGGCAGTTGGCGCTGTTGAAAGTCCATTTTTAAAACGTAAATCAATTAATCATGAAGAAGTTTCTTTTGGTACTGCTAATAATGTCGTACCTGACTGACAGCAAGGGCCAGGCAGAAAAACTATCGCTAATGAGCAAGGCAGATTATTTGAAGAAAAGCAAAAATCAAAGTACTGCAGCATGGGTCTTAGCTGGTGGCGGAGTTGTAATGGTATCGGCTGGTGCAATAATAGGGCTGAATGATGCTACTGAAGCCATCGGTTCCATTTTTAGCGGTGAGACCAAAGAGCCTTCTGATGCAGGTCCCATACTTTTTTATTCCGGGGCAGCTGCCATGCTGGGAAGTATTCCTTTATTTATAGCCTCTTCCAGGAATAAAAGAAAAGCCAATAGTATGTCTGCCTTTTTAAAAATAGAAAACCGGCCTCTGCTTCAGAAAAGTTCTTTTATAAAAACATCTTATCCGGCCGTGGGAGTTAAGATTAATCTTTGATCACCCAAAACCCAGTTACATGAAAAAATTATCTCTTTGGGCCAAACACCACAAGCAGGCAGCAAGGCTGACCATAATTGTATCCTTTATTCTGCTTACTATTATAGGTTACTATACCGGGACATGGCTGAGCGACCGGGACATATCATTGCCGGAAACCATTCTATTTCTTGCAGTATTCTCCTATATCATGGGAGTTATAGCCTACCCCCAACGGCATGGTAGCCATAAATCGATCAGGACTAAGTCATTTTACATCCGTCAAAAGATCTGTGATACAGGTCTGGTGGTATCTACCTTTGTAATGATCGTTTATCTTGCCAACCAGCCTGGTACACTGATTCATTCGTTTGTTCCGGCAGGTGCTGTTTCCGGAAATAACCATGTTTTGCCCAAAGACAGTTCGGCCAAAACTTATAGATCTATTCGGGAATTTTCCGCCTCCATAAAAGACAAAGATGGCAACCTGCTGAAATGGAAAGAAAGAAAAAAGCTGCTAAAGGAACAGGTACGCAGTATAAAAAAAGCCGACAACCTGTCAAAGGGTGACAAAGCAGGCTTGATCGTGTTGGCTGTCATAGTGGCTCTTGGCCTTGCGGCCTTGGTGGGAGCCCTTGCCTGCGAATTATCCTGTAACGGATCAGAAGGAGCGGCACTTCTGGTAGGCATTGGCGGCACTGCCCTGATCATTTTTTTACTTATCATAACCATCCGGGCAATTAAAAAAGGAAAGAAACAACCAGAAGCAGAACCTGCTCCTACCAATTAATACCAGAACCCCGGCCAGATCGGGG
>CAZWIM010000006.1:1694-16488 GCA_964634265.1 uncultured Chitinophaga sp. | reverse complement strand
CCAGAAGCAGAACCTGCTCCTACCAATTAATACCAGAACCCCGGCCAGATCGGGGTTCTTTCGGCAAAAAAAGCTTACTTGGCCGGGTTTGCCTCTCAAAATACAATCGACAAGGCTTGGCACGGTACCACCTAACCAGTACCTTTGCCCGGCCCAACAGGGCTATTATGGGTAAAATAAGGGGGGCCTGTATGTAGAAATATATTTTAGACCCTTTCACCCGGTTAACTGAAAAATAGTATTTTAGAGCCGGTTTTGAAGGGTGTACCCCAGCCTAAACCGTACGATAACCAAATTAACTGATATGAAAAAATCGATTGTTTTTCTTCTCGCAATCATTACATGCTTTTCCGTAGATGCGCAAACTTCTAAAGCAAAAGTGGGCCTCGTTGCCGGAGCAACCATTTCCAATATGTATGGAAATGTAACGGGTGTTGATGTAGATTATAAATCCTATGCCGGATACACCTTTGGTATGGTGGTAGATGCTCCCTTTAAAAAAGGACATTTTAGTTTCCAGCCCGGTCTGCACTATACGCAAAAAGGCGCTACTACGCTGGATGTAAAAAACCAGGAAGATTATTATGCTTTACGTTATGCTGACCTGGTAGCCAACCTGGTGTATAATACTCATGGTGACAAAGGCGGTAATTTTTATTTTGGCGCTGGTCCCCAGTTAGGTGCCAACCTTCCATCTAAAAAAGTAACAGTATTCAAGCCCGGTGATACTAAATCTGAATCCAACATAATCTTTGGTGATGATGTGGCTTCTGATTTCCGTGGTATTGATTTCGGCGCTAATATTATTGCAGGATATACAATGAAGTGTGGTGTAACTTTCGCTGCTAACTACAATTTCGGTGTCCGCAACCTGATCCCTTCCGGAAAGAATAACGATGATAAACTCAGGAACAGCCAGATCGGCATCCGGGTGGGTTATTTCTTCAAGTAAACACAAACTACTTTTAATAGCAAAAACCACCCACCGGGTGGTTTTTTTATGCCGTTTGTTTTACCCGGCTTTTTGACCATAACCAGTACCTTTGCCCCCTTAAAATTATTAGTCATTCATGAGCACCGCACATTTGTCTGAACAAGAACAGCTTCGCCGGGAGAAACTGGCCGAACTGATCATGATGGGTATCGAACCCTACCCTGCCCCGCTTTTTCCCGTAAATAGTAACTCAGTCTATATAAAGGAAAACTTCAAAGAAGAAACCAAAGAGCAGTTTACGGATGTATGTATTGCCGGCCGTATCATGAGTGTGAGAGACATGGGCAAAGCCAATTTTGCGGTGATACAGGATGGGCATGGCCGGATTCAGCTTTACATCAAACGAGATGATATCTGCCCCGGGGAGGACAAAACACTTTATGATGTAGTATGGAAAAAGCTGACAGATATTGGCGATATAATTGGTGTGAAAGGATATGTGTTTACCACTAAGACCGGCGAAACTTCCATACATGTTAAGGAACTGACCATACTGTGTAAATCACTGCGCCCGCTGCCGATAGTAAAGGAAGCAGAGGGACAGACCTTTGATGCGGTAACAGATCCTGAGTTCAAATACCGGCAGCGTTATGCCGACCTGATCATTAATCCGGCCGTAAAGGAAACCTTTGTAAAGCGGACTAAAATGATCAATTCTATCCGTGAGTTTCTTAACAATCAAGGCGCCTTGGAAGTGGATACACCGGTATTGCAAAGTATTCCCGGTGGTGCAGCCGCAAGGCCGTTTATAACCCATCACAATGCACTGGATATTCCTTTGTACCTGCGAATTGCCAATGAACTTTACCTGAAAAGATTAATCGTTGGCGGTTTCGACTGGGTATATGAATTCAGCCGCAACTTCCGTAATGAAGGAATGGACCGCACTCACAATCCTGAATTTACTATCCTTGAATTTTATACTGCGTATAAGGATTATTTCTGGATGATGGAAACCACCGAACAACTGCTGGAAAAAACCGCACTGGACGTTTGCGGTACAACAGATGTACAGGTTGGTGATAAAACTATTTCCTTCAAAGCACCATTCAAACGCATCAGCATATTTGATGCGATAAAAGAACATACCGGTTTTGATGTAAGCAAGATGAATGAAGAACAGCTTCGCTCTGTTTGCAAACAATTGCATATTCATGTAGACAATACGATGGGGAAAGGAAAGTTGATTGATGAGATATTCGGAGCGAAATGTGAGAAAAGTTATGTACAACCGACATTCATCATTGATTATCCTGTTGAAATGAGCCCTCTCACCAAAAAACACAGGGAAAAGCAGGGTTTGGTAGAAAGATTTGAATTAATGATTAATGGAAAAGAAATTGCCAATGCCTACAGCGAATTGAATGATCCGCTTGACCAGCGGGAACGTTTTGAAGAACAGGTGAAACTGATGGAAAGAGGCGATGATGAAGCTATGTTCATTGATTATGATTTTCTCCGTGCACTGGAATATGGTATGCCTCCTACATCCGGCATTGGTATCGGTATCGACAGGCTTTGTATGCTGCTGACCAACCAGGTTTCGATTCAGGATGTGCTGCTCTTTCCGCAGATGAGGCCGGAGCAAAAATTGGAACAAAAAGAAGAAACTGAATAAATCCTCATTCAAAATCCTGTGGCTCTCCCACAGGATTTTTTCTTGAAAGAATGAATATGACTAAAATAGAACTGCTCAACGAATTGCAAAAGGAAACTTATGTAGCGCTGAAACCATCTCCTGTTCATGGTATTGGTGTATTTGCCATTCGTGATATTCCCAAAGGCTGCCGTAATATCTTTTCGAAAGCTGTGAGCGAATGGATTAAACTTTCGTTTGCCGAAGTGGAACAACTACCCGCTCATAGCCGTAATCTTATTGAAACCTATTGCCTTTATGATGAAACTCACTATTTTGTTCCCGATTATGGTTTCAAACTGATGGACCTTGTACTCTACCTGAACCACTCCGCTGAACCCAATATCATTTCCATTAATGATGGTGAACAATTTGAGGCGTTACGGGATATTAAAGAGGGAGAAGAACTGCTCGTTAATTACGGGATGATTGCGGAAGGACTAAATGATTATTAAAATTACCCCACAAACAAATCCGTGTACAATTTAGCTCCTGGTACTACGGAGTATTTCTCCAGGTCAGTAATTCCTTCTTTAGCCAGTACCTGTTCATCAATAAATAAATTACCGGTGCAATCAGCGGAAGATTGACGAAGGATATAATAAGCGGCATCTGCCAGTATCTCTGGTGTGCGGCTCATGTTGGCCAGCATTTCACCACCGAGTAAATTTCTCACGGCAGCAGTGTCAATCGTTGTCCTTGGCCAAAGGGCATTGGCGGCTATCTTATCATTTTTAAATTCAGCCGCCCAGCCAATGGTCATCATACTCATGTTAAACTTTGTCAGCGTATAGGCCACATGATTGGCGAACCATTTCGGGTCAAGGCTGACGGGTGGCGACAATGTAAGAATATGCGGATTAGCTGATTTCCGCAGATAGGGAATGCAGGCTTTCGTCATCATAAAAGTGCCGCGGACATTTATATCATGCATCAGGTCGAACCGCTTGGGTTCAGTTTTCTCCGTTGGTGTTAATGAAATGGCCGATGCATTGTTGATGAGGATATCAATACCGCCAAAACGCTCCGCTGTTTTGTCCACTACATTCTGTATCTGCTCCTCAAAACGGATATCACATTGTATGGCCAATGCTTTACCACCGGCCGCTTCTATTTCAGCTGCAGCAGTAAAAATAGTACCACCCAGTTTGGGATTTTCTTCTACACTCTTGGCAGCAATTACAATATTGGCTCCTTCTTTGGCGAGACGTAAGGCAATGGCTTTCCCAATTCCACGGGTGGCGCCGGTAATGATGGCGGTTTTGTTTTGAAATGACATATGCTGGTTACTGGTTTCTGGTTAGTGTTCGGGTAATACCGGTTTTGTCTGCACAATATCTTCAATCCGCTGCATTATTTCATCATTTAGTTTGGCGACGGCATCCATTGCTTTCAGGTTTTGCAGCAATTGTTCCTTCCGTGTGGCGCCGAGAATCGCTGTTGTTACATTCGGATTTTTAATACACCACGCAATACTCAACTCTGCCTGTGAAATGCCGAGCTCCTTTGACAATTCACCCAGCTTTCTCACTTTGTTCAGCAGGTCATCTTTCATCCAGCGGTCTTTCAACCAGTCAAAACCGGTGAGGCCAAAGCGGCTGCCTTCAGGAATACCCTCATTATATTTTCCACTGAGTAAGCCTGATGCCAGCGGACTCCAGATGGTAGTACCCATGCCCACGGTTTTAAAGATCATCAGAAATTCGTTTTCCATTTTATTCCGCTCCAGCAAATTGTATTGTGGCTGCTCCATAGCCGGGCCGATCAGTCCGTATTGATGGGCTACCCGGTGTGCCTCCATAATTTCCACACCACTCCATTCACTGGTGCCCCAGTACAAAATTTTTCCCTGCTGAATCAGGTTATGCATGGTCCACACTGTTTCTTCTATCGGTGTGCCTTTATCCGGGCGGTGACAGAAAAAAAGATCAAGGTAATCTAACTGCAATCGTTGTAAAGCTTCGTTACAGGCTTCTGTCAAATGTTTGCGGCTGCAGCCTGTCTGGTTGGGTTTATTTTCTTTTCCTCTCCATCCCCAGAAAGCCTTTGAAGAAACGGTATAAGAGGTTCGGTCCCAGTTTTTCTTTTTCAAAACCCGGCCCATCATCTTTTCACTTTCGCCCAGCGCATACACTTCGGCATTATCAAAAAAGTTTACACCATTATCATAAGCAATCCCCATCAGTTCATCCGCAATACTGTCATCTATCTGTTTATGAAAACTGACCCAGCTGCCAAAAGAAAGCACACTCAGCTGCAGCCCGGTTTTACCCATTCTCCTGTATTCCATTCTGAAAAGTTTAAAGTTTGACGTTTAATGCCTGCCTGCGCCAGGCAGGTTTGAAGTTACCTAAAGAAGTAACATTCTCCGGCGAAAGTAAGTTGAATATCATGTGTTATAAAAAATATGAACATCTATTCGGAAAACCTCTATGTTCAGCCTATGTTACTATTGTGTCTATGTGGTTCAATTAATTTTTACCACATAGAAACATAGGTATATAGTAGAAACACATAGACTTCATTAGCACAATACGTTAAGTTGATTATTTAGGAAATCCTTCTTCAGAAACCTGTACTGTTCCTGTTGGCTGGTTGAAGATAACACTGCTGAGGTCTTGTGTAGCCGTCAGGCCTTTTCCGCCATAAATCTGTTTGCCAATGCCGTGATAGGTGGCATATTTATCGGTATAAAACATCTTGGTATTCTGGTCCCACCACAGATCGGGGCTTTTCAGCGTATCGCCCTTCATCGTTATCACCACCACACTGTCCCGCAGGTAAACCTTGTTCAGGTTCTCATAATACTTTGCGTATTTACTGTCTAACTTACTTTCGATAGCAGTGCTGTCATTATAAAAATCAACATGCAGGGTATTGGGAAATTCTACATACACGGTATCGGCCATTACCCTCAGCATCAATGGTGAAGTAAGTTTGGCTCTCATCTTTCCGTCCTGGCTCAGGTAGCTTTCAACCCCAGTCACTTCTTCTTTCATCACTTTATTCTCTGTCCATTCTTTCACTTTTTTTTCATCGTTCTCACAGCTCAAAAGCAAACAGCAGCCTGTGAAAAAAGCTGCTGCTGCAAATAATGGTTTTATTGAAAGAGGGTTATTAATCATATTTCCGTTTGATGAACCAGAAGTCGCTAAGTGAGAATCCCAGTGAAACCCTGAACATATTTTCCTTCAGCAAATTATCATTATTTCCCCGCTTGCTGTATTCAAAGGCCAGGTTGATGAGTGTGGCCTGGTTAGGTGCCTGCCGGTTGGTGGCCATGGGCAAACCAAGGCCAAAACTACCGCCAAACTGTGGAAGTTTTTTGCCCACCTGTATATAATCCGGTCCTACAAAAAGACCGAAACGGTAAGACACATTGCTGAAATAATTTCTCTTGGGTATCGGGTTAATCTGTGCACCCATTCTCACCTCCCATTTATTCCTAACAGAATCTTTTACACCATAGAAACGATAATTATTCCAACTCTGCTGTGCAAAATCAATTCCGAATATCCAGCCACCTTCTTTGTTAGGAACAGATAATTTTTGAAGGGTAAAGCCAAATGTATAAGAGGAAGGGAGTTCAATTTTTCCTTTTATGTTGCGCTGATCAGATACGCTGTCAAGTCTCACTTCACCGGAGGTCTCATTAAACAAATATGTTTCCCTGAGAATATCCTGTGTACCATTCAGTTTTTGACCCCATGCTCCAAATGCACCAATGGTCAGCACCATCTTTTTATTAATGGGCAACAGGTATTGAACACCGGCATTGAAATAAAGGTTGCCATAATTGGTCTTCGTTTCATAATTCGCCTGGTTATAACTTACAGTATCATTGATGAAATATCTTTTAGTACTATAATCTTTTTCACCAAAAAGATAACCCGCATTCAGTCCTACATTCAACTGCTCTACCAATCCATATTTTTCTTTGCGAAAAACGGTAAAACCTGTTCCCATAGAAGCCAGGTAGGAACCACCATCTCCGTTAAATACTGTGGTAGCGGTATCAATCGGTAATCCCGTCAGGGGATCTTTCAGCATTTCGGTACGATATATTTTATAGCTGATCCGGGAAACGGGCCTGATACCGAAACTAAGTCCCCAGCCCTGCTTCAGCGGTACGCCTACCTGTACATAAGAGAACAATGCATTATTGGCAACGAACTTATTATTATTGGCCGGTTCCCTCAGCGTACGGGTATCGAAATTCAATCCAAGGTCCAGGATGGCACGGCCGGATGAAAGTTTTTTTGATTTGGCTTCCTTCACAGACTGAAAAGAGGCGTAAGTGGCCGGGTTATTAAAATTGATGGATAAAAGATCTGCATAACCGGCAGAAACACCACCCATAGCACGGCTGATAATATTGGTGGGCGGCACCAGGTCGCCGATGCCATAACGGGAATAAGGTGAATTATCCTGGGCTGAAACAGGCTCAAAAGCAGCTAAAAAAGAAACCAGGATCGTTAAGATTAAGCAGTATAACGTCTTGATTTTCTTAGGGGTTGTTGACTTCACTAATTGCATACAGACCTTTAAAGATTAAATCAGGGTCTGCAAATATCTTGTTTTTAAGGTGTGAAGCCAAATGAAGGGTATCACCCCCGGTTAAGACCACGTTAAAGTTCCGGAACTTCTCCCGGTAAGCCTCTATAAAACCATCGATCTCTTTGGCCATGCCCAATACCACTCCGGAGAGGATATTGGTGGCTGTGTCATACCCGATAAGCGGCAAATTGCTGTCTGCTTTTATCAATGGTAGTTTGGCGGTATAGTAATTCAGTGCTTTCAACCGCATTTCCATCCCCGGAGAAATAGCCCCGCCGACAAATTCGTTGTATTTATTGATAAAATTGTAAGTGATGCAGGTGCCCAGCCCGATGATGAAATTATTCTTGCCCGGGTAAAAGTGAACGGCTGCTGCCGCTAAAGCCAGCCTGTCTGCACCAATTGTTTCCGGCTTCCCCACCGGTGTGGTAAAAGCCACTTTGGTATGATGGCTCAGCTTGTGAAATTTGGTGGCAGCAGCAAGAGCTTCTTCCATTTGCCCATTGTGATCAATGACAGAAGAAAGGATGGATTTCTGCGGATTGTATTTTTTTATCAGCGATTGAATGGTTTCTAAAGAATCATCCGGCAGCGTAACCGCTTCCTTCATTTCAGCATCCTGAAAGACAGCTACTTTTTTTCGGGTGTTGCCAAAATCAAAACAAAGTGTGATAGTCATATTTTTCAATTTGCTTCAACCAAAATCAAATCCGCTCAAATTCTTAAAATGTCCGTTGAGTTTTATTTTTTCTTTTAACTGCTCCATTCCTGCCACCATCGGAATTACTTTGGTAAGATGTCGCTTCAGGTATTCCTGCCGCTGTCTTTCATCCATCAATCCGAGCAGTTCATACTCTTCTTCCAGTGATAAACCAATATGATGTGCCACATCATAGCTGTTCAATTCAGCATCCTCTTTTTTGAATTCTTTTGAAACCTTCAGCAATTTGTGCAAGTCACGGATGCTGTTCATCACTTTCCGCATTACATCAGGATTTCCCTGCTCATAGTTATCAGGATAAGTTACAATAGCGCCGCTGTATAATTTATCCGGTATCTCCTTTATTACTTCCAGTATGCGAAAAATTCGACTGCCCCGGGTTTTTATATCCATTTCACCGTTATCATGCACCTTACTGATCTCGACGATTTCCACCAGTGATCCAAAATCCTGCACTTTGTTTTCAATCACCGTCGGTATTCCAAATGGCTTATTCAGTTCTCTGCATTCGCTGATCAGCTGTTTATAACGGGGTTCAAAAATGTGAAGGTTCAGGTTTTCGCCGGGGTATACCACAATGCCAAGGGGAAATATGGGAATAAAATTCGTCATAGTTAATAGCTGCAATTTAGGGAATAAGAGAAAATAACTACCTATACATATAAGCCACTGAACTGAAACACAGAAAATATCGCAAATATTAATTGCTAATCAAACTCAGCTCAGTTTTTCTGTGACAGACCTTAACAACTGTTCAAGGTTTTTATATTTATTAAAAGTATAGGCTGCTGTAAGCGTTGCACAGCGGTACCCGGCTTTTCCATCTAAAAATCCGGCCTTGAAAATATAGTTCTGCATAAAAGAGAAAAAGGCGGAGAAATATTTTTTGAATGGGCCGGTCTTTTTCCCCTGTTCATAGTACTTCTTTGCATTCAGCGCTGCATATTTTTTCAACTTGGATTCATATTTCGAAATATCAGATGCAGTATAATGAAGCACATAACCTTTCAGCGTTTTCTTCTGAACGCTATCCGGGAATACCAGTTTTTCATGCACCGGCGCAGCATCCCAGTTTACTTTTTTTCGGTTAAACAAACGGATATGGCTATCATTTCCCCATTCTCCGTATCTCAGCCACTGGTTACCAAAAAAGTTTTTGAATTTGATATCATAAACAAAGTTGTCATCACTCAGCGACAGGTTCATTAATGTATTCTTCAGCTCTTCGTCTATGGATTCATCTGCATCCAAACTTAAAATCCAGTCGTGGCGGGCAAGGCTTACAGCCTTGTTTTTAGTTTTTCCAAATCCTTCCCAATCACCCTGGAAAACTTTGGCTTCAAATCGTTTGGCTATATCAACCGTGTCATCATCACTGCCATTATCATACACCACTATATCATCCGTTAGCCCCTGCAGGCTTTTCAGTGTGGTGCCAATGACACCGGCTTCATTTTTACAAACAATAACTACAGACAGTGATTGCATAAGTCACAAAGATTACATCTTTTATTCTTTCAGCCATTTCCACCACCATAATACGGTAAAGGCATAAATGAAAACACCATACTGCACTTCCAGCCCTATGTCAAATAAAAAACTAAATGCCGCTGCTGCATTTAGCATCCACCAGGGAAGCTGATGACGTACTCTCGTAAAAAAAGGAATCAGCATACAAACAGTGAACAAAATAAAACCGGGTAACCCCGCACCGGCGCCGTACATCAGCCATTCGCTGGCAGGATACACTTTGTCCTGTTCCTGCATAGCGGGATAATTTTTGCGATACCATTCATTTGAAGCAGCAGGCACATCTCCAAAGCCAGTTCCTTTTACCGGGTTCTGCAACATTACTGACCAGCCGGCCTTTAGTGAAATCACCCGTATGGCATCATTACCACCCGGCAGGTAATTGGCCTTCTGAAAGTAACCTGCTTCGTACCGGATATACTTTACCCTGTTTTGAAAAGTGGGAATAAAGAAATAAGCAAGTACTGGTAAGAAAAAAAGAAAAACCAACAGCAGTAATCCATTTTGCCACTTTAATTTTTTTATTATCAGCCAACCCGCTGCTATTATCATTGCGAGGTAAAAAGATAAAAGACCGGTTCGCACAGCCAATAAATGAAGATAAATTACCAGCCACACTGCAAAAACTGATAGAGAAACTGCTGCTGTTCTTTTCTTTTCGAACTTTTGATACACTAACCAGCCGCTTGTCAATGCGGCTATAACCACCAGCCAGCTGAAACGTATCCGGTCGTTATGCAGGGGTGTAAGTAATGTCTTTGCTTTTAGGTAGCCATCATTCACTGTTTGTATATCCTTCGTATAGTGAAAAAAACTCCAGGCAGTTCCGGCGGTTATAATCAGAATAAATATATAGGCAAGCCACTCCCATTTCTTTACCGGCAGGTTAACAGTTCCTGCAAATGCCAGCGGCAATACAATCAATGGCAGTTTAATGCGGACCATTTCCAGCCATTTGTTGTAATCAACTGACCAAAGACCCGAAATCAATGGAATAAAAAATAACAGGCTCATCGCCCATAAAAGGGGCGTAGAAAAAAAACGGCGCAGGTAAAGAATAAAATTTCTGTCTCCTAAACAACATACGGTAAACCCTGCCATAGCAACGGATAAAAAGGCCCTTGGTAAAAAAAGACCTGCCAGCATAGCAGCCGCAAAAATCAAAATCAATGTGCTTCGCCAGTCATTCTGTAACTTGTTCAGCATACTTTTGTAAACGTACAACATCCGGTTCATTCTATGTGGCAGGAATTATTGGAGCAAATAAAGAAGGGAAATGTAAAAGCACTGGCCAGAAGCATTTCGCTGGTGGAGAATGAATATCCGGGATATGAAATACTGTTACAATCTCTTCCACCTTCTTCCACAAAAATCATTGGCATTACAGGTCCGCCAGGTGCAGGTAAAAGCACATTGGTGGATGCGCTTCTTGGTCACTTAATTAATGCTGGAAAAAAAGTGGGGGTTATTTGTGTGGATCCCTCATCCCCGTTCAACCTGGGTGCCTTGCTCGGGGATCGTATCCGCATGAATGAATGGTACACCCACCCGGGTGTCTATATCCGTTCACTGGCAACCCGCGGTTCCATGGGCGGCCTGCACCCCAAGATTATTGAAATAAGTGATCTGCTAAAAGCTTTTCCTTTTGATCATATCATCGTAGAAACAGTTGGTGTAGGGCAGAGTGAAATTGAAATTGCCGGCCTGGCTGATGTTACTGCCGTAGTGGTAGTACCAGAAGCAGGCGATGAAGTACAAACAATGAAAGCAGGATTGATGGAGATCGCCGATATTTTCGTGGTGAATAAAGCAGACCGGCCCGATGCAGACCTTTTTGTAAAAAACCTGCGGCAGATGCTGGCACCATCTTTCAGTAAACATTATCATGAAGTACCTGTTATAAAAACCGTGGCTTCTCAAAACAGTGGTGTGAAAGAATTAAACGAAATGATTCTGAAGTTGCTGCAGAAATCACATTTAACCGATAAAACATTCTGGCTGCTGGCAGAAAGAGCATTCTACCTGATTGAACAAAGAAGGATGAAGGATATAGATAAGGCTGTGCTGAAGAAAGAAATTGAAAAACTCTATCCCAAAGGAAACTTTAATCTTTACAAATACATCTCAGATAAATAACAACTATGGAAACAATACCGAATGAAGGATTACCGAGAGTGGCAAAATGTGAACCAGCCGGCATTATGGTTGAACCGGGCAAAGTATATTCCTGGTGCAGTTGCGGCCTTTCTGAAAAAGAACCTTTTTGCGACAGTGCCCATAAAAAAATAGAAGGCATGCCCTTCCGAAGTGTGAAAGTGACTTTTGACAAAGCAGAAGAAATATGGTTTTGCCAGTGCAAACAAACAAAGACACCACCCTTTTGTGACGGAAGCCACAAAAAAATTCAATCGAGCATAAACCAGGCGGGTTAATGAAAATATTTGACTGCTTTACTTTTTTCAATGAGCTTGACCTGTTGGAATTTCGCTTAAAGTTCCTCGACAAGTCAGTTGATTTCTTTGTTATAGCAGAATCAAATCTCACTCATTCAGGACAAAGCAAACCTTATTGTTTTACTGAAGCAAAAAACCGTTTCCGGCAGTGGGAGAATAAGATCATCTATATCCCTGTAAAACAAAGTGCAGAAGGACTTGTATTTGAAGAACAAAAAAAATACAACCCGGGCAGTGATGCATGGAAACTGGAAAATGATCAGCGCAATGCCCTGCTCCAGGCGGCACACCTGATGAATGATAATGACCTGGTGCTCCTCAGTGATCTTGATGAAATACCAATGCCTGCTGCAATACAAAAGGCAAAACGCCAAACAAAGCCGGTCGCCTTCTCCCTGCTTTTTCATTACTATTTTTTAAACTGTCAGAATGCCGGTGAAAGCCGTTGGTGGAAGGGTTGCATTGCGGCAACAGCAAAACAATTCAAAGAACTAACACCGCAAGGTTTAAGGGACAACAGGGACAGCTACTCTTCTTTGCCGCATGCCGGCTGGCATTTTTCTTTTTTGGGCGGCGTAGAAAAGATCCGGCAAAAATTACTGGCATTTGCACACACAGAATTTAACAAAGAAGAGTTTACCAATGAGGAACATATAAAAGAAGCCATCCTGAACGGTGAAGATATCCTGAAAAGAGACGGTGTTTCTTTCAGGTATGTTCCGTTAAGCTATTACCCGGCTAGCCTGCAAAAAATAATGAAAGAATACCCGGGATTGCTTTATCCGAAAAAAAAGAATTTGCTGATGGATTGCTTTTTTACTGTTCGTCGGATTGTAAAAGGAACTTTCTGAATTGACAAAAGCTGAAACGATACAACCCCTCGTATCAATCGCCCTTTGTACATACAACGGTGCATCCTTTATTAAACAGCAGTTAGATTCAATCACTGGCCAATCTTATACTAATCTTGAAATAATTATCTGTGATGATGCCTCAACAGATGACACACTAAGGATCATTGAAGAATACCAGGCAAAAGAACCCCGTATAAAATTTTTCAGAAATGACAGAAACATTGGTTACAATAAAAATTTCGAAAAGGCATTTACTCTTTGTACCGGAGAGTTCATTGCCATCAGCGACCAGGATGATGTATGGGAGAAAAACAAGATTGAAGTGATCATGAAAAACTGGCCTTCCGGTTCATTGTTCGTTTATTCCCTGTCGGGTAATTTCATGAATGATGATTATACAGGAAGAACTGAGGCGCCAAGGGTACGTTACACAGCTATCAATGACCTGCATAAACTGGTTTTCAACAGCCCTGTTCATGGCCATGCCTGCATGTTTAAAAAAGAATTGCTGCAACTTTGTATGCCATTTCCAACAGATATTTATTATGACTGGTGGATGAGTATGCATGCAGCATCTGCCGGTACAATAGGTTGTATTCCTATTACCCTAACCTGGCACAGAAATCATTCGCAAAACAGTTCCCGTACCCTGACAACTATTCAAGACAGGGAAGAACGGGACAAGCAGCTTCGAAACCAGATGATCCATTTTATTGAAACTTTCTGTCATTCCATTCGGATAGCCTCAAAGCAAACGGATTCCTTGCTTACATATACCAGAATATTAAAAGGGATGGAAGGAAGGAAATTTCACCCCGAGATGTTCTTTTATGTGCTCAAAAACAGGAAACTCATTTTCCACTATAAAAAGAATAAAGCGTTGGCATTTCTGTCACACCTGAAACATGCCCGGAGAATGGGTTACAGGGGTTTACTATAGACTATTGAGCAGGCTGATCAACCTTATTATTTTTCCACCAGCGAAAGCCAAGATAGCCGATGATGGCCATGGGCATAAAGGCAAGATAAAGTATACCGGAGTTCATTCCCTTTGCAGGCTTTTCACCTAATTGCTGTGCAGTTTTTGTACAAATTGAGCACTGGGCTGATACAAGGATGGCCGATAATGAAAAAAGAAGAAGAAAAACTGATTTCAAAACCCACTTTCTCATTGCCTTAATAATTTCAGCAAAGGTACAGTTCTTTTATTGATCAGACTGCAGCCTGTTTAAGGCAAGACCGGGCAATTTCATAAAAACTTTTACCCCACGATTCCCAGGAAAGCGTTTCATCATAGTAAGCCCTTGTACTGTGCTTGAGGTCAATCAATAATTGAGGATTACTTATAATATTTTTTATACCATCCGCATATTCCCGGGCTCCGGCCTCCAGCGGAAACGTAAAGCCATTTACGTTGTTTTTAATATAGGTGCTTACGCCGCCGGTATCAGTTGTTAAAGAAGGTATCCCGTACGAAGAGGCTTCACAAAAAACTATGCCTGCACATTCAGCCCGGGTGGGAAGTAACATGAAATCGGTTTTTAATAGAATATCATTAATCCGTTCAAAGTCAGCTGGATTATTTTTATCCAGGTATGGTATTACAGTTATATCAGGATCATTAATTTGGGCCGGTGGCACACATCCAACAATTAACAGCTTTGCATTAACTCCTTCCTGCTTTAATTTCCAGTATGCCTCAAGTGCAATATCCCCGCCTTTTCTTGTCCACTCTACACCAAAAAAAAGTAACCGGCATTGATGGCTGGCCTGAAAATTAAGTTGATCAGCAGCCGGGATATACTCAAGATTTGCCCCAAAAGGTACTACTGAAATATTTTCTGGCGCAACACCGTAATCCCTGATCGCAGATTCTTTTGCCCAGTCTGAAGCCGCCATGATATGGGTAGCTTTGAGATAAGCTCTCTTATCAACTTCAATACCCTGCCTGATACTGAAGGGTGCAAAATTTTTCCAGGTATCATAGTATCCCTGTATCTGGTAAAAAGTACCATCCGTCAGAAAGATCACGGGAATATTAAAATCAGC
>CAZWIM010000006.1:0-1594 GCA_964634265.1 uncultured Chitinophaga sp. | reverse complement strand
TCCATCTGCCTGCAAAACCTATTTTCATTTGAGGTTGTTTACTTTCTAAAGAAACCTTCTTGCAATAAGATTATATGTTGTGTCCTTATGCTGCACAATATCGGGAGTTAGTTTCGAAAGGTAATCATTCCATGAAAAAGATTCCCAGAGATGGTGCAGGTAAGCCCCTGGAAATTCCCTTTTCTCTTCAAACATAGCCCGAAGACCTGCCGCATCATACAAAGGATAGTGAAAGGCATAGGGACTGAGTTGTGTAATACTGTCAGGATAAAGAGCAGCCAGTTTTTCCGGCACCAGCACCGAATGCTCATTCCAGTATTTATCCCTTCCTTTGGACCGGAAGGTTTTGTATTCCTTCAGCCAGTAATTAACAAAATCGCTGTTCTTTTCACTTAGCAGTACGGCATTGCAAAGACCTGTGGCACCACCCGGAGTTTTCTTCTTCAGACCCATTTTCAGCTTTAACATTTGGCGCCAGTTTTTGGGAACATAAGCTGGTTTTAATTCCTGTCCGATAACAAATAAGTGGCCGAGAAGATCTGTCAGGGGTTTAACACTGATTGTGTCAAGATCAAGATATATCCCTCCCGTTTCTTTCAGCATTTGCAAACGTATTACATCAGCTTTATGCGCAACATGATACAAGGGCTGGCCCATGAAAGAATCAGGAGCTGTTATTTTATTAAGTGCAAGTAAACACTTCGCCTGCTCCCACCACTCTCCTTCTGGCTCATATTGGTAGTGGAAATAAGCAGCATTGGGTTTATTCAACTCCACTGCAGACTTAACAGACAGGTAATGAGCAAACGAAAAAGGCTTACCTCCGAAATCTTCGGCCATTCCAAAAACGAAGTGAAGAATATTGGGAATCATTCGGTGTTAAGCTTTGGGTCTTTGCGAACGTAGGATTTATTAGTAATGTCGGAAAAAATTTCCTGGTTGAAGAAATTTGATTTACTGATAAAAGCGCTGAGTTTTCTCTTCAATACCAATGCCGACAAAAGGTTATCAGCTCTATATTGAACCGGTGTTTGTGCTTTCAGTAATTTTTTCGCACCTTCCAAACTTATCGCATAGGCATGGGTGCAGTCATGAAAGCCAGCTTTCATCAGGCTGCCGCTGTATGGCTTTGGCAATATATTACTGATCATAGATACAGGCATCCGACTCATGCCAAAAATCGCCATTATCTTATACCAGAACATTTTTAGTTTTTTACCGAAGGTTGCCCTTTTATTTTTCAGGTAGCCGAGGTAAAAGAGTTCCCAGTCAGCCGGTAATTCTTTTAAACAGTTGGCCAGCAAAGGTAGTGTCGAATAATCCGGAACTACATCGTCTTCGAAGATCAGTACCCGTTGCCAGTTATTATCCAGCATGGCCTGGTAGATCATCCGGTGAGAAAGTGAGCAAGCAATCTCACCTATATTTAAAGATGGGAATACCTGTCTTACAGCTAATGTGTTTTCAGGCTTGTAATGATAAATATGCTGAATAGCTTTTTCATCCAGTTCATTTTTATCAGCACCAAAGAAGAATTCAAAATCTATTCCTGCCAGTCTTTCTTTAACTCTTTCATGTCTTTCGGTAAAACGGG
>CAZWIM010000005.1:148615-151839 GCA_964634265.1 uncultured Chitinophaga sp. | reverse complement strand
ACACCAAAAACAGGATCATTGTCAAATGAAACATTGTTTAGTTTTCCTTCCAGCGCTGCGGTAATCATGGCCCGGGTATATTTTAATTTCATGCGGGTGCCTGTGCCATAAGGGCCGCCTGTCCAGCCGGTATTTACCATCCACACATTTACATTGTGTTTTTTCATTTTCTCGCCCAGCATTTGTGCATATTTTCCCGGGTGCAGGGGAAGAAACGGGGCGCCAAAACAGGCACTGAATGTAGGCTTGGGTTCTGTTACCCCGGCTTCGGTACCGGCTACCTTGGCGGTATAGCCAGAAATGAACTGGTACATGGCCTGGCCCGGTGTGAGTTTGGAAATGGGGGGTAAAACACCAAAGGCATCACAGGTAAGAAAGAAAATATTTTTAGGCAGGTTGCCAATGGATGGCTCCTGTGCGTTGCTGATAAAATGCAAGGGGTAAGAAACCCTTGTATTTTCTGTAATGGAAGCATCGTCAAAGTCAATCTTATTAGTACCGGGAAAGAAAGTAACATTCTCTACCAACGCACCGGGGCGAATGGCATGAAAAATCTCCGGTTCTTTTTCTTCCGTCAGGTTGATCGTTTTAGCATAACAACCGCCTTCAAAATTGAAGATGTTATCATCTGTCCAGGCATGTTCATCATCGCCAATCAGTTTACGGTTGGGATCGGCGCTTAGGGTTGTTTTACCGGTTCCGCTAAGGCCAAAGAAGATAGCGGTATCACCATCATCGCCCATGTTGGCGCTGCAGTGCATACTCAGCACATTCTTTTCATGCGGCAGGATATAGTTGAGTATAGTGAAAATGCCTTTTTTGGTTTCGCCGGTATAGCCCGTTCCGGCAATCAGGATCATTTTATGTTTGAAAGAAACAATGGCCGCATTGTGCTGACGGGTGCCACATTCTTTAGGGTCTAATTTCAGGCCGGGAACACTGATCACATGCCACTCTGGTTCAAAATTTTCCAGTTCTTCTTCAGAAGGACGAAGAAACATATTGTAGGCAAAAAGATTGTTCCAGGGTTTTTCGTTAACGACCCTTACGTTGAGCCTGTAACGGGGGTCGGCACAGGCATAGCAGTCCCGTACCCAGAACTCGGGAAGCTTCTCCAGGTATTCGCTAATTTTTTTGAAAACAATATCAAAGTATTTGGGCTCAACGGGGATATTGAATTCGTTCCAATGAACGGTGTCCTCCGTAGTCTCATCTTTAACGGTGAATTTGTCTTTGGGAGAACGACCGGTAAACTCACCTGTTTTGATAACAAGGGCGCCATTTTCATCCAGAATGCCTTCTCCGATACGGAGGGTATCCTGGGTTAATTCTTCTGGCGATAATTGATAATGAACAGATTCGGTGTTTTTTAGTCCCAGTTTCAGAAGGTTCTTCACAGGGAAACGCATAATAGGAACAGACATAGAAGCAAATCGTTTTTGTTGAAGGCACAAAGGTAAGGGGCAAATCAATTTCAATACAAACAAGTGTTAGCTCTACACATTGAAAACCTTTCAAATATTTTGTAGCCTGTTAATGGTTGTTTACAAAATCCTGAAATGGATTGATTTTTTTAAAATGGGGTAAATACGCTTTAGAAACTATTCAATTATTCAATCTCAGGGGAATTTGTGACTGGGCAAATGCATCTCAATTTATAGTGAAATAGAACACGGATGCCACGAATTGGATAGATACACACGGATTTTTTTGCCGAAGGCGAATAATATTCAATTGCTTTTATAAGCCAGATAAGATCCGGCATCATCATTTGTCCAAGCCATAAAAATTCAGTGTAAATCCCTTTAATCCGTTGCATCTGTGTTCAAAATTGCCGTATTTGGATGCGTATGCCATTATAATTGTGATGAATGTCAGTTGCCGGAAGGTTTTGCTCTTTATCTTTAGACCAATCAATCAAAACCACTAAACAGTTAATTATGAAATACCTGCCACTCAACCCCGAAATATTTATACAGAACCGTCAGCGGTTTGCAAGCCGCATGCAAAAGAATTCGATAGCCATTTTTGTAAGTAATGATGAAGTGCCCAGTAACGGGGATGCCATTTATTCTTTCAAGCAAAACAGCGACTTGTACTGGCTGAGCGGCATTGAACAGGAAGACAGCATGGTGATATTGTTTCCTGATAATCCTGATCCAAAATACCGGGAAGTGCTGGTGTTGGTTCGTCCCAACGAATTGAAAGAAAAATGGGATGGCAAAAGATTAAGGGTAAACGAAGCGCAGGGTATCAGTGGTATTAAAACCATTGTGTGGCTCGATAGCCTGGATGGTTTGTTGCAACCCTGGATTCACCTTGCGGATAATATTTACCTGGACAGTAACGAAAATGACCGAAAAGCAAGCCTCGTTCGCTCAAGAGATTATCGCTTTATAGATGAAATGAAGAGCCGGTATCCCCTGCATAATTATTTAAGGGCTGCCAAACTGATGAAAGAGCTCCGCGGTATTAAAACTGCACTGGAAGTGGAGGTGATGCAAAAAGCCATTGATATTACTGAGAATACGTTTCGCCGGTTGCTGAAGTTTATTAAGCCGGGTGTATGGGAATATGAAATTGAAGCGGAGATCATGCACTCTTTTCTCAGTCAACGGGCAACGGGCCAGGCCTATGGCAGCATCATTGCCAGCGGCGACAGGGCAAGAACACTTCACTATGTTTCCAACAATGCCGAGTGTAAAGACGGGGAATTGATCTTGATGGATTTTGGAGCAGAGTATGGAGGTTATTGTGCAGATCTTACCCGAACAGTGCCTGTGAACGGAAAATTTACCCGCAGGCAAAAAACGGTATATAATGCTTGTCTTCATTTGCATGATTATGCTAAAAGCCTGCTGAAGCCGGGCATCAGTATCGTTGACTATACAGACAAAGTAGGCGAAGAGGCTACGCAGCAATTTCTGAAAATTGGTTTGCTGAAGAAATCGGATGTGAAGAACGAAGACCCCGAGAACAGGGCTTACCGCAAATACTTATACCACGGTATTTCGCATCATTTGGGAGTAGATGTACACGACCTGGGAACAAGGACAGAACCTATCAAAGCAGGAATGGTGTTTACGGTGGAACCCGGAATATATATTGAAGAAGAACAAATGGGCATTCGCATTGAAAATAATCTTTGGATCACCAAAAATGGCAATAAGGACCTGATGAAGAATATCCCGATTACGGTGGAGGAGATAGAGGCGTTGATGAAG
>CAZWIM010000005.1:58122-148515 GCA_964634265.1 uncultured Chitinophaga sp. | reverse complement strand
GGACCTGATGAAGAATATCCCGATTACGGTGGAGGAGATAGAGGCGTTGATGAAGTGATAGTTTACGGTCGACAGCCGATAGTCCATGGCCGATAACTAAATATGAAAAAGTAATTTTTTGGTGCAATGGCATTTAAGTTCGAGAATCTAAAAGTGTGGCAGCTATCTTTGGAGTTAACTGATGAAATTGATTTGGTGGCACAAAAATTTCCACAACATGAACTTTATTCATTGTCGAGCCAAATCAGACGAGCGGCCAATTCTGTTTCTTTAAATATAGTAGAAGGGTCTACGGGTTTGACGAATGCTGAATTCAAAAGATTTTTGGTCATTGCAAATCGTTCAGCACTTGAAGTAGCAGGATGCTTATTTTTGGCAAAGCGGAGAGCATATATTGATGAAGAAGTTTTTATTAACCTTTATACAAGAATAGAGACTTTAGTAAAAAAAATTCAGGCTTTAATTAATTCATTAAAAGATTAGTAAACGGCGGACTATGGACAGTTGACCGTTGACTGTGGACTAACCAATGAAACAACTCCCCAATATATTTACCCTTCTGAACCTTGTCTTTGGCTGTCTTGCCATTGTGGCAACGTTGCAAAATGGCATTATTATCAACGAGACTGCCGAAGGGGTGCAGCTGATTGACATACCTGAAAAAATCTGGCTTGCTTCTCTTTTCATAGGTATTGCGGCGATAATCGATTTTTTGGATGGATTTGTAGCCCGGCTTTTTAAAGCAACTTCAGAAATGGGAAAACAACTCGATTCGCTGGCAGATGTGGTGAGTTTTGGTGTTGCTCCCGGCATGATTATCTATCAATTTCTCCGTTTAAGTTATGCACAAGATGCTGCAGGGGTGGAAGTATCCATACTCTGGCTGTTGCCAGCTTTCATCCTGCCGGCTGCTGCAGCATGGCGTTTGGCGAGGTTTAACCTTGATACAAGCCAATCTTATTATTTTAAAGGAATGCCTGTTCCTTCCGTAGGTATTTTTATTGCATCGCTGCCACTTATTTACTGGAATGTGAATGAAGCATGGGCGCAGCAACTATTATTAAACAAATGGTTTCATTACGGGCTGGTGCTGGTGCTTTCATGGCTGATGGTTTCTACCTTACCATTAATGGCATTAAAGTTTAAAGACTACAGTATTCAAAACAACTGGCCCAAGTATCTACTGGCAGTCATTGCTGTTGGAGCGTTGCTTTTCCTGAAGTGGCTGGCTATACCGGTCGTAATAGTGGCTTATGTTCTCTTATCTTTGCTTTTTAAAAATAAAGCAGCATGACCTATACAGTTCAGATAAAAGTAATGCCCCTGAAAGAGTTGCTGGATCCGCAAGGTAAAGCTGTAATGGGCGGTTTAGAAAACCTTGGATTGACTGGAGTGGAAGATGTAAGGGTGGGTAAAAACATTACTTTACAAGTAAATGCTGATTCTCCTGAAAAGGCCAGGGCAATTGCTGAAGAAGCCAGTAAAAAGCTGCTGAGTAACCCGGTCATGGAGTATTTCGAAATAGCTGTCAATTAGAAGATGGGTCAATTTGATGATTTGAAAATAGCGGTAACATAAGCGGATTTTCAAATTATTGCATTTCCAAATTTTCAAATTAATGCTCTACCTCGTTCCCACACCTATAGGTAATTTAAAAGATATTACCCTTCGGGCACTTGAAGTGCTGAAGGAAGTGGATCTGATTTTAGCGGAGGATACCCGAACTACTTCACATCTGTTGAATCATTACAATATTACCAAACCGCTTTCGCCCTATCATCAGCATAATGAACATAAAGTGCTGCAGCATTTGGTTAATCAGCTGCTGGAAGGAAAAAAAATGGCAGTGGTTACGGATGCAGGTACACCCGGAATTTCTGATCCTGCTTTTTTGTTGGTGAGGGAATGTATAAAAGTCGGCATCCCGGTAGAATGTTTACCCGGTGCCACAGCATTTGTACCTGCACTGGTGAACAGTGGCATACCTACTAACCGTTTTTGTTTTGAAGGGTTTTTACCTCTCAAAAAGGGAAGACAGACTTTGCTTAAGCAACTGGCCGAAGAAGAAAGAACCATGATTTTTTATGAATCTCCACTTCGGTTGGTTAAAACGTTAGAGGAGTTTATCATTTATTTTGGTGAAGTCCGGCTTTGCAGTGTAAGCCGTGAACTGACAAAGCTATTCGAGGAAAACAAACGAGGCACACTCCGGGAAGTAGCTGATTACTTCAAAGAAAAGACAGTAAAAGGTGAGATTGTGATTGTGGTGGCCGGTAAAGATTAATACCAGGCTGAAATTTTTTCCAACGGTTTTCTTTGAAGATCAGGCACCCAGCATTCTTCAGCAGTATATCCTACCGGAATCAGCAGAAAAGGTTTTTCATTTTCGGGCCGGTTTAAGATTTTACTTAAAAAATTCATGGGTGATGGCGTATGCGTCAAAGCGGCAAGTCCTGCATGATGTATAGCTGCCAGTAAAAAACCACAGGCAATTCCGCAGCTTTCTGTTACATAATAGTTAGGATGCTTATGACCTTTATTTTCCAATTCGTAGCTTCTCTTGAAAACAATGATCAGATAGGGAGCTGTTTCCAGGAATTCCTTTTTCCAGTCTGTTTGTAAAGGCCTCAGGTCGTTTAACCACTCTTCGGGCATCCGTCCACTATAGCTTTCCCGTTCTTCTTTTTCCGCTGCTGACCTGATCTGCTTTTTTAAGCTTAAATCACTTACAACACAAAATGTCCATGGTTGTTTATGGGCGCCGCTTGGTGCAGATGATGCGGTAAGGATTATATTTTCAATTACCTCTTTGGGTACCGGTTTATCCGAAAAATCCCTCACTGTTCTGCGCTGGTTCATCCAGGCATAAAATTCTTTGCTTCGCTGCATCATTTCTTCAGCTGAAAACGTCTGCTTTGCATAACCCGTAAATGGATAACCATCGATCAATTTTGTTTTTACCATAACAAGTATTTGGCGAAATTTACCAATTCAAATTGTTATTAGATGAAGAAATCAGTTTTATTATCTGTTGCCCTATTTGTTTTTCTGATAAATATTTCTGCACAGCCAGAGCGGTGGCAGCAGCGGGTGAAATATATAATGGACATTGACATGAATGTGATGACCAACCAGTTTACCGGTAAGCAGAAACTGGAATACTGGAACAATTCTCCTGATACACTTACCAAACTTTATTATCACTTATACTTTAATGCATTTCAGCCCGGCAGTATGATGGATACCCGCAGCCGAAGGCAGGGAACTATTATTGCGGGAAGAGGGCAGGACTGGGACCCAAGGGTAAGGGACAGGATTATTAACTTAAAGCCTGATGAAATCGGGTATCAGAAAGTTCTTTCACTGAAGATGAATGGTCGTCCACAATCATTCAAAGTACTGGAAACAATTTTGGAAGTGAAATTGGATAAACCGGTATTGCCCCGTTCAAAAGTGACATTGGATATGGAGTTTGAAGCACAGGTGCCATTGCAGGTTAGACGCAGCGGAAGAGATAATCCGACATCAAAGGTTCGTTACTCAATGAGCCAATGGTACCCCAAGCTTTGTGAATATGATTACGAAGGCTGGCACCCCACACCTTATGTGGCAAGAGAGTTTTACGGCGTTTGGGGAGATTATGAAGTGAATATTACTATTGATAAGAAATACATCCTTGGCGGAACAGGTTATCTGCAGAATGCAAATCAAATTGGATATGGATACGAAAATCCAGGTGCAAAAGTGAACCGACCTGCAGGTGATAAATTAACCTGGAAATTCTTTGCTCCCAATGTACATGACTTTATGTGGGCTGCAGACCCGGAGTATAAACATGTTTCCAAAAAAGTAAGAGATAGCCTTACTATTCATGTTTTGTATAAAAACACCAACGAACCGGCGAAGGATTGGGAAGACTTGCTGAATATGGCAGAAAAGGCTTTGCCTTTTATTGAGAAGACGTTTGGTGTATATCCCTACAAACAATTCTCATTTATTCATGGTGGTGATGGTGGGATGGAATACCCGATGGCTACATTGTGCATTGGCCCGGGTGCTGCGTTACATGAATGGTTGCATAGCTGGTATTATGGCTTATTGGGCACCAACGAGGGATTATATCCCTGGATGGACGAGGGATTCACTCAGTATGCTGAAGAAAGGGTCAATGCCTGGCTGAGCAAAAGTTCCGGATTTGCACAGGCGGGTAATTATGCAGCCTATTATGCTTTAGTGAAAAGCGGTAAGGAAGAACCTATGTCGACTCATGCCGATCATTACAATACCAACTTTGCTTACTCCATTGCCTCTTACTCAAAAGGGGCTGTATTTGTAGAGCAACTTGGATATATTACCGGCGCAGAAACGAGAGATAAAATATTATTGGAATATTACAAACAATGGCGGTTCAAACATCCCAATGTGAGTGACTTTATCCGCATTGCCGAGAAAGTCAGTGATATGAAGCTGGATTGGTATAAAGAATACTGGGTTAACTCTACCAAGACAATTGATTACAGTATTGACAGTTTATGGGAGGAAGGCGGAAAGACAAAAGTCAGGTTAAACCGCATCGGCCTGATGCCTATGCCAATTGATCTCCAGCTGACCTTTAAGGATGGTTCAAAAGAAATGCATTATGTGCCAATGAACCTCATGTATGGCGAAAAGCCTGCTGAAGATTCAACCATAACCAGAAAAGTGTATGAACCCTGGAGATGGACACATAGTACATACACCATTGAAACGAACAGGAAACTGGCAGATTTTTCACTGGTAGAAATTGACCCATCTCTTCGAATGGCCGATGTAGAGCGAAGAAATAATAAGCTGGAGCTTAAGTGGTAATTACAATAAAGCAAAACCCTCCGCAGATAATCAGCGGAGGGTTTTTTGACGGTTTGAATCAAGGCCCCTGTATGCTTAATAGAGTAAGGTTTAAGGCTAACGGTCGTATCTGATGGCTTAATTTTCTAAATCAAAAATAGAGGGGGCTTACATACCAGACAATACCACATTAGTGGTATTTTTTGACGAAAAAGCAATTTTTGCCCGCAAAAACCTGCAAAAATTATCTCCCGTAATACTTATTGACTGCTGCCACCCTGTTGTTTACATGTAATTTTTCGTAAATGTGGTAAACATGTTTCCGGACAGTTTCAGGACTTAAGAAGAGTTGTGAGGCGATTTCTTTATACATCAAACCTTTTGAAAGGAATTCTAGTATTTCTTTTTCCCGGTTGGATAGCATATCGAGTCTTTCTGATTCTGCTTCGGCAGCGGCAGCTTGCTGTTGCTGAAAAACGGCTACTACTTTTCTGGCAATCTGGCTGCTCATGGGGGCTCCACCTTCATATAATTCTCTTATAGCCTCAAGCATTCTTCCAGGATCTGTCTTCTTCAAAATGTATCCGCTGGCGCCTGCACTAAGGGCTTCGAAAATCTTTTCATTTTCCTCATAAACCGTACACATCATAAAATTTGTGTCGGGTATACGGGGCTTTAATACTCTTACAATATCAATTCCGCTCTCTTCAGTACCCAGGTTAATATCCATCAGTACTACATCTGGTCTCAGGATCGGTAACTGGTTCATTGCATCTTCCACTGTTCCGATTGTGCCAAGACACCTGTATCCTTCAGACATGCTGATAATTTCTTCAAGAGCATTTCTCAGCTCTTTATTATCATCAACGATACATACGGAGATTTCCTTCATTCAAGTAAAATTCTGTTTTAATAAGGTGGAAAACAATACCACAAAGTGGTAATTTTTTTAGACCGGCACAAATAAAAGATACTTTTCTTTGAAAAACTCTTCCGGGAAAATATCTGCTATTTCCATTATCCTGGGCCTGGTTCCGCTTTCATGAATTTCAGCAGCAAGGTCACCGCCTTTCAGACAAATGAGTCCCTGCTTTTGACCGGCATGCATTTTTGTTGAATCTTTCTTTAAAATAGGCTTGCTCCACTTCCACAAATCTTTCAGAGGGGCAACAGCCCGGGATACAACAAAGTCAAACTTCCTGTTTTTTATGTTTTCAATCCGGCTATGTTCAGTAGTTACATTTTTTAAGCCAACACCTTCTGCTACCGCTTCTACTACTTTAAGCTTTTTGGCAATGCTATCTACCAGGTGAAATTTTACCTGCGGAAAAAATATGGCCAGCGGTACTCCTGGAAACCCGCCACCGGTTCCCAGGTCAATGATCTCAGCGCCATCAGCAAAATCAAAAGCAGCGGCAATGCTTAATGAGTGCAGCACATGTTTTTCGTAAAGGCTGTCTATATCTTTTCGGGAAATAACATTGATCTTTTCATTCCATTCTTTATACAATCCTCCCAGCTTATTGAATTGCTCAATCTGAAAAGGAGTAAAATCAGAAAAGTATTTTAAAATAATATCCATTATTGATTGTAAGGTCAGTTCCAGCCTTTGGCGGGTTTTCGCCATAAGGCCGGAGCAAAAATGAGGTAATAAAAGAACATCCACATGTCAAGAAAAATAAAATAAGGCCACAGGTCTTTTTCTCCCATTTTTTTCATTGACTTATAAAAGATCACTCCCTGCAAAAGCAAACGAACACCGAAAACGGCCAATGCATACCGCCAGTCAAAAAGAATAATAGCTGCTGCCAGTAAAGGATAGTATATGAACTGGGTGGCAAAGTAAAGGCCTAAAAGAAATTTGTGTTTGGGTTTATAAAACCGGGCAGTTGTATAATGCCTTGCTTTTTGTCTCAGCCAGCCACCCCAGGTTGTTTTGGGTATGGAACGGGTAATAGCATCTGGATCAATGACCACTGCGGTATTTGACTTAGTAGCCGTTTTATTGATAAACAAATCATCATCGCCGCTGGGTATATGGTTGATGGAAGAAAAGCCTTTGTGTTTGAAGAAAAGGCTCTTCCGGTAAGAAAGATTTCTGCCTACTCCCATATAAGGTATGCCGGCCAGGGCATAAGAGAGGTATTGCAAAGCGGTATGAAAAGTTTCAAACCGTATCAGCTTATTCAGCAAACCCCTGCGTTTGTGGTAAGCACCATACCCCAATACAATTTCAGTATTTTCATCGTAAGCAGCCTGCATTTTCTCTACCCAGTGTTCGCTGGCGGGTACACAGTCAGCATCTGTAAGCAGTAAAATTTCATGTTTTGCCTCCCGGATTCCGATAGATAAAGGATATTTTTTACCTGCAATATGAACAGCTTCCTGCGTCAGTTCCACCACATTCAGTGTTTTGAAAGTTTTCTTTAACTCCTGCAGAATGTATTTGGAATCGTCAACCGAATTATCGTTAACTGCCACTACTTCATAGGTGCTTGGATATGATTGCACCAATACTCCCGGCAGGTTACGGGCAAGGTTTTCATCTTCATCCCGGGCACAAACAATGACAGATACCGGGTGCTGCTGACTTTTTGATTTGGGTTTGGGCTTAAAAAAGGCAATCCGGCTGAAAAACCATCCATAATAAAAAAGCTGGATGGCGGTGGCGGCAGTAAAAAGGTAAAAAATAATTTCTCCCCAGTTAATCGGTGGCATAGCGGCAAATCTAAATGAGAAATGAGAAATAATTTATCAGAAATAAGCATGGTGGGTAACTTTCCCCTTACTTACTTTTTATTACTTATTCCTGATTATCGGTTTAAATTGCGCCGCAATGGCTGCATTACAATTCCAACTTCACAGTACAGACAAAGGCTCCAAAGCAAGGGCTGGTAAAATAACTACAGATCATGGTGATATTCTCACACCTATTTTTATGCCGGTAGGCACTGTTGGGAGTGTGAAAGCTGTCACTCAACAGCAGTTGCTGAATGATGTAAAGGCACAGATCATTTTAGGAAACACTTACCATTTATATCTACGTCCCGGTTTGCCTGTATTGGAGGCTGCAGGAGGGTTGCATCGTTTCAATGGCTGGCCGAATCCCATACTAACCGACAGTGGCGGCTACCAGGTTTTTTCATTGGCAGGTACCCGAAAGATAAAAGAAGAGGGTGTTACATTTCAATCGCATATTGACGGCAGCAAACACTTGTTCACACCAGAAACAGTGATGGATATACAGCGGTCTATTGGAGGAGATATCATTATGGCATTTGACGAATGTCCTCCCGGAGGCAGCGAATATAATTATGCGAAAAAGTCTATGGAAATGACGCATCGCTGGCTCGACAGGTGTTTTGAAAGATTTGATACTACAGAACCGAAATACGGTTATACCCAAAACCTTTTTCCCATTGTACAGGGCGGTACTTTTAAAGATTTAAGAAAGCAATCCTGTGATTTTATATCTGCCAAAGAAGCTACTGGTAACGCCATTGGTGGATTAAGTGTGGGAGAACCGGAAGAGGTAATGTATGAAATATGCGACTGGTGCTGCGATCATTTACCCGTTGAAAAACCCCGCTACCTGATGGGAGTGGGAACCCCATGGAACATCCTAGAATGCATCGGCATGGGAGTAGATATGTTTGACTGTGTGATGCCGACCCGCAATGGACGAAATGCAATGCTTTTTACCACCAACGGTGTTATTAATATTGATAATAAAAAATGGGAATACGATTTTTCACCTATCGACGAGGGATTGCCTAGTGAAACCAGCAATTTTTACAGCAAAGCTTATCTCCGACACCTGATGAAGGCAAAGGAAATTCTGGGATTGACTATTGCCAGTGTGCACAATCTTGCTTTTTACCTATGGCTGGTGGGTGAGGCCAGAAATCACATAATGGCCGGTGATTTTCATGAATGGAAGACAGGAATGGTACAGCGGTTAAAACAGAAACTATAGCCACGGCTGGCAGGATGCTTTCACATACCTTCAACAGTTTTTCGACTACTTTTGTCACTCTTGATGAAAAAAATTGACTGGTACATACTGAAAAAATTCCTGGTTACTTTTTTCTTCTGCCTGCTGCTATTTACTGTAGTGGCAGTGGCAGTTGATACCAGCGAAAAAACAGACGATTTTGTTAAAGCCAATCTTGGTACAAGAGATATCATCAATAAGTATTACCTGGGGTTTGTACCATGGATATGGAGTTTGCTTTTCCCCTTATTTGTATTTATTGCTGTAATTTTTTTCACCAGCAGGATGGCGACCCGTTCTGAAGTCATTGCTGTCCTGGCGAGCGGCACCAGCTATAATCGTTTTTTGCGGCCTTATTTAATTGGCGGTGTATTGTTGGCCGCACTACTTTGGGTGGGTAGCCGCTACTGGATACCCAAGGCCAATGCCATTCGTAGTAATTTTCAGAGCACCTATATTGACAAGAGTGACCCAACCAAGAACCGGTATTTTGGTACCTGCGACCGATGTTTTTACAAACGAATCGATACCAATTCTTTTGTTGGTATCAGGGATTTTGATACGGCATCTAAAACTGCCAGGGGTTTTTTCATGGAGAAAATAACTGGCAATAAAGTTAGTTACAACCTGCGGGCAGAATCTATGCAATGGGATACGGCAGTAAAAAAATGGAAACTGATCAATGCAGTAGAACGTTTTGTAGACAGCATGGGTGAAAGAATGAAAACTCATACTGAATATACACTCAGTCTGAAACTGGACCCCGATGATTTGCGAAAAGATGAATATTTAAAAGATAAACTCACCACACCTGAACTCGTTCAGTTTATCAGGGAAGAAGAACTTCGGGGCACAGAAGGCCTTAATTCTTATAAAGTGGAACGATACAGGCGAACGGCAACACCTACTGCCGTATTATTACTTACTTTAATAGGTGCTGTAATTGCCAGCAGAAAAACCCGCGGTGGCAGCGGTATGCACCTTGCTCTCGGTATAACAATCGCAGCTTTATTTATACTGTCGGACAGATTTTCCACCGTATTTGCCACTAAAGGGAATTTTCATCCTATGTTGGCGGCCTGGGTGCCCAATATTGTTTTTGCAGGGGTGGCGTGGTGGTTGTACAAGAAAACACCCAAATAGTACTGATCAATATCAGTTTTTCTGCTAATAAACTTTACTGTTTAAATTTTGTTGTAGCACGGGGCATTGTGTAGCTTTGCCACCTCAATTTTTTGATTTTTTCCCCCTCAAAAATCAGCTATTATGGGTATAATAAAAGACCGGTTCAAAGCTAAATCTGAAGCTGTTGCTGCCGAAATCAAAGACATTTTAAAAGAGCATGGAAATAAAGTAATTGGTGAAGTAACCTTGTCCCAGATTTACCAGGGCATGAGGGGGATGACGGGCCTCGTTACAGAAACTTCGCTGCTTGATGCACAAGAAGGAATCCGTTTCAGGGGTTATTCTATACCTGAATTGCAACAAAAACTGCCTAAAGCACCCGGTGGCGATGAGCCTTTACCAGAAGGTTTATTTTACCTTATGCTGATAGGCGAATTGCCCACGGAGGATGAAGCCAATCATGTTACTAATATTTTGCAAAGAAGAAGCCATGTACCCAACCATGTGTTTGAGGCTATAGATGCGTTACCATTGAATACCCACCCGATGACCATGTTTGTGGTGGGTGTCATGGCACTGCAAACTGAAAGTTATTTTCATAAGAAGTATGCTGAGGGTTTAAATAAAAAAGATTATTGGCTGCCGGTGTTTGATGACAGTATCGTATTGCTATCCCGCCTGCCGAGGATTGCAGCTTACATTTATCGCAGGAAATATAAAAATAGTGATCATATACAGCCAAACGGTTTGCTGGATTGGGCAGGAAACTTTGCACACATGTTAGGTTTCGAAGATGAAAGTTTCAAAGAGCTGATGCGGTTGTACATGACCATTCATGCAGATCATGAAGGTGGAAACGTATCGGCGCACACTACACATCTTGTTGGTTCTGCTCTCAGCGATCCTTACCTGAGCTATGCTGCCGGTATGAACGGCCTAGCCGGTCCATTGCATGGCCTTGCCAACCAGGAAGTGATCAAGTGGATATTTGAAATGCAGGAGGAGCTAAAAACTGATTTGCCCACCAAGGATCAGATTGCCGATTATGTAAAGAAAACATTGAGTGAAGGAAAAGTTGTACCGGGATATGGCCATGCAGTATTACGCAAAACGGATCCCCGCTTTACAGCCCAAATGGAATTTGGCAAAAAGCATATGCCGGATGATAAACTGGTACAAACGGTATGGAATATTTATGAAACCGTACCTCCTATACTGCAAACCATCGGTAAGATCAAAAACCCGTGGCCAAATGTAGATGCACATAGTGGCGCTTTATTGGTTCATTATGGAATGGTGGAATATGAATTCTATACCGTACTATTTGCCGTAAGCCGGGCATTAGGAGTATTAGCCAGTCTTTGCTGGGACAGGGCTCTTGGCTTCCCGCTGGAAAGACCAAAATCTGTTACAACAGACCTGGTGAAATTGTGGTTGGATGGAAAGGATAATATCTGGGGCGAATAGATAAGTAAATTTATTAAACGTGAAATCCCCACATTGTGGGGATTTCACGTTTAATAAGGGTAATATAAGTTGATTTTATTTTACTGCCATCTCAGTATACTGCCTGCTGATTTTATCAATTATGTACCCGCTGATCCAACCCACATAAGCATAACGGGGAAAGATGAATTTTTTATTCGGATTTGTTGTATTAAGCTGACTGATCAATTCCTGCAGCCAGACTGAGCCGGAAATAAGGGCTTTTTGATCGTAGGTATTTAATACCCGTTTAATGTTTGCCATAGAAGCATTTGCATCTTCTGAGCTCATTTTACTAAGATCGGGTTTTGTCAGGTTCTCAAAATCAGTCGTTACCATGTTTTGGAAATCATTTATGTCCTGAAGCGTAAGCTCTACATGGTTTTGGCGTATCATTTCAGGGTGTATCAATGAGGCAATGCACCAAACGATACCTCCTGAGAGGTATACTATATCTCTTGATTTTAGATCGGATTTTTCTCTGAACTGGTATACTACCATTCGTCCAAGGCTATCAATTATCAGCTTTTCTGCAGCTTTACGATAATCAAATAAGCTTAGGTTTCCATTTATTCGGGATTCCAGTAAACGCTGAAAAGATTTTGTGCCAATAGGGAATGTTACCGGTACAAAATTGCGGTTGGCATCCAGGTAGCCACCCTTGGTGTTACCACTTCCCACATCCAGTTGGTTGGCTGTAAGACGGTTCATTTGGGGTACAATACCTTTAAAGCTCAATTGTGCTTCCTGGTCTACGGTAATATAGCCAATCTTGATTTTGGGATCCAGTTCTTTGGGCCGTATAATACCTGCAAAATATTCTACCTTGTTGTATTTATCCAGTTCTTGTTTTAGTCCGCTGCTGATTACAATATGTATTCGCTGGGCTGGTATATCATATCTCTGTTGAATGATGCCATATAAAACAGTAATGGCATCATGTGTTTCTTTCTCACTCTGGTAAGATAGTGCTGCGGCATCAGTGTTGATGGAAGTGTCAAGTTTCAGTGTATAATCGTTTTCCCCATTCGTTAATTTAACATCTATAACACTAAGTTTTATGCCCTTGGCACCTATTTCTATACCCGCATACAGATCACCTATCCCCAGAACACTTTTCATCTGTGTATTCAGCAAATCGGCAATGACAGAAAAGCCCAGTACCCTGTATAATTTGATAGAATTTTGGTAAGCAACAATGGCTTCCGTTTGTTGTTTTGTCTTGCTGTAAAGATTAGCGAGTCCTTCCCAGGCCTGTGCCTGGTGGTATGTGTTTTTACTTGCCTTGGCATTTTGCAAAGCCTTATTAAAATATTCTTCAGCCGCTTCAAAATGTTGTGCTTGCAGCAAGGTGTTGGCAGTTTTAAGGATAACTGCAGTTGGTTGATTTTTTGAGGGCTGGGCATTAACTATTATTGCGCAACAGCAAATCAGGAAAAAAACGGGAAGTAATTTTCGAAGTGCCATGTTCATTTTTTTTGATGTTATTGATAGCGAAAGTGTAGAAACGTACAGCTTAAAAAGTCTTAACAAAAGTAGCTGATTCGCCTACCGGCCCTGGTAGCGGCTGTCTTGCACTTTTGAACAGCTTTTCAACATATTGAAGCGGGAGTGAGGGGCAGATTTTGCTTACCAGCAATAAAAAAGCCCTGAAAATTCAGGGCTTTGGTGGAGGTTACCGGAGTCGAACCGGTGACCTTTTTCCCGATAGCTATCGGGACATGCTAACGCTTCTAGCCAGCTGAGCTAATGAGCCATTCAATATATTTCCTGCTTTTTTTTAACTTAATTTCTTTTTCTCTTTTCATTGCCGACAGCCGACTTTGTTGACTTTCATAATATTTTAAAACCCAATCAGAGGCTTTAGCTGTAAAATTTGAAACACCGCTATTGTGTTCATTAATCCTTTTGCTGAGATCGGCGGTATAGCCGACATAATATTTGTCTAACTGACGACTGTAGATTATGTAAACAAAAAAATGCATAAAAAAAAGTCCGGAAAAACCGGACTAATGTGGTGGAGGTTACCGGAGTCGAACCGGTGACCTTTTGCATGCCATGCAAACGCTCTAGCCAACTGAGCTAAACCCCCGTTTGAGGGCAGCAAAAATAAGAGTATCTGTCCTTTTTTCAAATAATAAACCTGACTTTTAAACTTTTCTGAATTCGCTTCGTTTTCTAATTATAATTTTGAATTAATGGGTGTCTGGAATCAAATAGCTGAATACCTCTACCTGAAGAAAAAAGATCCTAACAGGCCCAAAAGCCAATGGATCGGTTATATGCACGGTATCAACCGCATCAGCCTGCTGATATTTATATTATGCCTGATAATCCTTGCTATTAAATTACTCCGATAATAATGGTTTTTAGGTTCTGGCATTGATATACTAGTCTGAAATCAGGCCAATTGAGAAATTATTTCATCATCCTAATTTATTTATCACCCTTAATTTGAAAATTGTTTAGTTTAGATTCCTAAGCAGATAGGGATTTATTACTTAAGCCTGTATGCTTTATATTTAATGAATAATCTGACAATAAGATCTGCACATTCACATTTTTTCCCGGATTCTAAAAATATAATTGTCGTAAGATCACCGGGCAGAATTAATATAATCGGTGAACATACTGATTATAATGAAGGTTTTGTGTTACCCGCTGCAATTGATAAAGCTGCTTACATTTCGGCTTCACTTCGGGAAGACGATGAAATACACCTGGTAGCGATTGATTTAGAAGAGAAATTCTCTGTCAGGCTACATGATCTGAATCCTCTCAATAATAAAAGCTGGCCTAACTATATTTTGGGCAGTATTGCACAGTTTTTAAAAAGAGGGGTGAATTTGTCCGGTTTTAATATTGCATTAACAAGCGATGTGCCTATTGGTGCAGGTCTATCTTCTTCTGCGGCGGTAGAATGTGCTACTGTATTTGCAGTTAATGAACTTTTACAGACAAAAATTGAACGGCCTTTAATGGTAAAAATGGCACAAAAAGCAGAACATGAATTTGCCGGGGTAATGTGCGGTATAATGGATCAGTTTGCCTCAATGATGGGAAAGAAAGACAATGTAATAAAATTGGACTGCCGTTCACTGGATTATGAATATGTCCCATTCAAACTCGATGGAGTAAAAGTGCTGTTATTAAATACCAATGTCAGGCATTCCCTTGCTTCGTCTGAATATAATACAAGAAGACGAGAGTGTGAAACTGCTGTTGAATGGGTACAAGAGCATATCCGGGGAGTAAACTCTTTACGGGATGTAACGGAAGAAATGCTCAGCAAGTATGTTTCTCCAAAAGATAAACTTATTGAAAAGCGGAGCAGATTTGTTGTGCAGGAAATCAAACGCCTGATTGAGGGTTGCAATGATTTACAACGGGGTGATTTATCTTCTTTAGGGAGAAAAATGTTTGCTACACATGATGGTTTGAGCAAGATGTACGAGGTAAGTTGTAAGGAACTGGACTGGCTTGTTGATTTTGTCAGGAATGACCAAAATGTTATTGGTTCCAGGATGATGGGTGGTGGTTTTGGGGGTTGTACCATTAGTCTGGTAAAAGAAAATAGTATACAAGGATTGCTGTCTTCAATAGTACCGGCCTACGAAAAGGCAATGGAACTGCCATTGACTTATTATATAGCTTCTATTGAAAACGGAACAAGCATGGTTGTTTAATTTTTTCAATTTATAAATAATAACAGCGTGACATTTTTATCATAAAATAAAGTAGACGGCACCTGATTTTATAAAAAACCAAAACCTGACTTATGGTCCGCATTGATTGGATTATTCTCATCCTGTATTTTGTAATTGTTTCATTATACGGATACTGGATTTACAAACGGAAAAAACAAAAAGAAGCAAGTTCTGCCGATTTTTTCATAGCGGAGGGTTCGCTTACCTGGTGGGCTATAGGTGCGTCGTTAATAGCGTCAAATATTTCGGCGGAGCAAATGACCGGTATGAGTGGATCAGGCTTTCAGTTAGGGCTTGCCATATCATCTTACGAGTGGATGGCAGCACTGACATTGATTATAGTGGCAGTATTCTTTATGCCTGTGTACCTGAAGAACAAGATTTTTACCATGCCGCAATTTTTGAACCAGCGGTACAATTCAAAAGTAGCCATGGCCATGGCCGTATTTTGGTTATTACTTTATATAGTGGTCAACCTGTTGTCTATTCTTTATCTGGGTGCAGTAGCCATTGCCGGTATCAGCGGACTTGATTTTTCGGTGTGTGTTTTTTTGCTGGCCATTTTTTCAGTCTTTATTGCACTTGGCGGTATGAAAGTCGTCGGTTATACTTCAGCTATACAGGTATTTTTCCTGGTAGTTAGCGGCTTTATTGTACTGTTTATAGCTTTAAAAATGATTGGAGGTAGCGATGGAATTTTTGCTGGTTTTAGAACTTTAAGGTCAGAAGCGGCGGATCATTTTCACATGATATTTAAAAAAGACAACCCTAACTACATTGACTTGCCGGGTATGAGTGTTTTACTCGGTGGAATGTGGATAGCCAACCTTAATTATTGGGGTTGTAACCAGTATATTACACAAAGGGCCTTAGGCGCCAGTTTGCCGGTGGCAAGAAAAGGAATTCTGTTTGCTGCTTTTTTAAAAATGTTGATGCCGTTTATTATTGTTTTACCCGGCATCGCCATCTATTATCTCTATAGCAATAATATGCTCGATGTTTCATTAATTAACACAACTAATGCCGCTGGTGAATTAAAGGCTGAAAGCAACAGAACCTACTCTGCTTTGCTCACCTTGCTTCCGGATGGTATTAAGGGCGTTACTATCGCTGCTTTTGCAGCCACTGTGGTGTCCTCGTTGGCCGCTAAAGTGAATAGTATCAGTACCATTTTTACCCTTGATATTTATAAAAAGGCATTTAATAAAAATGCATCCGAAGCTGTATTGGTGAAAATTGGTAAAATTGCCATTGTTATTTCCACGGTTATAGGTATTATATTAACACTGGGCTTAGGCGACACATTGATGGGTGAAGGAAAGCAGGGCTTTCAATATATACAGGAATACACAGGATTTGTATCTCCCGGTATTTTCGCCATGTTCCTACTGGGTTTCTTCTGGAAGAAGACCACCTCCAATGCGGCATTATTTGCAACAATCGGAGGGTTTATTTTTTCTGTAGTACTTAAATTTCTTCCCGGCATGATTGATTTGGAACCACTTTACACCGTAGGATTGGCAGTAGAAAAAGCAGGGGTATTTGAAATGCCCTTCCTTGATCGTATGGCCATAGTATTTGTGCTTTGTGTAATCGGCATGTATTTTATTAGTATTATAGAAAATCGAAAAGGTGTAAAACCGAATAGCCTGGAAATAGATGCCTCCATGTTTAAAACATCGGCAGGCTTTGCAGTTGGCTCTCTCATTATCATCGGCTTGTTAGTTGCGTTGTACACCATGTTTTGGTAATACGCTGTGATTAAACTGGTAATAACGAATAAGGAAATGTAATTTACTTTTTTTGCTTTGCTGATAACCTTTTCCTGGTTTGTCGTAGCAAAAAAAATTAATGCAAAGCTGTTTATTAGGTAATGTTTTTAGTTTTGTCTTTTTTGTTTTATTGAACTATCCTTATTGGTTGCGTCCTTTAAATCTTACTAAGCTACTTCGCTAAAAATTGTACAATGGATGCAGCTGATTTTGCTGAAACATTTCCTTTTTCACTTAAAATTTCCTTCAGGCTTGTATAGTCTTTGTTTATTTGATCCAGCCTTTCCTTGTTGTGGAGCAGGTCATTCAATTCCCTGATCAGGTTTTCCGTATTCATATCATGCTGAATAAATTCCTTCACTACCAACTTATCCATGATGAGGTTTACCAGTGAAATGAATTTTACTTTCACCACCCGTTTGCCTATCTGGTAGGATAGCCATGAACCCTTATAGCAAACAGCCTCCGGTACCCCGAATAAAGCAGTTTCCAGGGTGGCAGTTCCCGAGGTAACCAATGCCGCTTTGGCCCGCATCAGCAATTCGTATGTTTTGCCGGAAACATAAGATACATTCTTGAAAGGCTTTAACAGGTCATTATAAAAACTTTCTTCTACGCCAGGAGCTTTGGCAACTACAAACTGGTATTCGGGAAACGATTTGCTTACTTCCAGCATTACAGGTAGTTTAATCTTAATTTCCTGTTTTCGGCTTCCAGGTAAGAGTGCAATGAGTTTTGAATTTTGAAGTAAAGGATCACTAACTCCTGGCTCCTGACTATTGACTACTGACTGAACTACTTCCACCAGCGGATGGCCTACATATTCTACCTCCCAGTTCCATTTGTTTTTGTAATACTCTTTTTCAAAGGGAAGAATGACAAGCATTTTGTCAATACACTTCTTCATCATTTTTACCCGTCCTTCCTTCCATGCCCATACCTGCGGAGAGATATAGTAAATGATCTTGCTGATTTTATCAGCAAATAAAGTTTGTTGTTTAGCCCATTTGGCAATCCGCAGATTAAAGCCGGGATAATCAATCAGTATCAGCGCATCAGGCCTGAATTGTAAAATATCTTCTTTGCAAAAACGCAGGTTACGTAAGATAGTACGCAGGTTCATTAAAACTTCTGCGAAGCCCATAAAGGCAAGGTCCCTATAGTGTTTTACCAGTTCACCACCGGCAGCCTGCATTTTATCTCCCCCCCAGCAGCGTATAATGGCAGACGGGTCCTGCTTTTTTATTTCTTTTACCAGGTTGGAGCCGTGCAGGTCTCCTGATGCTTCACCGGCAATGATATAATATTTCATACCGGGTGCAAAATACTAATTCAGGATTTTTAATACTAAAATAGCAATACCATAAGCAAGGGTCACCACAAAGATTCCTTTTGCCGTTTCATCACGATGTGTGTTTACATAAATTGTGAATAATAACACATTTGCCAAAAGACTGAGAGAACCAATCGATGTTATCAGCTTGTTGTCATGAATAAAATAATCAAGAAATTCAAGAAATTTATAAGAAGGGAACTTGATAAAATAAACAATCACCAATCCCAATAAAGGTCCTAAAAGTCCCAGTATCAGTCCCAGTTTCAGCCGGTCTTTGGTTAAAATCATTGCCAGGTTTTTTCTAGTTTGGCTTTTAAAACGTAATTCGTAAGGTCAAATTGTACAGGCACCACACTTACATAGTTATTGGCCAGTGCCCACACATCGGTGTCTTTTCCTTTATCAAAATTGACAAATTCACCGGTAAGCCAGTAATAATGCCTGCCGTGGGGGTCATTTCTTTCAATAAAGTCCTCTTCGTACTTGGCATAAGCCTGTTTGCAAATCTTAAATCCCCTGATGAGTTCCGGCGCTACGGATGGTATGTTTACATTCAGCACAGTATGTTTATCCAGTTGAGTGGACAACATTTTTTCTACTATGATTTTGACGAATTTTTTTGCCCCGGTAAAATCAGCGTCAATCCGATAATCCAGCAGTGAAAAACCTGCTGAGGGTATGTTTTCAATAGCAGCTTCAACAGCAGCTGACATGGTACCGGAATAAATAACATTAATACTATGATTGGCGCCATGGTTGATGCCGCTTAAGCAAAGATCAGGTTTATGTTGAAGCACTTTGTCCACAGCCAGCTTAACACAGTCAACCGGTGTGCCAGTACATGACCATGTTTCAACATTTTCCATTGAGTGAATCTTGTGCAAACGCAGGGGCTGACCGATGGTGATTGCATGTCCCATTCCGGACTGGGGTTTATCCGGGGCTACCACAATAATTTTTCCAAGGTCTTTTACAGCTTCTACCAGGTTCATAATACCTGGAGCTGTTACACCATCGTCATTGGTGATCAGAATAACCGGTTTTTCTTTTTTCACAGAAGCTTTCCGGGTTTTAGCCGGGGAAACCGTTTTTTTCTTAGGAGTTGGGGCTGATTTCTTTGCCATATGGTGCAAAACTCCCGGTTTTTTCCGGGTTATCCAAAATAGCCGGACTAGCAGTTTTGAAATTCTAAATAAATTAGTATTTTGCAGCTAATTAAATTAGTGACTATGGCAATTTCCAATCAAAACCTGAAATATCTGCGTAAACTTCGTGGCTGGACGCAGGAAGAATTTGCACAAAAACTAAGAATAAAAAGATCGCTGCTCGGTGCCTATGAAGAGGAAAGGGCTGAACCACGGATTGATGTGCTGGAAGTGGTTTGTGATATGTTCAAGCTGACATTGGATGATATCCTTAGAAAGGATCTTAGTGACAATAAAAGTAATTATCTCGCCAGGCGCAGGGCAATGAAATTGGTGGGTGGCAGGGCAGACATACCTTTTGTACCTGTTAAAGCGGCGGCTGGTTACCTGGCCGGTTATGCAGATCCGGAATTCGTTGATGAGTTAAATACTTTTACTCTTCCTATGCTCACAGGAGGTAATTACAGGGCATTTGAAATTATTGGTGATTCTATGCTACCTACTCCCAGTGGTTCAGTGATAGTAGGTGAAAAGGTGGACAGCCTGGAAGAAGTAAAGAATAATACACCTTGTATAGTTGTATCCCGTAATGAGGGGATTGTTTATAAGAGAGTTCAAAAAAATACTAAGCAAAAAAATAAGTTGACATTGGTTAGCGATAATCCCACTTACCATCCCTATACTGTAAATGCTGATGAGGTATTGGAAATGTGGCAGGCCCAGGTAGTAATTTCCCGCACCAGCAGTCAAAACAGGTGGGACATGGCACAATTGGCCACAGTAGTTTCTGATCTGCAACAGCAGGTTTCTACGCTAAAAAAGAAGATGAATTAATCTTTAGGGTTGATTTTTCAAAAACTATGCGTTTTTGTGCAGCTTCTTTCTTTCCTTTCAGTCGGATGGTTATATTTGTAAGCTGTAAACTGCTGCATGAGGCTTAAAGCGATTATCTGTTTACCCTTTTTACTGGTTTGTGTAAACCTTTATTCCCAGGTTAAAACATTGCAAGCCATAAAAATAAGTCAGGCACCAAAAATTGATGGTAACCTGGATGATGCCGCATGGGTAAATGTAATTCCTGCAACAAACTTTATCCAGAACTTCCCAACCTACGGTAAAGAAGCCTCCACTAAAACCGAAGTGAAGCTTGTATATGATAATGATGCCATTTATGTCGGCGCATATTTATACGACGATCCTAATTTAATAAGGACCCAGTTGACAGCACGGGACGGGGAACAAAGGCAGGACGTAGATTATTTTTCAGTTTTTTTTGACACATATAAGGATTTGCAGAATGGATTTCAGTTTACGGTAACAACTGCCAATGTACAGTCTGATGCCCGCCTTACACCTAACCAGGAAACAGATTTTGACGAATACGGGGATAAAACATGGGAAGCAGTTTGGGAAAGTAAAGTTAGTATCAAACAGGATGGTTGGGTTGTTGAGATGAAGATTCCCTACATCTCACTTCGTTTTGCCAAGAAGGATCTTCAGGACTGGGGTATCCAGTTTCTTCGCTTTACCAGGAGAAATAATGAAAGAGATTTCTGGAATCCGATAAATCCGCAAATCAATGGTTTTGTTAACCAGTTTGGTGTTTATGCTGGTTTAAAAGATATTAAACCACCACTTCGTCTGAGTTTCTCTCCTTATATATCGGGCGGATACCGCCGTTCTCCTGAAGCCGGTGTGTTTACGGATACCTGGCTCCGGAATGGAGGAATGGATGTAAAATACGGTCTTAATGAAAGCTTTACACTCGATGCCACACTGATACCTGATTTCGGCCAGGTAATTTCTGATAATGTCATCAATAACCTTTCTCCCTTTGAAGTAAGATTCCAGGAGAACAGACCATTCTTCACTGAGGGTACGGAGTTATTCAATAAAGCAGGCCTTTTTTATTCAAGACGGGTTGGTAAAGTACCTACAGGATACAATTCGGTAAGAAATTTTGTGCATAGCAATAGTAATGACTGGGAGATAATTAAGAATCCTTCAGTAACACAGTTATATAACGGCACAAAATTCTCCGGAAGAAATAAGCAAAAGTTGGGTATAGGCATCTTTAATGCTTTGACAGCACCTATGGATGCTAAGATCAGGAATAAGAATACCGGAAAAGATTCAGTTATACGTACCGAGCCACTGGCTAATTACAATATTATTGTTATAGACCAGGCATTGAAAGGACGGTCATTTGTTTCCTTGACAAACACAAACGTTTTGAGAAGCGGTGGTGACAGGGATGCTAATGTTACAGCAGTTGATTTTGCATTATACGATAAGAAAAATATTTATGCTTTGAACGGCACGGCCCGTTATAGTAAAATATGGGGAAGCACCCCTTATGATGGTTATAATACAACGCTACGATTTGCAAAGGTTAGTGGTAACTGGCAATACAATGTTACTGGTAATATAGAATCTGCGAATTATGATCCAAGAGACCTGGGTTTTCTCGCAGCGCCTAATGAAATAACCTACAGGGGAGGACTTTCTTATCGCATGTTTACTCCCACAAAGAATTTTCTGACATACAGCTATAGTTTAAGTTCAAGGCTGACATATTTATACAAGCCCTATGCTTATTCCTATTTTGATGTGGCTGCAACTGGTTTTTGGGTATTTAAAAATTTCTGGGATGTTACATTAAAGGCAGTCTGGAATCCTTTTCCGGTAGACGATTATTTTGTATTACAAACTCCCTGGAAATTTATCCATTACCCCGAGAATTATATTTTCAGCCTTGATGGTAGTTCGGACAGCAGAAAAAAACTATTCTTCCGGTATGGTGGTATTTATGCGAAAAGCCCGGAATTTGACAATACCTATACATCGCTGAGTATTGGTTTCCGTTATCGGTTCAATGACAGGTTTACCCTGGATTTGCAGACTGTGTCAACTTATGAAGAAAATCAGTTAGGATACGCTTTTCTGCGAGAAAGTAACGGCGATCCCATTGCAGGGTTCAGGGATAACAGGGACTTTACTTCAGTGCTTTCTGGGATATACAATTTTACACCAAGAATCAATCTTACTTTACGAACAAGGCACTATTGGAACAAAGTGAATTATAAGAGTTTTCACAATGTAGATGATAATGGATTATTGACTAACAGACCTTTTATCAATGGTAATGATGATAACGTCAATTTTTTCAACCTGGATGCTTTCCTTACATGGGACTTCCGACTGGGCAGCCGTTTGATACTTGGTTATAAAAACTGGCTGGGCGAAGATGAATATGTATCTCCCGCTGGTAAGAATACTTATTTACAAAATCTTGGGGATATTTTCGATCTCAGGCATGGAAATGAATTTACGCTGAGGTTTATTTATTTCCTGGATTACAATCAGCTGCGGAGAAAGCGTTAACCTATTTTCATTAATTCTGTTCCGGTTATAGCATATACAATATCTCCTTTGCCCGGATCAACTAGAAAAGTTCCTGTAAAACGACTGAAAGCGGGAAGGATACAATAGTCCTTTCCAAAAAAATAGCAGGGGAATTTCAGGCTTTGTTTTCCTTGTCCTTTAAGTTTATAACCCGGATGCAGATGGCCAGAGAAAGTATATTTCGCATTTTCAATTTTTGGTCTCTTGTAACGCTTATCCTCATGTTTGAAAAGATATCCATTGATCAATAATTCCCATTCATGCAGTATAACATTTGCCTCTTGATACCAGGCATCTTCCAGAATGTCATGATTTCCTTTTACAAGGTCAATTTGCAGTGCTGAGAAATCTTTTCTCCATTTTAAAAAAAGTTCCAGTTCCTTATTAGCAGTACTGTGAGTGAAATCGCCTACCACAATCAGTCTTTCGGCTTTGAACAGGTAGAGCATGGCCATGAGCCTTTGGAGGTCTGCCTTGTAAACAGATTGTGGAATCGCAATACCAGCCTTCCGGAAATGCCCTGTTTTGCCCAGGTGCAGATCTGCAACGATGAGGGTATTTTCTTCTTCCCAAAAAATACACCTTTCCGGGGTTATCCAAAATATCTGGTCGTGGATGATATGGGGAACTGGGTTTTGCATGGATGCCCGCAAATATAAAGCAAGATGAATTGGGTTAATCATCAGGCTGATTACTTAGTGTTTTCCAGTTGCTGCTGCATTCTTTTTACACGGTCTTCCAGTTTTTCTGAGCTGAGATCTTCCCGAATGCTGTCAACTTTTATCGGGAAACAAAATGGTGTAAGTTGTTCTGGAAATTTTATAATGATCTCTGAGTGTTGAATCCTTTCCAGCATATCCCTAAGCCTGGTTTCTTCCATTTGCTGATCCAGTACTTCCTGGTATGATTGCCTTAATAACAGGTTTTGCGGATCATATTCATTAAAAACATTGAATAGTAGAGAAGCTGAAGATTGGAGGTGACGGGCCTTTTTTTTCTCACCGGGCATACCCTGAAAAATCAAGCCGCCTATAACAGCAATGTCCCTGAATTTCCTTTTAGCCATCTCTGTACTGTTTACGCTCCGTTGAATATCGTTTAAAAGATCATCAGGTGAAAAGAGTTCGTAAACATTGGTATCATCAACCGGAATGGGTTGATCACTTAATAATTCAAATCCATAATCATTCATGGCGAAAGAAAATGTTATGGGCCTGATCCGGCTGATACGCCAGGCAAGAATGGCTGCCATGGCTTCATGTACAAGTCTTCCTTCAAAGGGATACACAAAAAGATGAAATCCGTCTTTTGTTTCAATATGTTCAATCAGCAATTCCTTTTCCCTGGGAACATGAGAGAGCTGCATTTGTAAGTTGAAAAGTGGCGCTAATGCAATTAACTCATCAGCTTTTGATGTCTTGTCTTGTGTAGCAGTCATATCAAGCATCTGCCGGAGTTTTTTACCAAGGTTTGCACTCAGGGGCATTCTACCACCTGCCCAGCTTGGAACAATTGATTTTTTGGCATTACTCTTACGTACCAATGCCGTCATATCCTTTATCATTACAAATTCAAGGTTTCGACCGGCAAGGGTAAACACATCGCCGGGATCCAGCCTGGAAATAAAGTACTCTTCGATAACCCCTACGTAACCACCAGTCATAAACTTAACTTTGAGCATGGCATCGCTTACAATTGTACCGATGTGCATTCGATGCCGCATGGCTACTTTGCGGCTGTTGATTTTATATAAGCCATCCGTTAATTCCACTTTTTTGAAATCATCATATTGATGCATGGCATTGCCGCCTTCAGTAATGAAATGGAGAATATGTTGCCATTCATCTTTTGTCAGGTATTTATAACAAAATGTTGATATTACTTCCTTGTATGTTTCTTCAGAACGAAATCCATCGGATATCGCAATGGTATTCAGGTATTGAAGCAGTACATCGTAGCAGAGCATCATGGGTGGCCTGCTCTCAATCAGACTTTCATTAATAGCAGATTTTAGTGCGGCCGCTTCCATCAATTCTAATGAGTGGGTAGGCAGAAAATAAATCTTACTAGTTGCATCAGGACTATGACCGCTTCTTCCCGCCCTTTGCAGAAACCGGGCAACTCCTTTGGGCGAACCTACCTGTATTACCGTTTCAACCGGTCTAAAATCTACCCCGAGGTCAAGGCTTGCCGTACAAACGACTGCTTTCAAATTACCGGAATGCAAATTTTCTTCGATCCAGGTTCTAAGTTCCCGGTCAATAGAACTGTGATGCAGGGCAATAGAACCTGCCAGGTCAGGACAAACATCCAGCAAGGTCTGGTACCACGTTTCACTCATGCCCCTCGTATTGATGAATATGAGTGTTGTTTTACTCTGTTGAATGATAGGTATAAGCTTATGGGCAAGCTTTATTCCAAGGTGTCCTGCCCATGGGTATTTTTCAATCTCGTCCGGGAAAATTGATTCAACTTCAATTAGTTTCTGAAGGTTTGCCTTTACCGTAACCCCTTTTTTTTCTAATGGTGAGAGCAGTACTTCTTGTGCTTCATCGAGATTCCCGATTGTGGCTGAAATTCCCCACACAGCAGGTTTCTTATAGGTTAATTGCCACATACAATTAATGATCCTGGATAAAGCCAGTTCCACCTGTACTCCTCTTTTACTTCCAAGTAATTCATGCCATTCATCAACAGCGATGGTTTCAAGATGCCTGAAAATTTCCGGGTAATTTTTTTGTGCTAGCAGTAAATGCAAACTTTCCGGAGTAATAATCAATACTTCGGGCATCTGTTTTTTTTGATTGCTCCTTTCTTTTGTATTGGTGTCACCGTTTCGTATACCAATCTTCCATTCCATTCCAAGTTCAGTTACCACTTCTTCCATCGCTCTGCCTATATCCTTTGCCAAAGCCCTGAGTGGAGTGATCCATAGTAATTGAAGACCTGAATTTTTTACTTTTTTATAATCATCGCTATGCTGATTAATAAAATTTATCAGGGCTCCTAAAAAGACAGAAAAAGTTTTACCACAGCCGGTGGGTGCATTTACCAACCCGCTTTCCCTTTTTGAAATATGCTGCCAGGTGGATTCTTGAAAAGAAAAAGGCCTGAAGCCTTTGGCTTCAAGCCAGCCTGAAATTATTTTATATCCGTTTGTATCCTGAACATTCACAGGTACAAAAATAGGAAGAGCAGTTGGAGGCAAATAATATTAGTAAATGCTTTTGATGACCCCATCGTACCACTTCAGGAAGTACAATTTTCTATTCTCAAAGTATTCCAGCGACATATTTTCTTTATTTACCACAGGCTGAATATCAAAATCAGTAAAAACTTTGTGGCTTTTATTGGAAAGATTTGAAGCGAGGTCTTTACCGTATTGCAACAGTAACCGGGCATATTTCCAGGTTACTTCGTAGCCACGGAAAACCATATCGCTTGGCCGGGCATACATTACGTTGTTGAAATGATTTATAATAGACTGGCTAAATTTATCAAGCTTTGCATTATAGAATGGGGTACTGTAAATGATCTCAATCCCTTTGTATTCCGGTTTGTTAAAATCCTTAATGTTGTCCCAGGTAGGCATTCCTACTATAGAAGTCAAATACTTTTGTTTTTTAAGCGCAGCTAATTGTTGTGTTAGTCTTCTGCCAAAATTTTCATCAAGGCTTCCGGCTACACATAATGTTTGGTTAATCGTATCAAGGTATGGTCTCAGCTGGTTAACGGAAAAACTGTCTGTTAGATCAACATATTTCATTTTTAACGGTATCCCAACTGTGTTTTTGCCGAACTCGTCAAAGTATAGTTTTATGCGGTCTTCCAGTTGGCCTTTTTTGCGGAAGACAATTATAGGATTCAGGGAATAGTACTTCTGTATGTGCCTGTAAATACCTTCACATTGTGTTCTCAGAGTTGGGTTGAGCAATACAAAAAATGGGTTACCATTTGTTCCCCCATCGTTGGGTAAATTAGCATTTATCACCGGGATATTTCTTTTCAATCCTGCATCAGCAAAAAGCTTGACTTCAGAAGTATTGCAATGTGCGATGATCAACGCCATACTATCCATCTCTGGTTTATTGAGCTGTTCGTTCAGGCTCTCTTTGGCAGACCGGGTGTCATATACAAATACTTCCAGTTGTGCATATTCTTTATTTAGTGAATCGAGGGCCAGCTGTGCCCCTTCATAGAACTCCAGTCCCGGGTTGATGAATTTTGGAAATACATTTTTAGCATACCGGTACTCATCCAGCTCATTGAAAGCTGAATCAAGGTACAAGGGAGCGAAAATGGCTATTCTATGCCTGGTAATGCTATTTTGTGCATGAACCAGCTGTATAGCTGAGATAAAAATCAGAAGTGTCAGAATGAATTTCTTCATATAAGGTTTGTTCGATGATTTTTTACTCCCACTCAATCGTTGCGGGTGGTTTACTACTGATATCATAGACAACACGGTTAATACCTCTTACATTATTAATGATCTCGTTTGAGATATTTGCCAGGAACTCATAGGGGAGATGGGCCCAGTCCGCAGTCATGCCATCCACACTTGTAACGGCACGAAGGGCAACTGTATATTCATAAGTTCTTTCATCACCCATTACTCCAACACTTTTTACTGGCAGTAAGATAGCACCTGCCTGCCAAACCGTTGCATATAAATTGTTATCCTTCAGGGCTTTTATATACAGGTGATCCGCTTGCTGCAACAATTGTACCTTTTCTTCCGTAATCTCTCCTAGAATACGAATGGCTAAACCTGGTCCGGGGAAGGGGTGGCGATCAATCATTTCTGCAGGTATACCCAGTTCTCTTCCAACTTTTCTAACCTCATCTTTAAAAAGGGAACGCAAAGGTTCCACCAGTTCCAGGTGAAGATGGTCTGGTAAGCCGCCTACATTGTGATGCGATTTTATTGTAACAGAGGGTCCATGTACAGAAACACTTTCAATTACATCCGGGTAAATGGTGCCTTGTCCCAGCAATTCAACTCCTTCTATTTTTTTAGATTCTTCCTGGAACACATCAATAAAAGAGCTGCCGATGATTTTTCTTTTTTCCTCCGGGTCGGTTTTGCCAGCCAGCTTTGTGTAAAAATGTTCCTTTGCATCTATACCTTTTACATTCAACCCAATTTTAGCATAGGTATCCAGTACATTTTGAAACTCATCTTTTCGCAATACTCCATTATCTACAAAAATGCCAAAAAGGTTTTTACCAATTGCTTTATGTATCAATGTTGCTGCAACGGTTGAATCAACGCCGCCACTTAATGCCATAATTACTTTCCGGTCACCGATCTGTTTTTTTAATGCTTCTACAGTATCAGTAATGAAATGCGCTGGCGTCCAGTCTTGTGAACAGCCACAGATTTTTACCAGGAAATTATTTATAACTTTTTTACCTTCTTTGGAGTGATATACTTCAGGATGAAATTGAACTCCATAAAGGGTATCATTACTTTTTCTGAACGCAGCCACCGGAATACTCTCCGTATCGGCTAATAATTCAAAACCTTCTGGCAGCTCTTTGATCGTGTCACTATGACTCATCCACACCTGGCTTTCTGCAGATACCCCCTCAAACAAAATATCATCCTTTTTACGCTGTAAAATAGCACGGCCATATTCTCTTTTATTGCTTTTTGCCACCAGCCCGCCAAAACGTTTTGCTGTCAGTTGTGCACCATAGCAAATACCCAATACAGGAACTTTACTGATAAAGTCCTGTATATTAAGATCTGGCGCATTTTCCTCATTCACAGAACAAGGCGAACCGGATAAGATAATGCCTTTTAGGCCGGGTTCAAACGCAAATGATTTATGAAAGGGAATGATCTCGCAATAAACATTAGCCTCTCTAACTGCACGGGCAATCAATTGAGTATATTGGGAGCCGAAATCGAGAATGAGTATTTTTTCTGCCATATTCCTGCGAAGGTAAAAAAAGACGGTTAGTTTGCTGGTAATTGGCTGAAATGCAGGCCCGGAGTGTATTTCCCTGCTATTTCTGAGTGCTTAAACTATCTGTAACCTGAATACACTGGCTTGCGTCTTAATGATATATCAGAAGAATTTGAACCTAGTTTTGAACAAAAAATTTACCACATGAAAAGAATATTCATTTTTTCCGCATTAGTCATATTGATTTTTAGTTCCTGCCGCCAGGTTTTTGGTAAAAGAATCCGAGGAAACGGCACTGTAAAAACAGAAACAAGGACTGTTGGCGATTTTAAAGCTATTGAAGTTAATGGTGCTATTGATGTTTATTTCAAACAGGATTCCTCAATATCTGTAAAGGTTGAAACTGATGAGAACCTTCAGGAATATGTGGAGGTATATGTAGAAAATAATACTGTCGTAGTTGAACCAAAAGACGGATCAAACCTAAAACCCTCAAAGTCAATAAAAGTATATATAAGTGGTCCCGCTGTTGAGTCATTAGAAGCCAGTGGTGCCAGCAGCATCGTTACAGAAAACCAGATAACCGTAGGTGAACTTACTGTAAGCCTGAGCGGCGCCAGTGATGCGGAAGTAAATATAAAATCACCAAAAGTAAATGTTGATCTTTCAGGCGCCAGCACTGCAATTGTTTCCGGCGAAACAAAGGATTTAAAAGTGGAATGCAGCGGAGCGTCTAAAGCAAAATGTTATGACCTCCTTTCTGAAAATGTCAATGCAGATCTCTCCGGGGCAAGTGATGCACAGGTATTTGCAAGTGTAAAGATTGATGCAAAGGTATCCGGCGCTTCGGACCTGAAGTATAAGGGAAATGCGGCTATTACGCAAGATGTGAGCGGTGCTGGAAGTGTAAAAAAAGCAGAATAGATTAAAAAAATATCAACAGGAAAAAATTTATCAGGCCTCTGTAAAGAGGCTTTTTTTTATAGGTTCACATACTTCACCATTATCCGGATATTCCTGTTCCTCCCTTTGTCATCCGTACAGGAAATCTTTACCGCTCCTTCTTCCGGGATGAAGAATTGTTTATCGCCGGTATTGCAGCTTTTATAAAATTTATTATTGATGTACCAATAGACTTTACTTACATCATTGGCCGTTTTGCAGGTAAGTTGCAGGGGTTCCGGGTCTTTCTTATTGATCAGGTACTCCGTTCCGTTTACCGGTGATGTAATCACTGGTGCTGCACCTTTGAAAATAATTTCACATTCTGGGTTGTGAGGCGGAATTTTTTCATAACTGATCCTGTTTTCTTCAAACCAGGCTTGCATATCCGGTTCAGTTATTTTATACCATTTCTTTTTATAACCACTTGCAGGGGCACAGCTTTTACAGTAGGAGATTTTTTCGTCCGGACTGATCATGATTTCCTGCCTGTTTTCACAGTTTTTGGTGGAAGATATTAAGGGAATGAAATAATCAGTAGTAAGGCTGCTGCAATGGGCAGAAGGAATAAGACCTGTTTCACTGCAAACTTGCCGGATATCACAATCAGCCGGCTGGGTAAACCATTCCTCATCACTATCGTAATCGATGGTATTAAATATTTTGAACAGAAGCGGTGTTGCAGTATTGGCACCACTGAGGTCTGCTGCCCCCGCACCGGAAAAATTACCACACCAAACACCTACTGTGTAGTTTCTGTTATATCCAATACTCCATGCATCTTTACGTCCATAACTGGTTCCGGTTTTCCAGGCAATTTTTGGCATCTTTTCAGTGGCTGTCCAGTTTACCGGGAAGTCTGGGCGATTGACCTTTGATAAGATTTCATTGACCATAAATGTAGCGGCAGGGCTTATCACCACTTGGCCCCGGTGTACTGTGTCATCCTGTGTGAAAGAGGGAGATATATAAGTGCCATTGTTGGCAAACGATGAAAAAAGTCCGGTTAGTTCTTCAAGGGTTGTGCCACAGCCGCCCAGTATTAATGATAATCCCAGTTTCCTCCTGTCTTTCTGCACCTGCCTGAAATTACAGTTCGATAATTTTTGTATCATCTTTTCATGACCCAGCATACGCAGACCTTTTACGGCCGGAATATTTAGGGAATGTTCCAGTGCATATTCCACCGTTACATAACCATTGAATTTATCATCATAGTTTTCCGGGGCATATCCATCGTAGTTGACAGCTACATCGGTCATCACTGTTTTTGGGGTTAGCAAACCTTCATCGAAGCACATGCCATAAAGCAGCGGTTTTAGTGTACTGCCTGGCTGCCGGATGGCGTTGGCTCCATTTACCTGTCCTCCGTCTGTGGTATCATAAAAACCTGATGACCCTACATAAGCAATTACTTTATGTGTTTTGTTATCAATGATCACCACGGCGGCATTGCGGATATTCTTCAGCCGTTGGGTTCGGATATAATCTTCCACTAATTTTTCTGTCTTTAGTTGTGTATTCAGGATGATATTGGTTTTGATGATGTCACCACCTGACTTTTTGAGTTTGTAAGAAAGGTGAGGAATATAATGCGGCACGGTTCCCCTTACCGCATTTAATGGTTCGGCAAGGGCATCCTCGATTTCTTTTTGGGTGAATACTTTTCTTTCAGCAAACCTTTCCAGCCAGCGGTTTCTTTCTTTTACAATGAAATCATTGTGCCTGCCTGGTACCATCACACCCGGTTTGTTGGGAATGATACTCAGTGCTGTTATCTCTGCCAGTGATAAATGATCGGGGTTCTTTTTAAAATAAAGCAGGGAGGCGGCTTTTACTCCTTCAATATTACCACCATAGGGAACAAGGTTCAGGTAGAGTTGTAAAATTTCCTTCTTGCTGTATTTAAGTTCAAGTTGTAATGCCCTGAACATTTCCCGGCTCTTGCTCCAGATATTTCGTTTGCCGGGCTCCAGCATTTTAGCCACCTGCATGGTGATGGTGCTGGCGCCGGACATGCGCCGCCAGTGAAAAATGTTGCTGAAGAATGCCCTGATGACGGCAAAAGGGTTTACACCGGGGTGGGAGTAAAAGTGCCTGTCTTCTTTAGCTACAATTGTTTTTTGCAGCAATGGCGAAATTTCATCCAGCTCCGTTTTCATCCGCCATTTCTGGTCGCTGGTTAGAAATGCATTGATTACTTCGCCTTTACTATCTGTAATAACAGTAGAATATTCCACTTTATCCGGTAACGGGAATATCCAGTTTAGAATAAAGAACAACAACACCATGCTGAGGATACTCAAGCCAAGCCGTTTGAGGAACCTTTTCATCCCCCGGCGGGTAAAATATTTGCGGGGCTCTCCTTCAGCTTTTTTCCTGAACCAGGGAATAGACAATTTGAAATGTTTCCTCATCAGACAGTTCGGGTTGAAGTTTGTGTTGCCACTTAACAAATATTTATCTTCTTTAAACTTGACATTCTGAAACGCAGTGCTGTACCTTTAGTGAGCAATTATTTTCATCCTTTATGGATTCATCAGACCGATCGGCTTCTACAACGGCAGACAGGCGTTCCACCCGGGATATTCCTCCTTAGCTTTAGTTTGCTAATTTCTGTTATTTCCGCCATTGCAGAAAAGCTAATTGTGCATAATAAATCATCCGCTTAATTTTTTAGCTAATCAAACTTCTCTAACTTCTCACTTATAACCACACTACCGGTCGTAACACCCGGTAAGCCTTAAACCTACATCTTTATGCGTATCAAATTTCTGATAGTTCTGCTGATAGCAGCCGGAGCTATTTTTTTGTCCTCTTGTAAAAAGAATGCTGTAAGCCTGAGTTTTACTAACGCCAAAAATGAAGTACCTGAACTGGGTAATCTTGTATTCCGATTCAGTCATTCCTTGGCGACTGATTCTATGCTGAATGCATGGGATTCCACAGAGTATATATCTTTTGAGCCTGCAATACCCGGCCGTTTCCGCTGGGAAAGCCCGGATGAATTGGTTTTTTCTCCTTCACAACCACTGAATCCGGCCACCAATTACAAAGCAAAGATCAAGGGAGCCGTGTTGCGTTTCAGCAAATACAACTCTGTAAAAAACGGGGATAAAATCAGTTTTCATACTCCGGCACTTACTTTGAATAACTACCAGGTTTTATGGGTAGGTGAAAGCAACACTACAGCTATTCCGCAAATTGACCTGTTGTTTAATTACAGGATAAATCCGGAAACTTTAAAGGACAAATTGAAGGTAGAAGTAGAAGGAAAGAAGATGGATTTCAATATGATCACAATCTCTCCGGATAACAAGATATCTGTACGTATCAACGGGTTGAAATCGGAGGATAAAGACAGTGACATTAAAGTAGTAATTGAAAAAGGACTGAAACCTGAGAAAGGGAATATGTCAACTTCAGAACCGATTACGACTACCATGACAATACCCTCACCTTATGTGTTAACAGTACAAAACCTGGAATCTGAGCATGATGGCACGGAAGGGGTAATAAGAATTACTACCAGTCAGCAACTTACAGGAGAAGGGGTTAAATCTTATTTGAAATTTGATCCTGCGGTCGACTTTACTGTTGAGCCCAATGACTATGGTTTTACTTTACGAAGTGATAAGTTCGATACGGAAAAAAGTTATGCTTTGGTCATAAGCAAAGGGCTTAGAGGCAAATTGGGTGGTGTTATGAAGGAAGAGTATAATGGCAGTATAGCCTTTGGTGAACTTGAAGCTAATATCAACTTCACCAACAGTAAAGCTGTTTATCTATCCAAGAAAGGAGGAAAAAATATAGAAGTGCAGATTACCAATGTGCCAAAGGTGAAGCTGATTATTTCGAAAATCTATGAAAATAACCTGCTGCTTGCACAGCGTTATGGTTATTATCCAAAAGAAAGCAGCAGCGGACCAGATTATGCCAGTTATGAGGATGATTATTATTATGATGATTATGGAAATGATGCCATGCTGGGCGATGTGATCTATGAAAAAGAGATTGATACCCGTTCATTACCTAAAAGTGGAGGGGGACGATTGTTGAATTTCTCACAGTTCGAGGACAGATTACCTGACTTTAAAGGTGTTTATCATGTGGTCATACGTTCCACCGATGATTATTGGGTAAAAGACAGTCGTTATATTTCATTATCTGATCTTGGTTTAATAGTAAAGGAGGGATTGAATAAAATTTATGTTTTTACCAATTCAATTAAAACAGCTGACCCGGTTAATGGAGTGAATGTAGCTGTATATGGCTCAAACAATCAGTTGATCGGAACAGGCTCCACTAATAACAATGGCGTGGCAGAGGTTGCTTATACTAAAAAGGATTTTGGCGGCTTCAAACCTGCATTAATCATTGCCAAAACGGCTGATGATTTTAATTACCTGCCATTCAGCAATACAAAAGTGAATACCTCCCGTTTTGATGTTGGCGGAAAAAGAAATAATCCATCCGGCTTCGATGCGTTTGTGTATGCCGAAAGAGATGTGTACCGTCCCGGAGAGAAGATCAATTTCTCTGTTATCCTTCGGGATGCACAGTGGAAGAACCCCGGAGATGTACCATTGAAGCTGAAGTTTTTACTGCCTAATGGAAAAGAACTGAAATCATTCAGAAAGAGTCTTAACGAAGAAGGTTCCCTGGAAGAAAGTATTGACATTGGTACGGCGGCTATTACGGGCAGTTATACACTCGAAGTTTATACTTCTACAGATATACTGTTGGCTTCAAAGAATTTTTCTGTGGAAGAATTTGTGCCGGACAGGATAAGAGTGAACGCCAAACTGGACAAAGCCTCTTTGCGCCCCGGCGAAGCGGCCATGCTTTCAATCAACGCCATGAATTTCTTTGGCCCCCCAGCCGCCAACAGAAAATATGAAACAGAAATACAGGTAAAGCAGAAATCTTTTTCTGCAGAGAAATTTGATAGCTATGATTTTTCCCTGGCTAACCAGAACACTTTCTTTGATAAAGAAGTGAAAGAAGGCATGACCGATGAAGGTGGTAACGCCATAATTGATTATGCCGTACCGGCCACATATGCCAATATGGGAGCCCTGCAAACGAATTTCTATACCACCGTGTTTGATGAAACTGGAAGACCCGTAAGCAGGGCTTCTTCCGTTGATATTTTTACCCAGGATGTATTTTTTGGGGTCAAACAGGATTGGTTCTATTATTATCCGCTGAACCAGCCGGTGAAGTTTCAACTGGCGGCAGTAAATAAAGATGGCAATGGCATCAATGCCACAGCAAGGGTGGAAGTGATCAAACATGAGTACCGGACGGTGCTGACGAAGAGCGGCAGTTATTTTAGATACGAATCACAGAAAGAAGATAAACTGATGATTGAGCAGCAGATCAGTGTGGGTGCTAATACGGTTTATTCCTATGTGCCCCGCACTCCCGGTGACTATGAAGTAAGGGTGTATGTGCCTGGTGCCAATAATTATGTGAAAAGAAGTTTTTACAGCTACGGTAGCTGGGGAGTTAGTAATACTTCCTTCGAAGTAAACAGGGAAGGAAATGTAGAGATTGAGATTGATAAAAAATCATATAATACCGGTGAAACGGTGAAGGCACTTTTTAAAACACCGTTCAGTGGAAAAATGCTGGTAACGATGGAAACAGATCATGTGGTATCTCACCAGTATGTGGATGTGAGCAACCGTACTGCCAGTGTTGATCTGAAGGTAACTGCAGAGCATGTTCCCAATGTATATATAACTGCTACGCTGATCAAGCCGCATGAAGTATCAGATATACCATTGACAGTGGCTCACGGATTCCGCAACGTAACGGTGGAAGAAAAGAACCGGAAGATTAATGTAGAAGTGGTGGCGCAGAAAACAGTTCGTTCCAAAACAAAACAGAAGGTAACGGTTAAAGCAGCACCGGGTAGTTTTGTCACTTTATCTGCTGTGGATAATGGTGTGTTACAGATCAGCGATTTTAAAACACCTGATCCGTATAAATATTTCTACGAGAAAAAAGCATTGCAGGTATCAGCCTTTGATCTCTATCCCTTATTGTTTGCAGAAGTAAGGGCTAAGCTGAGCAGCACCGGTGGTGATGGTTATACAACTGACCTGGAAAAGAGGGCCAACCCCATGCCGGCCAAAAGAGTGAAGGTGGTAAGCTATTGGGGCGGCATCAAAAAAGCAAATGGCAGTGGACTGGCTGAGTTTGAATTTGATATTCCGCAGTTTAGTGGTGAGTTAAGATTGATGGCTGTTTCTTACAAGGGTAATAGTTTCGGCGCAGCCGATAATACCATGACCGTGGCAGATCCGATAGTGGTTAGTACCGCTTTGCCAAGATTCTTAAGCCCAGGTGATACCGTAACTGTACCGGTAACATTGACAAACACCACTGCTAAAGCTGCTAATGTTTCTGCTGTAATTGCAGTGGAAGGCCCTATGAAAGTCTTTGGTAGTAATACTCAGTCTGTAAGCCTGGGTGCCAATGCAGAAGGCAGGGCCAGTTTCCGAATAGTGGCTGATCCCACTATCAATGTGGGCAAGGTAACTGTAACCGTAAATGGTATGGGAGAGAAGTTTTCTGAAGTAACAGAAATTGCTGTTCGCCCTCCATCTACTTTGCAGAAGATGACGGGCAACGGTTCCATAGCCGGAGGCAATTCACAAAAGATCAGTATCGGGACAGGTGATTTTATAACGGGCAGTTTAAATTACAGTTTGGTGGTGAGCCGTTCTCCTGCTCTTGAACTGGGTGAGCAATTGAAATTCCTTGTACAATATCCCTATGGCTGCACCGAACAAACAGTATCAGCCGCATTTCCACAGATCTATTATGGCGACTTAGCTGATCTGATGATGCTGAACAAAAAGCAGAATAAACAAAATGCGAATACTAACATCATGGAAGCCATACGGAAGATAAAGATGCGGCAGTTGTACAATGGTGCGGTTACACTTTGGGATGGAGAAGGAAGAGAAGACTGGTGGACTACTATCTATTCAGCACATTTTCTTTTAGAGGCTAAGAAAGCAGGGTTTGATGTCGATAATAGTTTACTGGAAACAATGCTTAACTATGTAAATAACCGGTTGAAGAACAAGGAGACCATCATTTATTATTACAACCGTGATCAGAACAAGAAGATTGCCCCTAAGGAAGTAGCCTATGGATTATATGTGCTGGCCCTGGCCAATCGCAGTAATGTGCCGGCTATGAATTATTATAAAGCTAATCCTGCCTTGCTTGCTTTGGACAGCCGTTATCTGCTGGCTGCTGCCTATGCCACAGCAGGGGATAAAAGATCATTCACCGCAATGCTTCCGGCATCATTTGCCGGAGAAGAATCAGTGCCCCAGTCAGGAGGTAGTTATTATTCCGATGTAAGAGACGAGGCTATTGCATTGAATGCACTCATTGATGTTGATCCCGGCAATGCGCAGATAGGTACTATGGTAAAACATGTAGCTGATAAATTGAAACGAAGGCAATGGTTAAGCACACAGGAAAGGGCATTTGCTTTCCTTGCTTTAGGTAAACATGCAAGAGCTGCCAATAATTCCACTGCTACTGCTGAAATAAAAGTGAATGGAAAAGTAATTGCCAAGGTGGATGGTGGCCAATGGACTGGAGATATGAAAGCCCTGGGCAGTAATAATGTAGACATAGCAGTGAAAGGCAATGGCCGCCTGTATTATTTCTGGCAGAGTGAAGGCATCAGCAGCAGTGGTGCCTACAAAGAAGAGGATAGTTACCTGAAAGTAAGAAAACGATTCTTTGACCGTACAGGTAAACCAATAGCTGGAAATACATTCAAGCAAAATGAACTCATCATTGTGGGTATTACTTTAGAACGTTCGTTTAACACAGCAATCGAAAATGTAGTTATCACGGATCTATTGCCGGCCGGTTTTGAGATAGAGAACCCAAGGACCAAAGAGATTCCTGGTATGGACTGGATCAAAGATGCATCAACCCCAACTGCCCTGGATGTGAGAGATGACCGGATACACTTCTTTGTGGATGCAAATAATAACAAACAAACTTATTATTATGCTGTTCGGGCTGTTTCACCCGGTAATTATAAAATGGGACCAGTAAGTGCTGATGCTATGTATAATGGCGAGTATCATTCGTATAACGGTGCCGGGGTGGTGAGAGTAGTGCAGTGAAAATAAAATGAGTAGTTTTAAAGCCTTCCGTTTTTGGAAGGCTTTTTTATGCAACAAGACGAACAAAGAAATATTGCAATTGTGTGTAATCCGTTGGCGGGTTCAGGAAGAGCAACAGGTATTGGTAAAAATTTGCAGCAAATTTTAGAGGACAAAAAGATTCCTCACTCTTTGTTTATTGAAAAATGGCCCGTTTCCTTTTATTCTTTTTCCGATATCTGGATTGTTGGCGGTGATGGAACCCTTAATTACTTCATTAACAAATATCCGGACATAGCACTGCCATTGGTGATCTTTAACGGCGGCACCGGCAACGATTTTCATTGGCTGTTGTATGGTGGTAAAACAATCGAAACGCAAATTGAGATTGCCTTGTATGCTGAGCCCAGGCATATAGATGCCGGCCGATGCAATGAAAGGTATTTTATCAATGGTGTTGGAATAGGTTTTGAAGGCGAAGTGGCAAAAGCATTAACAGGAAAGAAAAAATTATCAGGGAAAACATCATTCCTCCTTACAATCCTGCAGAAGATTTTTAGTTACCGGTCAAAACAATATATAATAAAGTCCGACGGAAAAAACCTGGAAGGAAAAAAGCTATTGATAGATATAAGTAATGGTCGCAGGGCTGGTGGCGGGTTTCATATTGCTCCTGTTGCTGAAGCAGATGATGGCTTATTGGATGTGGTTATTTCTAATGCATTGACTACACTGCAAAGGCTGCGTTATTTGCCAGTTATTGAAAAGGGCAAACATTTGGGTCTGCCATTTATTAAACATTTTACCAGTCGTAATATCACAGTGGTTTCTGATAAGATTATTCAGTACCATTTAGATGGAGAATATTTTGAAGCTAATCGGTTGGATATAGAAATAATGAGCGGAAGATTATTATTCAGGTACTGAAAAAAAGCCCGATTCTTTCGAACCGAGCTTTCAAAGCGAGATAAATATCGTTATTGATTAATAATCGTTATTGTATCCACCACGGTCACGGTTGTAGCCGCCGCCATTGCCGCCTTTTTTGAAGCCGCCGCCGCCACCACCTTTGTAGCCGCCGCCACCGCCGCCGAAGCTTCTTTTCTTGAAGCCACCGCCGCCACCGCCTCTTTCGCCTTCGGGCTTAGGACGGCTTTCGTTTACTACGATGTTACGGCCATCAACTTCAGTACCATTCAATGCTGCGATAGCAGCCTGAGCCTGGTCATCATTGGGCATTTCTACAAATCCAAAACCTTTACTGCGGTTTGTGAATTTGTCGGTAACAATTTTGGCTGAAGATACTTCGCCATGAGCTGCGAAAAGGTTGGACAAATCCTGGTCTTTCAGGTTCCAACTGAGGTTTCCTACGTAAATGTTCATTTTGAGAGGTTTTAAAAAATAAAAGTGTCAACAGTAAACAGTACCCAATGAACATTCTACGGTTTTTCGAATCGTTCAGGACTTGTGAAACTGAAAGAGCACCAAAATACAGAACAAATTAACGGATTTTTCCCATACATATTGCCAATTTGTTTAATCGTGACTGGTATGATCGGTTAAATTGCTGATTTTTAATTAATAAGATCGGTATAAATAAAAAAGGTCCCCGTATTTGGGGACCTTTTAAAAGAAATTTTAAGCAATTATTCAGCTACTACTTCAAATTCAACTTCGGTATTGTGACCGTTGCCGAAATCGATAGTGGCTTTATAGGTGCCTAATTCTTTGATATCATCAGTAATTGTGATCTTCTTGCGATCAATTTCATAACCTTTTTGCTCACGAATGGCACGACTGATTTGCAGTGAAGTAACACTACCGAAGATCTTACCACTTGTTCCGGTTTTAGCACCCAGTTTGAGCGGAGCTTCTTTCAGTTTATCAATTACACTATTGATCTCAGCCAGCATTTTTGCTTCTTTTTTAGCCACCTGCTTCAACCTTTCTTCCAGTTGCTTACGGTTGCTGGGGCTGTTTTCTACAGCAAGCTGACGGGGTAACAGAAAATTACGGGCATAACCGTTTTTTACTTTTACCACCTCGTTTTTTGCACCGAGATTATCTACATCCTGAATTAAAATGATTTCCATATACGTTGTTTTTTTCCCAATGAATTACAGGCTTCATTGTCTCCCGATTTTTACCGGGATTAGGGAAATGCCTATTTCAATAAATCTGTTACGTAAGGCAGTAATGCCATCTGGCGGGCTTTTTTCACCGCATCAGAAACTTTGCGCTGATATTTCAGACTGTTTCCACTTAAGCGGCGTGGCAGCAATTTGCCCTGCTCGTTCAGAAATTTTTTCAGGAACTCAACATCTTTATAGTCGATGTAGCGGATACCGTACTTTTTGAAGCGGCAGAATTTTTTTACCCTTTTATCGCTTTTAATAGCGGTAAGGTATTTGATTTCGTTTTTTGCCATGTTTTAAGCCTCCACTGCTTTTTCAGTTCCTGTTTTTACGCCACTTCTCTTTTTAGCATTGTACTCGACGGCGTATTTATCGAGCTTGGTGCATAACTGACGAAGTACATTCTCGTCACGAAGCATCTGGATTTTCAGCTTCTCGTTGAAGTCGGATGGCGCAGTGTATTCCATCACCCAGTATAAACCTGTGGTTTTTTTCTGGATGGGGTACGCCAGTGATTTCAGTCCCCAGGGGTTTTCAGCAACCACAGTTCCACCGGCATCAGTAACCATTTTGGCATACTTCTTTTGCTCGGCTTTGAACTCGTCATCGCTTAAAACAGGGGTAAAAATCACCATCAATTCGTAATTGTTCATTTACCTGTTTTTTATCCGCCAACTGGCGGAATGGTTAAAAAATTATTTATCCCATTGGACAACCCCAATATCAACCGGGGAAGAATCCCGCAACCATGCAGGATTTGGGGCGGCAAAGATAGGGGAATGTGGCCAGAAGTAACGGCCTGGAGGAAGGAAAATTTAGCCCAGCCATCCCTAACACATTCCCAAAAGAGCAAGTCAAAAAAATGATTTGTAAGACCTTGAAAAGCAGCTCCTAAAATGCTTTCTTTTCCGGTTTAACCTCTTTAAGCATCACCAGGTAAGTAGGGAAGTGGTCGCTGTAACCGCCCCGATAAGTGTTACCATCCCAGGTACGCATTGGGTATCCTTTATATCGGCCTTTGTTTTCTACCAGGTATTCTTTATTGAAAATATGTTGTTGGTAGAAGAAAAAACCGCTTTGGTCTTTGTTCAGCCATGCATGGGAGACCAGTATCTGGTCAAATAAACCCCAGGCATCCTGGTAAGCCAATGTGCCGATTCCTTTTTTGTATAGTTCTGTCCATGGGTTGTACATACCCCCTGCCCTGACATCTGTAATTCTCCCTTTGGCTTTGATGATGCCTTCCACACTTTCATTGGTGGGATCATCGTTCAGGTCACCCATCACTATCACTTTCGCATTGGGTTCCAGTTTGGCAATAGAGTCCATATGATTCTTGCATACCTGTGCTGCAGCATTTCTTGCCGGAGCACTGCGCTGTTCACCACCACTGCGACTGGGCCAGTGATTGACATAAATATGAATAGTTTCGCCACCGAGTTTTCCCTTTACCCATAAAATGTCACGGGTAAAATAGGCATCCTTGGAGCCGCCTGGCAGCTGTACAAATAATTTATCACTTGCCTCTACCACAAAGTATTTGGGATTATATAAGAGACCTACATCTACGCCTCTAATATCTCTTGAATCGTAGTGAACGATCTTATAATTTCTTTTGGCTATCAGCGGCTGTTTTACCAGGTCATTCAGCACCGTGTCATTTTCCACCTCGGCCACACCTAAAATCGCAGGTCCGTCGGGGCTGATTTCTGATCCAATCTGAGAAATGACCGTGGCCAGTTTACCTAGTTTGTCGAAATAAATTGTACCGTTATAGTTCCTGACCCCGTTGGGTAAGAACTCCTCATCATTGGTTAGGGTATTATCTACCGTGTCATATAGATTTTCGAGGTTGTAAAAAGCGATTACGGCGGCTTTATAATCTTTTTTCTGCGCTAAGATTGAAGTGCTTAGAAGGGAAACGAGTAATATTCCTATGATTTTTCTCATGTTGAAAAAATAATAAGTGGCAAACTTAGTGAAACAACAGACGCAGGCAACAAATAAAAGGATGACAACGGTTAATAAAATATTATGTGTTTATCTTTTTTCGGACTGTAAGTGTATCATCAGTAATTTTGCCGTCTTGTTTAAAAAAATAATCATGCTTAAAACCAGACTGTTACTGCTGCTCTTATGTGCCGGTCTTTTTGCTTCGGCACAGGTTGACTCCACAGCAAAGAAGGATACTTCGATCATTGATGAGGTGAAAGACGGATTATTGGATAATATTCCGACTGTTTCTTTAGATGACAACGACCTCGGCGATGGTGGCAACCAAAACATCTCTTCATTACTAACTGCGGGAAGGGATCCTTTTTATTCTGCAGCCTCTTTTAATTTCAGCGCTGTTCGTTTCCGTATCCGCGGATATGATAACGATCATTTCAGCACTTTTATGAACGGTATTCCCATGGATAACCTGGATAATGGATTTACTCCATTCGGACTGTGGGGCGGCCTGAATGATGTGATGCGCAACAGGGATATATCATGGGGATTACGCTACAACACATTCACCTTTGGTGATATTGGTGGTAATACCAGTATTGATTCCCGTGCCAGCAAACAAAGAGCACAGACCAGCATCAGCTATGCTGCCTCTAACCGTAACTATAATAACCGGATCATGATCACCCATTCCACTGGTTTGAGTAAAAAAGGATGGGCTTTTTCTGTAAGTGGCAGCCGCCGCTGGGCAGATGAAGGTTATGTGCCGGGCACTTATTACAACGGATGGGGCTATTTCCTCGGTGTAGATAAAAGAATTGGCCAAAATCACTTGCTTTCTTTAACAGCATTTGGTGCGCCGACAGAAAATGGTCGCCAGGGTGCTGCCGTACAGGAAATGCTAGACCTGGCAGGTACCAATTATTATAATCCCAACTGGGGGTATCAGAATGGAAAAAAGAGAAATGCCAGTGTAGGTAAAACGCACCAGCCCATTGCTATTCTGACACATGATTTCCGCATTAATAATAATACTACCCTTACAACGGCGCTGGGTTATTCATTTGGCGACAGAAGTGTAACAGCCCTTGATTGGTACAATGCAGCAGATCCAAGACCTGACTATTATCGCTACCTGCCCAGTTATACTTCTACCTGGGCCAGCACACCTGATCCGGTGCAGGGACAAATTTTGTCTGACTTAATGAGGGAAGACATTAATACCCGCCAGATCAACTGGCAGCGGTTGTATGATGTGAACAGGGCCAGCTTTGCCACCATCAATGATGCCAATGGTATTGCAGGAAATACTGTAAGCGGTCGCCGTTCACGGTATATTATTGAAGAAAGGATCATTAATACCACCCGTCTCAATGCCAATTCTGTATTGAATACCAAGTTTGGCGATCATGTTGATTTTACAGCCAGCGCTTCTTATCAGCAACAGAATAATCATTACTATAAAAAAGTGGATGATCTGCTCGGCGGCGAATTTTATGTAAATGTGAACCAATTTGCCGAAAGAGATTTTCCGGTAGATAATATAGCTAACCAGTTTGACCTGGATGTACCTAACCGTATTTTGAAAGAGGGTGACAAGTTTGGTTACGATTATAATATCAATATCTCAAGAATAGCTGCCTGGGCACAGGGTGTTTTCAAATTCAGTAAAGTAGATTTCTTCCTGGCAGGTACTATTTCTCAAACTGAATTTTACCGTGAAGGCAATAAGCGTAATGGTTTGTTCCCGGATAATTCAAAAGGTAAAGGAACGAATAACGAGTTTACCAATTATGCCGGAAAGGCAGGTGTCACCTACAAGATTGACGGAAGGAATTATGTGTTTGCCAACGGTTCTTACCTGACAAGGGCACCTTATTTTGAAAATGTATATATATCGCCCCGTACCCGCAACAGCCAGCAGGATGTGGTGGAAAGCGAAACCATCCAGACCGTTGAAGCAGGCTATATCATGAATGCACCCAAGCTCAAATTAAGAGTAGGCGGTTATTATACCCGTTTCCAGAATGGTATGGATGTAATGACATTTTACCATGACGCTTACCAGAATTTTGTAAACTATGCTATCAATGGAATTGACAAAGTACATTTTGGCGGCGAAGTAGGTATTGAAGCAAAAGTGACACCTACTATTACACTGAATGCAGCCGCAGCAATTGGCCGTTATTATTTCGATAGCAAGCAGAATGCAGTTATTACTGTTGACAACAGTGCTTCTATACTGGGCAAACAGCTTGTTTATATGGAAAACTTCCGGGTGCCTTCCACGCCGATGGAAGCTTATAGTTTTGGAATCAATTACCGCTCTCCCAAATTCTGGTTTGTCAGCCTTACAGGTAGTTATTTTGATCAGTCCTATCTCAGTATGAATCCCCTGCGTCGTACATGGGATGCGTTACAGTATGTGGAGCCAAAGAGCGATGCTTATAACGAGATATTCAATCAAACCAAATTTGATGCGCAATACACGGTTGATTTCTTTGGTGGTTATTCATGGAAACTTCCTAAGGACTTTGAAATTAACAAGAAGCCAACTTACCTGGTATTTAATGTGGGCATTAACAATCTTCTTAATAATAAGGATATCATCACCGGTGGCTTTGAACAGCTTCGTTATGATGCGCAGGCATCTGCATCAGACCCTGTAAGTGTGGGCAAGTTTCCTCCTAAGTTTTATTATGCTTACGGGCTGAACTTCTTTGCCAGCATGACACTGCGGTTTTAATTTTTGACAAAAGCGAAAAAAAATTATATGCGATTCTATCAAATCAATAAAATCATGAAAACACTGTTTCTCTCTTTTGCAGCAAGTGTTTTATTGCTCTCTTGTGATAAGGAGCCCATCGGTCCGACAGGGCCGGATCCGCTGGGTCCCGGCGACTATTTAAGCTTTGCCGATTTCAGGGCATTGTATCCCGGTAGTGGAGAATACCTGATTCCTACAGGCACTAAGCGTATAAGAGGACAGGTAATTTCTAATAATACCAATGAGGCTAACGGTGTTTACCGTTTGCAGGATGAAAGCGGTTCGGGGATTTACCTGTATACTGTAATTGGTTCCCCGGTTTACCCAATGGGTACTGTGCTTGATATTGATGCTACAGGGGGAGGCAAGCTTTTATTGTATAACGGCGACCTGGAACTGATGAGTGTGCCACAGGCAAATATTACCCAGGTAAGCGGCACTATCAATATTACGCCAAGGGTTGCAACTGTTGCAGATATCATCACTAATAAAAATACATGGGCTTCATCATTGGTGAAGATCAATAATGTGACATCGATTTCGCAGGCATCATCCAATTCAACAGGAGTGACCTATAATGTTACTGATGCCACCGGAACCCTGTCCATGTTTGTAAGAACAGCATCCGGAATAACGGTGAATACAAGCGGCACTTCTGTTACAGGTTATGTTTCCATTTACAATACAACCACTCAAATCGGTATCCGCACCGCTGCTGATATCCAATAGAAATAAATAAGAAACTCAGAAAAATAATTTTATGCAAATGAACAGTAAACACAATCGGATAAGCATGGCGGCAGTGGTGCTGCTTGCCAGTTTATTTATTGTATCATGCGAAAAGAAATTTACTGATCTGCCGCCACTGGGAGAGCCGGATGTGGTGGCCAATATCAGCATCAAGGATATTAAAACCCGTTATACTTCAGGAGCTCCTGTGCAGATCACCGATGATGCGATTATTGAAGGTGTGGTTTCCTGTGATGACAGGAGCGGTAATTATTACCAGCAGATCGCCATACAGGATTCTACCGGTGGTGTGTTGCTTCGCCTGGGAAGTTTTAACCTGTTTAATTATTACCCGGTTGGCCGTAAAGTTTATGTAAAACTGAAGGGTTTATACCTTGGCCAGTACAATGGTACATTACAGTTTGGCGGAGGAATTGATTCTGGCTATATCAACCAGGGAGGCGTTACACTGCTGGCTGCTAACCTGCTTGATAAGCATATAATTAAAGGTGCTTTAAATCAACCACTAGTTCCTAAAGTAGTTACGGTAAATCAACTTACCACGAGCCTCCAGGACAAGTATGTGAGTACCCTGATCAAACTGGTAGGTTACGAGTTTGTTTCAAGCGACAGAAATAAAAATTATGCGGATGATAATGCATCCGGTAACAGGTTAATCCAAGACTGCTCTAATTTGACAGCCAACAGGATCACCCTTCGCACCAGCAACTATTGCAATTTTGCAACAATACCTGTAGCACAAGGAAACGGTGAAATCATTGGCGTTTATTCTTACTTCGGATCAACCAAACAGCTTACTATAAGGGATACAACAGATGTTAGGTTTTATAATCCCCGCTGTCCTACTGCAAGTGGAGATGGCCAGATAAATCTTACAACTTCACCACTTACATTCAACTTTGATAATATCGGAACTGCCGGATTACCTGCCGGAGTTTATGTAAAGGAGGGTGCTTCCAGCTCATATATCGGTAATGACGGATTTGTATACCAGTCTAATTTTAATAACGGTACTGCATGGAACCAGACTTCTGCTGGCTTTAAGAATTTTGCTTCAGCAACGGGGCTCACTTCTTCAGCGTCCACATCAGTTCAGGCAGCTGCAACCAACAGGGCATTAGGTTACAGGCAAACTTCATCATTTGGTGATCCGGGTGCTGCTTTTGCATTCCTGCTGTCAAATACAACTGGTAAATCAAACCTGCAACTGGAGTTTAAGTTGCAGTCCCTGGATGCAGTTACTCTTGGAAGAACAACCACCTGGCGGGTGGATTATGCAACGGGATTAAATCCTGCTTTCTTTTCAACGGTTGCCACCAGCCCGGCTACAATCCAAACAACAAATGGCACTTTTACCAATACGACCGTTACAGTAAATTTTGGAACGCTGCTGAATAATATTACCCAGCCGGTCTGGATAAGGATAGTAACGCTGACCCCCACATCTGGAGGAGGTAATCGTCCATCTACGGGAGTTGATGATGTGAGGTTTAGTTGGAATTAAGAACAAATTATCCGGCTGATGCCATGAGCACAGCCGGTTTTACTATATCAATGCAAATACAACCAAGATGAAAAAGATTTTTACGTTAATCGGTTTAAGTTTTTTAATGCTGACAGCAAAAGGCCAGCTACCTTTTCATGAGCCTTTTAATTATACACCGGATCCTACATTGGGACTTTGGACTCAGAGCAGTGCAGCCTGGTTAAGGATTAATACTGGCGACTCAATTTTAGTTACTTCCGGAAATTTAAATTATTCAGGACTGCCTACATCAACAGGTAATAAAATATCCTTTGATGGTAGCGGAAGTGATTATTACAGAATAGTCACTCCTTCACCGGTAACATCTGGCTCAGTCTATTATTCATTTATATTAAATGTAAGTTCCCTGGGAGGACTTACCGGAGCAGGCGGCTATTTTACCAGTATTGCTCAAGCTGCTTCTACTACTTCTTATGGAACCGCTATTTGGACGAGGTTAAGTGCTACTGCTGGGAAATTCAACATTGGTGTTTCAACCAGAAGCAATTCAACGGTAAGCTGGCTTACTGCCGAACTTGATCCCGGTACTTCTTATTTTATAGTATGTGCATATGATATTATTTCAGGTACTGCGAATGACGTGGCGAGAATATGGTTGAATACAACTGCCATTGGTGCTGCAGAGCCTGCAGCTGATGTTACAGCTGCACCCGGTACGGATTTATCAGCATCGGGGATAGATAAAATACTGGTAAGACAGGATAATACAACTAATACTCCTTTTATTAATATGGATGAGTTGAGAGTGGGTACAACCTGGGCAGATGTTACCCCCAGCGGAGCTGTTCCTACTCTGTCTATCTCTTCTCCTTTAGCTTCTTTTGGCAACGTATGTATCAATACAACTGCCGGACCCAATACATTCACTATCTCAGGTTCGAATCTTACAACTGCTGATGTGAATGTAGCTGGATTAACTGGTTTTGAATATGCCACTTCAAGCGGCGGACCTTATACAAGCACATTAAGTATAACTCAGCCCGGCGGCTCATTTACTCAACAGGTATTTGTAAGGTTCACACCAACTGCAGTTCAGTCTTACAATGGAAATATTGCTGTAAATGGCGGTGGTGTAACTACGCCGGTTAATGCCGCTGCGGTTGGTTCGGGAGTAAACACAGCTCCTTCTGTAACAACAGGCGGGGCCAGTTCAATCACTTTAAATTCCGCAACTGCTGCGGGAAGTATCCCGGCAACGGGTTGTACCGCTATCACAGCTTATGGTATTGAATACAGCACTACGGCTGGTTTCCCTAACGGAACAGGTACACAGTTTGCCTCTTCTAACTTATCCGGAGGTAATTTCAGCTCTAATTTAACAGGGCTTGCATCCGGTACTACTCATTATTATAAAGCTTACGCTACCAATGCCGGCGGTACCACATACGGTGCGGAGCAGTCATTTACTACTCTTACACCTAATCCTACTATCAATACCAGTCCCTTGACTGCATTTGGTAATGTGTGTATCAATACCACCGCAGGTCCCAATTCTTTTACTATTACCGGTAGTAACCTGACTACAGCAAATGTTACTGTTGGTCCGCTGGCGGGCTATTCTTTCTCCACTACTTCAGGAGGCACTTATACAGCTTCTCTGAATTTAACTCAGCCGGGTGGATCTTACTCTCAGCAGGTATTTGTAAGATTTACACCAACAGCTGTACAATCTTACAATGGCAATATTCCCGTGGATGGAGGTGGTATAACTGCACCGGTGAATGTGGCTGCATCTGGTGCAGGGGTTAATACAACTGCCTCTGTTACCACCGGAGTTGCCAGTGCTATCACTCAAACCAGTGCAACAGCGGCAGGTTCTATTACTGCTATTGGTTGTTCTGCAGTTACAGCTTATGGCATTGAATACAGTACTACTAATAACTTTCCGTTAGGCAGTGGTACACAGGTTGCTTCTTCTAATTTATCAGGCGGCAACTTCAGTTCTAATCTCACTGGTCTTGTTGCCAGCACTACTTATTATTACAGGGCTTATGCCACAAACGGAGGAGGAACTGCTTATGGTAACCAGCAGAGTTTTACTACTGCAGCTCCTACATTAGCGGTTTCGGCTCTTACTCCTTTTGGTAACATATGTATCAACACCACTTCTGCTGCTAATTCATTTACTATAACAGGTGTGGGGCTTACTAACGCAAATGTGAATGTTGGTCCATTGACAGGTTACACATTCTCTACTACCAGTGGTGGTACTTATACTGCATCTTTAAGTCTAACGCAACCTGGTGGCGCTTACAATCAGACAATCTATGTGAGGTTTACACCAACGCTGGTGCAATCTTATGCCGGTAATATTCCGGTGAATGGTGGTGGCGCAGCGGTTATTAATGTTTCGGCCAGCGGAGATGGGGTAAATACCTTGGCAACAGTGGTAACAGGGGCTTCAGCCAATATTACTAATCACTCTGCGGTGTTGGCCGGTTCAATACCAGCTACAGGTTGTTCGAATGTTACGGCTTACGGAATTGAGTTCAGCGGTATCAATGGATTTGGCAATGGAACAGGAACAAAAGTAGCTTCTGCTGATCTCAGCAGCGGGAATTTCACTGTGGCGTTAAACGGACTTGTACAAGGGGCCACATACTATTATAAAGCATATGCTACCAACAATGGCGGCACATCATATGGAATGCAGCAGTCATTTACGGTTGCTTCTATTGCAGATGGGTTTTCGATTTACCCAGCACCTGCTCAAAGAGGTGGATCTGTAAGGGTAACAAAGAATGACCTGAAGCCTGGATATTATGGCCTGTTATTTTTCAATAGTGCAGGACAGATGGTTTACCAATACAATATCAATATACAGGCTGACTTCATCAATCAGCAAATCACATTACCCGGTTCATTGATGTCCGGAGCCTACAGGGTAATACTGGTAAATAATGATGATGTGATTGCAACAAAAACAATTCATATCTTCTGATAAGACAATCAGCTTAATCTAATAAAAAAGGCGGCCAGATGGCCGCTTTTTTTATTAACCTGCAACTTTTTAAAGGTGCAGGAGTTTTATTACAGTTTTAAATTGTTTTGTTTCAACCTGCAGGAAATAAAAACCTTTTTGAAGAACTGGTAATGCCGGTTGTATGGAAGAGCCGGCGGTTATCATTCCCACAATTTGTCTTTTCAATTGCTGACCTTCAGTATTAAACAAAGTCAGTTGAACGTTTGTCAAGGTTTTGGATGCCGTTATTGTAACCTCATCAGTAAACGGGTTGGGGCTGACCTTAATTCCTAGTTCGGCAGGTGTAACAGACGGAACACTGGTAATGATACCGGCTAAACTGTATTTTGAAAAGACAGGGTAATGATCAGATGTGTTATGGGCCGTTACATAATCCGGAACCACGGTTGTAACATCTGTTCTTATCTGTGCAGAACCAAGCACATAAAAAGGAACAATTTCATTAGAGATAACATGATTGTCGATAACATTAGGGAAATTGATCATGCTGGTTTGTCCGGCAGCGCCTAATGGAAGAGTAATCGATTTGTAATGATCAGCATCTGTACTGTCAGCCACAATTGTATTGTATGAACTGATTGAAGAACCGGTGTATATACTGGTATTTAATGCATCGTTAAAGTCGCCGATAATAAAAGTATTGGAAGTGCTGAATTGGGCATCAAGGGTATCCTTTAATTCATTCGCTGCTGCCTGACGTTTATTAAAATCGTCGGGAGTGCTTCCGGCTTTGCCATGCAATAGAATGAAATTAAGATTCTTGCTGATACCGTCAATTGTAACAGTTGCAGAAAGCAAGAATGGAAAGCGGCCGCTGGCCCAGTTGGTATAAGCACCAATGCTATTGCGCATGATTCCACGGGTAGTAACGTTCGAGAATATGGATTTGCGATAGATATAAGCCTGTTTCTGGCCGCTAGTCCACGATGCGCCGGTACCGGTTGTGTTATTGCTGCAATAGGGCGCAACAACATAACCAAACTCGGTATTACCCAAAGAGTCAACCAATCTTCTTAATCGCATTGTATCTACTACTTCCAGCAATCCGTAGAGATCTGCATTAAAATAGCGTATCAGTTTTTTCACATTGATTTCCTGTAAATCTTTATCAGATGGGCCACTGGCATATGGGGCGCCAAAGAATTCTACATTCCAACTGATCACATCAAGGGTGGAGGCGGTACTTTGGCTACGGATATGGGCTGACAGCAGTAATGAGAAGAAGAAAAGGATCAGAGCTTTATTCATATATGTTTTTTGGGCGATAAAGGTAAGTCAAAATTCAGCGGGCTGTTAACTGTGTTGTGATGCAGGACGCACATCAATCACCCTGATCTGCAGTGACTTTTTATCCTGCCATTCGTTTTCATCTATTTTGTAAACAATGTCCACCGGTTTTTTTTGCTGCAGGAGTGGGTACTTATCAGCCATGTTAAAACCTATACCTGATATAGTCACATTATTTTGTTTGACTGAAAATTTCAGGTGATCTTCTTTTACAATTTTTGACCAGCCTGTATCTGTTACATTTCTGGTAATAAAAACCGGTCGTAGGTTCTCTGGCCCAAAAGGTTCCATCTGGCAAAGTATGTTAAAGAATGGCTGGCGGATATCATCCAGTTTTATTTCAGCATCTATTACGATTTCCGGGATTAGCATTTGCGGTTCAATGCTGTTGGAAACCACTTCTTCAAATTTTTCACGGAAAGCATCTACCTGGTCCAACTCAAGTGTCATGCCTGCAGCTGCAAAGTGACCGCCATAGCCTAAAAGGTGTTCCCTGCAGGCATGTATAGCCTCATACAAGTTGAAACCAGGAACACTGCGGGCACTGCCAGCTGCATAGTCTCCCGATTTTGTTAGCACTATTGTAGGCCTGTAATAATGTTCTATAAGACGTGACGCAACGATGCCAACTACCCCTTTATGCCAATGTGGTTTAAAAACAACGGTTGATTTTCGGTCAGCCCACTCTTTATTTTCCCGGATTGTGGTCAATGCCTCCTCAGTAATACTACTGTCGGCTTCTTTTCTGTCTGTATTATCGCTGTGTAGCATCTCTGCATATTCCATCGCTTCATCTTCAGTCGCAGCAATAAACATCCGAACAGCCTTGCTGGCATCGTCCATCCTGCCGGCAGCATTTACCCTTGGCGCAATCATGAAAACAAGGTTGGTAATATGCAGCTCTTTGACCAAGCCGCTAAGTTTTGTTAATGCCTTAATGCCTTTATTCGGATTTTCGTTTGCTTTTTTTAAGCCATGAAAAGCAAGTATCCTGTTTTCACCGTTTACAGGAACGATATCTGCGGCAATGGCAGTAGCTAACAGATCAAGCTGTTCAAAGGCAATTCCTTTCGAAAGATTCATTCTTTCTTCTAATGCACACATAAGTTTGAAGCCAACGCCACAGCCGCATAATTCCTTAAAGGGATAGGAACAATCAGTTTGTTTTGGATTGAGTATAGCTACTGCGGGAGGCAACACTTTATCCGGAAGGTGATGATCACATACAATAAAATCAATCCCCAGTTCTTTTGCATAGGCAATGAGATCAGCAGATTTAATACCACAGTCCAGTGATATGATTAATGTAAAGCCATTTTCGCTGGCAAAATCAATCCCGGCTTTACTGACACCATAGCCTTCTCTGTATCGATGTGGGATATAAAAATCGAGGTTATGATGAATATTTTTAAGAAATAAAAACATACTTGCGACAGATGTTGTTCCGTCAACATCGTAGTCGCCAAACACCAGTATTTTTTCAGAGCTATTAATCGCTTTGATAATCCGTTCCACTGCTTTTTCCATATCCTTCATCTGCCAGGGGCTGTGTAAATCATCTAAAGAGGGACGAAAAAAATTCCGTGATTGCTCAAAGTTTTTAATGCCTCTTTGTACGAGTATCTTGCAAAGGACCGGGTGAACTTTCAGTTCAGTTTGTAAGAACTGTACTTCCTGTTCATCAGCGTCCAGTATATTCCATCTTTTGTCCATAGGTAAGGTTAAAAACTATTTAGCTAGTATTTTCTATCTGTCACAAAGAGGACCATATCTTCCAGGCCTTTGCGGACGGGGCTTTCCGGGAACTCATGCAGTATCCTAAGTGCTTCATTTTTGAAGTCTTCCATTTTTTGTTTGGTATAATCTATTCCGCCGGTCTTTTCAACTGTTTCAATAACCCATTTTACTTTCTCTTTGTCGTTGTTATTATTTTTAACGATGTAAATGATCTTTCTCCGGGTTTCTTTATCAGTATTGTTAAGGGTGTAAATCAGGGGCAGGGTCAGTTTTTTTTCTTTAATGTCATTACCTGTAGGTTTACCGATATTTTCACTGGCATAGTCAAACAGGTCATCTTTGATTTGGAAAGCCATGCCCGTTTTTTCGCCAAAGAGTCTGAGCTTTTCTGTGGTGGTGTCATTCTGGCTGGTGCTCCATGCGCCGGCAGCGCAGGCAGAAGCCAGCAGTGAAGCAGTCTTATTTCGGATTATTTCGTAATAAATTTCTTCCTTCAGGTTCAGGTTTCGGGCTTTCTCCAGTTGAAGTAACTCCCCCTCGCTCATTTTTCTGACAGCATCAGAAAGTATATGAAGTATTTGATAATCATTGTGATCTAACGAAAGTAATAACCCCTTTGCCAGCAAATAGTCGCCGATCAAAACATTGGCTTTTGCCTTCCAGAGGGCATAAGTAGAGAAAAAACCTCGTCTTTCCATAGAATCATCCACCACATCATCATGTACCAGGGTGGCTGTATGCAACAATTCTACGAGTGAGGCAGCCCGGTAGGAGGGCTCATTAATTTCTCCACATAGCTTTGCGGAAAGAAGTACAAACATGGGTCTCAATTGTTTGCCTTTTCTTTTTACGATATACCGCATTATCCGGTCGAGCAGGGGGGCATGGCTTTTAACGGCCTCTTTAAACCGATCCTGGAATATATCCAGTTCATTACTTATCAGGTGGGTGGGTAAGTTCATACAGGAAAGAAGGCAATTTACGAGCAAAAAAATAATTGCAACATAATGCAGCAAAATGACCTCAAAAACTGACTAAGTAATTGAAAATAATAGGAAAGTGGAGGGAAATAATTGTCATAAAAATTTGGTAATTGCTCCTCAATTTCTATTTTTGCGAATATTTAGGACATTGTTCACAAATCTTAATCCTTAGTTATGGCAAGCAAAAAATTTTTATTGTTGACAGGCATGTTCTGTCTGTTAGCGTCTTATGGCTTTTCTCAAAGAGTAGGAGCCAGTTATGACGTAAAAGATTCCTCTGTGGTTCCCAGTAAGAGGATGCCTCAGCATACCGAGTTTCTTAACGGTACATACAATTTTCCGGCAAAGCCCCGCAACCAGTGGGAGATTGGTATAAAGGCTGGCCTTTTCCAGGTAAGTGGTGATATCCCAGCAAAATTTCTGTCTCCGGGTTTTGGCGCCCACGTCAGAAAGGCCTTTGGATACATCTTTTCAATGAGGCTTGAGTATATGTACGGAATTGGTAAGGGATACAGCTTTAACCGTTCTTATAACTATGCGAAAAATCCTGCATGGGCACAAAATGGTTCAGCAGCTACATCTTATTCAGCTCCTGTTCTAACCGGAAATCCAACCGGAGCTGCTATTATATCATCCCAGTCTGCGTATTACGGCCTTCCGGCTAATACACCAATCGAGTACGTTTATTATAATTATAAAACTAACGTACAGGATTTATCATTACAAGGTGTGGTTACGCTTAATAATATCCGTTTCCATAAATCAAAAACAGGATTCAACTTTTATGGTTTCGCTGGTGTAGGTGGAACTGTTTACGATACAAAGATCAACGCTTTGAATGAGGGTGTAAACGGTAACCAGAAGTACAATTTTGCTTCTATTACTCCTTCTGATGAGTACAAAAAAAGAAGGGATACCTATAAGGCTATTAAGAACTTACTTGATGACACATATGAAACTCCTGCAGAAAACCAGGGTGCCCGTCGTCCAAAATTGTTTGGAAAGACCTTCAAACCTTCTGGTACAGTAGGTGCTGGTATTGCTTTCAAACTGAATAACAGAATTAATATTGCGCTGGAAGATCGCTGGACATTTATTAAAGATGATTTGCTGGATGGTCAGCGCTGGCAAGAGCATGCAACAGGTGATGCGGTTCTTACCCGTGATTTTGATTCATATAATTACTTGAGCCTTGGTCTGAATATTAACCTGGGAGCTAAATCTGTTGAGCCTCTTTGGTGGTTAAATCCATTGGATTATGCTTACAGCGAGATCCGCAATCCCCGCCTGATGCGTTTGCCTAAGCCTGTATTGCCTGATAGCGATGGTGATGGTGTAACCGACCAGTTTGACCAGGAGCAAACACCTGCTGGTTGCCCTGTTGACAGCCATGGTGTTTCTAAAGATACAGATGGTGATGGCGTTCCTGATTGTAAGGATAAAGAACTTATTACTCCTACATATTGTCAGCCTGTTGACGCTGATGGTGTTGGTAAGTGTCCTTGCCCTGAAGGTTGTGTTGGCGTGGCTCCTCCGGAGAAAACTTGCGCAGAAAAGCTCGGTCCTCTGCCTAGCGTTAGCTTTGCTAAGAATTCAAATAAATTGAGCGATGATGCTAAAGCGGTACTGGCTACTGTAGCTGCCAAGGTGCGTAACAATCCAGGTTGTAACGTAGTGGTAGTAGGTTATTGTTCTTCTAACAAGAAAGAGCAGCAGTTAAGCTGGGATCATGTAAATGCAGTGATCAACTACATGGTAGATAAAGAGGGTATCAGCGCTGATCGCTTTATCTTCAACTATGGCCAGGAAGGTGGTGATTGCAACACTGTTGACCTCCGCGCCGCTGCTGAAGGTGAACAAGGTCCTAACAGGGTTGAACCTCCTCACCCGAACCTGCGTAAAAACTAAGAGTTTAGAATGTTTTAAATATTAAACCCGTTCAGGCTAAGCCGGAACGGGTTTTTTTATGTATTGTGCTCATAAGCAATCCTTTACCAAAATCTTAACGCTGCCGGTTTTGCATCTAATCTTTTTTGAGTAAGATTTGTAGCTATCTGTTAACTTTGCAAACCTTTATGAGATTTAGCTGGCTAATCATTGTCGTTTTTGTTTTCGGAAGTTGTAGTGGCGGAAAGTTGTTTTCTAAAAAAAGCAGTTCCAAAAATACTTCAAAGAGTATCAGCAAGATTTTGAAGAATCCTGATCCGGCTTACAAATTGCGCATTGCCGAACAGTTCTTTGTAAAGAAAAAGTATAGTAAGGCCCAACAGGTTTACGAGGATGTAATGCCTTATTACAAAACAGGTAAGGAGTTTGAGGATATTTATTATAAATATGCCTATTGCGCATATTACCAGGGGGATTATCTTAATTCAGAGAATCTTTTTAAAAGCTACCTGGAAATTTTTCCCAACAGTACAAAGGCAGAGGAAGTGGATTATATGCGGGCATATTCCTATTACAAACAGTCTCCGAAGCCGGAACTTGATCAGACAAGTACAGTAAAGGCAATGGGGATGATGCAGACATTTATCAATACCCATCCTGGTTCTACGAGGAATAAAGAGGCAAATGAGATCATTGATATTTGCAGGGCTAAGCTTGAAACTAAGGATTACAAGTCCGCTTTATTATACTATGACATTGGTCAGTTCAGGGCGGCAGGTGTAGCCTTTACTACTTTGCTGAATACCTATCCTGAATCATTGAGGGCAGATGAGTATAAGCTAATGATCATAAAGGCTTATTATAAGTTTGCGGAGATGAGTATTGAAGAGAAAAAAGTGGAGCGGTTTGAGCAGGTTGTTTCAGAATGTTATGATTTTACCGACCGCTTCCCGGAAAGTAAATTTAAAAAGGAAGCCGACCAGTTTTTGGCATTATCACAAAACAATATCAAAAATTATAAATTATGAGCAAATTAAGACGCCAGCTAAGTGCAGGTATCACCAATAACGTTGAAACCCGTAACCTTGATGATATCAAGGCAAAGACAGGCAACTTATATGAGTCTATTGCCATCGTTGGTAAGAGGGCTAACCAGATTAATATCTCTCTGAAAGAAGAGCTGCACAACAAACTGGAAGAATTTGCCAGCCACACTGACAGCCTTGAGGAAATTCATGAGAATAAGGAACAGATCGAAATTTCAAGAGCTTATGAAAGAATGCCTAACCCCGCTTTGCTGGCTACACAGGAGTTTCTGGATGATAAAGTTTACTTCCGGAAAAGTGAAGACGAGCTTTTCAGTTAAGCTGATAATATAATTTCATTTCAAAGCGACGGTATTCCCGTCGCTTTTGTTTTAACAGGTATTTGATACGAATTCTATGTCCTTAGGAAGGTAAATGGTATTTTTACACACCCATGTTTAAAGGCAGGAAAATATTAATAGGCATCACTGGCAGTATTGCTGCTTATAAGGCCATCTATCTTGTTCGTTTACTGGTAAAAGAAGGTGCCGAAGTGAAAGTAATCATGACTCCTGCTGCCAAAGATTTTGTATCCTCTCTTACTTTGTCCACACTCAGCAAAAACCCGGTACTGGTCGACCTTTTTGATGAGCAAAGCTGGTCAAATCATGTAATGCTGGGTCGTTGGGCCGATGTAATGGTTATTGCACCTCTGAGCTGTAATACATTGGCGAAAATGGCCAACGGACAATGTGATAACCTGCTTTTAGCTACCTATCTGTCGGCTACCTGCCCAGTAGTGGTGGCGCCTGCTATGGACGAGGATATGTGGCATCACCCATCTACAAAAAATAATCTTAACAGGCTTTCGGAATATGGCAATCATATCATTCCTGTTGAAAAAGGAGATCTCGCCAGCGGACTGAATGGAGAAGGAAGAATGGCGGAACCAGAAAAAATAATTGAATTCCTTAAGACCCGTTTTTTTTTGCCTAAAAGATTAGCTGGCAAAAAAGCGTTGGTTACCGCAGGGCCTACATACGAACCCATCGATCCTGTTCGTTTTATTGGCAATCACTCTTCAGGAAAAATGGGGCTGGCAATTGCCAGAGAGTTTGCATGCCAGGGTGCTGTAGTTTGCCTGGTAATGGGACCAACGCAACTGACATTAAATAACGAGTGTGGAATTAGCATTAAAAGAGTAACCACTGCACAGCAAATGTTTGAAGCTTGTGTGGAAGAATTTTCAAACGTTGATATGGCTGTAATGGCAGCAGCAGTGGCAGATTATACGCCCCAATCTGTAGCTGATGAGAAAATAAAAAAGAAAGAAGATACGCTTAGCCTGAACCTGACGAAAACAGTCGATATACTTAAAAGCCTTGGCGAACATAAAAAAAACAGCCAGGTACTTGCAGGTTTTGCTTTAGAGACAACCAATGAACGACAACATGCACTCGAAAAGCTCAAAAAGAAGAATGCAGACCTGATTATACTGAATTCATTGAATGATGCCGGTGCCGGGTTTGGTTATGATACCAATAAGATCACTATTTTCGATAAAAGCGGTAAAGAATTCAATTTTGATACTAAATCAAAAACAGCTGCCGCAAAAGACATTGTAGATACAATAATAAGCTTGTATTATGCTTAAAAAAACTTTCATTGTTGTCCTGATAGTTTCGCTTACGATTACTTCGCAGGCCCAGGAAATTCAGGCCCGGTTTTCAGTTATCGCCAGTAAAGTAAGTACACAGGTAGATAAAAAAGTGTTTCAGACACTGCAAACGGCTTTAACAAACTTCCTCAACAGCCGCCGATGGACCAATGATGTTTTTCAGGCAAATGAAAAGATTCAGTGCAGCTTCCTGCTTACAATTGACCAGGACTTGGGTAATAATGTTTACAAAGGTAAGTTGACTGTGCAGGCAGCAAGACCTGTTTTTAACACCAGTTATGTTTCGCCGATTATTAATTATATAGATGATAATGTAGTTTTTAAGTATATCGAGTTTCAACCGGTAGAGTTTAATGAAAACAGGGTGCAGGGTAATGATCCGCTGGTAGCCAATCTTACCGCCATACTGGCTTATTACGTCAATATTATCCTGGGATTTGATTACGACTCCTTTACCCAAAGGGGAGGCGATACTTACTTTCAAAAGGCTTGGAATATTGTAAATAATGCACCGGAAAGCCGTGATGTCACAGGATGGAAATCTTTTGAGAGTTTACGCAACCGTTACTGGCTTGCTGAGAACCTGAACACCAGCCGCTATGCCCTGGTGCATGATGCGATTTATGCTTATTACCGTACAGGCATGGACCTATTCTATGAAAATGAAGAAGCAGGACGCAGTGGTATTCTCAATTGTCTTAATTTTCTGAATACTGTCAATACAGAAAACCCGAATTCAATGATCATGCAGTTCTTTTTCCAGGGGAAAAGTACTGAACTGGTCAAAGTTTTCAGCAAGGCCACACCTGACACCAAAAGCAGGGCAAGGGAATTACTGAGCCGGCTTGACATTACTAATTCGCAGAAATACAAAGAACTGAAATGAGGCAAATCCTACTTGTAGTTTCAGTTTTAATACTCTTACTTCCTGCATGTAAAAGCAAACGTAATAGTAGTGTAATTCCACCGGATAAAATGGAATTAGTACTCCATGATATGATGCGGGCAGATAAGTTCCTGGCCGATTATGTATTGAACAAGGACACAACTAAAAAAATCGATTCTGAAAGCATCAAATTATATCAACAAATATTTGCCATTCACCAAATAACCGGTGAGCAGTTTCAAAAAAGTTTTACTTACTACAAAGAACACCCGGATCAATTACGGGCAATAATGGATTCCCTGAGCCGGCCTGCCGCTGCTGCGCCAACAGAAATGGTACAACCTCTTCCTGCACCTCAGCCGCAATCGCTGGAATATACCACACAAAACAAAGCGGACACCGCTCAGAAGCCAAAGATTAAAAAGGTGATGGCGATAGATTGAGCTACCCCGAAGTCATTCAGTCCGACTTCTGTATTTTTACTCCAAATATTTTTTCATGAACAAAGTAGTAAGCGGAGCTGAAGAAGCTATTCATGATGTCAAAGATGGATCTGTACTGATGCTGGGAGGTTTTGGATTGTGCGGTATTCCGGAAAACTGCATCAATGCATTAGTAAAAAAAGGCGTGAAGAACCTGACCTGTATTTCCAATAATGCCGGTGTGGATGATTTTGGAATTGGACTGATGTTGCAGCAAAAGCAGGTAAAAAAAATGATCTCCTCATATGTGGGTGAGAATGCAGAGTTTGAAAGGCAGTTATTAAGCGGCGAACTGGAAGTGGAGCTTATTCCCCAAGGAACTTTGGCTACCCGCTGCCTGGCAGCCGGCTATGGTATGCCTGCTATTTTTACCCCGGCTGGTGCTGGTACAGAAGTGGGTATTGGAAAGGAAGTAAGAAATTTCAACGGTAAAGATTATTTGCTGGAATACGCCTTTGAGGCCGATTTTGCCATTGTGAAAGCATGGAAAGGTGATTCTGCAGGAAACCTTGTATACAAAGAAACGGCCCGCAATTTCAATCCGCTGATGGCAATGGCAGGAAAAATAACGATTGCTGAAGTGGAAGAATTGGTACCTGCCGGAGAACTGGATCCCAATAACATTCATACACCGGGTATTTATGTGCATCGCATCTTCCAGGGAAGTAATTACGAGAAAAGAATTGAGCAGCGAACGGTGAGGAAGAGATAGATTCAGCGAAATTTTCAAATTATTAAATTCTCAAATCATCAAATTATTATGCCTTTAAGCAAAGAACAAATAGCACAACGGATAGCAAGAGAATTGCGTGACGGATATTATGTAAACCTTGGCATAGGCATTCCTACGTTGGTAGCCAATTATATTCCGCCCGGTATGGATGTAGTGCTGCAAAGTGAGAACGGGTTATTGGGCATGGGGCCATTTCCTTTTGAAGGAGAGGAAGATCCTGACCTGATTAATGCCGGCAAGCAAACGATAACCACCGTGCCGGGATCCGTTTTTTTTGATTCAGCCATGAGCTTCGGCATGATACGGGCAGGGAAAGTTGACCTGACTGTATTAGGTGCAATGGAGGTAAGTGAGAACGGAGATATCGCCAACTGGAAAATACCCGGAAAAATGGTAAAAGGAATGGGCGGCGCCATGGACCTGGTGGCAAGTGCTAAAAACATCATAGTGGCGATGATGCATACCAACCCTAAAGGTGAATCAAAGCTCTTGCCTGAATGTACATTGCCAATAACGGGATTACGTTGTGTAAAGAAGATTGTTTCCGACCTCGCTGTGCTGGGTATTACGCCGCAGGGTTTCCAATTACTGGAAAGGGCTCCGGGAGTATCAGTGCAAGAGATAAAGGCTAAAACAGCCGGAAAACTGATTATAGAAGGAGAAATACCGGAGATTACATTTTAAACAACAAAGTAACAAGAAACAAGGATCAAGATACAGTAACAAGAAACCAGCAACCAGTTCTAATCTATCAGGTTATTTTTCACTGCGAAGAAAACGAGGCCGGCTGTATTCTTACTGCCAAACCGTTCCATCAAACGGTCTTTGATGGCTTCTACTGTACGGGGGCTGATCTCCATTTTTTGAGCAATCTCAGCAGCCGTGAACTCCATGCAGATAAAGCGAAGCACATCTCTTTCTTTATCACTAAGGGTAATTTCATTGTTCAATGAAGGAACCACTTTCTGCCGGGAGTGTGATTTCTTCAATAATATCCGGTTTACAAAATTGTTCAGGTAATAACCTTTTTCGTACACTTCCATAATGGCCCTGCGGATCTCATTCGGTTCTGCATTTTTCAGCAGGTAGCCGTTAGCGCCGTTCTCCATCAGGTGGTACACAAAGCGTTCATCTTCGTACATGCTCAGCACCAGTACTTTTATTTGCGGAAATTGTTTGCTGATAGCTTTGGTAGCTTCAATACCGTCTTTACCGGGCATGCGAAGGTCCATCAGCACCACATCAGGTTCGGCAGCGGGCAGTCCGTTTAATAACTCATCGCCGTTTTCAGCTTCGAGTACAAACTTGATATTGGAAAAAGGCCGCAGGGAAAGAATAACACCTTTCCTGAAGATTTTATGATCATCTGCAATGGCTACCTTAATGACACTCATAGTTATCAGATAATGCGGTAAAGTTAACAAGTTTACCAGTTAATACGCTGACAGGTTATAGGTTATTGACGGCACAAACAGTCCTTTTTAATCCGTCAACCTTTCAGCCGGTTAACTATTCATACGGTTCGTCTTTCGGCAACTCTATGGTGACTTTGTAATAGGTCTGGGAGATATCTTTTTCAAAATTGATACTACCCTGCACCACCCGAAGGCGGCTGCTGATGTTCTTAAGGCCAAGGCCTACATTACTCTTGTTCAGTTTATCAAAATCAGACTGTACTATGCCCCTGCCGTCGTGGTGGATACGAAGGTAAAATTTATCGGCATGCACATTCTGGGTGAGGTGGATGAAGCTTGAATTACTGTGCTTGAGAATATTATTGATCAGCTCCTGTACCACCCGGAAAACGATCAGTTCTTTTTCTTCCTTCAGCCTTTCTTTATACTCATGAAAACGGCTGCTGGCATTGATGGTACCTGACCCGCTTATTTTCTGGAACAGGTCATTCACAGCCGATTCCAACCCAAAATTCTTAAGGGTGGGGGGCATCAGGCTGTGGCTGATATTGCGGACAAGCTGTATCGTGTCATCAATGATCTGGCGGGCCTGGAAGATGGATTGTAGCTGGGTGGCCTTATCCTGGTTCACCAGGTTTTCATTCAGGTACAGGCGGGCAGTAGCCAGCAGCGGGCCGGCATCATCATGCAGGTCGGCTGCCAGGCGTTGTCTTTCTTCTTCCTGCAGTTTGATGGAGGCGTTCAGCAATATTTTCTGCTGCTCGGCTTCCATTTGCTGTATTTTTTTATGAAAACGCAGCACCCGGCGCTGGTGCATGATGAGGAAGATGATAAGGGCTACCACCAGCACTACCATGCCTACGGTACCCAGGAAGAGCACTGTGGAAACTCCGGAACTGTTGGTGGCCTGTAAAAAGAACATATTGGGTTAGTGGTTGCGATGGGTTAAATCATATCTAAATATGGCACAGTTTGCTTTTTTTCATTTTCAATAGGGGATTTTACAAAAACAAAAATTGATATTGCGAAAAGAATGTTTTTGACTATTTCTGCGCAGTATGTTAATGTGCCAAATACAGATACTTGCTGCTCATTTAACTGATTAATTGAAATATAAAAAAAGAAAGAACCTCCAAGATATATTAAGATACCAATTGATATCCAAAAACAATAATTATTGATAATAAAGTATGTGTTTTCTTTTTTGTAAAACTCGTAGAAAAAATAAAGTACATAAATGAATAATAGAATAGTTTCAATTCCTATTGGAACAGAATCTAATCTTGAAAGCTCAGTTCTAAAGAAGTATTGTATTTGAAAAAGTAGAAAAAGAAAAGAAAAGAAAATCATTATTTTCTTAAACTTTTTTGACTTAATAGCAGTCCATAAAAAGGATGTAAAGAAAATATATTCCAGGTAGGTATATAAAAGCTGGTATAATTTTCGATACTCTTTAGGGATATTTTTTTTGTATTCAATATAAAAGAATAACAAAATAAAAAACAAAATACCGTATACGGCCAGATTCAAACTGGTTTTAGAGTCCCATCCCCATGCTCTTCTTCGCCAAAGTTTGAAAGTGAAAACAAAAGTTAGAGGGATAATTAAATAAGTGTAGACAACGATATGTAAAAAAAGTTCTTCTATTGTTTTGGATTTCTCCAAAAATAGAAAAACTTTTTAATTAAAGAAATTAAGACTAATCTTAAGGGAAAGACTAAAAATTATTCTTCCCAAACAATGATGTTAACATCCATTTCCCATACTCTTTTCATAACAGTAACGTTTTTAAAGCCTTATTCGAATTAACTCGAGGTGTAAAAATTGACATTTGGCCGGTGGCATACAATGTGACCATTATTAAATAGATACCCCTAAAAATGCGCAAAAGGCTTGATTACAAAGGATTTCGGCCTTTTTTTATAGCAATCTTACGAATTTAAAAATAGTAAATTTTCTTAGTAATTTTCGTAAAATTACGGTCGTAAAAATAGTAAACTTACCGGGAAAATTTCCGGTTATCAACAGCTGTGGAAAAGAAGGTGGGTGTTTAAAGTTTGAGGTTTCAGGTTTAGCGTTGCCTTAAACCAAAGCGATATTTATGCTTATTCTGGGTTTGATCATGTAAAAAAATTGCTTCACAAATCAGGAAAAAGAGTTGATTGACATTGGATTTAGCTATGGCATTCATTGGTATCGGAAATAGTATTCAGGACGGTTTGTTCAGGACATTGGATGACCCAGGGGCTCTATCTTCTGTCAATCAACTGGGTCAAAAGTATAAGTTGGCAAATAGCCCTGCAAGAGCAAATGCACGGAGTTTTGGGTTTTCAGGATTTACAAAAAGCTGTCGTAGAATTTCATGGAGTAATGAAAATTTACTTTTTCTGGCTTGAAAAATTACGATGGGTGTGTTTACCTCACCCCGTGAGGCGTTTGTTGTTGCCCCGGCATTTCGTTTGCCCCTCTCCTCAAGCCTGCCTGCCGGAAGGCAGGGAGAGGGGATAAAATATGGCTTCAGGTTAAAAGTGAGTTAGTTGGGGGTGAGGTTGTATAAAGATGAATTAAATTATCTTTAAAATATGAGCCTATATGAAGAAAATAATTATGAAGAAAACCTTCATTCCGGGGCCACTAAGCGTATTTTTCAAAATGCCAGGGATTTACGCCGGGTTGAAACACCGGCAGAGAAAATCTTGTGGCAGCAGCTAAGAAACCGGCAATTAATGGGAAAAAAATTCCGTCGCCAGCATGCTTTCGACAAATATGTGCTGGATTTCTATTGCCATGAATGCCGGCTGGCGGTGGAACTTGATGGCAGTATTCATGATGAAATAATGAACAAACAATATGATGAGGTGAGAACGGCGGAACTGAAAAGGTCTGGTATCTTTGTTTTACGCTTCAGAAATGAAGAAGTGATTAAAAACATTGATGAAGTATTAAGGAAAATCGAGGCTTATTTGAATTGATGGTATGTTTTGTCATTTGGGATTGATCTAACAAATTACCTCACCCCTTTGAAGCATTTGTATTGCCCCGGCGTTTCGTTCACCCCTCTCCTTAAGGAGAGGGGATGAATCGTGGTTTCGGGTGAGAGGGATGTAAGTTGGGGGTGAGGTCAATATTTTCTCAATACGTAACCACTCCGTTTTTCAATGCCACCATGGCCAGCCCCACCCGGCTTTTTACATCTAATTTGGTAAACAACTGGTCCCGAAGGGTATCAACAGAACGGGGATTCAGCTTCATCTGCATGGCAATCTCTTTATATGTAAGGTCGCTGCAAGCCAGTTTAAGGAACTCCAGTTCCTGCTCTGTCAGCAACGATCGTTCAAGCCCGGTACTGCCTTCATTGTTTTTCCGAAACAGGTTGTATAATTTACCGGTGGCACGGGTGGAATAATAATATCCTGATTGCACCACCGATTGCATGGCAAACTTCAGTTCATCCGGATGAATGTCTTTTTTTAAAAATCCCTTTACCCCGTTTTTCAGCAGGCGTATCATGGTAAGCTCAGAATCATACATGGTCAGCATCAGCACATGAATGGATGGATGGTGTTGTTGCAGCCATGCCGCTGTATCAAAGCCATCCATTTCAGGCATATTAAGGTCGAGCAATACTACATCGGGCAAATTATCCTGTTGTATCATGCTGGTCAGTTCTTTGCCATTATTGGCCTGAAAGAGTACACTGAAACCTGCAAACCCGGTTATTAATTGGGCCAGTGCATTGCGCAGCAATACATGGTCATCTGCGAGGGCCACCCTTATTGGTTTACTATCCTTAGAACTCATACGAGTTGTTCAATTGGAATGGTGAATAAAATGGTTGTTCCTTTTCCGGGATAAGAGGCAACGGAAAAGCTGCCACCCAGCAGCTTAATCCTTCCTTCCATGTTAGTTAAACCAGAACCATTGCCGGGCATCATTTCTTTGTCAAAACCGGCGCCATCATCCCGGATGCTTACGGACAATTCATTGGTATAGTTCATTTCCAGCCTGGCATTCTTTGCGCCTGCATGTTTAATGATGTTATTAAACGCCTCCTGTATTACCCTGAAGATCATCAGCTCTTTTCTGGCTTCCATAAAAACCGGGTTGCCGGAAAGGTAGAATTCAAAATTGAAAAGCCCTGTTTTTCTGATTCTTTCTACTTCTTCTTCCACGGCGTGCAGCAAGCCCTGTTGTTGCAGCAGGTCTGTATTAAGGCCCCGGGACAGCTTTGATAGGTCATCAATAGACCTGCTCAATAAGTGTAATGATTGTTCTATTTTCTGGTCAGATACAGGGATGTTATTCCAGTCAAAAGTGTTCAGTTGCAGCTTGGCCAGGGTGAGGGAAAGGCTGATATTATCATGAATTTCCCTGGCAATATGCCGGAATACCTCTTCCTGCATTTCCAGTTTTACATTCAGCAGATTTTTTTCATAGTCGGCCTGTATTTTTTGCAGGGACTCTGCAAAAAGCAATTGTCTTCTCCTGTTGCTGTAAACAAAAAAAAGTATCAGACTTGCCAGCAGCAGGATGGCCAACGTTGAAAATATAAGCATCGCTGTCATTCTGTTAATACTTTTTTGGCTCTGAATGCAAGACCAGTGAAAAATAATAAATTACCTATCGATATAAAATGCAGGCTATACATCACATAATAAAATAATTTATCAATATTTCTTATTTCTTCAAGTATAAAAAAAAATGGTAGGGCTAATATTATGTAAAAAAGCAAACTGTTTACAATCCATAAAATGCCTTTATTTTTTGGATAAACAGAATGGATTGTTTGCATTGTTCTATAATAAAAGAAGATGCAGTAAACAAAAAGAGTGACTAATTCACAAATATTGAAAATGACTGACGCCAATAAAATATCCTTTTTAGCACTTGAATAGTCAAAAATTATTATTAGTAAGTAGAAAAAAAAGATGCTATTAATAAAGATGGAGAATATTATTACTTTTCTGAATAAATTATTTTTCAGCAAGAGAACAAAGAAACCAGAAAATACATACAGTTCTGCAACACAAAAAAAAGCATTCCATAATTCAAAGGTGATACGAGCGGCTTTGCTTTTTGGTTCAAAAAATAAATGTATTACTTCTGAATTAGAGAGCAAAAAAAACAAGATGCAGGAAATACTATAAATAGCAAATAAGTTATTTACTTTTCTGAATGGTTTGAACTTGTTTATATGATATAATGCAAAAAGTGCCAGTGAGATGATCATTAGTTCAAAAAAATGAATTTCAAATAGTAATTTTATATGTGATTCTTTCATACTACAAATTAGCCAATAGAAAACATTTTCCTTTTTAAAGCTTTCCGAAAAAAACGTTTTAAAATGTGTTTTTTCCCGCTGAATTTCCGAAAAGCACCGCCAGATTTGTTGAAAACAGCTTTTTGAGGCGGTGAAAACACCGGATTAAATGTGTAAATCCTCATCATTCTGTGGTGAAAAAACTTTTTGCAGCGTTGTTTTTCTCATGACGGGGCTTTAGGTGGCTGGTAGTTTTGGTACATCATTTAGCTGTAAGCTAGCAACAGTACTAAATGCTACGGGGAAGCCGAAAACCGGGTATTGAAGAGAGTAGGCGGAAAACAACACCATAAAATGAAAAAGATAGTTTATTGTATCTGTATAGCTTTTTTTGGAGTCATCATGAATTTTTCTGTCTCTGGTCAGTCAAATAGGGCAAATGAGTTTGACTATATTGGTTCTTCACACAATTCTGTTATAGAGTCTTTTTTTTCCGAGTACTCTCCTGAAAGAGTAAGAAGTGAAAATTTAAAAATTGATGGACTAAATGATTACATTTTGGGAAAGCTGGGAATCAAAGAGACTGAGTTTGTCAAGGGCTTGTTTAAACAACCTCTTTATAGGGCTTGCCTGGAAAGCGAATTGAGTGATTTACCAACTCTTTTAAAACAAACAAACTTTATTACCGATAATTGCGGAAGATATCTCAATTTGATAAGGACTGCGATTGATAGTGATCTTGAATCGGGTTCAGCTTCTTTTTACAACAGCATTAAGAATATTGAAGATGAGTTTAATAATGATAAGGCGTTAAATGAAAATGAAAGGGGCTTGCTTTTAAGTACTGCATCGACTGCAAGGTATAGTGCCGGATTCTGGATCGATAATTTAGAGAGTATTCAATCAAAATTTGGCAGCTTACTGTTAAAGGGAAATGAAAATCTTCAAAAATTGCCCAGGTGGTTGCGAGAGTTGATTGCGGCCGATGTTTCAGGCGCCGCTGGTGGATGGGTCGTGGGAGCACTTGTTGGCGGTACAGTTACTTTAGGTACACTTACAGTGCCTGCCGGGGCTGCTGGGGCTCTAACAGGGGGAGTTGGAAATTCTGTAACTTCAGGAGTTTCATCTTTATGGAATTGGATTTTTAATTAAAAATATGTTATGTCATTTAAAGCACAACTATTTTCTTTAATTGGCCTCTCAGTTATTTTAGCAACAGTAGCCTTTTTTGTAAAACGAAAATTTAATATTGACTTAAAAGAAATTTTCTTCGGAGTTTTTCTGGCATCTTGTGCATTGTTTCTTTTTAAAAATAAAAAAAAGGACACATAGGATAATAACCCTGCTTATTTTTCTACGACTTTATTTGTTAGGTTTTTCATATTTACAATTTTCAGAAACCTCTTTTGCCATTTTTTTGCTATAGCCCTGCCTTGCATAGCACAGATAAAAGAGGTTTCTTTTAAATCTTCTCTTTCCGAAAAAAACGTTTTAAAATGTGTTTTTTCCCGCTGAATTTCAGAAAAACACCGCCAGATTTGTAGAAAACAGCTCTTTGAGGCGCTGAAAACACCGGATTAAATGTGTAAATCCTCACCGTTTTGCCGGGAAAAAACTTTTTGCAGCGTTGTTTTTCTCATGGCGGGGCTTTAGTTGGCTGGTAGCTTTGGTGCATCGTTTAGCTGTAAGCTAGCAACAGTACTAAATGCTACGGGAAAGCCGAAAACCGGGTGTTGAAGAGAGTAGGCGGGAAAAATATTTTAAGTATGAAAAAGGTTATTATTTGCTTTTGGGTATCTATTGTATCAGTTACTGTTTTTTCACAGGATCAAAACATTCATCAGCCTTGTAATTATAAGCCTGAAACGAAAGAATATATCAAGGCAATTGACAATTTGTCAAATTATTTCTATAGTTTGAAAAATTCAATCGGTGAACAGGAGTGGAATGAATTTATAAGTGATGTAAATAGCGGGAGAGAATTAAGTTCTTTTAATAAATGCGGAATCAATTACCTGGATTTTCAAAATCAGTATGTCGCTATATATTCAGATATTGAAATGAAAGCTAAGCAGCTAATAAAAGCTATTGATCCGAGTGGTAATATGCCAAGAGATAATTTTGATTACGAAGTCTTACGGGAAGTTAACTGCTACTTAACAGATACATTAGAAAATAACCTGGAACAAAGATTTTCGATATATGGCAGATTGGCACCCGGGAGTATTGGTACACTTGCAGGACCGTGCGAAAGAGAATTAAGAACATGTGCTGATAATGCAGAAAATGCTTTTTTTCAAAATTTAGCAGCTTGTGCGGGTATAGGGGCTACAGTTGGAACTGTTGGATCACCACTTGTTGGCGCAGGGGTAGGCTTGTTATGTGCTGCAGGTGCAGCAATAAGAAAAAATAGAGCTGATTGGACTTGTGTAACTAATTATTTTGATTGCAAAAATGATAGGTAATTTTATTTTCGATTAAAAATATTATATGATAAAGCTGGAAACGACAAAAAAAATACTAGTAGTAGTTGGAATGATTTTTCTAATTGCTTACATCAAAAGCGAATCTTTGTCTTTGTCGGCTTCAATTAAGTCCTATTGCTTGATTGCTTCTTATGTGCTCCTGATTCCCGCATTAGTTATTAATATCATTCAGAGGAAGAAAAGGAATAATAAAACCTAGGGTTAATCACCCCTAAAATTTGGCTTATTCGTATTCTTTACGACTGAAAGAACATCTATAAATTTAATTCATGAAACCTCTTTTGCCAATATTTCTTTGGCTATGGCCATGCCTTGCCATAGCACAGGCAAAGGAGGTTTCTTTTTTTACAGCGCCTGCAGAAAAAACCTATCTTAAAAAGGATACTGTAGGTCAACAGCGTAAGGTACAAGAGTACAAGCCTGAAATTTTCACTTCCGGTTTTATTGATATTGTCAACAACGGCCAGGTAAATGCTTCTGCCCGTTTTTTACGGTTATTCATTGGAGAGCCAGGCAAATTTGCCATCCCGCTGAGTTTTTATGGCGGGGTTAGCAATAACAGTTTCCAGGGTGGGGGCTCTCCCAATACTACCGGCAACCTGTTAGTGCGCAGCAATGACCACTTAATTAATCAATATATCAATCCCCTGAGTGGCCTGGTCAACATTAGCACAGAAGGTATTTTGGTTTTCAAAAAGTCATCCAAACTTACCCGTGCCGGGTTGCTTTACCAATTCGGCGAAAGGGTGCTTACCGGTGTACGAACAGGACAAGCCAATAACCCGCAAACAGGCAAACCGCTTAACTTTTTAAACAGTTTTGGCGCATCCGGCCTGTACTGGCAAACCGGCGCCTGGGAAAGGAATAACAATAAAAATGTTGGGATATTCTGGCTGGCAACCCGCTACCATGCCTGCTTTACCAATCCGGGCCAATTAAAAGAGTTTTTGCCAGATATAGAAACCAACGGTCTTTATATGGGCTACTCTATCGGGTTTGGTGTGGAGATCAACAGCCTGGTGAACCTGAAAGCTATTTATTATAAATACACCAAGCAGCCGGAGATAGATTATTCCCTGCCTATTTACCAGTTTTCATTTAATTATTCGGTGAAGTGAAATTACCTCACCCCGTGAGGCATTTGTTGTTGCCCCGGCGTTTCGTTCGCCCCTCTCCTCAAGGGGAGGGGATGAATTGTGGTTGCGGTTGAAACGCAGACCAGTTGGGGTGAGGTAAAAGATATTTGCGTATTTCTACCAATTTTACGTAGTTTTACTCAACTTCGATACCCAATAAATTAACTGCAAACCAATACCCATGACCGCCCAGCAAATCAAAGTAGCGATTGCCGATGATCATAAGATCTTTCGTGACGGTATCCGCATGGCGCTGAAAGACAAAGATTACCTGAAAATTATATGGGAGGCTGAAGATGGAAAAGACCTGATGCACAAACTTCAGCTAAAACAACCGGATGTTATCCTGATGGATATCCGTATGCCGGAAATGGACGGCATCAATGCCATTAGCCTGATCCGAAAAGAATACGAGGCAGTCAAGATCATTGTCCTTACTATGTACGATGACCAGGAGATGATCACCAAGATGATGGAAATGGGCGCCAACGCTTATCTGACCAAGACCACAGACCCCGAAGAAATTTACCAGGCCATACTCACCTGCATGAATGATGATTTTTATTTCAATGAACTGGTAAATAAAGCAGTGCTGTTGAAACTGCAGCATAAAAAAACGGTGAGACAATTCTATCCGAACCCGGTTAAGTTTTCGGAAAAGGAACTAAGAATATTGAAACTGATAGCGGACGATAAAACCACAGAAGAAATTTCAAAAGAAGTGTTCCTTAGCCCCCGCACTATAGAAACGATCCGTCAGAATATGAAACAGAAGGTGGGGGCCAAGACTATTGCCGGTTTGGTAATGTATGCTACAAGAAATAAGTTGCTGGAATAGACCCCAACAGTTGCTGATAAAAAATGTGTCAGCCTGAGCTTGTCGAAGGCTGCTTTTTACAAGGCCGATATTGTAAGTACATCGGCTAGTCATCAATCATAAACTCAGGCAATGCCAAATATCAACGATAGTTTTTTTGACGGTCATTATAAAGAGATCTGGAAAACGATCATTCCTGATGAACTGACAGTAAAGGAGGTTGATTTCATGATTCCTTATTTCAACCTGCAGCCGGGCTGCAAGGTACTTGACCTGATGTGTGGCTATGGCCGTCATGCCCTGGGGCTTGCCCGTAAAGGCATATCAGTGACAGCGGTTGATAATCTTGCCGATTATGTCAATGAAATACAACAGGCAGCCACTGCTGAAAACCTGCCAGTAAAAGCTGCGCAGTCGGGGGTACTTGATTTTTCTACAGAAGAACAATTTGACCTGGTAATCTGCATGGGCAACAGCCTTAATTTTTTTAATGCGGATGATACTCTATCCATTTTGAAAAAAGCTGCCAGCTGTTTAAAGCAGGGAGGATCATTGCTTATCAACAGTTGGTCTTTGGCGGAAATAGTATTTAAGAATTCCGTTACCAAATCATGGAGTGAAATAAACGGCATTAAATTTCTTACGGATACAAGATTACTATTTCAGCCAACCAGGCTGGAAGCAGAAAGCACCATGATACATCCGGATGGCAGCACAGAGACCAAGACCGGCATTGATTATATTTTTTCCATCAATGAAATGGAGAACATGCTGCAGGCTGCCGGGTTTGCATTAAAAGAAGTGTACAGCATTCCTGCAAGAAAAAAATTCACCGTTGGTGAACCAAGGGCCTACCTTATTGCACAAAAGCAATAAAAAATTCACAGTAGTTTTTAAGGATTACCAAAAAAATAACCCCGGCGTTATGAGGACCGGGGCTTACGTTACTGTTATGAAAAGAAAAAGATTTTTAAGCGTTGCGTTTCATAGAGACAGGGCTTAACGGTTACGGCTCTTGCATTTCAACTCATTTTTCATTGCCTGCCTGTCGGCAGTCAGGGTTTTGGATTTTAAAAACGGAGCCATACTCAAAATAGAAAGTTGACTGGCCGGTTTGAAGTGTCTCCCGTAAAAACGGGTCGTTTTTCAAAGGAATTGGAAATAACTTTCTGGACGGTTCTGGACATTGGATGAGAGGGACAAGACAGATCATCCGTGTCAATCAACTTTCTGATACAAAAGTATATGCACATATAAATGTTAACAAGAGCATAACTGCCCTATTTCAAACATTCGGTATTTACTGCGGAGCTAGTAAAAACTCTTATAAGGACATAGTACAGTTTCGATATGTTCTTCTGGTATCGGTACTTTCCACAAATACGAAATCAAGTACTTTCCCTATAGTACATGTTGCAGGAATTTTCCAACTTGCAGTCTGTAATTATTACTTAGATTCAATAACATTTTTAATAATCCAATTATGAAAAATCCCGACACTAACGCTGTAATTAAAGTGGCGATCGCTGATGATCATGCCCTTTTCCGCACTGGTATTAAAACTGCTTTACAGGTTCGCAAAGACATTCAAATGGTGGCAGAGGCTGAAAACGGTATGCAGTTACTGAACCTGCTCCGTCATATTAAGCCAGATGTAATTTTACTCGACATCCAGATGCCCATCATGGATGGGCTGACTGCCTTACCTGAGATCAAAAAATTATATCCCGATGTGAAAGTGATCATGTTGTCGTTCCTGAATGATCATTCTGTTATTTCCAAAATGATGGAAATGGGTGCCAACTCCTATATCACAAAGGAATCCGGCGCTGACCTGATCTATGAAGCAATAAGAGGAGTTTACGAAAATGATTTTCATTTCAATGACCTCACCAATAAGGCTCTGCTGAGTGGCCTTCGTACCAAACGTACGGCTGAGGCTTCTATGCCACAGGATGTGCAGCTGACTGATAAAGAGATCACTATTCTGAAATTGATGTGTGATGAAAAGAGTACTAAGGAAATTGCAGATATCGTAGATCTGAGTCCCCGTACGGTGGAAGCTATCCGGGATAAACTTAAAACCAAGACTGGTACCAAATCTATGGCTGGCCTGGTAATGTATGCGGTAAAAGCCGGATTGGTAGAACAGGCATAATTTTTCATGGCAAGTATATACGGCCATCCCGGCAATTTCGTCGGGGTGGCTTTTTTATTTTACTTTGATATATGGCAACGATTTGCGTAAATGGAAAATTTACAGATGCTGGCAAAGCTGTGCTGCCGGCTTCCAACAGGAGCTATCGCTACGGCGATGGTTTGTTTGAGACCATGAAAGTGATCAATGGCCGAATACAATTGATTAATCTCCACATGGACCGTCTTTTCAAAAGTCTTTCATTACTGAAATTTGATATCCCGGGTTTGTTCACAGCAGAAATTATACAAAAGAAAATTTTAGAGTTGTGCAGGCATAATGAATGTGAAGAAATGGCCAGGGTGAGATTGTCTGTATCCCGGGGCAACGGCGGTTTATATGATGAGGATAGAAAGCTCCAATACCTGGTTGAGTGTTGGTCGTTGAATAAGTCGGTGACGCAACTAAATGAAAACGGATTGGTGATTGATATTTATCCGGATGCGGCGAAAAGCACCGACCGGTTCTCTAATTTAAAGTCAGCTAATTTTTTAGTGTATTCGATGGCCGCTTGTTATGCCAGGGAGAATAAATTGAACGATTGCCTTGTTTTAAATACCCTTCAACAAATTACAGATTCAACGATTGCAAACCTTTTCCTGGTGAAAGGAGAAACAATTTTCACTCCTGCACTTTCAGAAGGATGTGTAAACGGGGTGATGCGAAGGCATTTACTGGAATCACTTACTGCTGCGGATTACGCTGTTAAGGAAACAACGATTTCAACAGATGAGCTGCTGGCTGCGGATGAAGTCTTTTTAACCAATGCCATTAACGGGATTCGCTGGGTGCAGCGTTGTCGTGATAAAGTATACAGCAACCTGAAAACAATGGAAATTTATCGCCGTTTTTGCCAAACAATTCCGGCCTGATGCTGTTTCTCCCATCATGAAGCCTTCTGTGAATATATTCTGGTTCCGTAGAGACCTGCGCCTGCACGACAATGCTGGCTTATATCATGCCCTGAAAGGAAATAAGCCCGTTGTTCCTGTCTTTATTTTCGATACCAATATCCTGAATGAACTGGAAGACAGGAAAGATCGTCGTGTTGAATTTATTCACCTGGCGTTGCAGGAAATGCAGCAGGAATTAATAAGGCTTGGATTTACACTGGATGTTCGTTACGGAGAACCTTCCGCTATTTATCAGCAACTTGCCAATGAGTATAAGATTGAAGCTGTTTACAGCAATCATGATTATGAACCATATGCAAAGGAGAGAGACGCTGCGATTCAAGCCTTTTTAAAACAGGAAGGCATCAGCTTTATAACGTTTAAAGACCAGGTGATATTTGAGAAAGAGGAAGTACTGAAGGATGACGGTAAGCCATATACAGTGTTTACTCCATATTCCCGCAGGTGGAAAGCAACCTTGAAGCCATTTCACCTGAAATCTTATCCAACAGAAAAATATTTTTCCAATTTCTTTAAACAACCAGCAAGGCAAATAATTTCCCTCGCAAAAATGGGATTTGAAGACACTGGTATTTCATTCCCTCCAAAATCATGGAAAGCAGAAATAATTAAACGCTACAAAGAGCAAAGAGATATTCCGGCAATAGCCGGAACTTCAAGATTAAGTGTTCATTTACGCTTTGGCACCATCAGCATCCGTGAGCTGGCAAGGGAAGCCGGTGCTCTGAATGAATCGTTTTTAAATGAACTGATATGGCGGGATTTTTATCATATGATACTCTGGCATTTTCCCCGGGTGGTGGGTCAGGCCTTTAAACCGGAATATGATCGTATCAAATGGAGAAATAACCCAAAGGAATTTGAAGCCTGGTGCAAAGGACAAACCGGGTACCCGATTGTTGATGCAGGTATGCGGGAGCTGAATGAAACCGGTTTTATGCATAACCGGGTACGAATGATAGTAGCCAGCTTTCTCACCAAGCATTTATTGATCGACTGGCGTTGGGGTGAAGCATATTTTGCTAAAAAACTACTCGACTTTGATTTAGCGGCCAACAATGGTGGCTGGCAATGGGCCGCAGGAAGTGGTTGTGATGCGGCACCTTATTTCAGGGTGTTTAATCCTTATTTGCAGACCCAAAAATTTGATCCTGATTTAAAATACATACGTAAATGGGTGCCGGAATTTGAAGAGCTTACTTATCCCCGTCCCATAGTAGAACATGAAGTAGCTAGAAAGCGATGCCTGGAAACCTATGCGGTAGCTTTAAAGAAATAAGTTTTTATCAGCATTTGCTGCTTCAAGTTTATTTATCGAAAGGAAAGTATGATAAAGTGTGGTTATTGCCTTTTTCCCCTGTTCTCCAAGGTCAAGAGAGTAGTTGTTTACATAAAGGTCAATATGCTTCCGCATCACTTCCTCACTCATGGTTTGAGAGTGGCATTTTACATAGTCGGTAATAAACGGATAGTTAGCAAAGGCAAATTCAAGGCTTTTGCGGATCAATTGTTCAACATGAAAACTTGTCGACCTGTCAACGGTCCTTTTTATGGCTATACCGCCTAAAGGAATTGGCACATTCATTTTCTTTTCCCATGTTTCTCCCAGGTCTGCTACTTTCTCTAATCCCTTTTGCAGGTAAGTAAAACGGTTTTCATGAATGATAACACCCAAATCAGCCAGTTCACTCATCACCATGTCTTCAATTTCAGAAAAGAGCATGGGTCTTTTGTTTTTTGCCTCCGGGTAGGCAAAGCTTAGCAGCAAATTGGCGGTAGTATTAATGCCCGGTATTAAAATACTTTGGTCTTCAACTTTGTTAATTTCCCTGCCAGCCGGTTTTACCAGCAACGGACCAACCCCTTTTCCCAGGGCACTGCCGGCATTCAGTAATACATAGTTATCGGTTGATCTGAAAAAAGCAGGGAAGCTTAGTTTGGTAATGTCCAGTTTTGCTTCCAGTGCCCATTGGTTAAGAGTTTCCACATCTTCCAATATTGCCTCAAACTCTATTCCTCCTGTATCAATTTTTTTATTGATCAGTGCATCAAAAATGAAAGTGTCGTTTGGGCAGGGCGAAAAGCCGATACTAAACTTCATGAATTAAACTTATAAACTTTCTAACAGGCGGATCAGTTCCTTGTTTAATCGGGCAATAGAATCAACCATATTCCATTTCCTTTTATTTCTTTCACCTATATAATTGGAAATGCTCCTTACTTGTAAAAAAGGTACATTTTCTGACAGGCATACGTAGTGCAGCGCTGCGCCTTCCATTGATTCTGTAACAGGGTTAAACTGCTCTTTGTAAAAACCGATCATTTGTTTTGATGTGGTGATCTGGTTTACGGAAATTCCCCTGACTGCTTTAAGTTTTGTTCTTTTAAGCATTTCTTTGCCGGGATTAATCAACCAACCGTTTTTATAAGGATGCTGGTTTTGCGGAACCAGTTTCAGGTCAAATAATGTTTTCAGATTTTTTAGTTCCACTACACTTTCGTCAGCAATTGTATCCTGTTTGATTGCCACTACGGTTCCCAGCGGCAGGGATGTGTCAAAACAACCGGCCACACCGGCCTGCACCACCATATCGGGTTTACGTATAGCAAATTGTTTGGCCAGGTGATAAGTGGTGGCAGTCATACCGATACCGCTTATCAAAACATCCAGGCTTATATCAATATGTCCCGTTTTTTCCGCATTTCGGTAATAATCAAGGAACGGAGCTATTTCCCTGGCAGTAGCAGCTACAATAAGACAATTCATTGTATTATTTTCAGTGTGCAAGGTAACAAAGAGAACTTCATCCTGCTAACTTTGAAGTAGCTTTGAGCTGACCAGAATAATCTTTTAATTGCTGGCCTCAACATTTATGCCTCCGGGTTGTTGTTAGCAGTTAATCAGAATCACACAATTAACCATGAATAAAAAAGTGGCCATTTACCGGAAAGAGCATTTCAATGCAGCTCACCGTCTTTTCAATCCGGCATGGGATAACCATACCAATGAAAAGGTGTTTGGTAAATGTGCTTTACCTAATTATCATGGTCATAATTATGATTTGGTTGTGAAAGTGACAGGGGAGCCGGATCCAGAAACAGGTTATGTAATGGATATGAAAGAACTGAGTGACATCATAAAGAGAGAAGTGGTTGAGCGGTTTGACCATAAAAACCTGAACCTGGATACAGTTGAATTTAAAAACCTGAATCCAACGGCTGAAAATATTGCTGTTGTGATCTATACAATACTAAGACCCTTTATAGATCCTGCAAAGGATTTACAAATCAGGCTTTATGAAACAGCCCGTAATTTTGTGGAATATCCGGCCTGAAGTTTTTTATTCAAATCAATAACCCGATATGGCATATAAAAAAACGGAGCAATACGATGAGCAGGTTACAACAGGTCTCATTACCCATTATAAATCTGTTCTTAATCTCTTAGGAGAAGATGCAGAAAGAGAAGGCCTGGTGAAAACACCCGAACGCCTTGCAAAGGCGATGCAATATCTTACACAAGGATATCATCTTGATGCAAAAGCAATCATCAACTCTGCTAAATTTCATGAGCAGGTCAGTGAGATGATCGTTGTAAAGGATATTGAGATATATAGCATGTGCGAACATCATATGCTTCCATTTATTGGCAAGGCACATGTGGCCTATATACCCAATGGCTGGATAACCGGTCTGAGTAAAATTGCCAGGGTGGTGGATGTGTATGCAAGGCGTTTACAGGTACAGGAGCGGTTAACCGTTCAGATCATGAATGCCATCAAAGAAACACTTAACCCCATGGGTGTGGCAGTTGTTATTGAGGCAAAGCATTTGTGTATGATGATGCGGGGGGTACAGAAGCAAAATTCGGTGACCACCACTTCTGCTTTTGACGGTGAGTTTCAGAAAAACTCCACACGGGGTGAATTTTTAAGGCTTATAACTGCAGATCTGGACTAACTCCTATATTTGCGAAATCATAAGTTTGATTGGAGCTTTCAATCAGACTTTTTTTATTGTGGCAAATCAAAACAATGACAATGAAACATGCCTATATTTTCCCCGGCCAGGGTTCACAATTTCCGGGTATGGGAAAACCACATTTTGAAAACAGTGCTTTTGCCAAAAAACTCTTTGAGCAGGCAAACGAGGTATTGGGGTTTCGTATTTCAGATATAATGTTCGAAGGAACTGAAGAAGACCTGAAACAAACAAAGGTTACACAACCGGCTATTTTTTTACATTCTGTTATTGCGTTCAGAAGTATTGAGAATGCAAAGCCTGATATGGTGGCCGGTCATTCATTGGGAGAATTTACTGCCCTGGTGGCAAACGGTACTTTGAGTTTTGAAGATGCTCTCCGGCTTGTTTCCGTAAGGGCAACTGCAATGCAAAAAGCCTGCGAAATAAATCCTTCCACCATGGCGGCTGTTTTGAACCTGGCAGATGATAAGGTGGAAGCTATTTGTGAAGAAGTACAAAAAGAAACTGGTGAAGTGGTGGTGCCTGCAAACTATAATTGCCCCGGCCAATTGGTGATCAGTGGGAGTAAAAACGCAATCGAAATAGCTTGTGAAAGAATGAAAGCTGCAGGTGCCAAGAGGGCATTGGTTTTACCGGTAGGAGGTGCTTTTCATTCACCATTGATGTTGCCGGCGAAAGAAGAATTGCAGGCGGCTATATTGTCAACCAAATTTCATACACCAGTTTGCGCTATTTACCAGAATGTAGCTGCCAAAGCAGTGATGGACCAGGAAGAAATAAAGCAAAACCTGATTGATCAGTTAACCGGTGCAGTAAAATGGACACAAAGTGTACAGGCTATGATTACAGACGGAGCTACGAAATTTACAGAAGCCGGACCCGGCAAAGTATTGCAGGGATTAGTACTTAAAATAAATAAAGAAATGCAGGTGGATGGGGTAAACTGATGTCTATATTTCCATTTTATAAATTTAATCCCCCGGTATAAACCGGGGGATTTTCTTTCTTGCATGAAAAAGGAGGCTGATTTAACGACACTACAGGAAGGCCTCACTGTTTTACGATTCTTAAAGTTTCTTTGTTTTCAAGCCGTATTAAATAGATACCATTCATGTACCGGCTGATATCTATTGTCTGGCTGTCGCCTGAGATGGTTATATTTTGCAGCAGTTTGCCATTCATATCAAAAACTGAGGCCATCGTTCCAATAAGTTTTTTATCACCAATACTAATAGTAATGACAGTACTGGCCGGATTTGGATAAACGATTGAATGTGGTGTTTCTTTTTCTTTATACGTAAGCCTGATGACAGTTGAATACTTGTACCTGTTGTCAAGATCAATCTGCCTGAGCCTGTAATACATAACAGTACTGTTGAGCCTGTCAATATTCCTGTCTGTGTAATTATAAGAACGGGTAGTATTGCTGTTGCCTGCTGCTGCTACGGTGCCGATATCCGTGAAATTACTTCCGTCTAATGACCGTTCTACTTTAAACTCTTTGCTGTTTTGCTCATTAGCAGTGGCCCACTCCAGCAGGTTATTTTTATTTTGATTGGTTCCCCTGAAATAAAGCCAGGTAACGGGTAATGCTATACCAATGAAACTGCTTTTTATTTCACCCGGACGAAGTATTTCCCTGTTGCCTACACTGTCAGTCGCCAGCACAAAGAAATAATAACGGATATTCGGGGCCAGTGTCAACGTAGTGTCTGTACGGGTTATACCATCTTTCAGCACACTGAAATTCACCCCATCATTGGATATATATAATGTATAATAATGCAATCCGCATCCGTTGGTATCGTCTGTACCCGACCAGTTGAGTGTAATTGGATTGACACTGTTGGTTGGCAAATTACCCATGTGACTGGTTGGTGGCAGTGCATCAATTGTATTCTTTTCGATATTGGTGGGTATAGTATCGTTTGTATCAAAAATGATATCAGCCCTTGCCAGGATGCTGTCTAATGTTTGTGAAGTGGTAACAGGCTTGATGCTGAAGTTTACAAAGCCGTGGCCATAGGTAAGATTACTGCTGTCCTGCAGTAATAAGAATCCTTTCAGCGGATCAGCCGGTGGCAGGAAGGTAACCGGGTCTATTGATTGAAATTCCCAGAAAGCCTGGTTGTTCTGTACATCATAACCGGCAATTACATCCACAAACAAACCAAGCGAATCCCTGCAGTCCAGTCGCTGGTAATAAGAAGCGACTGCCGGTGGAACGGTGAATGTAAGGCTGTTAAACCCGAAACTGCCCAGTTGGAAACTTGCTGCATCCATTTTATTATGCACGGGGGCAATGATCTTCACATATTTTGCTGGTGCAGAAGCAGATTTATCATTTTCGTAAGTGATGGTATAAGGTAAACGGTCATTTACACTTACCCAACTTTTATCAGGTACACCATCCGGCCCGATGATCTCGTTCGGATCCATAGATGCAATGGCTTCGGTAGTTGCTGAAGCAGCACCTGCTGCTCCGGCTGGTTTTTGGGTGCCGCCACTTTTGTCACATGGATTATTAGGCTTACCAGGTTTAGGAGCTTTCCAATGGCTTCCCCCATTTCTGGAGCCTTTTGATTCTACTTTTCTTTTCGCTTCCCAATACTTAGCGCCATGATTCATCAGCATATGCCGAGTTGCATTTTTGGGGCCCTGCGAAAAATCAGCAGTTGCAATCATATCTACCAATGGCAAATCAATACTCTCCCCCGTTTCCGCAAAAGATTGCATTGTGGCTTTTTGCCAGGCAATATTAGCAAGGCTGTATAATGCGAGGCCGCCAGCGACTGAAGATAAAATACCTCCGGCACCTGCTTTTGAAACTAACGTTCCAGCTGAGAAAGAACCAAAAGATTCAGCTGCCCCTGCAAGTCCAAACTGGAGAGAAAATCTTAATGCGGCTCCTCTTGAAACAGGATTTGTAAGAAATGCATTGGCAATATTTGTAAGTGCATAACCCAATCCTGTGTGATACAAAAATCTCCCCAAAACATATAATCCCATACCTGAATTAAGTGCTCCGCTGAAAGTACTGATGGCTGCATCTGTTTTTTGTCCGTCTGTTGCACATGGGTCTCTCATTTTATTATAGGATCTTATAGTTCCAGCGATGTTTATAGGAGTAAGAATGAAACCAAGGCCAGTAGAGTTTAATATTTTCAGGCTCCCGTTATAAAACTGGCCACTTAACCCTAACTCCCGTGTCATTTCACCTATTCTCACTATATGCTGTCCATTCTTACTTCTTACTATATATTCAGTTACAGGGGCAATCATTTCTGGAAGGAGAGGTGAAATACTATTAGCATTCCCAACCGTATTTCCAGTATAATCTATAAAGTCATCCAGTCCAAGCAGATCTATTCCATTCGCGGGGTTGTTATGCACATACTGGTACATGCCCATGCCATCAGCATAACCTATCAGATCCCGCTGATTAAACAACCCTGTTTCAGGGTTATACTCCCGGAAGAAGAATTTATACTTTCCGGTTGCACTGTCGTATTCCTGCCCGGTAAAGCCAAAACGGTTACCGGCGATGGAGCCACTCAGTGGATTATTCAGGGAGTCATAAATACTCATTTTGCCATATACATCGTAATCATACTTTTCAATCAGTCTTCCTTGCTGGTTGGTAATGGCTTCTACAGAATTCAGCTCATTTTGATGATAAAAAAAATGGTTGTTATTTTTTTCATTCACCACCGGCTTCAGCCAGCCTGCATAGATCGTTTTATTCAGGATGGTGTTGCCGGTATTATCTCTTTCTTCAATGGGAGTGATACCAGAAAAAGTATAGTGGCGGGCGGTGCCGTTACTGGTTTTCCGGGTTCTTCTGTTCAGCGCATCATATTGATAAGTGATGACATTGGCAGGCGAGGAAGAATCCTTCAGTAATCTCTTTTCGGCATCATAGAACTTATAAAACTGCCCATCGAAGGTAAGGTTACCATTATTGTCATAGGTAAAGTTGATATTCTGCGTTCCGTTATTACTGTTTATAAGCTGGTTCAGGTTGTTTGAAGTATACGTTGTAGTTACACCATTTAAATTGGCAGATACCCTGTTGCCCAGTGCATCGTAGTTATAGCTATTCTCTGTTACCGGGGTTTCTCCAATAACACCTCTTTTGTAGTTGGTTAACCTGCGGCCATTATCATAGGTAAATTGTTCTGATCTGGCTGGATCATTCAGCCTGTTGATGGATGTTTTTTGTTGCTCATTATCATAATTAAACTGACTATTCTGTATAGTGCCGCCTACTGTTGAAATATTGCTCAGGCGGTTGGCAAAATCATACTGGTAGGAGTTAGTTATGCCGTTGGCCATCGTTTTTGCAATCACCTGGTTGATATTGTTATATTGGTAACTAACAAGCACCGTATTATTTTTAGCAATGCTGATCAACCGGTTTCGGGTGTCATAATTTTTTGTGATAACGGTGCTGTCCGGGTACACAGTCGTCTGAGTCCGTCCTGAAATATTATAACTGTAATTAACTGTTCGGTTCCCAAAATTTTCAGAAGTAAGCCGGTTAAGTGCATCATAAGTCAGCGTAATAGTGCCGGCATTATTGGTAGCTGTAAGTAACCTGCCTAACGCATCATAGGTGTAGGTAAAAACATGACCATCGGGTAATGTTTTTGACACAACCCTGTTGAGTGTATCGTATGTATAGGTAATGGTAGAGCCATCCGTAATTCTTTTAGCAATGATGTTTGATTTGTTATCATAACTGTTTTCTATGTACTTGCCGTCGGGAAACGTAGTTCGTTTCAGCCGGTTCAGGTTGTCGTATGTATATGTGGTTACATTGTTATTCTGATCTGTCAGCGCAGTTACATTACCCTGAACATCGTAGGTTACGGTTATTGTATTTCCATTATTGTCTGTTGTGGTTTTTACCCGGTCAAGGCTATCATAATTGTAGGTGGAGGTAAAGCCATTTCTGTCTGTTACAGCAATGACATTACTGTTTTTATCATACACCAGTGTATAAACATTGCTTAATGGGTCTGTAATTTTCTTTACCCTGTTAAGGCTGTCGTATTCGGCAGTATAAGTGGCGCCGCTGCTGTTCACCATACTGGTTACATTACTGTTTTTGTCATAGGTCAGGCTTATAACCTGGCCGTTGACATCACTGGCAGAGATGATCCTGTTAAGAGCATCATAGTTGTAATTGAATACCTGACCGTTAGGCATATTTACAGACGTCAGGTTGCCGTTTGCATCATAATCTGCAGACAGAGCGTTGCCTTCGGGGTCAGTAACTTTTCTTATCCTGTTTCTGTTATCGTATTCAAAGTTCAGGGCATTTCCTAATGCATTTCTTATGCTTTTTAAATTATCCATAGCATCGTAAGCCAATGTAGTTTTCCCGCCAACCGGATCAGTAAATTCAACCAGCCTGTTACTGGCATCAAAAGCTGCAAGGCTGGTTTCGTTGTTTTCATTTACAAATGAAACGGGGTTCCCAGCTGGATCATAGTTAATTTGAATGTTATTATTAATGGGGTCTGTAATTTTTTTAAGCCTTCCCAGTATGTCAAACTCCAGGTTACTGGTATTTCCCCTGGCATCTGTTACAGAAAGAAGATTACCTCTCGCATCAAATACCAGTTGTGCATTATAGCCATTGGGTCCTGTTACGTTGACCGGATTTCCATAAGTATCATAATTATAGGTAAAGGAATTGCCTTTGGGATCCGTACTGCTAAGTATGTCACCATTAGCAGCATAAGAAGCTGTATAAACCTGGTTTCCCGGTTCAGTTAACTGTGTAAGATTTCCTTTTGAATCATATGTCATCGTAGTGATAAATCCTTTTTCGTCTTTAAGGCTGGCTATCCTGTTGAAATCTGAAGTATAGGTATAGGTGACAGTGTTGCCCAGGGGATCTGTCATGCTTAGCATATTCCCCCGGTTGTCATAGGTAAACGAGGTGACATTTCCCTTTGCATCAGTCTCTTTTACTTTATTACCGGCAGCATCAAAATCGAATTTCGTATTGAATCCACAACAGTTACCCGACATTCCGCTTAGCCATTTTTTGTCTTCCTGTTTTTTAAATTCATACTTTGTCACCTGGTTGTTGCCTGTTTCCAGGTAATCGGTAACCATGGTTGTGAGAGTGGCAGAATCATAGGAGAAGCTTAATCTCTTGTTACAACCGATCAGTTCGCTGATAGAATAATTATTGTAGTAAATAATATCAATCTTATTATTGTTGTTGTCGGTGATGGCTTTCATTGGTCCATTGACCAGGTAGGCATATTTTGTGGTATTATTCAGAGGGTCTTTTACTTCTACGAGGTTGCCTGCGCCATCATATGTATAGTTGAAAACCCTTGATGGAGCAGTTATTGCGTCAGTTAAGCTGGTAAGCCTGCCATTTGTGTAGGTTAGTGAGATTGTTTGACCAGCGCCATTGGTTAGTGCAGTAAGAAGTGTATCAGTATAGGTGAAGTTGATGAAGTTGCCATTTGGTTCTTCTATCCGGGTGATTCGCTTATGTGTATTGTTATCAAAGAAATATTTAACGCCATCCGTTTCTGTAATCCTGTATTTGCCGGGCTGGTATTCACTCAGCGTATTGAAAAAGCCTCTCGGGGCTTTATAACCACCTCCTTCGGGTAAGTAATTGTCTTCCCGACCATCACCCCAGGTTATTGTTTTGCTGCCCAGTGTATCATTCTTATATTTTATATTATAATCAAAACTCCAGCCATTACCGTAGCCATCATTCTTGTCATAATTGAAACTATTGTAATGAAAAGAAATATTCATATCAAAGCCCCTGGCAGGAATATACAGGTCATTGCGGGTGAAATAGAGATTACCTGTAAGTGTGTTTACTTCTAAACCCATCGGGCCTGTTTTATTCGGTATATTGATATTCTGAGCAGATGTACCAGCCGTTAATGATAGCAGTACTATGAGGGTGCTTTTATATTTATTGATTATGCTTTTCATATCATTGTTTGAAAGTGTACGATTCTGTTTGCTGTCATTTTACCTTAGCGTAAAGTTGATTAAAGTATGTCCCGGAATATCCGGTGGTGTTTTAACATATACTGTAATAGTTCCGGTGGCTCCTGCCCTGATAATACCCGGAGGTCCGCCGGGTTCAGTCAGTTCAAGGTGTAATGCCGTTGTTCCGTTTGGAAGGCCGGCCTGTGTCATTGCCATCTTTACGTTTTTATCATTGTAAAGTGTTCTCGTTTGTGCCGGTATATCAAAGTTGGCCGGGTTGGCATAGTTTATCTGGATTACAAATGGCCAGCCTACAAATACTTTTTCAGGAACAATTACTTCTGTTAACAGCAATGAGTTTAATCCGCCCGGGGCACCCGGATCACAGCCTGGCTGATTACCGCTGCCGGTTTGCCCGGTATTATTGCCCCCGCCTGTCAGAACTCCGCCGTTATTGCCTGTAGTAATGGTGAAGCTGTTTTGCAGGATGGCAACAGATGAGTCTGGTTTTCTTAACGATACATCATATAAGCCGAGTGGTTTGCCCTGAAGGTTGAAAGTGGCAAAGACTGTGGTACTGTTAATAAAGTATACAACTGTCGAATATATATCAGTACCAGGTTTGCTCAATTTGCCTACCATGTTTTCTGTAAACAAGGAGCCGCTTAGCTTCACCGTTACATTACCAATGTTTCCACCGGAGTTCGCCTGAACATTCAAAATAGTAAAGGGAAGTCGTATAGCTTCTAACGTAATATTCTGCACAGTAGGATTTACAGATGTACACTGTACGGCTATATAATAAACTGAGTCAACAACAGATGTCATCACAATCTGCTGGTTACCGTAATTGGCCGTGTTGTGTCTGTAATCGAACCTTGCGGGTGAAGGAACATATCCAAGCCCTGCATATAGTTCATTTCTCATTGATAAAGAGTCATTACTGGTCAATGAAATAAGGATGGTAGCTCCGTTCAATGAATCCGGAATGACCAGTTTGTAAAACCGGGAAACAGTGTGCAGTGTGTTATTTTCCGGAATGTTCAGCTTTAGTTCTTTTGCCTTCACATATATGTTTCCTGCAGCTACGCCGATATTATTTGTTTTGTCTGTTTCATTTATGTTATTGAGTAAGTCTGTTTTGACCAGTACATGATAATCGCCTTCAATTAAACCGCTAACCAAAGGCTGCATGGAAACAGTGTCCCTGTAAAGAGGGGGCATATAGATGTTCTTATTTTTTATGCCAACAAGTACAGCGGTTGAATCAAGTGTTGAGTTTTTAGATAAATAAATCCCATCAGAAGAAACTCCTGCTGCAGTATTTCCAGACTGGTTGACAACAACCCACCTGGTTGTATCAATGGTATAGCCAAGCAGAACGGTGTCTGGCTTTAATATATTTTCAACCACCAGATCAACCGGTTGTTGTTGATATACCGATAAGTACCTAAAGGCAAGATTGTTGGTGTCAATCGACTCATAAACACTGTTATTAGCATCTGCCATTGCTATCAGAACGTAATTACCGGGAACCGTATTCAGGTTCAGGTAGAAAGTCAAAGTATCGTTAATAGACTCTCCCGGTTGAAGAATTATGTTTTTATTCCTTGCAGCAAGTTCGATATCACCACTGTTACCGGGTATGAAATCTACAGACAGCCATAGTTTAGTACTCCAGTTATTAGGATAAACAGGGCCTGCACCGGTGTTGGTTATTTTATGTATTACTGTGGCGGGTTGTCCTGCAGCTATTGAGGATGGTATAGACAGAATTGTATCAACTAAATCAGGGAGCAATGGTTGAATGACATGAATCTTTTTTGCTTCGCCAGATGCGTTTCTAATAAAATTGCTGTTATTACTCAACTGTTTCTCCGCAATTATGGAGTTTATGGCATTTGATTTTAGCAGTACATAATAATCACCTGTTAGAATATTGGGTGGTATGGCAGTCATTGTTTCGGAATAGCTCTGATTGCTTTCAAGCCTTGAATTGATAAAGAACTGCGTGGCCAAAACATCATTTCCGTTTACTATTGAGTCAGTTGAAAAGTAAAGTGCATCTTGCCAGCCCTGGTAGTATGGCGGGCCGGGATTATAACCAATGTTTTTGACAACCCAATTGACTAAATATGGTCTTGCAACTGTCGCTGTGTCGGAACCTGATACAGATGTTACAATATGATCCACAAGAGGATTTATTAAAATCCTGGCACCAGATCCATTTACATTATTATTATTGTTGACACCTTCATAAACATCATTCCCGGCATTTGTTTTTACAAAAAAGTAGGCTGTTGTAAATGTAGTCTGAGGGAAACAACTATTTAACTGCCAGCTGAAAGGCATAGTGACCGTAATTGAGTCTGTCAACGAAGCTCCGCTGATTAGTATATCATTCCGGGTTCTTGTAGCAACGAAATAACTGGTTGAAGGATTGAATACCGGGTTACAACTAATGAAAATGCTGTCAGTCCATGAGCCATAAGTACTTCCCGGGCCATTATTGGTGACGGTATATTTTATTTTTGAATTAAAGATGGTAAATAATGAATCTGCCAATGGAACAGCTGTTACCACCAAATCTGCCGGTGTGGGATTGATAATTGATGTAGAAGCGGCGTTGCTGATATTATTGCTATAACCGGTTTCCCTGAATGTGCTGTCATAATTTGTATGAACATAGAAGTAACGGTTACCGCTTACTCCATTCGGAATAGTGTAGCTAAATGTATGAGAGACCGGCGTGCCCACTGGCAAGCTTTCAGTAAAGCTTTGCGTACCGATAAGTTGGGCTAAACCATCAAATACCGGCGAGGTGCTGAAATATATCCTGTCATTTCGCAATTTATTAAATACACTGCCGGGACCATTATTCAGGATGTTATAAGTAAGTATAGCAGGTTGTCCTGATGATGCAATGGCAGGCACACTGGCAGTTACGGTCAGATCAGGCCTTCGTATATTGATGGGTAAGGCACTTCTTCTGATCTGCGGAGTACCGGGATATTCAAATACGGTTTGTGTAGCATTAGCTCTTACATAAATGTAATAATTTCCTGGCTGCAAGTCAGCTGGTATCGTGAAATTTAATTCTCCCGGGTGATTGGAGCCGGGCCTTATTACATTAAATGTATTGATGTTTTCAGTTGCCGGATTAGTTCCTGTTGCTACACACTTTATATAAGGTGCATTATCTGCATCAATTCCACTGTTCAATACCCCTTGTGTTTTTTCTCCGATCAGTATGGCGTTTCCATTGATTCCGGTAGAATCACTACTCAGGTATACACGATCAACCCAATAGCTGGAACCAAAACCAATACTGTCTGATAGCATTGTACCAATGCCTGCCCCTCCGGGCAATGAACAAGAACCACCTGGCCGGTAATAATGCCCTTTGTTTTTCTCAAGATTATCATTGAAGCCGCTGTTAAATATATTCCAGTTTATTCCGATTGGTTGAGTTGTACTTGCTATACTCAAAGGAACAGAGAGGCTGTTAATGGTTAGCTGGGGCGTTGGGGTAAGAAATACCTGGAGCAATTTGTTATTGATATTATTATTGACAAGTGCACCCTCATATAAACTCGCCGTAGCATTGGTATGGACATAAATGAACCACTGACCCGAGATAAAATTGGGTATTACTAACTGCATAGTTCTGGTGTATGAGCTATCAGCCTGTAATTGGTTGTAATTTAAAATTGTTGCATCCTGTGCATTAGGATAATAGGTGTTATTTGATTTAGGAATTTTTAGTGGTATCGCATTATTGATATTAAAGATGGGGCTTTGGGAGATGTAAAATTTATCAGTCCAGTGACTGTTAGCCGGTGTTAACACTCCATAGTTTTTTACTTTATACGTAACATCAATAGTACTTCCGGAGAAGGTAGATGCAGGAGCAAAAACTGTATCAACACGCAGATCAGGAGTTGGTGACAATGTTACTAGAATAGGGTTAGCAGAACGAGCCGTGTCATTTGCATAAGTCATTTGTAATGGCGAATTAATACCTGCAGGATAATCAGTAACTACATATACATATAACGGCTGTGAATAATTCAGGGGTAATGTAAAGGTGGTTGAGTTCGTATACTGCTGCCCACTGTCAAGTGAAGTAAGATTGGGCTTTGCTGTAATCAATAACGGTCTTACCGGTAAATCAAATACACTCCAGGCAAAAGCGTTTGTGACCGGGTTAATAAAATTCGGAAGTGTATCAAAGGAAAGAAACACAGCATCTGTCCAACTCTGATTGGTAGTTGTATTACCCGGGCCAAGGTTCTTTATTGACCAGTTGATCGTAATCGTTTGACCCGAATTAGCTACAGAAGGAGTAACAACTGAAATAACTGCTAAATCGGGCAACGCTTTTAATCGGAACCTTTGTACAGGACCGTTTGTTTCGAGACAGGCATTTTTAGAAACAACCTGCCAATTATAAGTTTTGTTATAGGGCAATGCATTTACAGGAATTACATAAGATATGCCTGTTATGTTTGAAGCAAAGGGTTGTGAAGGTTGCGAAGTCGTAGAATCCCACACATAAAGGTCATATGTCA
>CAZWIM010000005.1:0-58022 GCA_964634265.1 uncultured Chitinophaga sp. | reverse complement strand
GAACTTGCCGAAGCGGTTAATGTAAATGGTGATGCGTTAATATCCTGGTCAGCTATTGCTGGGAAATTAATGGTTTGCGCTGCTTTATTAATCGTAATATTTTGAAATATAACTACGGCTGTATCATAGACATCATCTCCCGGCTGTGTAGCCCGGATGGTGGCGGTGCCAGTTGTTGTAATGGTGTAGGTGTTTCCGGATAAGGCTCCTGGCCCGCTGATCAAGGCCAGTGATACGGGGAGTCCTGAACTGGCCGTTGCAGTAATGGCAAAAGGTGAGTCACCATAAGTCTTATTGGGTATTGCAGGGAAATTAATTGTTTGCGGTACAGCGTTTACTGCAAATGAAATAATGTTGGATGCAGGGCCATAACCACAAAGATTGTAGTAGGTTACTTTATAATTTCCGGCTAAGGAAGCATAATACGATGGGTTAGCTGCACCAGCGATCAGTGTATCGTTCCTGTACCAGCGATAACCGGTGGCATGCTGAGCTGTATCTGGTGCTGTCGCATATAACCAGCGTCCGTCCTTTGTTATTGTTGCAGCGTCGGTTGGAGCAGGGTAGCTTACCGTAATATTTCTGTTCGATGAGGGACCATTTCCACATTCATTGAATGTACTAAGCGTTATCGTTCTTGTTCCGGGAGTTGTCCAGGTAACATAGGCCGTATCCTGGTTAGTGGTAAATGTACCGCCACTGCTTATTGCCCAGTTATAGCTGACTCCTGGTTCTCTCTGGCTGGGATAATATTTGTGTATACCTGAACTGATGCAACCAATGGCTGGCCCTTCTATCGAGAAGTTGACTAATGGAATTGTTTTTACAACAAGTGGTTTTACATTAATGCTCGTATCCGGCGGCGCCGTACCTGTAACCCTTATCCGATAGCCTGCTGAAAGAGGTGTATTTACCGGAATGGTGACCGTGATGCTATCTGAATGGGTAGCACTTACCAGTTGACCAATATTCAATGGATTGGCAAAGCTGCCGCTACTGTCAGACAGCTGTGCAGTAAACGTATTTGTCGGGAACATTAATGTATCTACTGTAAAATGTACTTTGAATGATGTACCGCGACAGGCAACAGAATCCATATTGGTTATGGTTATTACAGGTATCCTGGGAGGCAATACATAGCCCAATGTAACTGGCCCAAAGGAGGATAAAATATCCTGAGAAGTAACATAAGCTTCATGAAGATTACCGTAAACAGATAATGCTCCGTTGTTTATCCATTGTGAGCCGTTCCACTGGCTGGCCCGCAGACTATAAATTGAGGAAACCTGCTGGCTGCGGGTGCTGTCATACTGGAGGTTTATACGAACATTACTGCTGCCATTATCTCTGGTAAACAGCCAATATTCTTTTCCGGAAACTGTTGTCAGCGATGAAACATGTTGTGCTGTATCATAACCTGCAGTAGTTGGATTGGTTCTGAAATATTGTGCCGTAAAAGCGTCTGTTACCTGTGCCGGTGCGGTGGCCATCGTCAGCAATGCTTTTTTCAGGCTGTCGCCTACCACAAATGTAAATTGATCATCTCCGATTTTTTTAATAGGCCCCCATACCCAGCTTTCTGTACTATGACAGTTGATGGATGCATTATCTTCTGCAATAAGTAAAGCTGATGAAGTGGTTTTTATCAAGCCACCGCTCAGGCAAGCCGAATTCCTTAGGAAGATATCTTGTTCCGGTATGATGAGCTGAGCCTTTGAAAATTTATCTGTGTAAAGGTTATTGAAAGCTACTGGTACTGTTCCAAACTGCCGTATATGAGAGTCAGCGAATCCGTCGAAGCTGACAGCATTCAAGTTAATCAATGAGGGATTGACATCCGTATTCAGGTTCAGATCGCCACTGATATGCAGGGTACCACCAGTCCCTACAGTAAGATTGGCCACGGATGTATAGGCAATGCCAAAGGATCCCGAAATATAATCATCGCCCGACTCTGAGATGTTGGTATGGGCGCCGGGTACCTGGCTGGCGCCAAATATGGTAAGGTCATTATTAAAAGAATTGCTGTGAATATCACATAATCCTGATCTGCCAATACTGTCAATTAAAATAACATTTCCAGTAAATGTGTTGTAAGCAAAATAAAGGCTGCCATAATACTTATCAAAAGTGGTGGAAGTATTAGCCTGAATACTGGCATCATATAGATAAGGCTCATTAATATTTTTAAACTGAATGGAATTAGCGTTATAAATATCACCGTCATCAATATACAGTGTGTCTTTACAAACAAGATTATACCCGTTCATTTCAAGATAACTTCCGGATTCTATAATCAGACCGCCGATCGATACATTTGAATTGGCTTCGGGATTAGCCGGGACAGAGTTGGGAATATATATCCTGTCACAACTTCCTGGCACACCTGCCGGTAACCAGTTATCCGGATCATTCCAGTTAGTACCATTAATACCTATCCAGGTTTTTAATATGCCAGTGGAGCAACCATTACCGCAACCAGCCTGTATTTCAGTAATATTGCTGCAACCCGGTGCATTATTGAAAATTTCACCAAAACCACCATTGTTGAGGTAGTCACATACAGGCTCAAAAGAGCAAACAGAGAGTAAATCGTTATCCTTAATAACGATACCCTCATTGTCCATATCCTGTATTACAAGGTTATTATTCAGAAATGATAAAGAAGTAAGTACCTGGTTTTCGTAAACCCGTAATCGTTTGCCAATAGTGGTAATATTCCCGAGACCGGTAAGGTTTGAAAGCTGGTTGTTTCCATGAAAATCAAGTTCGCCATTGGAGATGGATGTAATATTACTTAATGCCGATATGTCTGTCAATGCATCATTTCCCCAGAGTGATATACTAAACGGCACATCACCGGAAACCTGGTTGAACCCGTTGAATGTTGCTAAATTTGGATTGAGCCAGAAATAAAAATTGGAACAACCGGTAACATTATCCAGGCCGGAAAGCGAAGTAAGGCCTGTGTTGATCATCCAGATAGTTCCAAGATTGGTTGTGGTAAGGTTATCACTTAAACCTGTAAGTGTAGTAAGATTATTGAGGTCGGCAAACAGGAATCCATAAACATATTCCAGGCTGGTTAACCCAATAGAGGAGAGTGAAGGAAGTTTTTCTAACCGGATATATCCATTTATGGAAGTCAGGTTGGCTAAACTGTTTAGACCAACAATGGGTGACTGTCGAAGATCCAGGTAACCGTTCATGTGTATTACACTTTCCAGGCCGGTAAGACTTGTTAAAGACGTGCTGTCAATGAGTACGCCCCCAATGGTATCAATGTTATTGCTCAGTCCAGCGATGCTTGCCAGTGCAGGAAGTTTGTTGATGATTATATTTCCCAGGCTGGTCAGGTTATTTAAACCTAAACTGGTTTGTAAAAAGTTGTATTCTAGCTCAAGAGTATCTCCAACAAACGTAAGTGCTGTTAAGTACGAAAGTGAAGTGATTGAAGTATGGGATATTTTTAGTTTTTGAGAAACACTTTCAATTTCATCTAATGAATCAAGTTGCGTAATGGCAGGGCTTGCCCCTTGTCCGTTGATTTCCAGGATCTGAGCGGATGTACATCCGGGGTAAAGAATTTTAAAGCTATCAATTTGAGATTGCCTGGTCAGCAGAATAGTATCGCATGTTGCTTCCGGTGCATTCATGTTCCGGTTAAAATGGGACCGGTTATGCATCGTATTGGCTGAAGCCCATTGGGGAATAACCAATTTGCTCTCCAATTCACTCATATTCACTTTTGGTGGAGTCCTTCTTTGTGAAAAAGCAGGTTGTGAAAGCACTAATGCGTTCAGAATAAGAAGGTAAATAAGTCTGGTCATCAGTTAGTTTTTTGTGTCGTTTGAACTGCAAAAAGCAGTTTCATAATCAATGAGTCAGCATGAATGAAGGATACTTTGGCCTGAAACAGGATGGATTTCGACACTATAAAAATTGTATTTAGTCGAGCCCCGGCCAATACTCAATTTGTAGTACAAACTGGAAAATCTGCTGGAATTGGAATATTTTAGAAGTATTAAGTGTAAGTAATGAGAAAATTACGGGTCATTGTTTTGCTGATGCTAATTGCCTGTACTTTCACAGGGTTTGCTCAGACTGTATTGGCAGACAGTCTGAGGCTGTCAGTTTATGCAGCAAAAACACAGGAAGACAAGCTAAAAGCATTAATAAATATGTTTGAAGAGTATCATAGTATAAACCGTGATACACTGGATACATATGGCCCGGTGGTAAAGGAACTGGCCATTGCCAGTAAAAGTCAACGATTAAAAAGCCTTGCTGAGCTGGCTTATGCCAACTGGTATTACCGATGGGGATGGAGTGACAGTTCACTTGTTTTTATTGAACCTGAGATTGCCCGGAATTCTGCAGACGACCCGGCAACAAGAGATATATACTTTAAGCTTACAAGGGCAAAGGCCATGTATCTTGGTTCGAAATCAAGATTTGCAGAGGCCCTGGATGTTTTATATGGTATTTTGCCAAAGGCAGAACAGTACAAGGATACCCTCACCATTGGACTCACATGTAATACGATAGGTTCTATAGCTATTGCCCGGCAACAGCCAAATGAAGCCTTGAAATGGATAAACCGTGCTATTCTGGTTGCAGGCAGCAAAAACAGTCATTTGCAGGTGCTGGCGCCAGCCTACATCAATGCCGGATATGCTTATGCAACACTTGGCAAAATGGATTCTGCCAGTTATTTTATTAATAATGGTTTGCCGGTTTGCCGGCAAATACAAAACCTCAATTATGTTGCTACAGCCCTGCGTATTCAAACAAACATCTACTCAGCAACAAAACAGTATGATCTTGCTGAAAAAGCCCTGCTTGAAATGATCAGTACCCGGGCAAAGCTGACCCCGGCAAATTTTATTGTAGAGGATAATATTCAGTTAGCTGATTTTTATGCTAATTCGGGGCAAATAGATAAGGCTATTGAGATATGTAAACGGAATTTAAAAAAAGGTGATATAGTGTCATCAAATGATGCTTTAAATGAAGTTGTAAGTAATGATCCAAAACTCAGGGTTACTTTCCTGGAAAAACTGGCAGGATACTATAAACAGGCAGGAAGGCTGGATGAATACCAATTGTCTCTTGAAGAACTGGTAGGCGCCAAAGACTCTTTATATGCGGCAAATTCTGCCGAAGCTATCGCAGAGTTACAAACAAAATACGAGGTGCAGAAGAAAGAGAATACCATACTTCAGCAGAAATTTGGCCTGCAACGAAAAAACTTCCTGTTTTATGGTTCCATAGCCTTAATAGCACTCCTTTTGATTTCCGGTCTTGCATTGTTCAGGAGTTACCGTAAAAAGCAAAAGGCAAAGGTTGAAAAATTGATGGAAGAGGAGAGGAGACAGTCTGAAGAAGCCATAAAAAAAGCAGAAGAAAAAGAGAGGGTAAGAATTGCCTCAGACCTGCATGATAACCTTGGTGCCTATGCTGCTTCAATGGCATCTAATCTCAGTTATATTCATTTGCCGGATGCCGACGAAATAACAAATAATGCCCTGAATCAGCTGGCTAATAACTCCAATGCTATAATCTCACAGTTAAATGATACGATCTGGGTATTAAAGAAAGAGGAACTCAGCCTTACAGCTATTAGTGACAGGATTAAAAATTTCATAAGTCGTTTGCGTAAAAGCTATCCGGATGTAAATATTGAGGTGCGGGAGAATATCACCGTTGATCATAGGCTGCCTTCATCACAGGCCTTTCATTTGTACCGTATTATGCAGGAAGCTATTAACAATGCGCTGAAGCACAGTGGTGGGCAAAATATTCTCATCAATATAACCGGTGGGAATAATTGGGAAGTTACTATTACGGATGATGGGAAAGGATTTACTATAAGCGAGGTTAAGTCAAATGCCGGCAACGGGTTGTCAAACATAATGGAAAGGAGTCATGAGGCTGGGTGGGCTGTCAGTTGGGAAAGATCATTTCCCCGGGGAATGGTTGTAAAAATTGCTTCTACTACAAATTGATTATTTTTTCTGAACCAGGTTGTTCTAATTTTATCCTGTTTATGAATTTTACTGTAGCACTTTGTGAGGACAATAATGTAAACCGCAATACTTTTTTGCAAAAGATTCAGGTTTTAGGCAATATGCAGGTGGTATTTGTAGCTGCTAACGGGCATGATTGCCTTGAGCAATTAAAAGGGATGCCACAGTCTAAGCTGCCACAGGTGATTTTCATGGACCTGGAGATGCCTCAAATGAACGGTATTGAAACAATAAGGCTGGCAAAAACGCTTTATCCTTCGGTTCATTTTATTGTACTTACCGTCTTTGATGATGATGAAAAAATATTTGAAGCAATTAAATCAGGTGCATCCGGTTATCTACTTAAACATGAGCCTGCGGGTGTATTACAGGAAGCGGTAATGAATGTGCTGGAATATGGAGGCGCCCCCATGAGTCCTGCTATTGCCCGAAAAGCCTTACAGTTGATGAGTAAAGCAATACTGAAAGGTAGTGAAGAGAAGGGGGCTTTGCCGGAAATGATTACGAGCAGGGAAGAAGGTGTATTAAAATTTATGGTAAATGGCTGGGATGCCAAAAGAATTGCTTCGGAATTGGATATCAGTGTGCTTACTGTACGTAAGCATATTGCTAATATTTATGAAAAGCTTCATGTGCAGTCAAAAGCTGAAATTATCAGTATGGCACATCAGCAAAAATGGTTCAATAGCTAAACATATATACCTGCATTTAGCCACTCACCATCAAACGATGCATTGTATTTTTTATAGAAGTTAATAGCTGGTTCATTCCATTCTAGTACCTGCCATACTATTCGTTTGAATCCTTTTTCTTTTGCTTCTTCAATCAGGCGGTCCATTAATAATTTACCGATTCCCTTTCCCCTGGCAGTTTCAGTTACTAATATATCTTCCAGGTACATGGCTTGTCCCTTCCAGGTGGAATAGCGGATGTAATACAGGGCAAATCCCAGGATAACACCATTTTCTTCTGCAACAAATGCCCACCATACAGGGTTTTTGCCAAAACCGCTTTCTATAAAGTGCTCCATGGTAACAGTTACTTCCTGCGGAGCTTTTTCATAGAGTGCCAGTTCCTTAACTAATTCCAATAACCTGGGACAATCTTCTTTTACAGCCCTTCTTAGATTCATCGTAATTTTTTTATTGTCGTTTAATTATTTTACCAGGATACTTGCCGGTTGTCTTTTTATTTTCATAAACAAGTACACCATTTACCCATACTTTATCAATTCCTTCTGAAACAGCATGTGGGTTATCAACTGTCGCTTTATCTGCTGCTGTTTCAGGGTTGAATATAACAATGTCAGCATAATAACCGGTTTTTAGCAATCCTCTTTTTTGCATACCCATATGCTGTGCTGCAAGGCCGGTCATTTTATAAATAGCTTCACCCAGAGAAAGTGTTTTTTCTTGTCTTACATATTTACACAATACCCGGGTAAAGGCACCATAACCCCGAGGATGAGTTCCGTTAGAGGAGCCATCAGAACAGATATTGGTGTACGGCCATTGCATCATTTTCTTTATATCATCTTCGCTCATAGATGTGGCCATGATGTTTTCCTGGCACTCTTTGTTATGAAGTTTATCACACTCATCTAATCGTTCTATCAGTTCCACCAGCATGCGGGCAGCTGGTTTATTTTCCAGCTTTGCAATTTCCGCAAGACTTTTACCGGCATATGCAGGGTTTACTTCATAAGAACCAAGCAATATATCTTCCGGTAAAGTAATTTCCTTTAATATTAGTTCTGCTTCTTTTTCATCTTTGAAGTTCCTGTCGGGAAATAAAACACGGATAGTTGAATTCCAGAATGCATAGGGGTAAATGTCAGCAGTTATGTTTATACCATTATCTCTGGCAGTGTTCATAAGGTTCAGTAAGCTATCTGCCTTTCCCCAAATATTATGCATGGCAAGTTTTATATGGCTTACCTGCACCGGAATTTTGGCTTCCTTACCTATTGTGATGATCTCATCAATGGCTTTCCAGAAGTAACGGTCTTCGCTGCGGATATGACTGATATACCTTCCCTTGTATGGTGCTATTGATTTTGCCATTGCTGATACTTCTTCATTGGTTGAATAGATACCAGGGTCGTATTCAAGTCCTGTGGAAAGTCCGAGGGCCCCTGCTTCCATATCCTGCTGCAGGAGCTGTATCATTTTATCAATTTCATCTTTTGTAGCTGATCTCTTAAAGTCTTTTCCCAAAACAGCATCACGAATAGTATTATGTCCGCTGTAAGAGCCGATATTCACTGCAACGGCTGTATCGGTTAGTTTCTTGTAAAAGTCAGAAAGCGGAAAATTAGAGCCGCCATCCTGCCCGATGATTATAGTGGTAATGCCCTGGCTTACTGCTGCAATCATATCCCTGTTTTGAAAAAGCTTGCCTGCATGATGGCTGTGTGTGTCAATAAAGCCGGGCGCAACAGCATTGCCTTTTGCATCAATTTCGTTTGCAGCTGTTGCTTTTGATAAGTCGCCAATAAACGCAATGGTATCATTTCTTATCCCAATATCGGCTTTGAAAGGTTCATTACCACTTCCGTCATAGATCATCCCATTACGGATAATCGTATCAAATTCATCAGATGGGTCATAGCATGAATACAAACATGCAATGAACAGCAAAGAAATAAAATATTTTATGCTCCTCACTGTTACTTCTTTTTGGCTTTGAATGTACCGTTGGGTTGTATAAAACTTACTGCGGTTACTTCGCCTTTATCATTTTCTTCAAATTTTACACTGTAGCCGGTCAATGCTTTAAGTGCAAAGACATTTTTTTCCGTTGGTATAAGTTCGTACTCTGGCTGGCCTTCTAAAAAGGCAAATAGTGTTTTGTCTCCCTTTATAAAAAATTTGGCTATTACACCTGGTGCCAGTTCAAATTCTCCTTCATATTTCTTAAGCTCATCTTTGCTAATTTCTTTTGGCTTAGGCTTGCGGGTAAACTCCATCGGCTTCAGCTCATCTTCAAATTGCATCAGCAGGGTAGTAATATCGCCAGCCTCGTTCATGCTGAACTGCACTTTAAAAGGATCGGCTTCGGTGGTATCAATTCCCTCTGCAGGATTCACAAAAAACACCTGGAATACATCGTAATGATAATGACGCAGCCATATCTTTTTACCAGGAACCAGCAGGAATAACGAATCTCCATTCACTGTTGCCTCTGCTGTTCCATATCCGGGATGGCTGAATAGCCCCTCATAGTCCTTTACAGGATGAGAAGGCTTTGTATCTTTCTTACGGGTACTTTCTGTTTTTGCTGTAGCCTCTTTAGCTTCTTTTTTTGCTTTGGCATCACTGGCCATTCTTTCACCCAGCCAATCAATGGGCTTTACTTTCAGCAGCCTGTCGGCAATGCTATTACGTACAAGAGTTGTAATGGCAGAGGCGTTTTGATTGGAAAGTACAATAATGCCGATACTATCAGAAGGAAAGAAGCAGGTACTGGCAGAAAACCCATCAATATTACCACCATGCTCTACCCGGTAGTGTCCCCGGTAAGAAGCAAGTGACCATCCAAACCCATAATTGGAAAAGAATACATCTGTTCTTTCTTTAGTGGGCAGCAAACTGCCTGCTATCATTTGAGAACTTATAGCCTCCCGCATATAAGAAGCGGGAAACAGTTCCTTGCCATTTACTTTTCCCCCATTAATCCAGCACATTACCCATTTGGCCATTTCATTAACGCTGCTGTTAATACTGCCTGCTGGGCTCATGGCATTAATGTCGTAATAATCTGTTTTTTTGATAATACTGTCTTTATAAACACTATACCCAAAAGCAGGTTCTGCAGATTTTTTTAGTTCAGTAATAGATACATTAGAAGTGTTCATTCCAAGCGGAATCAATATTTTCTCTTTTATGTTCTTTTCCCAGCTTTGGCCGGTTAGTTTTTCTGTAACCATGCCTTGTGCCAGAAACATAAAGTTGTTGTACTGCCAGCGTTGGCGTAGCGGAGCCGTGGGTTCCTGGTATTGAATGCGCTGCAACATGCTGTCTCTTGAATTTGTATTAAAAAGGTACCAGGAGTAGTCATGTCGGGGTAAGCCAGTGCGGTGACACATCATATCCCTTAGGGTTATGTTGTTATTCATTTCATTGTTGAAAAATTTCAGCTCTGGAAGATATTCCCGCACAGGTTTATCGTAAGATAATTTGCCATCTTTTTCCAACAGACCAATGAGTAATGATGTAAATGCTTTGCTGCAAGAACCGATTGCAAATAAAGTATTGGGTGTAACCGGCAACTTATTCTCATTGTCCCGGTAGCCAAATCCTTTTGCATAAAGTATTTTGTTTTGATTTACGACGGCCACGGCAAATCCGGCTCCTTTTCTTTCTTTTAAAATACGCTCCAACAATGTATCAATGCCAGCCAACGGGTCGGCAGGGGAGGCAGCTTTTTTTTGTGCGAAAGAAGGGATTAGCAGAAACATTGAAGCAATAGCAAAGAGAAATTTCATGGTGTTGGGTTTATGGTTATTGCAGTGATTGTTCAATATCTTTTAGTATATCCTGTAAATTTTCAATACCCACATTCATCCTTATTAATCCGTCAGTTATGCCATATTTTTCTTTTTCTTCTTTTGGTACACTATAATGTGTCATGGAGGCAGGATGGGAAAGAAGAGTATCACAAGTGCCCAAGGAAACAGTTCTCACACACATTTTAAGTTTATTCATGAAGTCTATGCCTGCCTGCAGGCCACCTTTTAATTCAAAACTGAGCATAGCACCGGGGTGGCGCATTTGTTTCATGGCTGTATAATGATCGGGATGATCAGAAAGCCCGGTGTAATTTACTTTTGCAACGGCCGGATGTGCAGCCAGAAAGTTTGCTACTTCCATGGCATTATGGCAATGCCTTTCCATTCTTACTTCCAGTGTTTTCATACCCTGTATCAGCAGAAAAGCATCAAAGGGGTTGGAATTGCCTCCAAGCAAACGATGCACTTTGGTGCAATGCGTACTCATAAATTCAATATCTCTTCCCAGCAGTATTCCGCCAATTGCTGTTCCATGACCGTTTAGAAATTTAGTAGTAGAATGAATGATGAAATCAACTCCGTATTGAAATGGCTGCTGCAGGTAAGGAGTGGCAAATGTATTATCGCAGGCAATAATGCAGTTGTATTGCTTGCCCAGCCTTGTAAGTTCTTCAATATCGACACACTGAATGGTAGGGTTGGCAGGAGTTTCTAAATAAAGCATCTTAATAGCAGGCTCCGCTCTCAAGATTTCGGCTGCTTTATTCAGGTCCCGCAGGTCTGCAATTACGGCAGTGATATTCAGGTCAGGGAGAACCTTATTAACCAATTCATTGGTGCCTCCGTAAAGTGAATAATGTGTAAGAATTTTATCGCCGGGTTTCAAAGTTGCCAGCATAAGTGTTGTGATTGCAGCCATACCTGAGGAATGAAGAATACCTTTTGCTTGTACATTCAGTCCAAAGGTTTCAAGGGCAACGATTTTTTCTTCCGCCTCTGTCATCGTTGGATTGCCCCAACGGCTATAGATGTATCCTTCTTCCTGTCCGCTGAACCGGCGCATACCCTGTTCTGCCTCATCAAAAACATAAGTACTGCTGGCATAGATAGGAACCTGGTGGGCATACATCGGGTCTTTTTTATGACCTGCATGTACTGCCACAGAACCCCAGCCTGTAAAAGGAAATGAGTTATTCAGATTGTCGTCCTGTCGGGGATAACTTTTATTCATGCAGAAAGTTTGTATTTAAGAAATTTGAAGAAGTTCAAAAGTACTGTTTTCAACCGCACCAACCGTCTGATGAAAGACCTGTTAAAACAATATGCTTCTTATAATGTATGGGCCAATCAACGCATCAGCGAAATATTGCTTTCGTTGCCAGCAGAAAAACACCACGCAGAAATAATTTCCAGTTTCCCAAATTTATTTAAAACCGCTTTGCATATCTGGGATGCCGAAAGCGGATGGTGGCAACGGGTAAAAATGCAGGAAAGAGTTGTTTTCCCCCGGGATAGTTTTTCTGGTTCATTGCAGGACCTCTTGACCGGTCTTATCAGTCAGTCAAAACAATGGGAAGATTGGGTGCAGAATGCTTCAGAGCTTTCACTGAGGCATGTATTTCATTTTCATAATTCAAAAAAGGAGCTGTTCAGGCAACCGGTTTTCCAGGTACTGCTACATGTTTTTAATCATTCTACCTACCATCGGGGCCAGTTGGTGACCATGCTTAGGCAACTGGGAATTGATAAGTTTCCTCCCCTGGATTTTATTATATGGGTAAGGCAACAGAAGTAAATCATACCCGGTTCTGATATATATCAAGCCCCGAAAAAGTACTATCGATTAAGTTGCAGTGTTAAAAACTAACGATTATGCCTGCTGTATTCCCTACTGACCTTGAGATTGCTCAATCGGCCAGGATGAAGCATATCAAAGAAATGGCTGCTTCAATTAACGTTAATGCGGATGATATCGAGTACTATGGTAAATACAAAGCAAAGCTTCCATTAAAGCTCATCGACAAAGAAAAAATAGCACAACACCATTTGGTACTGGTAACGGCAATTACTCCCACACCATACGGAGAAGGGAAAACAACTGTTTCTATCGGACTGACAGATGGTTTAAATGTAATTGGTAAAAAGGCGATGGCTGTACTGAGAGAGCCATCGCTGGGTCCTGTATTTGGAATAAAAGGTGGTGCAGCCGGCGGAGGTTATGCCCAGGTAGTACCCATGGAAGATATCAACCTGCATTTTACCGGTGATTTTTCTGCCGTAGAAAAGGCGAATAATCTTTTGTCCGCACTCATAGATAATAACCTGCAGAATAAAACAAGAAACCTGCATATAGATCCGAGAACTATTGTATGGAAGAGAGTAATGGATATGAATGACCGGGCCTTGCGTCATATTTTGATTGGTTTGGGCGGTATCAACCAGGGTATTCCGAGAGAAGATGGTTTCAATATTACACCTGCATCGGAGATTATGGCAATACTTTGTTTATCAGAAGATATAAATGACCTGAAAAGAAAGCTCGGAAATATTTACATCGGTATGAATGATAAAGGGGAGCCTGTTTTTGCAAGAGACCTTAATGCTGTTGGGGCAATGGCGGTATTGTTGAAAGATGCAATGAAGCCCAACCTGGTTCAAACATTGGAGAATAACCCCGTTATTATGCATGGAGGACCTTTTGCCAGCATTGCACAGGGAACCAATACGGTGAATGCAACAAAAATGGGTTTGTCGCTTGCTGACTATGTAGTAACTGAAGCTGGCTTTGGTGCGGACCTGGGTGCAGAAAAATTTTTTGATATCAAATGTGCCGGTGCCGGTTTAAGGCCGGAGGCTGCCGTATTAGTTGTTACGATAAAGGCCTTACGTCATCACGGTGGCGCTAAAAAGGATGAACTGCAAACGGCAAACACAGAGAAGTTGCTTAAAGGAATTCCGAATATGGAAAAGCATATAGAGAACCTTATGAAATTCGGAATGAAGCCGGTTGTAGCAATTAACTATTTTCCTAATGATAGCGAGGAAGAAATAGAACTGGTACAACAAGCCTGTAAGAAGTATGAAGTAAAAGCTATTGTTTGCAAATGTTTTGCTGAAGGCGGAAAAGGCAGCACAGAACTGGCTGCAGAAGTAGTGCGGATAGTGGAAAGTGGTGAAAGTAATTTTAAACCGCTTTACGATGCGGACATGACGATTGAAGAGAAAATGCACAAAATCGCAACTGAAATCTACGGAGCGAAAGGAGTAGAGTTTTCTGTAAAGGCCAAAACTCACCTGAAGCATATAAAGGAATTGGGATTTGATAAGATGCCGGTTTGTATGGCGAAAACACCAAAGTCATTATCCGATGATGAAAAAAAAAGGGGCAGGCCGGAAAACTATGTAGTAACTGTCAGGGAATTTGAATTTGCTTCAGGGGCAGGATTCGTCATTCCAATTTTAGGTGAAATGATGCGAATGCCTGGTTTGCCTGCTATACCTGCCGCTGAGAATATTGATATCGATAATAATGGAAAAATAACCGGGTTGTTTTAATTTGGTGAATGCTTTCACCTGTAAGATTCTTATCATTAGCTGCAATGATTTTAATTACCTGTTGCGGATGCAATGATGATCGTCCGTATACAATCAAGGACCTTGATGAAAATATGCTTGATCTGAAGATTTACCAGGAAAATATGGGAGATGAATTAAAGGCTGGCCGTTTGCAGGATGCCATTTGGTTACTGGAAGGTATGGACAGCATCATGCTGGAGGTAAGCCGGAAGTTTGATGAACATAGAAAGCTCAAAGAAACATTCTCGTACTACTATAATGACAGGATGAAAAAACCGGTTCAATTAATCCGTACCGGGATAAATGATAATGATACGGCTGTCGCTATGAAAGGTTATCGCCTGTTAGTTAAGAATTGTAATAACTGTCATATCGATCTCGATATTGACAAGCAGGTAAAATACTAGCTAAATATTAATAGGCCCATTTCACCAGTGTTGCTCCCCAGGTGAAACCACCTCCAAATGCAGCAAGAACAATATTATCTCCCTTGTTAAGTTGGTGTCTCCATTCCCAAAGGCAAAGTGGGATAGTGGCCGCAGTGGTATTACCGTATTTCTGGATATTTATCATTACTTTTTCTTTAGGTAATCCCATACGGTTTGCGGTAGCATCAATGATACGCAGGTTGGCCTGGTGTGGTACCAGCCAGGCAATATCGTCAGCGGTAAGATTATTTTTTTCTAATAACTCTGCACTTACATCAGCCATTCCTTTTACAGCAAATTTGAAAACGGGCTGCCCGTCCTGGAAAGCATAATGCTCCCTTGCCATCACTGTTTCTATAGATGCAGGTTTTTTTGATCCCCCGGCTTTCATATGCAGGTACTGACAGCCGCTGCCATCACTTTTCAAAATACTGTCAAGTACACCAAAGCCTTCATGGTTTGGCTCCAGTAATACAGCTCCGGCGCCATCGCCAAAAATGATGCAGGTGGCCCTGTCCTGGTAGTCAACAATGGCACTCATTTTATCTGCTCCGCACACTACTACTTTTTTATAGCGGCCGCTTTCGATCAGTGATGCACCAACTGTAAGCGAATAAAGAAATCCGGAACAGGCGGCTGAGATATCAAAACCCCAGGCATTTTTTGCGCCCAGCTTATCACAGGTAATATTAGCAGTTGCCGGAAATACATGGTCTGGTGTTACTGTGCCCACAATCAGGCAGTCAATTTCTTCGGGATGAATGCCTCTTTTTTCACACAATTGCTTAACGGCAGGTACTACCATGTCTGAAGTAGCCAGTCCTTCGCCCTTTAATATTCTTCTTTCGGAAATACCGGTACGGGTACGTATCCATTCATCGTTGGTGTCCACCATTTTCTCCAAATCAAAATTGGTCAGTTTATCTTCGGGTACATATCCGCCTACGGCAGTGATAGCAGCTGTGATTTTTTTGGGGCTGTGGGGCATATTTAAAAAAATTATAAGTTGACAAAGTTAATGGAAACAGGTAGTATTGAACCAGTATTGCTCAGCTCATTAATAAACAGGAAGCGGGATAAAAACAGTTGTTAGCAAACTGCTTTCTCCTCTTTCATTTCCCTTATTTTCGCAACCTATGCTTGCATTTCTTAAAGGCAATTTTGTGTATAAAAGCCCGGCTGTTGTTCATGTAGATGTGAATGGTGTGGGCTATGAAGTGCAAATAAGCCTGAATACATATTCCAAAATTCAACATTTGAATGAGGGAACACTATTTACCAGTCTGCTGATTCGTGAAGATGCACATATCCTTTTTGGCTTTTTTGACCTGGCTGAGAAAGACATGTTTTTACACCTGGTAAGTGTTTCCGGTATCGGAGCATCAACTGCAAGGGTAATGCTGTCCTACATGAAACCCGAAGAGCTTTCAAGGGCGATAGTAAATGGTGACACCCGGACCCTTGAAGGCATCAAAGGAATTGGCAAAAAAACTGCCGAGCGGATGGTATTGGAACTGAGGGATAAACTGGCTAAAAATCCGTTGGAATCAAATATTCCGGCACTGAAAAACAATACTTTGCAACAGGATGCGTTAAATGCATTAACCGCTTTGGGCATCAGCCGGCAGGCTGCCGGACAAGCTTTGGAAAAAGTAATGGCGGCCAATCCGGACCTATCCGTTGAGGAACTGATAAAATTAGCACTTCGTACCCTGTAACCGATTATTTTTCAGGAAACTAACTGAAGGAGAAAAAACATTGAACCTTATAGCTGCTCATATCTTCCGTACATTGGTCGTTGTTGCCTTTGTGCTTGCCTGTAATATAACTGCCTTTGCTCATTCTGGCGGCATTACAAATCATATCCCCGGATTCTTTACTGACACCACCCGTTATCCATTGCTGGACCGGTATGGCGACCCTTATTCCAACCCCAACAGGAATACGTTTGATTTCCGGGATACTTCATTTATCAAAAGAACGGTTGAATACGATCCGAGGACGAATAAGTATTACATAGTAGAAAAAATCGGCAACCAATATTATCGCACACCCACTTCTTTCACCATGGAAGAATTTGTGCGATTGAAGGGCCGGCAGGATGAGGAAGAATATTTTAAAAAAAGGTCGGCTTTACTTGCCAATATGAACCGTAGGCTGTTCAAGCCTAAATTCAAACCATCGGGTGACTGGTTTAACCGTATAATGGGCGCCGGTCCTGATGGAAAAGTAAAAATTGATATCCGCCCTACCGGTTATGTTGATTTCATGGCTGGTTACCAGGGACAGAATATCAAAAACCCAACCTTGCCTGAAAGGGCAAGGAACAACGGGGGCTTTGATTTCAATATGAACTCGCAGTTACAGATGGATGCGAGTATTGGAGAAAAACTGAAACTCCCCATCAATTATAACACTCTTGCCAATTTCAACTTTGAAAACCAACTAAAGCTCGATTTTCGTGGTAAAGATGATGATATTGTAAAGATCTTCCAGGCAGGTAATACCAACTTTTCTTCTAAAGGAACCCTGATTCCCGGTGCACAATCCCTCTTTGGTGTAAAAACACAATTACAGTTTGGTAAACTATATGTGACAACTGTATTAGCTAACCAGCAGTCGCAAAGACAAACGCAAAGTTTGCAGGGAGGTTCTTCTACGCAAAGCTTTTCGCTGAAAGCGGACGAATATGATGAGAACAGGCACTTCCTGATGGGTCAATATTTCCGCAATAATTACAATACGGCAATGAAGCAGCTGCCGGTGGTAAATTCAAAAGTGCAGATACTGAGAGTGGAAGTATGGGTCACCAACAGAAATGGTACCACTACAGATACAAGGGATGTGGTGGCCTTCATGGACCTGGGTGAGAACAATCCGTATAATAGTGCAGTGATCACCGGAACAGGAGACCCCCTACCAAAGAATGAAGCCAATAATCTTTACTCAACATTAAGGGGCAATCCCAATTATCGAAATTCTTCTACTGTTCAGAACCAGTTAACTACATTGGGCTTGTTACCTGTACAGGATTTTGAAAAAACATTTGCCCGCAAACTGCAGCCAACAGATTATTATTTCAATGACCGTATTGGTTTTATTTCTTTAAACCAGCCGTTGCAGCCGGATGAAGTATTAGGTATTGCATTTCAATATACCTATAACGGGAGAGTGTACCAGGTGGGTGAATTTTCTCAGGATGTGCCACCCGATACAACCGGCACCTCCCAACGGGTTTTGTTCCTGAAATTATTGAAAGCCACTTCTCAGCGTACCAATCTTCCCATTTGGGACCTGATGATGAAGAATGTGTATTCCGTCGGTTTTGGTCAGTTGGAAAGGCAGGACTTCCGTTTGGATCTTACTTATGAAGAACCAAGCCTTGGTGAAAAAAGATATTTACCTCCCACTGATGTGATCAATACTTATGAAGGTGCACCAATCATTTCTTTGGTAAATCTTGACAGGCTTAACAATCAAAATGACCCGCAGCCAGATGGAGTATTTGATTTTGTGGAAGGCTTCACTGTTATTTCATCGCAAAGCCGAATTGTATTCCCCGTGCTTGAACCCTTTGGTCATGATATGGACTATGTCTATGCCAACCAAACACTGAGGAACAAATACCTGTATTATCCACTTTACGATACTATCAAGGCAATCGCCCAAACCTTCGCCAATTTGAACAGGTTTAAAATAGTGGGTCGTTCCAAATCATCTGGTGTTGCACCTGGCTTTGGCGGTATGGGTGCTAATAATTTTGCCGGTGGCAACAATCCCGCCTCAGGTGAATACCAGTTAGGCTTTAATATTCCCCGCGGTTCTGTTACCGTGACAGCCAATGGACAAGTATTACAGGAAAATGTTGATTATGAGATCAACTATGATTTGGGAACATTACGGGTAACCAATTCTGCTATTCTCGCCTCAGGTGTTCCTGTAAATATTGCTTATGAAAACAACCAGGCTTTTGGTTTTCAGCAAAAGAATTTCCTTGGTGTACGTTTTGATTACCTGGCCAGCAAAAAACTTTCACTGGGCGGAACTATTGTACGGTTAGGTGAAAGGCCTTTCTTCATCAAACAGACTTATGGCGAAGATCCTATCCGTAATACGATGTATGGAATAGATGTGGATTATCGTAACAACCTGCCACGGTTGACCAAGTGGCTCGATAAATTGCCTTTCTATTCTACGAAAGCAATGTCTTCAATAACAGCTTATGCAGAAGCTGCAATGCTGGATCCCGGACATGCCAAACAAATCAATCCGAGCCGTAACGATAGAGGAGGGCAGGTTTATATTGATGACTTTGAAGGTACCAGGGCCAATATTGATCTTCGATTCCCTATTATCAGCTGGACACTGGCTTCGGTACCACAGGGCAACGGATTGTTCCCGGAATCATCTTTGATGAATGATCTGCGAAGCGGTTATAACAGGGCTAAGATTGCCTGGTACAATATTGAACCGGTTTTGCAAGAGAAAAGAAATCCCAACAACCCTTTACGGAATGATTTGGCTGAATTATCAAGACCTGAAACAAGGCAAGTACTGCAAAGAGAAATATTCCCCCGGAGAAGCACACAGTTTGGCGAAGGATTATTAACCACTTTTGATATTGCTTTCTATCCGAAAGACAAGGGCCCTTATAATTTTGAGAACCGCAATACAAGACTCAATGCAAATGGTAAGCTGATCAATCCAAAACAATCTTGGGGTGGTATGATGCGAAATATTGACCAGACAGATTTTGAAACCAGTAATATCGAGTTCATTGAATTCTGGTTACAGGATCCTTTTATTCTGAATAATGCTAACCCGACAGGCGGTCAGCTTTACTTTAACCTTGGTAATATTTCAGAAGATATCCTGAGAGATGGAAAAAGGCAATATGAAAATGGATTGCGGACACCTACCAATAATGCAGCCATAGATTCCAATACAGTTTGGGGACAGGTTCCTGCCAACCCTATGCAGATTACCAACGGATTCAGCATACTTCCTGAAGACAGGCAATACCAGGATGTGGGTTATGATGGATTACAGGATGATGCAGAAAGAAGAAGGTTTAGCCAATACCTTACTGATCTTGCTGCTACTTTTGGTACAGGGTCCTTAATTTATCAGCAGGCATTGAATGATCCTGCTGCGGATAACTTCAGAGCTTACCGTGATCCTGCTTTTGATCAGCAACCGGTTGCAGGAATCTTAGGTCGTTACAAGAATATCAATAATCCGCATGGTAATTCGCCTATAGCTGAAAACAATACTCAGTTTGTCAATGCATTTACACAGTATCCTGATGCAGAGGAGTTGAATCGTGATAACACCATGAATGAAGTAGAAGAGTATTTTCAGTACAAAGTAGATATTCAGCCGAATATGCCTGTGGGCAGCAATTTCATTACAGATAAGCGGGTAGTAACCGTAAACCTGGCAGATGGAAATACAAGGCCCGAAACATGGTATCTCTTCCGTATTCCCATTAACCAATACCAGCAAAAGATCGGGAACATACCTGACTTCAAGTCAATCCGTTTCATCAGGATGTTTGTAACCGGGTTTGATGACTCAGTAGTTATGCGTTTTGGTAAACTGGAACTGGTAAGAAACCAATGGCGGAAATACCAGTATCAAATTGATACAACCGGTAATTACACACAGTTGCCATTTAATGATCCAACTAATGTAAACACCTTGGCAGTGAATGTGGAGGAAAACGACCAGCGTCAGCCAATACCTTATACAATACCTCCCGGCATTGAAAGGCAGCAGCAATTGAGTAACAACAATGTTGCTTTGTTCCTGAATGAACAGGCTTTGAGTGTACAGGTTTGCGGTCTTCCGCAGAATGAAGCAAGAGGTGTGTTTAAGACAATGAACCTTGATATGCGGCAGTATGGCAGATTATCTATGTTTATCCATGCAGAGTCTGTTCAAAATGCACAGCCAATAGAAGATGGTCAGATGAGGGCAGTAGTTCGTATCGGTAATGATTTCTCTGGTAACTACTACGAGGTAAAAATTCCGCTGAAAATTACTCCATTCGGCACAACAGATTCACTGACGATCTGGCCAGCTGTAAACAATCTTGATTTTCAATTAGAGTTATTGACGCAGCTTAAATCAAGAAGAAACAAACAAGCAATACCTCCGTCACAATATTATTCTGAAACCACTGCTGATGGCAGGACTTATGCCATCCTGGGTAATCCCAATCTTGGCGAGGTCAGAGGTATGTTGTTGGGTGTTGAGAACCTGGCACAGGAATCAATGTGTACTGAGGTATGGTTCAACGAGCTTCGTTTATCTCAGCTGGATGAAGAAGGTGGTTGGGCTGCTCTTGCAAGAGCTGATATCAAATTGGCCGATCTTGGAAACATCTCACTGGCCGCAACGGCAAGAACCCGGGGCTTTGGAACATTGGAACAGCGGGTTAATGAAAGAAGCAGGGAAGATGTTTACACTGTTGATGCTACAGCCACAATAGAGGCGGGTAAACTATTGCCCAAGAAATTAGGATTGCAGGTACCGGTTTATATGGGTATCAGCCACAGAACCAGCACTCCTGAATATGATCCTTATGATCTTGATATAAAACTGAGAGATAAATTGAAGGAAGTAGAAGGTAAGGAGAGAGATTCCATAAAGAAAGAATCACTGGATGTAACCACTACCAAAACCTTTAACCTGACCAACGTAAAGAAAATAAAAACGGATGGAAAACGGCCAAAGATCTGGAGTGTTACCAATTTCGATTTTAATTATTCCTATATACAAACACTCAGCTATAACCCGCTGATCGAAAGAGATGAGATGAGAAGGACCCGTGGTGCAATTGGATATACTTATGCCCCGCAGGTGCAGCCCTTTGAACCATTCAAAAAGCTGATCAAGTCAAAATCAAAATGGCTGGCATTGCTGAAGGAGTTTAATTTAAATTATGCTCCATCACAGATTTCTTTCAGGGCAGATGTGTTCCGCCAGTTCGGGGCGACACGACCGAGGAATGTTGGTGGTGGTCCGTACAAAATACCGGAGACGTACAATAAGTATTTTACATTCGACCGTTTCTATATTCTTCAATGGAATCTTACCAAATCAATATCCATTGATTTTAATGCCGTCAATAATGCCAGGATAGATGAACCGTTTGGCAGAATTGATAATAAAGTTGCCAAAGACTCTGTACGTAAAAACTTATTTAAAGGCGGAAGAAATACCAACTACCGGCAGGAAGTAACCATTACCTATAATGTACCGATGCAGAAAATTCCGCTGCTTGACTGGACTACATTAAGGGCAAGCTACAACACCAAGTACAACTGGCTGGCAGGATCTTTACTGGCAAGGACACCTGAAATCGATCTGGGTAATACGTTATCAAATACACAGACAAGAACCATCAATGGTGAGATGAATTTTGAAATGTTGTACAACAAATCCCGTTTCCTCAGGGCTGTAAATACCAGTACACCTAAACAGCCTCCGGTAAATAATCAACCGGGTGGGGATAAAAACCAGTCGCCTGGAAAAGGAAGTAATAAGAAGGAAGAAAAGCAGGGTAAGAATAACAAACCTGGTGATACTGCCGGACAGCCTAAAGATCAGCAACAACAGCAGGTTGCACCAGGAATGCCTTCCCAACAAGATACTTCCAAAGCAAAACTGAGCAAGAAAGAAAGAAGAAAACTGGCTAAGCTGGAAAGAAAGAAACAACGATTGCTGAAAAAGCAGCAGCGGAAAAAAGATCCCAACAGGCCGCTGCCTGAAGTTTCAGGTTTGCCTAAGGCCTTTTTGCAACTGGCCACTTCCTTAAAGAGAGTGGGAATACAATATACCGAGGATATGGGAACGACATTGCCCGGTTATATGGATAGTACAAGGATATTAGGTTACAATTTCAAGAGCCGCCAACCCGGATTTGGTTATATTTTCGGTTACCAGCCCGACACCAGCTGGATCAACCGGTTTGGTGCTAAAGGTTTGTTGTCTGCCGATACACTGGTAACAGCAATGATACAGCAGCGCTACAACCAGAGGCTGAATCTCACCGCACAGGTAAGTCCTTTCCGTGATTTTAATATTGATATCAATTACGATAAGACTTTTGATAAACAATACTCAGAACTGTACAAGGATACCAGCAAGTTTGATAATGTTGGGTTGACGAGGCTGAACCCTTATGCGCTGGGAAGTTTCAATGTAAGCTATATCGCATTCCAGACCCTCTTCAAGAAATTTGATCCGAATGTTGTTTCAGAAACCTTCAAACAATTTGAGAGCAACCGGGCAATCCTTTCCAAAAGGCTTGCAGGACTTAACCCTTACCAGGGCGGTGCAATCGATCCTAACGATCCTAATTTCTTTAAAGGATATGGCCGCTATGCACAGGATGTGGTGATACCTGCCTTTATTGCTGCTTATACCAATAAGGATCCTAATAGTGTCAGCCTGATAAAGAACAGCAACCCGAATCTACGTTCAAATCCGTTCTCTGGTATTAAAGCAAAACCCAACTGGACAGTTACCTATACAGGCCTTTCAAGGATTCCGGGGCTGGATAAGATATTTACCAATGTTTCTATCCGTCATGGATACCACAGCACTTTCAGCATGAATAGCTTTAATACTGCCTTGTTATTCCTTGATCCGTTCAGGGTTGGTTATCCTTCATTCACTGATACACTGACCGGAAATTATATTCCCTACTTCCTTGTACCTAACATAACCATACAGGAAGCCTTCGATCCGCTGATCGAAATTGACATGACCTTTACTAACCAGTTGCAGACCCGTTTCGAGTTCAGAAAGAGCCGTACACTTAGCCTTAGCCTTATCGATTACCAGCTGGCTGAGCAACGCAGTACTGAAGTTACGTTCGGGTTTAACTGGAGAAGAAAGGGCCTGCCACTGATCAAGAAACTGCCTTTCATGAAAGGGGAGATGGATAATGATGTGACCATCCGTGTTGATTTTAGTTTGAGAGATGATGCTACTGCCAACAGTAAACTTGACCAGCGAACTGCATTTGGTACAGCAGGCCAAAAGGTAATTCGTATTGCACCTTCAATAGATTATGTGGTCAACAACAGGGTGAGTATGAAACTGTTCTTTGAACAGAACAGGAATATTCCCAAGATAAGTAATGCCTTCCCAATTACGAATACAAGGGCTGGCTTGCAGGTGAGGGTTTCATTGACACAGTAAAAACTAGTTTCTACGGATATATTGAATACGGATGTTGTGATTTGCATGACATCCGTATTTTTTTTAAGTAATCACTGCAAGCTCAAATTGTCAGGGTACAGTAGTTGATTATTATTTGTAAAGGATTTGGCTGATGGTTGCCAAATGAAAAAAGACTTTACCAGGCTACTTCATATGAAAATGATCGCCGGTTATTTAACCAGCAGATGATTTTTACAAAGGCCAATTATTATTCAGGCTTATTTGGTGAAGGGCTTGCATTGCCTGTTGCGGCATCGTTGCTTCGTTTGAACAGCATCACATAGCCACAAAGATTTTTCTTCTTTTGTTTATTTACCTGCACCGGCTTCATCATGTGAAATTCGGAGAACTGCGGTACGTATGAATAAACGATAACATTGCCGTCTATATCACCCCATTTTTTCTGGCGGAATATCACCATGCGTTCCTGCCAGTCGTACATACGAACTTCATAAAGGCGAGATGAGTAATCACCAATAAATACGAACTGGTACCAACTGCCTTGTGTAAGCGGAACGATGACAGGCATTTCAAATTCGCTTTCCATATTAATAGAGGCTTCTTTCAGCAAGACATAGCCATCCTTTCCATAAAGGGTTTTCAGGCTGTCTGCCTGTTTGCTGATCATATCATTGTTGCAGGATTGAAGACGGATGACATCCTGGGAATATCCACAGGCAGTCATAATGGTCATCATGAGGATGAGGAGGTACGGCTTTTTCATAACAGGGTTTGTATGATATTGGGTAGCTGACATAAAGTTAGAAATCAATTTGCTGTATCCTGCATTTTCAAATCGGATAGATTCCAAAATCTCCCTTTACGGGTACATTTTCGAAGGGGTTTTACGGCAAGTTTCGGGCCAACGGACGGGGATAAAGTTTGGGGTAACTAAAGATAGACGTAAAAAAGATGTTTCCTGTTTTTTTTGACCTGTATCAAGAAGACTGGCGGTTGAAGTATATAGCATTGGCCTGCTGCAAGCAGCTTATGGTCAGGTCATTGATACAAACATGAGCCGGAAGGGTAGTGGTGTAATAAATAACCTCCGCTATATCTTCTGCTGTTAAAGGCTGTAAACCGTCATAAATTTTTTTGGCCGTTCCTTCATCACCTTTGAAACGAACTATAGAAAATTCTGTTTCTGCTGCGCCGGGGTTGATGGCTGTTACTTTAATATTGTGCCTGAGCAGATCGATCCGCATGGATTGGTTCAGCGCATCCACTGCATATTTGGTAGCACAGTACACATTGCCTTTCTCATACACTTCTTTGCCGGCTACAGATCCCATATTTATGATATGTCCTTGTTTTCTGTCAGCCATCAACCTGGAAACTTCTTTGGCAACGTATAAAAAGCCTTTGACGTTGGTATCAATCATCGTATTCCAGTCATCGTAGCTGGCTTCTTCAAAATAATCACGGCCCAGCGCCAGGCCTGCATTATTGATCAGTACATCAATGGCTTTCCATTCCAGCGGTATGTTTTCTATGGCGGATATTACTTCCTGCTGTTTTTGAACATCAAAAGGAAGCTGCAGTACAGCAACATTGTATTTGTTTTCTATCTCATCAGCCAGTTGCTGAAGCCGGTCTGTTCTTCTTCCGTTGATGATTAAATCGTATCCGTTTGCAGCAAATTTGTAAGCACAGGCTTTGCCAAATCCTGATGTGGCTCCGGTAATAAAGATGATCTTTGTGGAAGAATTTTGGTTCATAGTTAATAGTTCATGGCTGCCTGCCAGTTGATGGAACTTTGAAGTGTGTACACTACAAACTTAGTAAACGTCTATGAACTATCCGTTATGAACTGCACTTACCTTATCAGCGTAACAGTTCCCTTAAGGAAAACCGGCTTACCCAGGTAATCAACAGCGCTGACCATCCATACATAAACGCCACTGGCCTGTGGAGTGCCGTTTACTCTTCCGTCCCATCCGGCACGGTTGGCGGTTGTATAGAATACTCTTTCGCCCCAGCGGTTGTAAATGCTGAAGTAGTTGATCCGTTCAATGCCCACCGCTATAGGACGGATTACATCATTTCGTCCATCGTTATTAGGAGTAAAAGCTGTGGGAACAAAAACGTAAGGATTTGTTTTAAAGACGGTCACTGTTACAAATGCAGAATCCGGGCAATTTGCATCATCCCAAACAGTAAGTTTATACCTGACAGTATCTGTTTCAGGACCATATACAGCAACCGGGTTAGCGATATTGGGATTGTTCAAACCAGTGTTAGGAGTCCACAAATACCTCACACCACCCGAACCAGATAATTGTAATGGCTGTCCTACAATAACGGTGGTATCCCTGCCTGCAAATGCCCTCACTTTGGGCTGCACCGTAATAACCACAGTGTCAAATCCGGGTTTTGGACAGCCCGGTGTATCATCCCAGGATGTAAGGATAAAACTTGTTGTTCGGGGTGGTGAAGCTATAGGGTTTAATATATTGGGATTATTCAAATAATTGGCCGGTGTCCAGGTGAACCTTGTGCCATTGTGTGCACCGCTAAGTTGTGTTGAAGTATTGTAACAAATTACCTGCGGTGAACCAGCATTGGCAACAGGATAGGGATCAGTATTTATTACTACAAAATCGGTAGCAGAACAACTTCCCACGGAGGCGGTAAGCTGATAAATAGTTGATACAGCAGTGGGTGTGGCTATCGGGTTAAGAATATTCGGATTATTCAGTGTGGCTGCCGGTGTCCAGCTAAAGTTTAAACCATTAGTCGCCGCATTCAGCATTACGCCGTCTGTTAAACAAATAGTCGTGTCGGGCATGACCGTTAGTGATACACCCGAAATTACCCTGACATGTACGGAATCTTTATTGACACAACCATTGTCGTTCAGGTTGGCCACATACCAGGTATCCGCAGTTGGGTTAACCGTTGGATTGGGTGTATTGGGGTTAGTGATATTCGTCAACGGTGTCCAGTTGAAAGTACCAGTTCCGCTGGCACTAAGTGTAACGGCATCGGGCACACAAATCAATGTGTCCTTGAATGCAAGGTTGATCAAGGGCTTGTCCAATACATTAATGGTCACAATGGCGGTATCAATACAACCCTTGCTGTTGGTGACGATCAGCCGTACATCCCTCGTACCCGGACTGGGATAAGTGTATTGCGGGTTCCTGTTTCTTGATGTATCTGCCAGTGTAGTCCCATCGCCAAAATCCCATCGCCAGCTATCTACCACACCATAACGGGTATTAGTAGTATCTGTAAACTGGTAAGGATTGGTAAAACAACTTCCGTTATATATAAAACCGGGGAAGAAACCGGGAAACACCCTAACCTGGAAACTTGTACTGTCTGAACATAACCCCCCAGGTAGTGCAACTCTTAATTTGACAACATATACCCCGGTATCTGCATAAGTATGTGTTGGAGTTGCGATAGTGGATGTATCTAATGCTCCGGCAGAAGGCTCTCCAAAAGTCCATAGATATTCTGTCTCGGGAGGGTTTCCTATAGCATCATTACTAAAATTCAATGTAAATCCATCACAAGTTGTCGGCCTTGGATTCAATAATGCCCGAAGGGGGTTACAATCGCCGATCCTTATGTGTAATTCTTTCCTGGTTACTCCAAGCAGAACCCCATTTCTGTATTCTTTTACACAAACACAAATCACAAATTCACCCACAATATCGGGAGCTGTTCCGCTTATTAATCCTGTTTCAGGATTTATTGAAACCAGTGGTCCTAATGGCTGTGTTCCGGAAAAAGGTGATGAATATGGAATAGCTGTATAAGGTGGCGAAGAAGCGGTAGTAGGTGATGGGTTACCCTGACTACCTCCTTCAAAGGCATCACAAAACTCATAGGCCAGTGAATCACCATTGATATCTGAGGCCTGGAAGGAGAACTGGAAATAACTATTGCGACAAACAATAGCTGTATCATTCACCTGGAAAGCCGGACTGCTGTTAGTTTCGGCACCCGGAGCTACTGAGGTACCCGGTATTGCTATCGAAAAAGTATTACCAACTGCACCGCTATTAGACACATTATTTATACCGGCTATTCTGCAGCATCTCTGATATGAAATAATATAACCGCTGGGAGTAATTGGCAATTCAATAGAGGGCAGATCATAAACAACTATCGTATAATAACATCCCGTTTCATTACCAGTTATACAGGGTTCATCATATACTTTATTCAGATTATACTGATCAGTTATGGGCACACTTACATTTTGTAAAAATTGAAAGTTGCCGCCATTAAAAATGGAAAAATTAATAGGGTTAGATAACTGACCTGCAGAGGGATTACAGATCATATAAACCGTAAGGGTGATCCTGTAGCGGGCATTACCTGCTGAGCCCGGACCAAGATATTGATAAGTAAAAAAACCTCCTTTGATATGAGCAGCAAAAGAAGGATCAGATAAAAAAAGGAAAACAAATATGGCTATAACGTAGCGTTTCATGAATAGGATCGGCTGGTGTTGATTTTTAAGTTTCCAGCAAAAATTCTTCCAGTATCAGGTTACATCTGTCAGCTTCTTCCAGCATGCCCATATGACCCGATTGGGCAAGAATGTGAATGTACGATTTTTCAGGCAGATGACATTGTTTCAGGCTGTCTTCCATGGGCACCGCATTATCGTATTTTCCCATGATAAATAACACAGGCACAGTTGCTTTGCGTAACACATCAGTCCGGTCGGGTCGCTGCATCATAGCCTGGTAATAAGAAACGAGTGATTGGGGCGTAAAGTTGTTTCCCTGCTCCAATAAATCTTTAATTACTTCTGGTATTTTATCTTTTGATTCCGGGGCAAAGAGGTTCGGGGTTACCGTTTTCAGAAATTCTCCGGCGCCATGTTGCTGAATAAAAGCAATACCTTTTTGCCGGTTGGCTTTCTTTTCGTCACTGTCTGCAAAAGCAGAAGAGTGAAAAAGACCAAATGCGGACAAAGTTTCAGGATGTTTTTCAGCAAGTGCCAATGTAATATAACCGCCCATGCTATGGCCAATAACAGGGCATGAAATACAATGTTCAGCTTTCATGATGGCAATTATTACTTCCGCCATTCCTTCCATACTCATATCATCAATTATTGCTGAACGGCCACTACCGGGAAGATCAGGGATGATGAGTTTGAATTTTTCCTGGAGGAATTTCACCTGGTTATGCCAGATATCTCCGTCCTCTCCAAAACCATGCACCAATACAACCGGCTTACCGGTGCCAATGACACGGTAAAAGATCTCTTTGTGCTGAAATGAAATTACTTTTTCCATGTTCACTTGATTGTTTTCTTTCTGATCTTATAGTATATAGTTGTGGCAATCAGGAGTATGCTTATACCAATCATCATTTTAGACAATACATCACCAAATCGCACAAAGAATGTATTTGATTTATTTTCTGTGGCACTAATAGTATACTTGATAGCTGCGTTGGTATTGTAAGGTTGTGGATTAATTACTTTTCCTTTAGGATCAATAAAACAACTGATGCCGGTGTTGGCGCTGCGGGCCACCCATGTTCGGGTTTCAATAGCCCTTAACCGGGCATAACTCATGTGCTGTTTGTGTCCGGGTGTCTTCTTCCACCAGCCGTCGTTGGTGATGATGCAAATAAGATTGGCGCCATTACGGATGTAGCGGCTCATAAATTCGCCATAAATGCTTTCATAACAAATGGCCGGCGCAATTTTATACCCATTCTTTTCTTCAATCACAGTACGATGATCCTGTTTGGCATAACCAGCCGTGGTACCACCAAATTTGTCGAACCATTTGCTAAGGAATTTCAAAAACCACGGCAAGGTTTCAACACCGGGTACCAGCATGGATTTATGATAAAAACCATTAGCGCCATTGCTGTCTAATAAAACGGAGCCGTTGTAAGATTCGTAATGAAAACCATTGTATTCTTCTGAATATTTTGTCTTCTCACTGAACTGCCGGTAGCTTTCTATACCGGTAAATAAAGATGCTTTGGGAAATTTCTTCAGAAAGTCCCAGAGCGGATTCAAAAAGAAATTGCCTTTGAGGTTAGCTTCATCCATTCTTGTCATCATGTACAATGCTGTTTCCGGCCAAACGATGAGAGCAGTATTATTGTCAGCAGCTTTTTCGGTTGTACTGATCAGCTTTTGCAATTGCGCTTCAAAGGAACCGGCTTCGATTGACACTTTTTCATAAGGATCAATATTCGGCTGCACCACCACAATATTCTGGTTAGTTTGATTTCCTTTCTCTAATCTGAAGGTGGTTATTTTAGAAACGAGGATAGGCAATACCAGCAAGAGTGCTGCCGGAATCAGGAAACGATAATCTTTAGTTACGTTTCTCAGCATATTTTTCTTAAGGTGGAGGAACAAAAGAATATTAACAGCAAGCACCCATAATGAGCCACCGCTGGTACCGGTGTATTCATACCACTGTACCCATTCTGTTTTGGTCGCAAATGCATTGCCTAAGGTGAGCCAGGGCCAGCTAAGTCCCCAGTCCTGTAAGTGGATATATTCAAAACACATCCAGAAAGCGATGAGGGAGAGATAACCCCATCGTTCGCCCATTCTTCTTTTCACTATTTTAAATCCCAGCCAGGGAAAACACATCAGCAGGCTGTTGGCCAGAAAGGCGCTGACAGCACCCGGGGCAGACGCATTCCATATCCACCAGGTGGTGGCTACATTCCATATGAACATGGTGATGTAAGTGAGACCAAAGAATTTTTTCCGGCTGCTGATTCTTTCTTCCAGCCACAATAAGGGAATAAAAGCAAAGAAGATCAGCAAGGTTAATGGAGAAACAGGCCAGGCGGCGAATAAGAGAAGGCCGCTTGCAAGGGCAAGTAATAAGTTGGTGTATTTATTCATAGTTTTTGGTTCATAGCGTATAGTTCATGGCGTATGGATCATGGTTTTTAGATCGTATCACGAAGTTTTGTTATCATCTTGCATAAAAGTTCATATTCATTGTACAGTTTTCTGTATTCCTCTTCACTGATGTATTTTCTTGTAAATGCAAGATAAAGACAGGCGACAACTTCTACGCCTGAGCGAAGCGCTATTCCAAGGAATCTTTTGAATTCAGGTTTGCTTTGCCCGATGCTTCCTTCAGCAATATTTAATACCACAGAGTCAGCCGCTCTTTTTGCCTGTGAGCTAAGGCTGAACATTTCTTTTTTGAGAAATTTTTCCGTCAGTGCATCAATCTTATTAGCCAATTCAGCAGCAGATTGAAAAACTTTCAACTGCTCAAACCTAAATGCCATTAAAATTTTATTTAAGTTTTTGAAATAATTATTTCTGCCTGCTATGATCTATATGCCATGATCCATACGCCATCAATCATCTGCCATAAACTATTTGCCATAAGCCATATGCTATCATCTATAAGCTAAAATAAAGTTTTATGGAAACAAAACGCTGTTGTGTCTTATTCCAAAAGTATAAGCCATGCAAACCAAAGCTATTTTATCAGCACCGCTGATAGACCTGATCTTTGACGGCCGTAACAAAGCTTACGGCGCTTATGAATTAAGAAGAACCTATTCCAGGAGAATCTTCTTTTCATTATTCCTTACGCTTCTTTTAGTCATCCTTGCTGTTGCAGCTACGTTACTGACCAATAATACCAGCAAGAAAGTAAAGCAGTACAAAATGAAAACGGTGGTGGAACTCACCAGTGTTCCCCAAACAAATGAACCTGAACCTGAGCCAGAACCCGAACCAGCGCCGGAGCAAACGCAGGTGAAAACAGAGCCATTCACAGATATAAACATTGTACCCGATGATGAACAGGTTAATCCGCCTGCTTCTGTTGATGATTTGGCCGATGCTATACCCGACACAGAAAGAAGGGAGGGAACTGATTTTGACGGAACCGTACAGAATCAAGCACCAATTACCACGGGTAATGCAGGCATCATTGATCAGCCGCTAAAAAAAGAAAGTGACGAGCCATTATCAATCGTAGAAGTGGATGCAAAATTCAATGGGAACTGGGTAAGATTCCTCGAAAGAAATTTGGATGCCAATGTGCCGCTGAACAACAGTGCTCCCGCAGGACGTTATTCTGTAGTGATAAGATTTGTGGTGGATAAAGAAGGCAACGTAAGTGAGATCACTCCGCTCACCGATCATGGTTACGGTATGGAAGATGAAGCAGTGAGGGTGTTACAAAAAGCTGCTAAATGGGAGCCTGCTATTCAAAATGGCCATAAAGTAAAGGCCTACAGAAAACAGGTAATTGTTTTTGAAGTGATGGAGGAGTAGGAAAAAAGTCAATTGGTTAATTAGTTCATCAGGGATTATCAGGAAACTAATTAACCAATTGACTAATCAACTACCGTTACTTCCTGCTATAATTCGGCGCTTCTCTTGTTATCTCCACATCATGTGCATGGCTTTCCCGCATACCTGCATTGGTGATTTTTACAAAAGTGGCTTTTTGTAATTCTTCAATAGTAGCAGCGCCACAGTAGCCCATACCGGCCCTTAAGCCACCGGTAAACTGGTAAACGACTTCTTTCAATAATCCTTTATAGGCAACACGGCCTTCAATGCCTTCTGGCACAAATTTCTTTACATCGTCTTCCACATCCTGGAAATAGCGGTCGCTGCTTCCGGTGGCCATAGCACCCAATGAACCCATACCGCGGTACTCTTTGAATTTTCTTCCTTCGTAGATAATAGTTTCTCCCGGACTTTCTTCTGTACCGGCAAAAATGCTTCCCATCATTACACAGTTGGCTCCCGCAGCCAATGCTTTTACCATATCGCCGGTATAGCGGATACCACCATCGGCTATCAACGGAATGTTTTTAGGTTTCAATACAGATGCGGCCTCCATCACTGCTGTCAACTGAGGTACACCGGCGCCTGCCACAATTCTGGTAGTACAAATAGAGCCCGGACCAATACCAACTTTTACCGCATCAGCACCGGCTTCGGCCAATGCTTTTGCACCGGCAGCAGTACCTATGTTGCCTGCAATCACTTCCATGTTTTTGAAACTCTTCTTCACACTTTTTAGCGCAGTGATTACTCCCTTGCTGTGGCCATGTGCACTATCAAGCGCAATGATATCCACCCCTACACTTTGCAATGCGGCAACACGGTCCAGCAGGTCTTTGGTAATTCCCACACCGGCACCAACGAGCAAACGGCCAAAAGAATCCTTAACAGCATTGGGGTGGCTTTTCAGTTTTAGTATATCACTGTAAGTAAAAAGACCGGTTAATTTTCCCTGCTTATTTACAATAGGAAGCTTCTCAACTTTTGTTTTCTTGAAAAGCTGTTCTGCCTTTTTGAGGTCGGTGCCTTCCGGTGCGGTGTAAAGATTTTCCTTGGTCATCACTTCGCTTACTTTTCTCTTCGGGTCGTCTTCGAAGCGAAGGTCACGGTTGGTAAGGATGCCCACCAGTTTACCAGTTTTATCAATAATGGGAATACCGCCAATCTTATTCTCCCGCATTAGCCGTAATGCATCACCGATAGTGGCATCGGCCTGCAATGTTACCGGGTCGATGATGAGACCACTTTCACTCCTTTTTACTTTACGTACCTGTTCGGCCTGCTTTTCTATGCTCATGTTTTTGTGCAGGATGCCGAGGCCTCCTTCTCTTGCTAATGCAGTGGCCAGCGAGGCTTCTGTTACGGTATCCATCGCCGCAGAAAGCAGCGGAACATTGAGAGTGATGTTGTTAGTTAACTTGGTTTTGATGCTTACATCACGGGGCAATACCTGGCTGTAGCCGGGCATCAGTAATACATCATCGAAGGTCAGTCCTTCACCAAAAAAAAGTTGGGATTTACTAGCAGCGGGGGAATAATTTCTTGTTGCCATGTGCAAAGATAGACCGCTGAGTCAAATGATAAAAATGATTTTTTGAGAGAGACCTTAACGGATTAACATGACCGTTCCTTTTTCGAATACTTCCTTTTTTGTTTCCCGGTGTACATACCGTAGCATCCATACATACACCCCTGCCGGCTGTGGCTGCCCTTTCAGTGTACCATCCCATTTATCCCGCCAGTTCTGGCTTTGGAAAACCAATTGGCCCCAGCGGTTGTAAACCCTGAACTCAAGATTGTCAGCTTTCAATGCATTGTGCGGCCAGAAGAAATCATTACGGCCATCATTGTTGGGAGTAAAAGCGGTTGGTACAGCAATGCGGCAATGATCAAGCACCGTCAGTGTTTTTTTAATACTGTCTGCACAGCGAAGGCTGTTATTTGTTGCTACCAGTTTTACGGTGTAATAGGCTTCCCGGTTTAGTGTAGGGAATTGAACCGGCAGCGGATCCTTCAGTGTGCTGGTAGCAATCACATCAAAATTCCATCTCCATTCATCCACAGTACCGCGGCTGGTGTTCACAACAGTTAGTTTGTCTTCCGGGCAAATAAAGGAATCCATAGTAAAATCTGCCTTCACTTCATTGTCAAGGACAATTGTTGTGGATGCAGTGTCAGTGCAGGTACCATTGCTTACAATTAATTGTACATTATTAGTACTGAAAGAAGGGAAGATGATGGTATGCGTTTGAGATAATACCGGCGGGTCGCTGTTAAAATTCCAGCTCCAGAAGTTTACATCATGGGCGCCGTTATGCGAAAAGGTCAGTGTATCCCGCTGGCAACCAAACCTTGAAGTGAAGTTAAATTCAGCGTTAACCGTATCAGCTGTATTAAAAGGAAGTGATTGCACAGGTGTTTCCTGTCCGCATTCATCAATTAATACGGTACCGTCATTCCCGGCTTTCAGGTTCAGTGTATATGCTCCTCTTGTATAAATAGGGGTAGCAAATTTTACCACCACATAATCCGTTTTGCCATTTACACAATTACCTGAAGCGCTGACAACAGAAACAGGTGTCGGGCCTGTTACACTAAAATCACTGCCATTGGGTGCAATGCTGGCACAACTGATTTTTTTTGGGAAATAGACTTTTACTGAATCAGAAGTACAGGGCACTTTGCCAATGCTGTCTGCGAAAATGGGCTGTGGCGCTGCATAGGTAAAGCTGACTTTGTTACCCGCTGCTATACCTGTTCCGCAAAGATCAAGCAAGGTGTTCGCATCAGTTCCGTTATTGATCACCAGGTCATATGTGCCATTGGGTAAGGCAGCAGCCAATGTAATGGTTACTTCTTCAAAATCGAAACCGGCAGAACAAGTGGTGGTTGCAGCAGCTGTTACAGTTGTTGCAGCCGGCAATAAACTAAACTCACTACCTGATGCCGTCAATGAATTACAACGAAATTTTTTATTCAGCTTAAATGTAATAGATCTGCCGTCACAATCTGGTTTGGCACTGAGCATATCTGGTACTTTCGGGTCGGTAATAACGGCAGTACCGCCACCGAACGAAAGCGTATAGCCACTTTGCGTATCTGTATAATGGCTGATCATTAATATATACTCATGTCCCTGAATCAGTACCGGCATTTGTGCAAATGTGGGCAGATTATCACCGGGTACAGATGCACACTGTATAAAGTTGACACCAGAAGCCGAAGCGCCGGTTGGGCCATAAGAGCCTGACCAGTTACCTGTCACAATAATTGTTCTGTCAGTGAAGATGGCGTCGGGGTTTTTACCGGTGATATCGTACAACTGCCAGTCGTAATCTTCATTAGCGGCCAGCGGCGTAATAATAAAGCCTAATGTACCTCCAACGTAGCAGGTGAATTTGTAGAAGAATGGGTTTTTATTTTCATAATTGGCGCCATCGCCAGTACAACCCGGAACATATAAGCTGGTAGTGCTGCAAAGAGGTACGGTAAGCTGGGTAAAAGTGGTGGTACCACAAACCGGAAAAGCGGTGGAAGGAGTTTGTCCTAATGTAGTGCAGGGCTGGGCATGAGCAATAGTAACCTTTAAGGTTAGTAAAATCAGCAGTGTTGTTAATTTCTTTCTCACTAATATTTTCATGGCCAGGTCAGCTGTTTTGTCTTGCTATGTTTTAAGCAAGCCTGTATAATTTACCCGGTAAAGATAGTATCACATTTTGTAATTCTAAGCTAAGGATAGCAGCAGCTATGGCGCTGCTGCTGATACCACTCCTGATATTGATTTCGTCAATATGCACACTGTCTTTCTCTTTTAATATATCAACGATTGTTCTTTCATCTTTTGTGAGTTCAATAAAAATTTCACGCTGAACTTTCTTTTCCTTCTTTTTCTTATCCTGCTGCCAGCCCATCAGTTGCAATAGCTCAGCCGTGTCAGTTAATAAGATGGCTTTATTGTTTTTGATCAGGTAATTACAGCCGGCGCTTTTATTGTCGGTTATTTTACCCGGGATGGCAAAAACATCTTTGTTGTAACTGTTGGCCATTTCGGCAGTGATCATACTGCCGCCTTTAATGCCTGTCTCAATAACGATGGTAGCATCGCTCATACCGGCTACAATACGGTTCCGGGTTGGAAAATTATGTTTGTCTGGTTTTGTATTGCTCCTGAATTCTGTCAATAATCCCCCGCCACTTTTTATCATGTCCTTTGCCAGGCCGGTATGATCGGGCGGGTACACCTGGTCCAGGCCATGTGCCAGTACGCCAACCGTGGGAAGATTATTCTTTAAAGCAGACTTGTGTGCAATGGCATCAACACCGTAAGCTAAGCCGCTGACGATAGTAACATTTTCTTCTGCCAGTTCTTTTACTAATTTTTCAGTTACCTGCCTTGCATACTCTGTATGGCTGCGGGTGCCAATGATAGCTATGATTTTTGAAGCATTCAGGTCTGCATCGCCTTTATAATATATGATCGTCGGAGAATCATAACAATTCAATAAACGCTGCGGATAACCGGGATCGGAAATAAAAAGCGGTTTGATCTTGTATTTCTCAATGAATTTTATTTCTTCTTCAGCAATACTGAAATCCCTGAATGAAGTAATGGATGCTGCCCGAACCGGGCCAATCCCTTCAATGTTTTCCAGGAACGATTTCTTGGCGTGAAAGATCTCTTCTGCTTCGCAATGCTGCAATAATATCTTGGCTTGTACCGGTCCAATATTAGGTACCAGTGATAAGGCAATCTGGTAAAGCAGGTCAGGTTTCATGGTTTCAGTCACAGCTTTCAAATATAGGCCGAACAGCTGAATACTACTGACTGATTACTTTCATTTCTGTACGCCGGTTAAGTGCTCTGCCTTCATCCGTTTTATTATCGGCGACTGGTTTTGTTTCGCCATAACCTTTTGCAACTAATCTTGCAGCAGGAATGTTTTTACTCAAAAGATAGGTGACAACTGATTTTGCCCGGTTGTTGCTCAGCGTAAGATTATCAACAGGCTTGCCCACATTATCGGTATGACCGCTGATCTCGATTTTTAAAGAAGGATTTTCCTGCAAAAGCTGAACTAGTTTATCCAGTTCTACCTGCGATTCAGGTTTCAGATCAAATTTGTTGACATCGAAGAATACATTTTTCAAAATGATGCTTGCATTTACTTCTATTGGTTGCAAAGCAATATTCTTTTCATAAGTAGAGTCCGGTGAAAGACCTGCTATCAGGAAGTTGTCAGAATAAAACAAGTAGCCCTTTTGATTTACGCTAAATGCATAATCTTTTCCTACGGGCAAGGTCATGAAGTAGTTTCCGGATTTATCCGTTGCTACCTGGTTGATCGTTTGCTTTGTTGCAAGGTCAATCAGTTCAACCTGTGAAGCCAAACCGGCCCCGGTCTTTTTATCTGTTACTGTTCCTTTTACCCACAAAGTCTTTACAGGCCTTATATCCTGTCTTAATTCAAAACTGTAAATATCCAATCCGCCTTTTGAATCAGTTCTGTCGCTGGCATAATAAGCTGTTTTGCCATCGGCAGTGATAAATAATGTTCCCTCATCATCAATCGTATTGATGGGGTAGCCAAGATTCAACGGCTTGCTCCAGTTGCCACCATATCCTTTTTTTGCAACAAATAAATCATTGCCACCATATCCTTGCCAGCCATTGGAAGTGAAGTATAGCGTTTGGTTATCGGCATGAATAAAAGGGCATTGATCATCGCCAGCAGTATTGATGCCGGCACCCAGGTTTTCCGGTTCACTCCACCGGCCATTCGGCAATAAGCGGCATACATAAATATCAATACCACCAAACCCGCCAAAACGGCGGCTGGCGAAATAGAGATTTTTTTTATCCGGCGACAGGCAGGGTTGTGAGTCCCACTGCTCAGAATTAACGGTCGCTCCCAGGTTTTCTGCGGTGCCCCAGCCAAGCGGAGTTTTGTACGAAATATAAAGATCATAATTACCATATCCGTCCCTGCGGTTATTGGCAGTAAAGACCATCCACTCACCATCTGCTGAAATTTTTTGTGCAGCTTCGCTTTGTGCTGTATTCACATTTCCCTCCAACGGTTTTGCAAATGACCATTGGTCAGCGTTTGTTTTGCTATAGTAAAAATCTTCATTGATATTTTGCAGTCGCCGGGTGAAGATCAATTCTTTTCCGTCAAAGCTCAATGCCGGCCAGTATTCATTTTCCGGACTGTTTACACCAAGCCCTGCATTTTGCGGGGCAAATACATAATTTTTTTCCGGGTTATTTTTTTCATATTCCACAGCAAAGCGAAATGATTTTCTATACTTGTCCACTTTTTCAAAAACGGATGGATTTTTAGGTGCCCTCTTTTGTAAATATTCTTCAATAGCTGCAAGGGCTTTTTCAAATTCACCCAAACCGGCTAAATGAATAGAGTAGGTGTATTTGTAATCTATCGTATAATTAGTATCAATGGAGAAAGCTTTTTCAAAACTGGCAGTGCTGCTTTTATAGTTTTTTAAAATGCCGTAAACAGAGCCCAGCGCCAGCCAGGCATCTACATAATTCTTATCTGTTTCAATAGCTTTTTGCAGCAGGCCTGCCGCACTGATATAATTTTCTTCAACGGCCCTTTCCTGTGCCTGGTTGTAATAGCCAACAGCTTTCTTGTTAATCTTTGATGGATCATAAGGTTGGGCTGCAATTGCCAGGACTGAAAATAAGGACAGGAATAGCAACAGTTTCTTCATCGAATGGATTTGTATTTGCGGATAACGAAGCTAAAAAGAATTTATTCCTTTCAAAGGAAGAAATTGTTAAACCAAACGTTGCTTAAGGCACATTAATATACTTGTGAATTTGCAGTGATAACTCCCATTGCGGGTTATCAAGGATATAGTTGATGATGGCCGGTGTCATTTCGGCTGATTTTTCCCACTCAGGCTGCAGGTATAATTTGCAATGAGGTGCAACAAGCGCTGCATATTTTTCCGCCCATTCAAAATCTGATTTATGGTAGATGATTATTTTCAGTTCATTGGCAAGGTGAAGTATTGGTTCCAGCGGCGCTTTGAACTTTTTTGGAGAGAGGCAGATCCAGTCCCACAGGCCGCTAAGCTGATGTGAGCCGGAGGTTTCTATATTCGTTTTTAGACCAGCTTGCTGTAACTGATCTGTCAATTCATCAAGGTTATGCATCAGGGGTTCGCCACCGGTTATCACCACTATTTCTGCCGGAGTTTTTTTTACAATGGCTACTAATTCTTCAATGCTCATCAACGGATGTTTGGATGCATCCCAGCTTTCTTTCACATCACACCATACACATCCTACATCACAACCGCCCAGCCTGATAAAATAGGCTGCCTTACCCTGGTGATAGCCTTCACCCTGGAGGGTATAAAAATGTTCCATTACAGGAAGAGAAACAGTGCTGGTAGTATTTGCGTTTATTTCTTCCATTTAGTTTTTCAGCATACAAGATTTATAGGTGTTTTTCATCAATGCGGCGATTGTCATCGGGCCAACTCCACCGGGCACAGGTGTTATCCAGGAACATTTTGGTGCTACAGTATCGAATGCCACATCGCCTTTTAATTTGAAGCCGCTTTTCTTAGTCGGGTCTTCCACTCTTGTAATACCCACATCAATCACCACAGCGCCTTCCTTTACCATATCTGCGGTTACAAATTCTGGTTTACCCAACGCAGCTACAATAATATCAGCCTGTAAACAAAACTCTTTTATGTTCTTTGTTTTGGAATGGCAAATAGTAACCGTGCAGTTGCCGGGATTGGTATTGCTGCTCAATAAAACACTCATAGGCCGGCCGACAATATTGCTGCGCCCAACTACAACAGCATGCTTACCGGCAGTTTCAATTTTGTAATGCTGAAGCAGCAGCATGATGCCATGCGGCGTAGCCGGAACAAAAGTCGGGAGCCCCTGCAGCATATAACCCACATTCACCGGGTGAAATCCATCTACGTCTTTATCGGGGTCAATAGCATTGATCACTTCTTCATCGCTTATGTGTTTGGGCAACGGTAATTGCACCAATATTCCATCTACATCAGGATCTGTATTCAGCAGCCGGATCTCATCGAGTAATTTGTTTTCTGTAATATTTTCATCGAGCCTTATCAGGCTGGACCGGAAGCCTACCTCCTCACAGGCTTTTACTTTGGCGCCGACATAGGTTTCACTGGCCCCATTGTTGCCAACGAGTATAGCGGCGAGGTGTGGTATTTTTTTCCCTTCTGCAGCCAGCTGGGCTACATCTATTTTCAGCTCATCTTTGATGGCTTGTGCTGCTTTTTTCCCGTCTAAAATTTGCATGCCGCAAAGGTAACAAGGGTGGCTATGCCTTCAATCGGAAAAGCATCTTTTATTTTGTTGCCAAAATTCAAGTTGGTAACTTCCGGTAAACTTTATTCGCCATTGAGAAAATTCATTCGAATTGTCATTCTATGTCTTAGTGTGTCATTTTCCACCAAGGCACAGACTTTGCAAAAGCCCCTTCAATCATCTTACACTGGTTTAGGCGCATATAGTTCCGTGCATACCGATATTTTTTCCTTTATCAATAACCAGGCATCATTGGCCGGTTTAAAAAATTTTTCAGCCGGTGTTTTTGGAGAAAGAAGGTTTATACTTAATGAGCTTAACAATTATATGGCGGTGGCAGGGATTCCAACTCACTCGGGAAATTTTGGGCTCAAAGCAACTTACTCCGGTTTTACAGATTACAATGAAACCCAATTGGGCCTGGCCTATGCCCGAAATTTGGGAAAGAAAGTGGACATAGGTGCCCAGTTTAATTACAATGGTATCCGCATAGCCGGGTATGGTAATGCGTCCGCAATAAGTTTCGAACTGGGGGGCATTTTGCATATCACGGACAAATTGCATGCAGGAATACAGGTGAATAATCCTGTTGGCGGAAAGTTTGGAAAAGAACAGGAAAAACTTCCGTCGGTTTATTCTTTTGGTGTAGGGTATGATGCCTCTGAAAAATTTATGCTAACTGCTGAAGTTGAAAAAGAAGAGAATCAGCCCATAAATGTCAATGCAGGGTTTCAATATCGTTTTATTGAGCAACTGCAGGTGAGGGCAGGCGTTTCTTCGGCAGCATCAATTGTATGGGCCGGTGTCGGGGTCCGTTTGAATGCAGTGAGAATTGATATTACCAGCAATTACCATCCACATCTTGGTATTACACCGGGACTGATGTTAGTTTTTGATCTAAAGAAACAACAGCAGTGAAAATTTGGTTTGTTATATACGTTACAGTTATGTGTATTTGTAAGTGCACTGCTGGTTATTGCCAGGAAATTCCTCCGGCAACGGAGCAACAACTCGAAAATCAAACCGATGCTGACCAGGGAGAAACAGAAGATGATGCCTGGTTGCAGGATATGGAACTGTTTAGAAAAAGCCCTTTAAATATTAACCAGGCTGATGCAGAGGTATTAAAACAAATACGGGTAATCACTGATCTGCAAATAGCCAGCCTTATCAGCTATCGCAATTTATTTGGAAAGTTCATCAGTGTGTATGAATTGCAGGCGGTCCCGGCCTGGGATATATCAACCATAAAAAAGATACTTCCGTTTATTACTGTTGCCGATCCGGTATCGCTGATAGGTGAAGCCGGGAAAAGATTTAAGGATGGCGAACATAGTTTTTTGCTGCGGGTATCGCAGGTGCTGGAAAGATCCCGGGGCTTCGATAAATCAACAATCGGAACGAAGTACCTGGGCAGCCCGCAAAGAGTCTTCTTTCGCCATCGCTACAATTATAAAAATTTATTGCAGTTCGGCATTGCAGGAGATAAAGATGCAGGCGAACAATTTTTCAAAGGCAGGCAAAGCAAAGGGTTTGATTTTTATTCCTTTCATCTGTTTGCCCGAAAGATCGGTGCCATCCAATCCCTGGCATTGGGAGATTTTACTGTTAATATGGGGCAAGGGCTGATACATTGGCAAAGCCTTGCTTTTAAAAAAAGTGTGGATGTGATGGGAGTGAAGCGGCAGTCAGCCATATTAAGACCGTATAGTTCTGCAGGTGAATTTTATTTTCACCGGGGTGCCGGTATCACCATCCGGAAAAAGAAGATGGAGGTTACAGCTTTTGCTTCCGTCCGAAAACTCAGTGCCAACTTTGTGGCAGATACGGTGAACAATGAAGACTTTATTTCCTCTTTTCTTACTTCCGGCTATCATCGCACAGAAAGTGAACTCGCCGACAGGAATAAGCTGATGCAGTCAACATTCGGAGGGAATATTGCATTTAAAAATAATCGCTGGCAGGCAGGTATAAACGGGGTGTATTATAGATTTTCTTCACCGGTGCAAAAAAGAGATGAGCCTTACAACCTTTATGCAATAAGCGGAAATAACTGGTACAACTTCAGTGTTGATTATAGTTATACTTACAAAAATCTTCACTTTTTTGGTGAGGCGGCTGCAGATAAAGATTTTGATAAGGCTTTTGTTAACGGGTTATTAGTAAGTGTTGATCCCAAAGTGGACATTTCAATGGTTCAGCGTACAATTGCTGCCGGATACCAGGCGGTGAATGGCAATGCATTCACAGAAAACACTTATCCCACCAATGAAACCGGTTTTTACATTGGCGCTACAATACGACCTGCCACAGGCTGGCGCATTGATACCTATGCAGATGTTTTTAAGTTCCCCTGGCTTAAATACCTGGTAGATGCACCCAGCAGCGGGAAAGATTTTTTAACGCAGGTAACTTATACACCCAACAAGCAAACGGAGATATACAGCCGCTTCCGGTATGAATCAAAACAAGCTAATCAGTCTGATAATTCAACCGTAACTAATTTCCTGGTATTTCTTCCCCGTCAAAACTGGAGGACACAAGTCAGTTTTAAACCGGGTGCAGCCCTTACTCTCAGGAGCCGTGTTGAAATGTTATGGTATGACAAAAAGGGCACTAACAGTGAAAAGGGTTTTCTTGGTTTTGCAGATATTGGTTATAAGCCCATGATGAAACCATTTTCTGGTATCCTGCGGTTGCAGTACTTTGAAACGGATGGCTACAATTCCAGGTTATATGCTTATGAAAATGATGTTTTATATAGCTACTCTATACCAGCTTTCTTCGACAAAGGGTTTCGTTATTATCTAAACCTGAACTATGACCTCAACAGGAAACTAACAATTTGGCTACGCTGGGCCCAGACGCTCTATACGGACAAGCAAAGTATCGGTTCCGGCCTGGATGAAATTCAGGGTAACAGTCGTTCGGAGCTGAGGCTTCAGGCCCGCCTTTTTTTGTAGATAATCGCCTCAAAAACAGATTTTAAGATTTTTTTGCTCCTTTTAACTAATTGTTAAAAAAATTTTTACCTTGCGGCAGCATTTTGTAAAGCATTCGTGTCTTTACTAATGACCTTTACCCTTTGGAAATTGACGGTTTTCCCTGATAATCAAGCTTTTAAATTCTAAAAATTAACGTTAACATGAGAAAAATCGCATCACTGTTCACGATGCTTATGCTTTTTACAGCATTGGCATTTGGTCAGAACCGGACGATTACCGGTACCGTGACCGATGAAAAGGGCGACGCTTTGCCCGGCGCATCTGTTAGAATCAAAGGAACTCGTACAGGTGTGGCTGCTGACAACAACGGCCAATTCCGCATTTTGGCTAAGACCGGCGATGTACTGGTAGTATCCGGTGCAGGTCTTGAGTCAACTGAGGTTACTGTTGGTACAGGCAGCACCCTTGATATTAAAGTTCAAAGAACTGTTATTGCCGGCACAGAGGTGGTTGTAACTGCCCTCGGTCAAACCCGCCAGCCCAAGGAATTGGGTTATTCCGTTTCTAAGGTAAAAGCCACTGAGTTGACTCAGGCCAAGGCTGTTAACCTGCAGAACGGTCTGACTGGTAAGGTTTCCGGTCTGAATGTTCAGACTGTTAATAATGGTGTATTCGGAGATACAAGGATCACTCTTCGTGGTATCCGCTCATTGACTGGTAACAACCAGCCGATGCTGATCCTCGATGGTGTACCCATCTCTCTGGGTTACCTGAACTCAATCAACCCTAACGACATCACAGATGTAACCATCCTTAAGTCAGCTTCAGCTACTGCGATCTACGGTCCTGATGGAGCTAACGGAGCCCTGGTGGTGACTACCAAAAAAGGTAGCCGCACTAAACCGCAGGTAAGTGTTGGTCACACTGTACAGGTTGAAAGAGTATCTTATATGCCAAAACTGCAAACCCAGTTTGGTTCTGGTTCTTCTGTAAACGCCTTTGGATATGGTATTTATGACCCGATTGAAAACCAGTGCTATGGTGATGAGTTCGATGGTTCTCTGCGCCAGATTGGCCGTGATGGCCCAGATGGTTCTCAATACCTGACTGAGTACAGGGCTTTGCCAAAAGAGAAATTAAGATTCTGGAATACTGGTTTAACTAACCAGACAGATGTTTCATTCTCTACCGGTGATTTCTACCTGAGTGTACAGAATGTACTGATCCAGGGTATCATGCCTAAGGATGTAAACCGCAGGGTTTCTGTTCACATGTCTGCAAACAAAGAGTACAACAAGTTTAAAGCTTCTTACAGCATTAACTATACTAAAGGTAATTACGATGTTACTGCAGGTTCAAGCTTCGGTAACGGCCGTGACTACACTGTATACTGGAACCTGATCAACACACCGATGCAGATTCCTGTAACCCGTTTCAAAGACTGGAGAAATGATTTCTGGGCCAGCCCGAACGGATATTTCAACGACTACTATTCTAACCCTTACTTCATGATCGACAACTTCAGAAGTGTAGGTAGAACTGAAGATATCTTTGGAAACTTTGAATTGAACTATAAGGCTACTAACTGGATGACCCTGACTTACAGGTTAGGTGCTACTATCTCTAACGGAAGTGCAAAGAGCACAGCCGGCGCCCTTAACTACAGTGATTTCGCTAAAGCAAGTGGTAAGTCAATTGCCCAGTCTGGTGATATCGTAGCACAGGTTGCTGACGGTATCTCTAACTCAAGCCGTATCAACTCTGAATTTTTTGCTACTATCCGCAAATCATTCGGTGATTTCAAAGTTGAAGCTTTATTGGGTACTTCATTCCGTGAAGACAATACCAAGAACATCAACGTATCAAGCAACAACCTCGCTTTCCCGACCTTGTTTAATATCATCGGTCGTAAAGGTGAGCCCGGTGCTTCTGAATCAAACCTGAAATCAAGACTGGCCCGTTACTTCGGTAAAGTTTCTATTGGTTATAATAACTGGGCGTTCCTGGAAGGTACTGCCAGCTATGATATCAACAGCCGTCTTGCATATTATTGGGATTTTGATTTCAACGCAACTAACTTCTTCTATCCTGGTGTAAGTGCATCAGTGATTCTGAGTGAAGCTATTCCTGCTTTGAAAAACAGCAAAACTGTTTCTTACCTGAAACTGCGTGGTGCTATCTCTAAAACCGGTAACGTAAACCTCGGTGTTCAGTCACTGGAGAATACTTACGGTTTAGGTGGTGGTTTCCCTTATGGTTCACTGGTAGGTTATACTTCAGGCAACGTACTGCGTCTGCCAAGATATACTCCTGAGTTCGTTAAGAACAACGAGATCGGTTTTGAATTAGGTTTATTGAAGAACCGTATCAGCATCGAGGGTACTTATTATACACAGGATAATACAGACCAGATCGTACAGGTGGCTTACTCTGGTGCTACTGGTTTTACCAGTGCCCTGCTGAACGCCGCATCATTTACCAACAAAGGTTATGAGTTCGATCTGAAACTGACTCCGCTGGTTAAACTGGGTAAAGTAAATATTGATTTCAAAGGAAACTATACTTACCAGTCTAATGAAGTAACTAAGATCATTGAAGGTGTTGACCAGTTAGGTATCGGTAATGGTAACTACGTTATCGTAGGTAAACCAGCCTATACTTTCCAGTTGACTGACTATGTTCGTGACGATCAGGGTCGTGTAATTGTTGACAAAAACACTGGTTATCCTACTGTTGACCCAACAATCAAGCCTTTCGGTCAGACTCAGCCTAAGCACCTGCTTGGTTTGAACCTGAACGTAAGCTGGAAAGACCTGACCTTCAGTGCAGTTGCTGACTACCGTGGTGGTGCCCAGATCTATACTGGTAACCTCGGTACAGGTATGGACTTCTCTGGTATCTCTAAAAGAAGTGCCCAGAACAGCCGTCAGCCTTTCATCTTCCCGAACTCTTCTTATTGGGATGGTTCTAAATATGTAGACAACACTGATGTATATACTGCCCAGGGTGGTTATAACTTCTGGTCTCAGGCTATCAACACCAGTGCCAATACTAACTACCTGGTAAGTGGTGATTTCTGGAAGATCCGTGAGGTGAGTCTTAGCTACAATGTACCGGCTAAATGGTATGGTTTCGCTAAGAATGCTATCAAAGGTGTAAACATCACAGTGAGCGGAAGAAACCTGTTCATGTTCCTTCCTAAAACAAATGAGTGGACCGATCCTGAGTTTTCTAACACTACCGGAAACGCACAGGGTGTGAGTGGTTTGGATAATACACCGCCAACAAGAATTTTCGGCGCCAGCATAAACATCTCATTATAACCTGCTAAACTCAATCAAGATATGAAACTGAAAAAACTAATATATGGTGTTTCCCTTGCAGCGCTGATCGTGGCTGTGGGATCGAGCTGCCGCAAGAGCCAGTTCAACATCAACCAAACGCAAAACCTGCCGACAGATAGTACGGTTACTTATGATGTAATATTACCGGCGGCACTTCATGCAACAGGAACCATCGTTGCCACACAATGGGGTCCTATTCAGAATTGGATGGGATACTGGGCCCGTTCTGGTACATATGCTCCTAACGTAATTGAGGAGACATATGAGATCACTACCGGTTTTGGAAATGGTATCTGGAATGCATGTTATGACAATAACTACGATTACCAGATCATGATCAACAAAGCATCTCAGGTAGGTGCCGGCTTTTATGAGGGTATTGCCCGTATCATGAAGGCACATAATTACCAGATACTGGTGGATGTGTACGGTAATGTTCCTTATAGCCAGGCATTGAAAGGTGGCGGAAACCCTACACCTGCTTACGATAATGGTCTGGATATCTATAAGGACCTGCTTCGTGAGATTGACCTGGGTATTGACCAGATCAAGAATGCTACCGTAACCAGTACAAACGCAAATAAGAATATTGCCACTAATGACATTATGTTTAATGGTGATAAATTGAAATGGAGAAAGTTTGCAAACACCCTGAAATTGCGTTTGCTGATCCATGCGTATAAAGTTGCTGGTATCAACAAAACCACTGAGATCGGAATTATTAATACAGAAGGTGCTGGTTACCTTGGCGCTGGTGAAAATGCCATTATCCAGCCAGGTTATGTGGCCGACAAACCTAATCCGTTCTATAATACATATTACAGAACGGTAGCAGGTGCACAAACTGCTAATAACGTTTATTACAGGGCGAATAGCTGGGGTATAGATTATTATTCCTACAATGCTGATCCCCGCAGGTCTCGTTTTTATGAGGCTGGTTCAAACGGTTATGTTGGAGTAGCTTATGGATTACCTCCTGTGAATGCCAATGCTTCTTCTAATCTGGCTGGCATCGGCCCCGGTTTGTATAAGACAAACACGGCTGGTCAGTTGATCATGTCTTCTGCAGAAAGTTATTTCCTGCAGGCTGAAGCTGCCTGGAGAGGATGGATACCTGGTGGATCCGCTGCGGTTACAACATTAACTAATGCAGGTATACAGGAGAGCTTTACATATATGGGTGCAGGCAGTGCTGCTGGTTATATTTCCGGTAATGCTGGCTATTCAGATGTGGATGTAACTGCTGTATCAAATGCCCCGGCAAATCCGGCAGGAACACAACCTGTGGGTGGTTTGTTTACGATTATATCTCAGAAATGGTTTGCCCTGAATGGTTTGAACACATTGGAAGTATGGACTGATTACCGCAGGCTGGAATACAAAGAGGTGGTAACTGCTTCTTCTGTTACCGATAGGTTTGTATATGGAGCTGGTGTTGGTTATGACCCGGGACCTCCGATTTCTGTATCACCACAGAACATTTCTACCAAGATTCCTGTTAGGTATCTGTACCCACAGTCTGAGTATAACTATAATGCGGCGAATGTTGGTGCACAGGGTACGATTGACAGGTATACCAAAATATTCTGGGATATTAACTAATCATCATACACTCTTAAATTTATGAATATGAAAAAAATACTTTCAACTACCACCTTAATCATTGCCCTTTCGGTAGCTTTTACCAGCTGTCTGAAGGACAAGGGTTTTGAGAATAATGAGTATGGTATCAATGATCCGGATACACAACCTCCTGGTGTCGGTTTTCCACTGGCAGCCAACAAAAAGAATACAGTAGGTCTGAATGTGTCTGGATCTAATCAGGCAGTAAATGATATTCTGTTCGTCAATCTGAATGCAGGCATTACCGCCCCATCAGATATACAGGTTACATTGGCCCTTGATTCCCAAATCGTTAAAGACTATAATACGGCTAATGGTACTGCGATAAAAATAATGAACTACTCATTATTTAGTCTGCAGGGGACAACAGTAACAATCCCGGCCGGCGACAGAAATGCACAGATTGCTATCAATGTACCCAGTACTTTGATGCTGGATCCCAATTCGTCTTACGGTGTAGGTGTTAAAATCACAGCTGTTTCTGGGAACTATGTAATTGCTGGCAACCTGAAGAACCTGATGATCGAATTCACCATCAAGAACAAGTATGATGGCCGTTATAACCTGAGGGGTTATCACAACAGGACTTCACCTGATTACTCAGCACCATACGATGAAAACGTAAGCATGATAACAACAGGTCCTAACAGCGTAAGTATGTTCTGGAATGCAGTTAATCTTTTTGCGCATCCAATTGCTGGTGGTTCCGGATATTATGGAAGTTTCGGTACAAACTTCTACTTTGATTTGAATACCAATGTTATGACAGCATGGGATTTTACTCCGTATGCAACAACGTTTCCTTGTACTGTAGCTGCCGGTAGTCGTTATGATCCAATTGATAAGATCATATATGCAAACTTCTGGTATAACAACAACCCAGGTGGTAGGGCTTTCTTTGATACCCTTCGTTATCTTGGACCCAGATAATTTTTTGAGTAGTATGATTATCTCAAGGGCTGCCCGCAAGGCAGCCCTTGATTTTTAAAGTATTGGTAAAAAAGCCAATATGTGTAGAGTGCCATGGCTGTTTTGTACATTTGATGAAAGTATGTGCTATGAAAAAAAATAATGGCTTCTTTTTACTCTCTCTTCTTTTAGCTGGCTTACAAAATATAAATGCACAGCAGTTGCAACATCCCGTTTCATTGTCGGCCAATTCCGGCTCTATGACTGGGAGTCCAACAAAATTTGGCGGTATGGCTCCTGATAGCCGTGGCTGGACAGATCCTGCTTTAAATCACAATAAGTTACTTCAGCAACAAAGCGCAGATGGTAATTATAAGCTGATAGGCCCTTATAAAGTGGTGGGCTCACAATATCTTTTCGGTGAGCATCACAAAGCGGATATGTTTACGCAGGAAGCTAAAGCTTATAATATTTTCGTCAGCTATAACACCTACAACCAGGAAGTTGAATTTTATTCTACATCCAACCCCGCCACTCCGCTGGTAAGAGAGCCCGGCACGGTGGACTCCTTTACAATCCATAGCAATACAGAACTGGGTATTTCAAAGAACCTCCGGTTTATTTATGGAGCAGCTTTAGGCAGCAAGGATAAGTTTTTCTACCAGGAGATAGTAAAAGGCAACAAATACAGTGTTTACAAAAGGTACAAGTCAGATTTGGGTTATGTTGGAACTAATCTTGCTCAATCAGAGTTGCGCCAGTTTGACCTGCAGGTGGAGTACTATTATGCTGCCAAAGACACTAAGGGCCTGAAAAAATTAAAAGCTAATGCGCCTTCTGTAATTAAAGAATTTAAAGAGGTGAAAGATCTTTCTTCTGTAATTACTGCGGATATGTTTACCGCCAACCCGGAAGAAGCACTCAGCAAAGCTTTTATTTCTTTAAACGAACAATAAACTATTTTGCATTTAAATCGTCTTTAAACAAATTCTTACCATGCGTAGTATTATTTCGTCTATTCTTCTTTTTATCAGTGGTGCAGCGATGGCTCAGTCAGGCTATATGGATAATGCCCTTAATTATAACAGGCTTATCCGTGAAAGAACCGGTGATGGGGTGTATAAAGTAATTGGCAATTTCAGGGTAGTGGGCACTTCTTATCTGTATGGAGAAAAGAATAAGGGTAATTTATTCAGCCCGGAAGCAAAGGCGTATAATATTTATCTCAGCTACAATACGTATAACCAGGAAGTGGAGTTTTATTCTTCTGCTAACCCGGATAAGCCATTGATAAAAGAACCCGGAACAGTTGATTCGTTCATCATCAACGACAATATCGAACTGGGTATCAATAAACCCATCAAGTTTTTTTATGCCACACATATTGGGGCATCCGACAAGTTTTACTACCAGGAGATCGTAAGCGGCGGCAGGTTTTCTTTGTATAAAAGATATAAATCGGAGCTGGGCTATGTGTCTACTAATTATGTACAATCAGAATTGCGGCAGTTTGATATGACCTACGATTATTATTATTCTGACAACACATCAAAAGGCATCAAAAAGCTTAAAGCAAATCCCGGTTTTGTTACCAAAGAATTCAAAAGCATTAAGGATGTATCAGGTATTGCTACTTCGGACTCCTTTTCAATGAACCCGGAAGAAACGCTTATTAAAGTATTTAACACCCTGAATAATTAATTCAATTTACAATCTACAATATGAACGATCAGCAACCACTCCCTAACCAACTGAACATTGAAATATCCGAAGAAATTGCAGAGGGAGCTTATGCCAACCTGGCCATAATTACCCATTCACATGCTGAATTTGTAATTGATTTTGTGAATGTAATGCCGGGCACGCCTAAGAGCAAAGTAAAATCAAGGATCATTCTTACACCACAACATGCCAAGCGGCTGATGAAAGCCCTGACGGAGAATATCCAGAAATATGAGTCTGTAAACGGTGCCATTAAGGACCTGGAAGAAATCCAGATGCCATTCAATTTTGGCGGACCGACGGCGCAGGCTTAGAGAGAGTTTATAGCCGTTAGTCAATAGTCATTAGTGATTATCTGAATTTATCGGGATTGTTAATCATGTATAGGATTAGTTTAGCGATCTCATCATTTTGACTTTTTAGCTCCTGGTACAGCACATCGTCAATATAATTACAAGCAAAGGCAAATTCAATCCACACCTGGGTTTCTGCATTTTCTGATTCTGAATCATTTAGTTTAGATATAAAGTAGTCTTTATATCTTCTTCGCTTGTAAGCCTCCACAATATTGACACAAACAGATCTGGAAGAGTTCCTGATCTGTGAAATCAGACCATATCTCTCTTCCTGCGGAAATTTCTTTGAGATATGCCAGATGCGCATTGCAAGTTCAAATGATTTGGCATAAGCAAGTAAAGTTCTATAATCTCCCATATTTGGTTTTTACTATTACTTTGGACTAAGGACTACCGACTCAAGACTAACGACTATATTAGTCCTTCGTCGGCAAAACTGTAATACCCCGTTTCACTTACAATAATGTGATCGATTACGGCAATATCCAGTAATCTTGCTGCTTCTTTTATTTTGGAAGTAAGTTGTTCATCTGCTCTGCTGGGTTTCAGGCTGCCTGAGGGATGATTATGACAGAGAATGATGTTGACAGCATCTTCTTCCAAAGCCTTTCGGAGAATAACCCTTGGATCGGCAACAGTTCCTGTGATACCACCTTCACTGATTATTTCAAAATGGTTGATTTTGTTGGCCCTGTTCAGGAAGAGAACGGCAAATACCTCATGCCGGTAATCTTTTAACCGGGCTTGCAGGTAGTCAGCTATGTCCCGGCTGGTGCTGATGATTGTTTTTTGCAATGGATTGGCCGATTGTCTTCTTCTCCCCAGTTCCAGAGCAGCAGCAATAGTAATGGCCTTGGCTTCGCCGATGCCTTTGATTTTCATCAGATCTTTTATAGAAAGACGACCCAATTCGCTCAGGTTGTCTTTTCCGAGCTTTAAAACCTCTTTGGCAAGGTCTACGGCAGATTTTTCCCGGCTGCCATTATGAATCAGGATAGCCAGTAATTCAGAATTGCTGAGATTTTCTGCACCGTTCAGTAGTAATTTTTCCCTGGGACGGTCGTCTTTTGCCCAATGCTTAATTGAGTACTTGTGCTCTTGCATGAAACAAGGTTAGCCAATAATTTTATGCCTGACAATACCTGAAAGTGGTATTTGTAACAAGTCACCAATAAACGGATCCACCCTTTGAAAAACACTAAAATCTGGTAGATATGAAAACCAAGACATTTAGCCCTGTGGGTTCACTTCACCCCGTACTCTTCTTTGCTGTGGTATATGTGGTGGCCATTGTTTTCTCTATTTTTATTTGCTCCACTCTTTTTTACAGTTGTAATGCCAGCCCGGCAAAAATGGGCCAGCAACAGGAAACCCCGGTTGAAAAGCCGGTGAGCAGCCCGATGGAGATGGCATCCCGGTAATTGGCTGTTCCCGGTCAATATTTTTTCCGGCAGGCTGTGGTGATTGGGTGGAGAATAATATCTTCGCCGCACATTTTCCTGCCATGCAATATGCCAAAATTTTCTCCGGAACCGGCTCGCAAAAGCTAGCCGAGCAAATCTGTAAACGTTACGGTACAAAGCTGGGAAAGGTCAATATCCAGCGGTTCAGCGATGGAGAGATCTGCCCCATTTTCCTGGAAAGTGTGAGGGGAGACTATGTTTTCCTTATTCAAAGCACTTTTTCCCCCTCCGACAACCTGATGGAGCTGCTCCTGATGATCGATGCTGCCAGAAGAGCATCGGCAGACAAAGTCATTGCGGTGATTCCTTACTATGGATATGCCCGCCAGGATAGAAAAGACAAACCAAGGGTGGCAATAGGCAGCAAGCTGGTAGCCAATATGTTAGTAGCCGCCGGGGCTGACAGGGTGATTACAATGGACCTGCATGCACCCCAAATTCAGGGTTATTTTGACATTCCGGTTGATCACCTGGATAGCCATGCAGTTTTTATCCCATATATAGAAAATCTGAGGCTGGAAAACCTTACCTTTGCGGCCCCTGACGTAGGAGCAACCAACCGCATCAGGGAAATTGCCAGCTACTTTAATGCTGAAATGGTGATCTGCGATAAGCACCGAAAAAGGGCAAATGAGATAGCCAGCATGGTAGTGATAGGTGATGTGACCGACAGGGATGTGGTACTGATAGATGACATTTGCGATACTGGCGGCACACTGGCAAAAAGTGCAGGTCTTTTAAAAGAAAAGGGAGCAAGAAGCGTAAGGGCATTGATCACTCACCCGGTATTGAGCGGTAAGGCATATGAGAATATCGAAAACAGTGTGCTGGAAGAACTGGTGGTTTGTGATACAATACCGCTGAAAAAAGAAAGTTCAAAGATCAAAGTGGTAAGTGTTTCTGAGCTTTTTGCAGTAGCTATCCGCAATGCATATGAGAACAAGAGTATTACCAGTCTCTTTATTCATTCGCAGCGTAAAGACAAGTAAATTCTAAAACAACATAACAAATGAAAACAATTACAATCGAAGGACAACTGAGGACCGGATTCGGCAAAAGCGCCACCCGACAACTCCGCTCTCAGGAATTGGTGCCTGGTGTAATTTATGGCGGCTCTCAGGAGATCAATTTCCAGGCTCCTGCTGCAGCTTTCAAAAATTTAGTGTACACACCAAGTTTCCAGATCGCTGAAGTAGTATTGGATGGTAAAACGTACAGAACCATTCTGAAAGACCTGCAGTTTGACAAAGTAAATGACTCACTGATCCATGTAGACTTGCTGGAGCTGGTTGAGGACAAAAAAGTTATCGCTGACATTCCCCTGAAGTTTGTAGGAACATCTAAAGGTGTAAAGGATGGTGGTAAGCTGGTTACTAAGATGAAGTCACTGAAAGTGAAAACCTATCCTAAGTACCTGAAAGCGCAGATTGAAGTTCCTATTGATGAACTGGACCTTAACGGAAATATCAGGGTAGAAGATGTGAAGGAAGAACATTATGAAATTCTGAATTCTCCCCGTATTCCTATCGCATCAGTAGTGCTGACAAGACAACTGAAACAGGAAGAAGCTGCTGCTCCTGCTGCCGGCGCTGCACCTGCCGCTGCTGCTGCACCCGCTGCTGCTCCTGCTGCGAAGAAGTAATCTCTTTCAGAAAAATAATCAAACCCGTCTCGCTTTGCCTGACGGGTTTTTTCATGGCTTATTTCTTGTGTTAATCCGATATTTGAATTTATTTATGAAGTTTCTGATTGTTGGCTTGGGAAATATTGGGAACGAGTATGCCCACACAAGGCATAACATCGGCTTTGATGTGGTGAATGCATTTGTACTAAAGCATAATGGTGCATTCGTAACTGACAGGCTGGCCTATCATGCCCAGGTAAAATGGAAGGGTAAATCCTTTGTTTGTATTTGTCCGACTACTTATATGAACCTTAGCGGAAAGGCAGTAAAGTATTGGATGGATAAAGAAAAAGTTGCGTTAGAAAACACACTGGTGATAGTTGATGATATAGCCCTTCCCCTGGAGAAGCTAAGAATCCGGCCTTCAGGTAGCGATGCCGGGCATAACGGTTTAAAAAGTATACAGGAGGTTTTGGCCACTACTGACTATCCCAAACTGAGATTTGGGATTGGCAATAACTATCCAAAAGGCCACCAGGCTGATTTTGTATTGTCTAAATGGAATAAGGAAGAGGAGCCACTGGTGAAACTGAAGATCACTAAAGCTGTAGAAGCCATTGAAATATTTGCCACACAGGGCATCACCACTGCCATGAACCAGGTAAATAATCAGGTCTATTCGCTATGAGAAATCAGATGGATTACTTACTTTAGCTGCCCGGCCATACTTTTTGCAACTCCCTTTTTAACGGCCAGTGTTTTAGAATCCAATAAACTTATTGATTACCAATTGATACATGGGATAACCACCAGTTGAAGTGTTCCTATCCGGTGTATTTAATTTAAACTCTGCCTGTTTATGAAGATTTTTTGCGTTGGACGAAATTATGTAGCACATGCTGCTGAGCTAGGTAATGAGGTGCCGGATGAACCGGTAATTTTCATGAAGCCTAAAAGCGCTATGCTGCAACCACATACTCCCTTTTATTACCCGGAATTTACCAATGAACTGCATTATGAGTGTGAACTCGTTTTGCGTATCAGTAAGAATGGGAAGTATATTCAGGAGAAATTTGCCAGTAAATATTACGATGCTATCACCGCTGGAATCGATTTTACAGCAAGGGATATTCAAAATGAACTGAAGGAAAAAGGATTGCCCTGGGAAAAAGCAAAGGCATGGGACAATTCTGCCGTTATTGGTAAATGGGTGCCCATCACCAATATCAAAAACAAAAAGGATATCAATTTTTGCCTTTATAAAAACAAAGAGCTGGTGCAACAGGGAAACTCATCCAATATGATCCACAGTTTTGATAAGATCGTGGCTTATATTTCTAATTACTTTTCCGTTAATATCGGCGATGTAATCTTTACCGGTACACCTGCCGGAGTTGGTGAAGTAGTGGTGGGTGATGAACTGGAGGCCTTTATCGAAGATGACAGCATGTTTTCACTGGAAGTAAAATAACAAACCAATACTACCTGTTAAAGCCACTCTGAATATAGAGTGGCTTTTGCTTTTACAGCCATGACCTTTCCCTTATTTTTGCTTCTTACCTGCTTGCTGTTACATGATTGATATAACTATCTTATTGAGGGCCTACCGGCTTATGAGCCAGGCAAAAGTGATGGCAGAAACCTATGAGGCTAATCGTTCTGTTTGCAAGTATGTTCATTCTACTTCCCGAGGCCACGAAGCTATTCAACTTGCCACTGCTTTTCAGTTACAGCCCCAGGATTTTGTAAGTCCTTATTACCGGGATGAAAGTCTGTTGCTGGGATTAGGGTTCACTCCTTACGAACTGATGTTGCAATTACTGGCCAAAGGCAATGATATTTTTACCGGTGGCCGGGAATATTATTCTCATCCTAACTATCGCGGAGAAGATAAACCAACCATCATACACCAGAGTAGTGCCACAGGTATGCAGGCCATTCCAACCACCGGTGTGGCACAGGGTGTTCATTATTTGGAGAGGCATGATGCAGGCCGATTAAAAACCGGTCAAAACGGAGAGTTGCCGGTGGTTATTTGTTCATTGGGTGATGCCAGCATTACAGAAGGCGAAGTAAGTGAAGCATTCCAGTTTGCTGTATTAAAGCAATTGCCCATCATTTACCTGGTGCAGGATAATAACTGGGGTATCAGTGTAACTGCAGGAGAAGCAAGGGCGATGAATGCTTTTGAGTTTGCGGCCGGTTTCAAAGGAATGAACCGCATACAGGTGGATGGCAGCGATTTTGAGGCATCCTATGCCGTAATGAAGGAAGTAGCAGATTATGTAAGAAGAGAAAGAAAGCCTTACCTGGTGCATGCACAGGTGCCATTGCTGGGACATCATACCAGTGGTGTAAGAAAAGAGTTTTATCGCACAGAAGAAGATTGGACAAAACATATACAACATGATCCGGGACCTAAATTAAGAGGTAAACTGCTGGCAAGAGGTATACCGGAGGAGCAATTGTCAGAGATTGAGTCAGAATCTGCTGCATTTATCGCTGCTGAATTTGCCAATGCGGTGGATGCGCCGGAACCAGATCCATTTTCGGTGGAACAACATGTATTTGCCCCAACACCAGTAACAGCAGAAAGAGGAGAAAGAAACCCGGTTGGTGCAGAAAAAGTGATCATGGTTGATGCGGCATTATTTGCCATCAGGGAAATAATGGAAAAACATCCGGAAGCAATATTATACGGGCAGGATGTTGGCAAAAGATTAGGTGGTGTGTTTCGGGAGGCAGCCACATTGGGAGAAAAGTTTGGCGATCACCGGGTATTTAATACGGCTATCCAGGAAGCCTATGTAGTGGGTTCAACAGTGGGCATGAGTGCAGTGGGATTAAAGCCAATAGTGGAAGTGCAATTTGCTGATTATATCTATCCCGGATTTAATCAGCTGGTAACAGAGGTATCCAAAAGTTCCTACCTGACTTGTGGTAAGTTCCCTGTATCAATGATATTGAGAGTGCCCATTGGCGCTTATGGCGGTGGTGGTCCTTATCATAGCGGCAGTGTGGAAACAACAGTCTTGTCTGTAAAAGGTATTAAAGTAGCTTATCCTTCCAATGCAGCTGATATGAAAGGATTGATGAAAGCCGCTTATTATGATCCCAACCCGGTTGTGATGCTGGAACATAAGGGCCTTTACTGGAGTAAAGTGCCGGGAACCGAAGATGCCAAAACAGCAGAACCATCATCAGATTATATTCTTCCTTTTGGCAAAGCCAATATTGTAAAGGAGGCAGCTGCTGATAAAATTGCCAATGGAGAAAGCTGCGTGGTCATTACGTATGGAATGGGAGTATATTGGGCTAAGGCAGCTGCTAAAAAATTCAATCAGAAGATAGAAGTGGTAGACCTGCGTACTTTGTTTCCTCTTGATGAGGAATTGGTGTACGAAAGAGTAAAAGCTCATGGGAAATGCCTGGTGCTGACGGAAGAGCAACAAAACAATTCTTTTGCTGAAGCACTGGCGGGCCGAATATCCAAAAATTGCTTCCAATGGTTAGATGCTCCGGTGGAAATACTGGGGGCATTGAACCTGCCGGCTGTGCCAATGAATATGAGATTGGAAAAAGCGATGCTGCCGGATGCGGAGAAATTAGCTGTTGTATTGAAGCAATTGCTAATTTCTTAATTGTAGAAAAAATA
>CAZWIM010000004.1:172067-177580 GCA_964634265.1 uncultured Chitinophaga sp. | reverse complement strand
GGGATGAGGTGGATGCGGCCAAAAGCAAATCATACCTGTTTACCGTGGCCTACCACCAGATGATAGACCATATACGAAAAGTGAAGCGGATACAATTGCGGGAAGAATTCAGTGCAGAAACAAGAGTGGAAGACAGACCGGTGAGCAACCTGAAAAAAGTATTGGATGAAGCGCTGAACCGGCTGAGCGAAACACAAAAATCGCTGGTGCTGCTGAAAGATTATGAAGGATACAGTTATGAAGAGATAGGACAGATCATGAACCTGAACCCCAGCCAGGTAAAGGTTTACCTGCACAGGGCAAGGGTGCAACTGAAAGAGTATTTGGTGAAAATGGAAAATGTAATTTAAAATAAGAAGTATGAAGCCGGAGGTCCGAACACATGGCCATCCTTCTGACTTCTTACCTCAGACATAAGACAAATGAAAATAACCCGCCATAATTACGAAGAGTTTTTCCTGCTGTACGTTGACAACGAACTGGGCAGCGAAGACCGCCGCATGGTGGAAGAGTTTGTACAACTGCATCCTGACCTGAAGGAAGAACTGGAATTATTATCCCAGTTCAAATTCACCCCTGACAATGACATTGTTTTTGAAAACAAGGAAGAATTGCTGAAGGTGAATGGCGAAACTCCGGCCAGCTACGAAGAATCACTCCTTTTATATATAGATAATGAATTGACCGCCGAGCAAAAGGAAATGGTTGAGCAACTGGTGAGCACCAACCCGGCTGCAAAAAAAGATCTGGAATTGCTACAGCAAACCAGGCTGCAGCCTGAAACGATTGTATTTACCAACAAAGAGTCATTATACCGCAAAGAAGAAAAAGTCCGTTCATTGCCCATCCGCTGGTGGAGGGCTGCTGCTGCGATATTGATCCTGGCATTGGGCCTCACTGCTGTGCTGGTAATGAATAATAAATCAATTGATGATGTACCGGTAGCTAAAAATCCGGGAACACAGCAACCAACACCAGCAGATAATAAAGTTGATCAGCCGGTGAAGGAAGCGATGGCAGATAATAACAACAGCATTACCCCGGCAAACCCGGAATCCTCAACCGGGAAAGACGATAAACAGTCCGTTGCTCCTGCTTATGCACAAAAAAACAGTGTGACTGAAAAAGAAAATAAACAAACACAAAAAATCATTAGCCCAATCAACAATCCTTTACCCGCACAAAAGGAAGAAGCGGTGATGGCTAATAATAATAACAAACCTACCAACAACCTGCCAACACCTGATAATAATCCTTATGTAAATGGTGAGAACCCGGTGGTAGCCAAAGTGAATACTCCTAACGAAAAAATGGAGATAAAAAATATTCCGGCAGTAACAAATCAACCTGCTCCTCCGTCCAACATCATACAAGCTTCCTACAATAATAACCAGGAAGAACTTGTACAGAATGATGGCAAGAAGAATAAGCTCCGTGGTCTTTTCCGGAAAGCAGCACGGACTTTCGAAAAAAGAACCGATATTGACCCCACCGATGATGATAACCGGTTGCTGGTCGGCGGTTTTGCCATCAAGCTGAAATAGCCCCCTTCGACAGGCTCAGGGTGACAAACAATTGTAATGTTGAGCTTTTCGAAAAAATGACGGGTTTATCAAACTAATTTTTAAAACATAATTAATTAAAAAGTGAAGAACATGAAGAGGATCTTTACCCTGTGCATTGCCTTATGCACAATTGTAACAGGATTTGCCCAAACAGACACTACCGGCAAACAAAATACCCCCCCGGCAGATGATACGATCCGTATCGGCGGCATGGTGATCATCCGCAAAGCCGGCAGTAAAGACAGGGAAGTTATCCGTGACAAAGAATACAAGATGCGGAACCGCCGGGGCGACAAACCTTCCAATATCTCCACTAACTGGTGGATCATGGATCTTGGTTTCTCTAACTGGAACGATGAATCCAATTATGCCGCAGCAACCCTGAATGGTTTTGTAGCTCCCGGTATTGGAGAAGATCAGTTGAAGTTGAGAGCAGGTAAATCCAGGAATGTGAATATATGGTTCTTTATGCAAAAGCTGAATGTGGTGAAGCATGTGGTAAACCTGAAATATGGTTTGGGGTTGGAACTGAATAACTACTTTTTCGAAAACGATAAGATCGTTTTTGCCAAGAACCCAACTTTAATATCACAGGGCACAACGGAGTTCAAAAAAGTGAAACTGGCAGCAGATTATCTCACCGTTCCCATCATGCTTAACTTCAACTTCACTCCTAACCGTAAGAATGGTTTTGGCATCAGTGGCGGTATAAGCGGCGGCTACCTTTACTCTGCCCGCTATAAAACCAAAGAAGGCGGCGATGTAAAGAAAGTAAAAAGTGATTTTGACCTGGAAAGATTCAAACTCTCTTATGTGGGAGAACTGGCCCTTGGCCCGGTAAAACTCTATGGCAGCTTTGCCATGAAGAATATGTGGGAAAAAGGACTGGATATGACGCCTTATAATTTTGGCTTCCGTTTCAGCAACTGGTAATTGATTCAAATAAATTTTTAACCCGGTTTCAATAGTGAAACCGGGTTTTTTGTTTTAAAAGGAAACTTACAATGCACTTACCCGCCGTATCTTTTCTAAACATCCCGTTAAAATCCCCTCTTTAACCGGACAAGCTTATCCACAAAAAAAAATAAAATAACATGGCATTACGTTTGCCATGTGGACGGTTACTGATTTTAGCCATGAATAAACTTCGCTCCCACCTGGGCAGTTGATCTGGCCTTACCGAAAACACATACAAAAGATGAAGAGCCTTTTCGTACTCCTTGCTGTTTTCCTGGGAAGCGGTTTACTGGCAACAGGTTTACACAGCCCTATGCGGGTAAAAACAACCAAACGTTTTGACAATTTCAGTAAAGGACCAATAGGTTCTGTCTCTATCGTTATCGACAAATCAGACTATGAACTGAATGTGTATGACGATAAGGGCTGGTATGCCACCTACCCGGTTGTATTTGGGAATAACAGCCTTGCTGACAAAAAAATGCAGGGCGATAAAAACACCCCGGAAGGGAAATTCAGGATTGTTGCCAAAAGGGTACATGATAAGTGGTGCCGGTTTTTGTCGCTTGACTATCCCACCAAAGACGATATAGAGAAATTCAACAAACGGAAAGAAAAAGGAGAGATACCTGCCAATGCAAGCATCGGCGGAGGTATCGGCATACACGGTACCTGGCCACATGAGGATTTTGTGATTGACCGTTATAAGAACTGGACACTCGGCTGCATCTCTATGAAAAATGATGATGTGATCGAACTCTACGGCTACGCAGGTGCAGGCACCAAAGTCACTATTAAGAAATAATGTCAGCGGGTATTTGAAGAGAGAAACTGTTCTGTTTCGCTTCGCCATTTCTGTGGTTCCTTGTACAGGAAGGACTCATGATCGGAATTCTCATAAACCACTAATCTTTTATTAGCAGACGGAATCGCTTCGAAGATTCTGGTTGTTTCTTTTTCTAAAACCAGCTTATCCAATTTGCCCCATTGCAGCAACACCGGGCAGGTTATATCTTTTGCATACTTGTCCGTCTGAAATTTAAATGCTTTATATCCCCGCTCTATGCCTGTCCAGAACGTAACAAAAAAAGCAAAAGGTTTTTCAGGAAAGCCTCCAAAGCCGATAGTCCGGGCCCTTGCCCTTATATGCTCCTGCATGGAACCAAATGGCATTTCCAAAATCACACCTGATGGTTTTAACTGGTAATCTGATACTGCCTTGATTATGGCCACCGCACCCATCGATGTGCCCCAGCAAAAGACATTCTTTTCACCTTTTGACAAAATAAAATCATAGGCCAGTTTCACTTCTTCGGCTTCCCTTAAGCCAACTGTGGTATTGTTTCCTTCACTATGACCATGTGCCCTGAAATCCACCAGCATCACATTATATGCCTGGTAGTGAAAGTCGCTGGCCTCCGGCAGAACAACTGCTTTATTCATCGTTAAGCCATGAAAAAGAATAACGGTGCCTTTGGCAGCAGAATCAGCAGGAATGTACCATGATTCAATGGTAAGTCCGTTTGCTGTTTTCAACTGAATGGTATCATATTTAAATACAGGCGCCTGTTGCAGGGGCAGCTTTCCATATTTCTGTCCGGCGAACAGGCGCCATGTTTTCTTAAAAATATTCTGGCTTGGCTTTTTATTGACCAGCGAAGAATCATCGTAAAAATGGGAAAACTTGTGTGCATGAAAAGCCGCACTGATATTCAGCAACAGAAACTGAACAAGGATAGCCCAGCCTATCCACTTTATTACATAACGAAATCTTCTGGCAGCAGGTTTTGTAGTCATAAGATATTGTACTGTAAACAGGTGACCGCCAAAAGTAATTTTTAACCGGCAAATGCCATAGGATTACCTGTATTTTTTACAGGCCCATTTTTTTACGTATATCAAAAGGAATGGCCTGCTTATTGACAATAATAGCTACTGTGCGGATACGGAAATAATCTTCCCGCATAAACATAAAACCACCCAATGCATTGGAGTAATTGCCCCAGGAGTTTTTAATATAATACCACTTATGACCATACTTATCCGTTGTACGGCCCACCACATGCATCATATGATCCAGTAAAGTGGCTTCTGATGTAAAAGCAACCTGTCTTTGCTGCTGGGTGGAGTTATTGGGACTGTTGAAATAAGCCAGGCTATTAGTGAAATCAAAATCAGGATCATTGGCATCGCCGTCCCAGCCAACTGTATAACCACTATTCAATGCTTCGTCAGTGATACGGGAAAAATCTTCCAACGGTACATTCCAGTATTGATCTGCTGTCCAGTTATACTTATCTTCTAATATAAATTTGGTATAAAAAGGATGATGGGTGTAAGAAGTGATCTCCAGGTAATCGTCGGGGTTAATATCCATGTATTGATCCCGGAAAGAAAAAGGGGTATACACTCTTCCTTTGAAAGTAAATTCAGCCGGTATTTTTCCAAGATGGACATCCAGCACACTGTCCACAAAGTACTGCTGACGTTGATTCAGTTCAGTAATTCCTTTATTGACACAGTCCTTTACAAACCTGATTAACACCGTATCCAGTTCACCATGATCATGATTAAATGCCCCTCTGGGTTTTCCATTGTAAGCTTCTTCCGGCATCATACCGAAATTCTTCATCACCCATATCACATCATGAAACTGCCCGCCGGGTGTAAAGAAATTGCTGCCTTTTAATTTCAAATGCCGTTGAATTTTCCGCACCATGGAGTAACGGGCCACAAACATTTCACTAAGATCAACCTTATCCTTTCCTGCTTTCATTAATTCACTTTCTAAAAGAGACAAACTAGAGAAACTCCAGCAGGTGCCAGACATGTATTGATCTTTAACGGAAGTACAATGATTGACAGACGGAGGTGTTAATCCTAATTGCTGGTAGGCCGGCAACTGGGCATTACCGGTATTGACCAGAGAAACACATAATAAGAAGAGAATTTGCCGCATAATTTTTTTTCAAAATAAGCAACAATAAACTC
>CAZWIM010000004.1:133537-171967 GCA_964634265.1 uncultured Chitinophaga sp. | reverse complement strand
AATAAGAAGAGAATTTGCCGCATAATTTTTTTTCAAAATAAGCAACAATAAACTCTGGTATATACCCGCTTCAGGGTATTAAAGATTTACAACCGGCCTCTCTTTATTTCCTCCACCACTCCCGGATCCAAAAGAGTTGTTGTATCACCAAGGTTATCCATTTCTCCCTCCGCAATTTTGCGGAGAATACGCCGCATGATTTTTCCGCTTCTTGTTTTGGGCAAACCTGATACAAATTGAATTTTATCCGGTTTGGCTATCGGGCCAATAACCCTTGTTACTGTTTGCAGAATATCCTGCCGGGTCAGGTTCTCATCGCCATGTACATGTTCGTATATCACATAGGCATAAACACCCTGTCCCTTTATTTCATGAGGATAACCTACCACGGCGCTTTCCACAACTCCTGCATGCATATTAATAGCATTTTCCACTTCTGCAGTCCCTAACCTGTGGCCACTTACATTCAGCACATCATCCACTCTGCCGGTGATGCGGTAATTACCATTTTCATCCCGCAGTGCTCCGTCACCGGTGAAATACATATTGGGATAAGCTGAAAAATAATTGAGACGGCAGCGTTCATGATCGCCATACGTAGTGCGGATAATAGAAGGCCATGGATGACGGATACAAAGATTACCGCTTACATTATTGCCTTCAATGATATTTCCATTTTCGTCCACCAGCACAGGGTCAATGCCAGGCAAAGGCAATGTGGCATAGGTTGGTTTTCCGGGAGTAATGCCCGCCATATTGGAAATCATTATTCCGCCAGTCTCTGTTTGCCACCAGGTGTCTACAATCGGGCATTTGTTTTTCCCGATATTATCATCGTACCAGTGCCATGCTTCCTGGTTGATCGGTTCACCTACTGTTCCTAATACTTTCAAACTATCCAGCTTATGGCCATGCACAGGCCCTAATCCAAATCCCATCAGGGAACGGATAGCTGTTGGCGCTGTGTAAAGAATATTTACTTTGTACTTATCAATGATGTCCCAGAATCTTCCTGCATCCGGCCAGGTCGGCACTCCTTCAAACATCATGGTGGTGGCACCGGCACTCAATGGCCCGTACAATATATAACTGTGACCGGTTATCCAGCCAATATCTGCTGTGCAGAAATGAATATCACCCGGCTGATACTGAAATACATTTACAAATGAGTAACCGGTATAAACCATATAACCTCCGCAGGTATGCACCACTCCCTTTGGCTTCCCCGTAGAACCGGAAGTATATAAAATAAACAGCGGATCTTCTGCATCCATTTCTTCTGCCGGAAAAGAGACAATCCCGTTTTGTTCCACCTGGTGTTCTGCATGTTCCATTTCATCCTCCCACCATACATCCCTTCCCTTGATCATGGAAACAGGAGTCCTTGTTCTTGTATAAACAATTACTTTTTTGATTGTTCTGTTTCCGATCAATGCATCATCAATTACACTTTTCAACGGAATGTCTTTATTACCGCGGTAAGCCCCATCACAGGTAACGATGTATTCCGCATTCGCATCATAAAGCCTGTCTGCAATGCTTTGTGCTGAAAAACCACCGAATATCACACTATGTATGGCGCCAATCCTAGCACAACCCAAAACAGCATAAGCCAGTTCCGGCACCATACCCATATAAATACAAACCCTGTCACCCTTCTTCACACCATTATTCTTCAGCACTTGTGCAAACTGGCAAACTCGTTTGTGCAAACGGTTATAAGTAACCACTCTTGTTCGTTCTTCCGGGTTATTAGGCTCCCAAATGATAGCAGGTTTATCACCCATCTTGGCCAGGTGACGGTCAATACAATTTTCCGTGATATTTAATTTGCCTCCTTTAAACCATTCTACGTTGGGTTCTGTAAAATTCCAATCCAGAACTTTGTCCCACTTTTTGCGCCACTGAAAATGAGATGCCACTCCGGCCCAAAAGCCTTCAGGATCTTCAATGCTTTTCTTATATGCAGCCTGGTATTCATCAGCCGATTTTATCTGGAATGGATAAGCCATATGAATTTTTGTTTAAGTACTAAAAGTACGAAGACAAATATTTTTATGTACTAATTCAAATCTGTATTTTAAGCCAATGAAACCAAAAACCAACGGGTTATCAGAAAAGGCCATTGTCCGCAAAGTGATAGCTGCTTCATCGGTGGGTACTATGATCGAATGGTATGATTTTTATATTTTCGGCATGCTCGCCAAAACCATCAGTACCCAGTTTTTTCCAGAAGGTAATCCCACTGCAGCATTGCTCTCTACTCTTGCCATTTTCGCTGCCGGTTTTATTGTTCGTCCTTTTGGCGCCCTTGTTTTTGGTCGCCTGGGAGACCTTGTTGGCCGTAAATACACTTTCTTGCTCACCCTGGTATTAATGGGTGGTTCCACTTTTTTGATTGGCTGTGTGCCGGGTTATAAAAGCATTGGTATTGCCGCTCCTATCATTGTTTTACTATTGAGACTGATACAAGGGCTGGCACTTGGCGGTGAATATGGCGGCGCTGCCACTTATGTAGCCGAGCATTCTCCTGCAGAAAAAAGAGGTTACTATACCAGCTGGATACAAACCACTGCAACGCTGGGGCTATTTGTAGCACTGGGCATCATCATGCTGGTGAAACTGAATATGCCAGATGCTGCATTCAATGCAGAATGGGGCGGCTGGCGGTATCCATTCTGGATCTCTATTATATTAGTTGGCATTTCCATTTATATAAGAATGAAAATGTCAGAATCGCCGATGTTCTCCAAATTAAAGGAAGAGGGAAAAACATCGCTGAATCCTATTACAGAAAGCTTCCGGCATAAAGCGAATTTCAAAATGGTGTTGCTGGCTTTATTTGGCGCAGTGATGGGACAGGGAGTGGTATGGTACACCGGCCAGTTTTATGCGCAGAATTTTTTAGAGACTAAATGCAATATTGGATTTGAACAAAGCAGGACCATCATGCTTTGGGCTATTGCCTTTGCCACACCTTTCTTTCTCTTCTGGGGCTGGCTGAGTGATAAGATCGGAAGAAAATGGATCATGATGGCCGGTATGCTGCTGGCGATAGTTACCTACAGGCCGATATTTAGTGAGTTTTTGAAGGATTCGGATGTAAGAGAATCTCTGACTTTACTTCCTGACTATCCGCCCGGTGAAAAATTAAAAGCAATCAATTTTTTTGGCAGTGAAAGTTATCAGAAAAAAATGGCCGCCTTTATTGAAGAAGGAAATACTATGAAAACAGTTATTCTTAAGCAGGATACCCTAAAAAAAGAAAATATTATTCTGTCAAACTACTACAACCAGTACACATTCAAAAATGGGCTAAGCTTTAAAGAAATCCGATTTGACACATTGTTTATTAATGACTCTCCCGATGATACACAAATTAGCTTTGGTGCCACAACCAAATACACAGATAAGGTTCTTCCACAAAATACTTACTGGAAATTCGTCGGCCTTGTTTTCATTTTGATATTATACGTCACCATGGTTTACGGCCCCATTGCCGCATTCCTGGTGGAAATGTTCCCGACCAAGATCCGCTACACCAGTATGAGCCTGCCTTATCATATCGGCAACGGTGTTTTTGGGGGATTGGTTCCTTTTATTGGCTTGCTGCTCACCACCACTTACCCGGCCGATCCGCTGGTAGGCCTTTGGTACCCGATCGGTGTGGCTGTGATGTGCTTTATTATCGGAAGCCTGTACTTAGAAAATAAAATTGATAAAAACGTAATGGACTAATATGACTGCGCTAAAGAAATATTTCGGCTTGCTCTTTTTACTGATAGCCCCGCTTATTATTTATGAACTGGTTCATGGAGCCCTGTCACACATTGATCCTGCAGGCAAAAAAGACATTAACAGCCCGGTAGTCTGGATCATTATTATTGCCGTTTTCACCCCGATCGCCATAGGTTTGGTAATTTTTGGCTGGTATGCGTTTCGGGGGGAATATGACCATCTCCCTCATAAATCTAAAGAGCTGTAACTCAGGCAGAAATATTTTTTGAAAAGTTAAACATTCCTGATTTGGTAATGTTATTAAGGCGGATAATTTTGCAAACCAATGAAAAGGATCGCCGCCATACTGTTTATATTATTCGCCCTGGTTCAGGCCGGGCCGGCGGTACAGACACTGGTAAATCCTGACCAAGTGTCCCTTTTCATTGTGGATGAAGAAAAAAATAATATTAAAGAAGACCAGGCTAAAAGCTTTAAAAGCTTTTGCTCAGCTAACAATTTTGCATTTTTACTAGTTGCTGCAATAACGGTCAATCACTTTATCACCAGCGTAAGACTGTCCGTTTCGCCCTACCTGGGAAATCATACCCCTCCTCCTAACAATTGTTAAGGGATACTCCACAAACATTATTGCCTCTGTTTATCGGGCAAAGACATTTTCATCAAACTGAAATCACTTTTTCATAACTAATAGTATGGCATCCCAACCTAACCCGGTTACAAGGATACTTAACCTTGTAAAGCTGGAAAGAAAAGAAATTGGTGCAATTTATTTTTACGCAATCCTGGGGGGGCTGATTCAGCTTTCTCTTCCTGTAGGTATTCAAACCATTATTGGCTTCATATTGGGAGCCACAATGTCGACTTCTTTAAAAATTCTTATTATCCTGGTAGTAGCAGGGGTGTTTGTAGGCGGACTGCTGCAAATAAACCAGATGAAGATCATTGAGAAAATACAGCAGAGAATATTTGTGAGGTTCTCATTCCAGATTGCAGAGCGAATACCCAGGTTAGACCTGAAACAGGCTGATAGTTATTATTTGCCCGAGCTGGTGAATCGCTTCTTTGACATAACTGCACTGCAAAAAAGTTTATCAAAACTGCTTCTGGATGTTCCGGGAGCCAGCATTCAAATATTGTTTGGCCTGATACTTTTATCTTTTTATCATCCTTTATTCATTTTATTAAGTGTGTTGCTGGTAATTGTATTATCAGTCATCCTCTATTATACCGGGAACAGAGGACTTGAAACAAGTTTACAGGAAAGCCGCCATAAATATGGTGTGGCAGCCTGGCTGGAAGAAATGGCAAGAGTCATTAAATCACTGAAGTTTTCAAAAGGCTCGCACTTTCACATGCAAAAAGCTGATGAAAGAGTCTCTGCCTACCTGCATTACAGAACTTCACATTTCAGCATACTGCTGTTTCAGTACAAAATGCTGGTGTTATTTAAAACACTTATCACAGCTGCCATGCTGGTAATTGGTTCATTTTTGCTGGTAAACCAGCAATTAAATATCGGGCAGTTTATTGCTGCTGAGATTGTGATTATTACTGTTATCAATTCAGTTGAAAAATTAATCAATAACCTGGATAGTGTCTATGATGTACTGACTTCAGTAGAAAAAATCGGCAAAATAACTGATAAGCCCATAGAGCACAGTGGAAGCCTGCCCATGAAGGAAGGGAAAGCCGGTTATAAAATAGAAATGTCCAATATCAGTTTTGGTTATAACGAGGAGCGACAAATCATTCGTAACCTGTCAGTAAAAATTGAACCCGGACAAAAAGTCTGCATCATGGGCGCTGAAGGCTCCGGAAAATCAACGGTACTGAGGTTAATGACCGGAGCTTATACAGAGTATGATGGAAATATTCTGATTAATGATATACCTATAAAAAATTATGACATTGCCTCATTAAGGTCATACACCGGTATTTTCCTGAGTCAGCAGGATATTTTCCAGGGAAGCCTGGAAGAAAATATAACAATGGGAAATCAAGACATTGACCGGACCGAAGTAATTGCCTTATTTGAAAAAGTGGGACTGATGGGATTTCTCAGTTCATTAAAAGATGGTTTCGATACGGAACTAGATCCTACAGGTCATCGCTTACCCAGAAATGTCATACATAAACTCTTATTGGTAAGAGCCCTGGTAAATAATCCAAGATTGTTATTGCTGGAAGATCCCTTCTCCGGCCTTGAAGAAACATTCAAACTGCAGATACAATCGTTGCTGCTGGACAGGAATAATCCTGCTACAGTCGTAATTAGTACTAATGATGAACAGTTTGCACAACAATGTGATAAGATTGTTCGGGTTAATTTATAAAAATTAGTTGCAGCTCACTTATACAACTGATAAAAATGAAACAGAAAGAATTAAACGCTTACAGTCAAATATACCGGTATAACAAAGTCAGTAAAGTGAAATACTGGTTTTTCGGCATACTCGGTGTGTTCCTGATCTTCCTTTTCCTGCCATGGACACAGAATATCCGTGCCAGGGGTTCGGTTACCACTTTGAAAATGGAACAGCGGCCGCAGGAAATGAATACGATCATACCCGGAAAAGTGGTGAAATGGTACGTAAAAGAAGGTGATTATGTACAGGCAGGCGACACCATTATCCAGCTCTCAGAGATAAAAGATGAATATCTTGATCCCAACCTGATCAACAGAACACAGGAACAGCTCTCTGCCAAGCAAATGACAATTGATTACTACAAAAACAAAGTGGATGTCACCCAAACCCAGATTGGTGCTTTGAGCAGCGGCCGTGAGCTAAAACTGAATCAACTGGAGAATAAACTTGCTCAGCTGAAGTTAAAAGTGCAGAGTGACAGTATGGAAGCCATTGCAGCAAATAATGATTTCAATATTGCCACACAACAATACAACCGGCAAAAAGCAATGTACGACAGTGGCCTAGTTTCCCTTACTCAATTAGAGCAGCGAAACCAGTCTTACCAAAATGCACTGGCTAAAAAAGTAAGCGCCGAAAATAAGCTGGCCAACAGCAGGCAGGACCTTACCATCACAAAAATTGAAATGAACAGTGTACAGCAGGAATACCTCGAAAAAATTGCCAAAGCACAGGGAGACCAGTTTCAGTCTATGAGCCAGATAGCTACAGGGCAGGGCGATATTGCTAAACTGGAAAACCAGTACAGCAATTATACTATCCGCAACGGCATGTATTACATCACTGCTCCGCAAAGCGGACAGGTGGTGAAAGCCAAAAAGGCCGGTATTGGTGAAATTGTAAAGGACGGGGAAATGATTGTAGAAATTGTTCCCGATAAAATTCAGTATGCGGTGGAATTATTTGTCCGGCCACTTGATCTGCCGCTGGTGGCTCCGGGACAAAAAGTACAGTTTCTTTTTGACGGGTTTCCTGCTATTGTATTCAGTGGCTGGCCTAATACTTCCTACGGTACTTTCCGGGGTAAAGTCGTTGCGGTTGAAAGTTCAGTGAGCTCCAACGGTAAGTTCAGGATACTGGTAGCCGAAGATGCAGATTACAAACCATGGCCCAAACAATTACGGGTGGGCACAGGTGCACAAGGAATGGCCCTTCTGAAAGATGTGCCGGTCTGGTATGAACTCTGGCGAAATATAAATGGTTTCCCGCCAGATTATTACAAACCAGCTACAACAACTAATAACAATGAAACTAAAAAATAAGCGATTAATAATCGCAGGATTATTTGTTATGTCATTTTCAGTCGCTGCACAAAACAGCCAGGAAAAAACTCTTTCGCCATCCCAGTTAGTAGAGATGGTTAGGAAATATCACCCTGTTGCAAAACAGGCTGATATTAATATTGATAAAGCCAAAGCTGATATTACCATTGCAAGGGCTGGCTTTGATCCCTATTTCTATAACTCTTCGGCTCAAAAGACCTTTGATGGTACAGACTATTATTATTACAACCGCCCCCAGGTAACGATACCTACCTGGTTCGGAGTTGAAATAGCAGGAGGCAGAGAGTATCTTTCCGGCAGCCGTACCAATAATGAAGAAACCCTTGGTGAAACAAGCTATTTTGGCATCACCGTTCCATTAGCTAAAAACCTGTTGATGGACAAAAGAAGAGCGGCTTTGAAGACTGCGAAAATATTCAGGGAAGCCTCCGTTATTGAAAAAAATAACATACTGAATAACCTGATGCTTGAAGCATTGAATAACTACTGGGAATGGACAGGGCATTACCAACTGTATAATATCCTGACGAATGCAGTAAAAGTAAATGAACAACGACTACAATTAGTTCGCATTGCTTACAGGCAAGGTGACCGTCCGGCCATTGATACCACTGAAGCACTGACCCAGTTACAGAGCTTTCAACTCTTGCAGTCGCAGGCTTGGCTGTTCTTCCAAAATTCGGGTCTTGAACTTTCCACTTATTTATGGACAACCGACAACCTTCCTTATACTCTTCCCGAAGATGTTGTTCCAGATGAAGAATCACGGGGATTGAATACGATAAAACTGAACATACCAGAATTAAACCAATTATTGGATGCAGCGAGACGTAATCATCCGGAATTATTACAATATAATTTCAAATTAGATGCTTTGAATATCGAGAAGAAACTGAAATTCCAGGATCTATTACCTTCTGTCAACTTCAGATATAATCAACTTGGCAAAGGGTATGATATCCTGAAAACAGCAACCGGCCCCTTATTTGAGAACAACTACCAGTACGGTTTAAGTATTGGTATTCCTCTTCGTTTTTCGCAGGGAAGAGGTGAATACAAAAAAGCGAGGCTTAAGATAAACGAAACAAAATTGCAGCAAAACCTGAAGCAGCTTCAGATAGAAAATAAAATAAGAAGCTATTATAACGAGCTCAATACCCTTCGCCAGCAAATAAGTTTACAAGAAAAGGCCTATCTGAACTTTATGACACTACAACGGGGTGAGGAAACCCGTTTTCAAAGTGGTGAGAGTTCATTGTTTCTTATCAATAGCCGTGAAAATAAGAGCCTGGAAGCGCTTCAAAAACTTACCGAACTTAAAGCAAAGTATATCAGGACAATCAACTATTTAAACTGGGCTGCAGGATTATTACGCTAATTGTTAGTGTTTTGTAATATATAAGTCGGGGGTTTCAGAAGTGACGGTTATAAGTTATATTCGCACCCTGATGGTCAAAAAACATACCTATTACTCAACATACCATAAAAGCAGCAGTATCCTGATGATACTTGCATTGCTTTGGCTTACGGTGAGTATTCCCTATGTTTTCAGTGCACAAAAAAAGCTACATAGCCAGGAAAAACAACAAACTGTACCTGTCAGTTCACAGCAGGAAGAAGAAGCCGCTAACCCCTTTGCCAGCACAACTGAAGAAAAAACACCCTCTTCAGGAAACACCCTTTCTGAATTCCTGCATGAAACAGAGTTGCTTAAGCATCCATCCCGAAACCTTACCCGGTACTACAAGTATATCAGGTCTTCTCTTTACATAGCCTTCCACGGCGAATTGTTGGTGCCTCCTCCAAACTGTTAATTGTTCATTTCTTCTTTCGTAATCTATAATCCCTCCAGGGTTTATAGGCGTATCATATTTTATCAGATATAGTAAAATCAATCAACATGGCACCCCGTGCAAAAGATTATATTAAAAGTTTACCTAACGACCTTGCCGCCTCTATTGTGGTATTCCTGGTAGCTTTACCACTTTGTTTAGGTGTAGCCCTGGCATCCAACGCACCTTTGTTTAGCGGCCTTATTGCCGGTATCGTTGGTGGAATCGTAATTGGTATAGCCAGCCGCTCACATCTTAGTGTAAGCGGACCGGCAGCTGGATTAACTGCCATCGTAGCCGGTGCGATTGCCTTGCTACCTTCCTTTGAAGCATTTCTGCTGGCAGTGGTAATTGCCGGTATTTTTCAAATAGCCCTTGGCTTCGCCAAAGCAGGTATTATTGGCGACTATGTACCCAATAGTGTAATTAAAGGTATGCTGGCCGCTATCGGATTAATCCTGATATTAAACCAGGTACCCCATTTGCTGGGTGATGACTCGCATTTTGAATCAGATGAAGGGGTACCCCAGGCCAAAGGAAATATTTTTTCCAATTTCATCTATGCATTCGGAAACATGAATTCCACAGCACTGCTAATAGGCGGTGTATGCCTTTCCTTTCATTTTCTCTGGGAAAAACTAGTGTCTGGTAAAAAGGGATTTATCCGGTATGTGCCGGCGCCACTGCTTGTTGTAATTATTGCCGTAACCATGAACTATTTCTTTATGCAAAATGGAACAGGCTTAACAGGCGAGCACCTGGTAGTAATTCCCCAGGCATCATCAGCCAGGGAGTTCTTTTCTTTTTTTTCCTCACCTGACTGGAGTATGATCCTCAATAAAGATGTCATCATTATTGCGATAACATTGGCACTGGTAGCCAGCCTTGAAAGTTTATTAAGTATTGAAGCTATTGACGACCTGGATCCCTACCAACGAGTAACCCCTACCAACCGGGAGTTAAAAGCACAGGGATTGGGGAATCTTGTTTCTGGTTTACTGGGAGGATTGCCGGTTACAAGTGTAATTGTACGTTCTTCGGCCAATGTTAATTCCGGGGCTAAAACAAAAATGTCGACCATCTATCATGGAATCTTATTATTAGTGTCCGTTGCTTTTGTTCCCACTATCCTGAATATGATACCCAAAACAGCGCTGGCGGCTATCCTTATTTTCACAGGCTATAAATTAGCAAAGCCTGCACTTTTCATCGCCTTTTATAAAAAAGGATGGGACCAGTTTATGCCTTTCGTAATTACGATCGGTTCAATCCTGGCAACTGACTTGCTTAAAGGTGTTATTATCGGTATTGGTGTAGGGTTATTCTTTGTTATCAGAAGTAATTTCAGGTCCGCAGTAGTGGTGGTAAATGATAATAACCGGTACCTTATCCGGCTTAGAAAAGATGTATCATTCCTCAATAAGCCCATTATAAAAAAGAAACTGGAAGAGGTTCCTGAAAATTCCCATGTGCTGATTGATGCCGGCAGGGCAGATTTTATTGATAAAGATATTATTGAAGTAATTGAGGACTTTATCATTCATGCCCCCCTGTCCAATATTACGGTAGAAGTAAAAAGCAGTTTGTATAAAGATCAGGGCTTTAATCGTAAATTAGTTCCTCCCCATGCAAACGGCCGGTATGTAAGGACACATGAAAAAACTATTGAACCAGCTACAGAAATCTAAATTCATAATAAATATTCAACAATGAAATCATACGAAAAACTTTTACTGGAAAACAGGGCATGGGCAAGTGAAAAAGTATCTGATGACCCGGAATTTTTCAACCGCCTGGCCCATCTTCAAACACCTGAGTTCTTATGGATTGGCTGTAGCGACAGTCGTGTACCTGCTAATGAAATCACAGGTACTCAACCCGGAGAAATTTTTGTTCACCGTAATGTTGCCAATATGGTGGTCCATACTGATCTTAACCTGCTAACTGTACTTGATTATGCAGTTAACCACCTTAAAGTAAAACATGTAATTGTATGCGGGCACTACGGTTGCGGTGGGGTCAAAGCTTCTATGACAAAACATAATTTCGGTATCATCAATAAATGGCTTCGCAATATCAAGGATGTTTATCGTTTTCACCGGGAGGAGCTGGAAGAAATTAAAGATGAAGAGGTAAGAGCAGACAGGCTGGTTGAGCTGAATGTACAGGAACAGGTAATGAACCTGGCCAAGACATCAATTGTGCAAAAAGCATGGGCTCATGACCAGCGACCACATCTGCATGGCTGGGTCTATGGATTAAAAGATGGAATTATCAAACCTGTATTTGAAATGCCGGCAGGAACTCATATCGATGAGCTGTATGAATTTGATGACCTCTGAATTATAATTATTGAGCATGAACAGCCGCTTTTATCAGCCGTTCATTAATAGCTTTTCCAAGCCCTTTGTCCGGCATTTTTTCGGCAATGATAAGATCATAATTTTCCTTATCTAATTCATATAAAACTGCATAAAGATGCTGAGCAGCCTCTTCCAGGTCACCGGAGTTGCTCAGCATTATTTTTTTATCAACAGAAATTGAAGGGAAATTCCGGGAGAAGCAAATAGCAGCTACATTTTTCTGAGATCCCAGGGCGGAAAAATCACTATTACGATCCATCAATATAAGCGGTGTTCTCGGAGAGTAGTGTTTTTTAAACATACCGGGGTGCAGGTGAACTGAGGAGTGCTGTTCAATTATGGGTTGTTGTAGTACTGATTCAATCTGTTCCCCGGTTATCGCACCTTGTCTTAAAATGTTTATTTGTCCTTTTTCAACAGAAACAATTGTTGACTCAATACCTCTCTGGCACCTGCCCCCATCCAGAATGTAAGGGACCTCGTTTCCCAGCATTTCGGATACTGCTTCTGCTGTTACAGGGCTGATATAATTAAATTTATTGGCACTTGGTGCAGCCAGTGGAAATTCAAGGATTGATAATAATTCAAGAGTAAGGGGGTGCGATGGCACTCTCACAGCCACAGTTTGTTGACCTGCTGTTACAATATCCGGAATAACAGCTGACTTTGGTAAAATCATGGTAAGCGGCCCTGGCCAGAATGATTTTGCCAATAATTCCGCTTCGGATGAAAAATCACTTACCAAAGATTTTACCTGCTCCGTATTGATTGCATGCACAATCAATGGATTTGACAAAGGCCTGTTCTTAACAGCATAAATTTTTTGAACTGCAGTTACATTGTATGCATTAGCTGCCAGCCCATACACTGTTTCTGTCGGTATAGCTACCACCTCTCCTTTTCTTAGCCAAATCGCTGCTTCTTTTACACTACTACCTTTCATGACAAAGTCTATTTATTGCCCCTGGCCTAGCGAGTAACCGGCTTTCCCATCAAAATTGTACAGGTTTTCCGTTTTAATTATATCAAAGCCTTCCTGCGAAAGTTGCTCGCATAACTCAAGTACCTCTGTATATTTTCCCGGCACATCTGCCACAAAACGACAACGCCAGTGATCGGTACAAAATGTTTCCGGGATACCACCGGGATAAACCTTAACTCCGCGATTGGTAATCATGTTCAACGCAAAATGACCCGCTTTATATTTTCTTATTTGATTACCGAGTACTTCCGGATTTCTGTCCTCTTTATTCCAGTGTAAAAAAACATCTACTCCTACCAGCTCTTTTTTTGAAATCTTCGGAACCGGTATTGATATGGTAATTTTTTTCTCTCCTTCCGTTGTGTAAGCTACTGCCGGTAATTGTTGTGGAACTTCTCCTAGTCTTTCAATTACTGCCTTTGTAAATAATCTTGTACCTACCTGTAGTTTACTTTTTCCTTCTCTGAATATATCCCTAGTATGAATTCCATCTTCGATTGTCCTTAACCACGCATTGTGAATTTTTTGAGCCACATCATGCTGACCTATATATACCAGCATTTGCACTGCACCCAGCAGAAGACCGGAAGGATTAGCAATATCCTGACCAGCTATATCCGGCGCAGATCCATGAATGGCCTCGAACATTGCACAAGACGTACCAATGTTTGCAGAACCACCAAGGCCCACAGAACCTGTAATTTGTGCAGCCACATCAGATAAAATATCACCATATAAATTAGGCATCACCACCACATCAAATATTTCCGGAGTATCAGCCAGTCTTGCTGCGCCAATATCAACTATATAATGTTCCTTTTTAATCTCCGGGTATTCATTACCAATTTCATCAAACATCCTGTGGAATAAACCATCCGTTATTTTCATGATATTATCCTTGGTAAAGCAGCTTACTTTCTTGCGGCCATAAACCCTTGCATACTCAAAGGCAAAACGAACAATCTTTTCAATACCAGGCTTCGATATCAATTTCAGGCATTGCGTTACTTCATCTGTTTGCTGATGTTCAATGCCGGCATAGAGATCTTCCTCATTTTCACGAATTATCACCACATCCATTTCAGGATGATGTGTAGTAATGAAGGGGTGATAGGACATGCAAGGTCTGACATTTGCAAATAATCCCAGCGACTTTCGTATCGTTACATTCAGGCTTTTGTAGCCTGTACCCTGTGGTGTGGTAATAGGCGCCTTTAAAAAAACCCTGGTTGACCTTAGCACCTGCCATGCTTCCGGAGAAATCCCTGATGTATGCCCTTTCAGGTACTGCTTTTCTCCAACCTCTATTTCCCGAAGATCAATCCGGGCACCGGCAGCCTGTAAGATTTCAAGAGTTGATTTCATTATTTCCGGGCCGATTCCATCCCCGTATGCTATGGCAACCGGGGTGTTCAAAGAGTGCTGCATAAGATTATTTTTGACAAAAATAGTAATACATTTTAAAATAATAGTATTACTATTATAAAAAATAGTAAAATTATTTTTCTTAGTTTTGTGCCAAATCAGGAAAATGGAACTGGCTGTTCAAATAAAAATGAATGAAAAATTATTTCTGCGAAACCCGGAGTTGTCTGAATTGGGCAGAAATATTATTAAGTATAGTGTGGTGATGATCAGGGAGAAAGGCTTTGAAGATTTTACATTTAAGAAACTGGCACAACGCATTGGCACCACCGAGGCCAGCATTTACCGTTACTTTGAAAATAAACACCGCCTGCTTATATATATCGTTGCCTGGTACTGGAGCTATCTTGAATATAAAGTAGTATTCTATACGCAAAATCTTGCAACCCCGGAAACCCGACTCAAAAAAATAATAGAATTATTAGCCAAGCCGGTTACGGATGATTTTAGTACAGACTACATAGATGAAAAACTTGTGTATGAAGTGGCTGTTTGGGAAGGATCAAAAGCATATTTGACAAAGCATGTAAGCAAAGACAATAAAGACAGGCTATTTAAACCCTACAAAGACCTCTGCGGGAGAATTGCCAGCATTATTGCTGAATTTAATCCGAAGTATAAGTATCCCCGTTCTTTATCCAGTACATTACTGGAAATGGCGCATTACCAGCGTTTTTTTATGAATAACCTTCCTTCACTTACAGATTTTGGGGAGGACAAAAGTGAAGAGCGGCTTTACCAGTTCTTATACCAATTGGTATTTGATAGTTTAAAAAAATAAAGAAAAGCCAGATGGATTATAATCTAATTCTAAGCAATCTTACCAATCCCACCCTGCTTTTCTTTTTATTAGGCGTTATTGCAGCGTTGATAAAATCAGACCTGGAGATCCCGGTACAAAGTTCAAAGTTCATTTCGCTGTACCTCCTTTTTTCTATCGGCTTCAAAGGAGGAATGGAATTGTCGCACAGCGGTATCAACAGGGAGGTGGCCATTTCTTTATTACTGGCCATTTTCTTTGCTGTTACAGTACCCGTTTACAGCTATTTTATTCTACGCAGAAAATTAGATGTTTATAATGCAGGAGCCATTGCAGCTACTTATGGGTCAGTCAGTGCTGTAACTTTTGTAACAGCCTGCAGCTTTTTGGCAGATAAGAATATTGAATTTGGCGGCCACATGGTGGCGGCCATGGCATTAATGGAATCTCCGGCGATCATAATTGGAATGATATTGATAAGGAAATTCAGTGCCGAAAAACAACAACAGCCCTTCAGCCATATAATCCGTGAAGCATTTAGTAATGGCTCTGTATTGATGATATTGGGCAGCCTTGTCATTGGTATAGTAGCGGACGAAAAGCAGGCAGAAGGCATCAAGCCTTTTACCAGCGATATTTTTAAAGGATTCCTGGCGGTCTTCTTACTGGATATGGGAATTACAGCCACCAAAAGGATAAGAGCATTTAACAACGGTGGTTTATTCCTTGCATTATTCGGAATTTTGCTGCCTGTTTTCAATGCCTGCCTGGCCATATTTTTTGCACACAGTCTTGGTGTACATGATGGAAATGCATTTCTGATCGCTATTCTGGCTTCCAGCGCATCATATATTGCAGTGCCGGCAGCTCTTCGGCTTGCAGTTCCCCAGGCGGACCCTGGATATTACATTCCAATGGCATTGGCTATCACATTTCCATTCAACATTGTAGTAGGTATCCCGTTATATTATGGATTATTATCAGTTTTATAAAATTTGAAAGCATATGAAATGTCCTTCTTGTAATGAAACATTAGTAATGACAGAACGCCAGGGCGTTGAAATTGATTACTGCCCAAAATGCCGCGGTGTTTGGCTGGATAAAGGCGAGTTAGACAAAATAATTGAGAGAGCTGCCGGTGAGCAACCTGCGAACACCTCAAAAAGTAAAAAACAATGGGAAGATGATGACGACGATGATGATAATGATTTTAACCGGAAAGGTGGACGCAGAAAAGGTGGCTTTCTCGGAGATCTATTTGACTTTGGATAAAAAGGACTATGGCCAACACCTGGTTATGGATAGGATTTAATGCATTTGTACTACTGATGCTGGCACTTGATCTTGGTGTCTTTCACCGAAAGGAACACAAGGTCACATTCAAAGAAGCTATCAGCTGGTCATTGGTATGGATTGCACTGGCCGTTATTTTCAACGGATGGATTTATTATGACCAGGGAAAAGATAAAGCACTTGAATTCCTGACAGGCTACCTGATTGAAAAATCACTTAGCGTTGATAATATCTTTGTGTTTGTATTGCTCTTCTCCTTTTTCAAGGTTCCGGAGCAATACAGGCATAAAGTATTATTCTGGGGTGTCCTTGGCGCATTGATTATGCGTGCCGGATTCATTGCAGCAGGAGCAGTGCTGATTGAAAAATTTCATTGGATCATTTATGTATTCGGGGCTTTCCTTGTTTTTACAGGCTATAAAATGCTGAAGAAAAAAACGGAGGACATGCACCCCGAAAATAATCCGTTGGTGAGATGGTTTGTAAAAAGAGGAAAAGTGACCACTGACTATCATGGTAATAAATTCTTTGTACATATCAACGGGCAAAAGCTTGCCACCCCTTTATTTCTATGCCTGTTGTCTGTTGAGTTTACCGACCTCATCTTTGCTGTTGACTCAATCCCGGCCATCTTTGCAATAACGAAAGACCCCTTCATCGTGTATACATCTAACGTTTTTGCGATTCTTGGTCTCCGCTCACTCTACTTTGCACTTGAAGGAATTATCACCCGGTTTCCTTACCTGCGTTATGGCCTTGCACTCATCCTGATTTTTATAGGGCTTAAAATGCTGGCGGTGGATTTTTACAAAATGCCGGTTGTAATGTCGCTTTCAGTTATTGCAGTAATTCTGGTGGTTTCCATTGCCTGGAAAAAGAAAAAATAAAGCTGGCACAGTTGAATCTTTACCAATAATTTATTCTATTTACCCGGCAAGGCATATAACTTTGTTCCATGTCGATTGAAGTTAAAAATCTGCTTAAAGAATACGGCGAACAAAAGGCGGTCAATAATATTTCCTTTAAGATCAACAAAGGAGAGATCGTTGGTTTCCTGGGCCCAAACGGAGCCGGTAAATCCACTACGATGAAAATTATAACCGGGTATCTGCAGCAAACCGGAGGTGAGGCTTTTGTATGCGGCATTAATGTGGCTGAGCAACCCCTCGAAACAAAAAAGAAAATCGGGTACCTGCCAGAGCTTAATGCGCTTTACTATGACATGTATGTGAAAGAATATCTTGGCTTTGTGGCGTCTGTTCATCATATCGAAAATGCAAAACAAAAAATCGAGCAGGTCATAGAACTTACCGGCCTCACTATTGAGAGCAAAAAGAAGATCGGGCAGCTTTCCAAAGGTTATAAACAACGGGTAGGCCTGGCAGCTGCTCTTATTCATGACCCGGAAGTACTGATACTGGACGAACCTACCTCAGGACTTGATCCAAACCAGATAATAGAAATCAGGGAAGTAATAAAAAAACAGGGACAGAATAAAACAGTATTATTCTCCTCACATATCCTGCAGGAAGTAGAGGCTATTTGCGACAGGGTCATTATCATCAATAAGGGCCAGATTGTAGCAGATGATAAACTTAGCAACCTGCAAAAAGGAAATAATAATAGCCACACAGTAATTGTACAGTTCAAAGAAAAAATAACACCCAGTCATTTAGCCGAAATAAAACAGGTATCGAAAATGGAAGAAGCGGAAAATAACCTGTTCAAACTGCACACATCCGAGCCGGAAGCAGTCCGGAAACAAATTCTTGAACTGGCATTGCAACAACAACTTAATATTATTTCATTACAAAGTGAAAGCCGCAGCCTTGAAGACGTATTCCGGTCTTTGACGCATAATTAAAATAATTATCCCTAACGGATCAAGGTGACTGTTCCTTTTTGGAAGATTATTTTCCCGCTATCGTCTTCATATTCCAGCATCCACACCAATACAGAAGCTGTCAGCATCTTCCCTTTGATACGACCGTTCCATCCATCACCAATAGTCTTTGTTTCAAATACTAAGGAGCCATTCCTTTCATAGACGGCAAAGCGTTTTAGTTTATAAGCTCCCAGGAAATAAGGACGAAAGAGATCATTCCGGCCATCATCACCCGGTGTAAATGCAGTAGGCACAAAAACACCACAGCGGTCAAGCACCTTGAACGATTGAGTTGTCGTATCCCTGCATCCATCAGTAGTAGTGGCTATTAATGAAATATCTTTTCTTCCCGGAGTATTGAATGTAAGTCCAAGATCTTTGGTAGTAAAACTTCTACCATCACTTAGTTGCCATATATAGCTGGTGTTTACACCCGGTGGCTCTGTACTGTTATTGACAACCATCACCGGACCGTTCAGGCATTGCTCGGCCGGAGATAGAGAAAATCTTGCGGTAGGTACAGGCAGTTTTGTAATGATTACCTGTCTTGACCGGTCTGTACAAATATCTTTCCTTATTTCTGCCTGGTATATGCTTGTTGCAACCGGGTTAGGATTAAAAATTGTAAAGCTGGCGCCATTAACTACATTATTATTTTCAAGCCATTGAAAACTTCCTTCAGTAGCTAAAAGTTGAAGCGAAGTGTTAACAGTCTCATTATTACAAAAAGAAGTTCTTCCCGAAACAAGCATAGCCGTATCAATGGTCACTGGATTCACATTCACCGTATCATAATTCCTGCATCCGGTCATACTATCTATTACAGCAAGATAAAATGTTGTGGTATCTGGTAAATTCTGCACAGTAACCGGGTTTGCAGCTGACGGATTTATTAATAGTGATGCAGGTGTCCAACTGTATCCATATCCCTGAACAGGCTGTGTTCCCAACTGTGCAAACTGGTTTTTGCAGGTGGTTACATCAATTCCGGCGTTTGTCGCCGGCAGGGATAAGATTTTTAACACTGCAACTACCGTATCAGGGCAACCGAATCCCGGATACGGACCAACTACTACAGGCAATGAAGTGCCGGCTGGTGGCACCGGGCTAATGGTTAATGCTTGTGAAGAAGATATTACTGTAGAAAATGTTTGATCTGCATACCAACTGTAGGTTTGAAATCCGTACGGGGCCAGCAGGGTCACTTCATTTGCATCTGCACAAACCTGGTTTCCGGTAACAGCGCCGCTGCATGAACCACTCACATCAATATAAGCATATCCAAAATGACCCCTGAAAGTGCAGTCACTTGTAATAAATTCTAGACGTATTGTTTTTCCTGCCAAACCAGACAAGTTAATAGTTACAGGAGTCCAATCTTTGTAAATGACAGTCGGGTCGACCGCAGAGACCGTAAATCCGGGTAATGAGGCCGAAGCCGTAAAATCAAAATTGGCACAATTGATCACTTCATCATCTGTAACATTGTATACCCTGGCCCTGAAGCGGGGCTGTTCATCCGGGTTGTGCTGGGGATCCTGAAAAACAACAGCATAATAAAAAAGGATAGAAAATAAAGTAGCTGTATCAGGAATACTGAAGGTGTAATACATGCCTTCAGCGCTTATGTTCTGGAAGTAGTTATTACCTAATCGTACACTATACGCACTGCCATTAGGTGAAGCCTGTGAAAAATTTCCATAAGGATCCAGACCTGCTGTTGCCCTCGGGATGATGTGATGATTCAATGGATTAACACCGCTGCTCTCCCATGTTACTGTATTGACACCTGCTATACTTTCTACCCTTCCTGTCTTGCATTCCCAGTTACTCAGGCTGCCGTTTTCAAAATCAATATTTGAAGGACATAATGAGCCCTGGCAAAATACTGTCAGCGCATTAAGCGCAGCCAGCAGCAATAACAGTATATGTTTGCTGTAAGCCTGCATACATTATTCAGCAGCCTTTATCTCATGGATCAGAAACCTTTCTTTTCGGTCTTTACATCTGTAGCTTTACCTTTTTCGAAATCACCTCCGTATACCATCGCCAGTTTTGATTTGTCAAAATACTTTCTGAGTGCATTATTAACTGCGTCCAGCTTCAATGCTTTAATCTTGCTTTCGAATTCGGTGTATTGAAGCAGGTCCCTGTCATTTTGTAAAAAAGAACGGATGATACCGGCAAGGTTGCCATTATCGCCCAGCGATGTTCTGTTTTGTTCTTCCCAGCTTTTTATCGATTTACTTAATTCATCCTGTGTAAAACCTGATTTTATGGCTTTATCAACTTCCTGGTGCAAAGCAGAATCCAGTCTTCCCTTATACAATGGGTTAAAAAATGCATAGATGCCCCAGTTGCCTGTATTGTATTTGTACTGCACATCCAGGAAACTGCCAGCACCATAACTCATGCCTTCATTTTCTCTCAGGCGTTGCGGGATACGGGAAGAAAGAAAGGCGCCACCGCCCAATAATTCATTGGCCATTACTACAGCAGGATAATCAGGATGTTTACGGGAAATATCCAGGTTGATAGCTGCGAACAGCATAGCGTTCGTCTTATCCGGTGTGTTGATGGACTCGGTTGTTTTTTTGCTTTCGAAATATTTCGGCTCCACTTCTTTGTAAGTTGACTTACTGTTCCACTTTCCGAAGGTATTTTCCAGGAAGCCACTGATCTTTTTCTTATCCAGTTGACCAACAAATGATGAGACTGAATTATTGGCGCCATAAAAATCACTGTAATATTTTCTTACATCACTTAGTTTGACTTTTGAAAGTTCTTCGAGCACTTCTTCAGTTGTTGCCGCATAATAGGGATGCCCTTTGGGGTAATTGGTGATGAGTTTTCCCAATTTTTCACCAGCTATCGTTTGCGGATCGCTTTTGTTCGTTTCATAATTAGCCTTCATGTCAATGATAATCTTCTCAAACTCGCTGGAATCAAATCGGGGGTTCATCAGCATATCATCCAGTATATTGAGAGCTGCAGCCAGGTTTTGTTTATCGGTGTTCATTGTAATGGTCAATGTGCCCGCCCCGCCTGCAAAAGATATATCTGTCTTTATTTTATCCAGCTCATCACTAATCTGTTTTTTGGTACGGTTGGTTGTTCCTGTTTTCAATAAAGAAGCCAGTATTGCACCCGTCTCTGATTTTCCGGACAAACCATTTTCATCGCCAAACCGTAATATCATCGAAGCGGTAATCTTGTCTCCCTTGGTGGGTTTTTCCAACAGTGCATATTTTGCCCCGTTTGGCAAACTGCCATATTCGGTATTCTTCTTTATATTATCAATCGTATTCTCAAAATTTTCCTTTTGTGCTACTGCTTCTTTTCCTTTATAGCCACTGAGCAATTTTTGAATGTCCGGTGTTTCTGCCACTACTACCCTTTCCGGGTTTTTGTCAGGAATAAATACTCCATAAGTACGGTTAGAGGGTTTATAATATTTTTTAGCAACAGCTTTTACATCTTCAACTGTTAACTTCTCAATACGATCACGGTACAGGTACCAAAGCCTCCAGTCACCAGCCCCAACAAATTCTGTAAGGGCTATGGCAAAATCTGTTGTTTTACTGGTAGCGTCTTCCACATATTTAAGAATAGTGTTTCTGGCACGGTTAAGATCTTCTTCTGTCAGGTTGATCGTGGAAAGATCATCCATTGTTGACAACAAAACATGTTTGGCGCTGTCAAGGCTTTTGTCCATCGGCACTTCCACCATGAAATAAGAAAAACCCGGATCATGCAGTGTTTGTGCATAAGCGTAGAGCTTGGATGCCATTTTAGTTTCCACCAGCTTTTTGTACAGTATTCCTGAGGGATCGTTGGTAAGGATCTGCAGCAGGGCATCATTCGCCGGATAATCTTTATCGGCAACAGCCGGAGTATGATACCCCATACCGATATACTGAATATCGCCGTTACGCCTTAGCTCCACTTTTCTTTCACCATCCTGTGGTGGCTCTACAGTATAAGTTGGTTGCAGCACCCTTGCCGGCTTTGGTATCGGAGAAAAATACTGCTGTACATATTGTAATGCTTTTTTCTCATCAAATTTTCCGGCAATGATCAAGACAGCATTATCCGGCTGATAGTATTTTTTATAAAAGGCCCGGAGATTATCCGCTTTTACTCTTTCAATATCTTCTTTACTACCTATTGTTGATTTACCATAGTTGTGCCACAGGTACATACTTGAAAGTACTCTTTCGTTCAGGACAGAACCCGGGTAGTTCTCTCCTATCTCGAATTCGTTTCTTACTACACTGAATTCTTTTGCCAGTTCATCAGGCAAAATTTTGGAATTCACCATCCGGTCAGCTTCCATATCCAATGCCCAGCGAAGATTTTCATCCGAAGCTGATAATATTTCATAGTAGTTGGTACGATCGTACCAGGTAGTGCCATTGGCAGTAGCCCCTTTATCAGCAATAGCTTTTTTGATATCGGTGAACTTCTTACACTGCTTGAACAACATGTGCTCCAAAAGGTGGGCCATGCCGCTTTCACCATATCCTTCATGCCGTGATCCCACTTTATATACAATATTGACAACTATATTGGTTTGCGACTCATCGGGAATGAGTAATACCCGCAAGCCGTTTTTTAACTCATATTCTTTTATCCCCTCAACCGTAGTTATGAGTTTGGGGGAAGTTTGTGCAAGCGATGAAGCAGGGGTAATGAGGATAAGGCCGAGTGCCAATAATAACAATCTCATAATTGTAAGGTTTTATGATTTAGTCTAAAGTAAATTCTATTTCTGAAAACAGGTAACCGTTTGTAAATATCCGGCTGATGCCTCATCTTATCAGGGTGATGGTGCCTTTCTCCGTCACAAGTCTATTATCGTTGGTATAAAATTCAAGCATCCACACATATACCCCGCCATCCTGGGCTATTCCCTTGCTTTTACCGTCCCAGCCTTCTCCTTCCTTCGTGGAATAGAAAATCAGGTTCCCCCAGCGGTTAAAGATGGAAAAACTCTTTAAGGATTTCATACCAACGAGGTATGGCCGTACAATATCATTCAATCCATCACCATTTGGTGTGAAGGCAGTAGGCAGGTAATAACCGGGCTTTTTCAGCACCAGCATCTGCAGGGTGTCAACCGTAATACAAGTATGGGGATCAGTGATTGTAATCTTGTACAAAACCTCATCAACAGCGGTGAACTCGGTAAACCTTGCATTATAGTTACTCAGTTGTACCTGCGGCTGCCACAAGTAACTATTTCCGATACTGTCTCTTACGTTTATAAATTTTTTGGCGCCTTGTGGTACTGTAATATCCCTATAACGGATACCCGGCTGAGGTTTGTTTACCTGTACTTTTTTCACAATTGAGTCAGGATAGGCTTCGCAACCAAATGTTGTTAACCTTAGCACAACATCAATTGTTCCGACAGTGCCGTAAGTAACAGAAGGTGGGTCTTTGACTAACACATCCGGGTTTCCATCCTGTAAACTCCAGGAATAATTCACCTGTGGTGAGCCATTCTCACTGCTCAGGTTCAGGTATTGCATCGGCCTGTCGACACAAATAGAATCCCAGGTGAAATCAGCTTTACCATTGGGCATGATGCGGACTGTAGAAAATGCAGTTGTATCTGCACAACCGGTTCCGGTAGTTGTAATCAGTCTGACTGTGTAGCTACCAGCAGCAGAAAAACTTTTTACTGCATCTGTGATGGTCTGCGTTGTACCATCACTGAACTGCCAGAGATAACTCATGGCAGAACCATCACTCACTGTTGAGTTATTAGTGAACGTAAAAGAGTTATTGGTTACGCAACCTGTATCACTGCTTGCCGTAAATCCGGCTACTGGTATTGCATACACATTAAAAGGTATTGTCAATGTGGAGTCAGTACAGCCCAAATCGTTTACCTGTGCCCAATAATTTCCTGTGACCAATGGTTGATAGCTGGGTCCTGTAGCACCGGGTATGGCAGTATTGCCATTGTACCATTGAACAGCAGCCAGGCTGCTATTTACTGTAAGCACACCTCCGGCAGGATCACCAGTACAAAAATCTTTTTTACCGGTCAGATTAAGTGCGGTATCTACTACCAGGCCGGTGATGATAGTGGTATCACTGGCACTGCAACCAGTTGCTGCATTAACCACCCGCACAATAAACTGCTGCGGTGTTGTTCCTAACGGCCATGCCATCGGATTAGCAATAGCAGGGTTATTGACCTGCGCAGCCGGTGTCCATGCATAGGTATTGGCAGGATCTGGTGCCCCCCCTAATTGTATTTGCTGATTACTGCACACAGATGCATCTGGCCCGGCATTGGCAATGGGTAGCGGATTAATCGTAAAAGCAACTATCCGGGTAGAGTCTGTACAAATAGCTCCCTGCAACCGGGCCCAGTAATTTCCTGATGCCGTTGGCTGAAAGGTTAAGCCATTAGCACCGGCTATCGGCGAAACACCGTCATACCATTGTATTGTTACCGGTTCAGTAGTGCCAAGAGTCAATATTCCCGGGTTAACATCACCAGCACAATAAGTTGTTTTCCCTGTTACCACTAATGAAGTATCAACACTCTGGCCAGTTATAACAGTTGTATCCCTGGATTGACAGCCAGTCAAAATATCCGTAGTAATAACTTCAAACTCTGCAGGGGTGGTATTCAATACCCATGCAAAGGGGTTCGAACTGGTTGGGTTACTTACCTGGCCGGCTGGTGACCATGAATAAGTATAACCAGGGGTAAGGGCACCACCTATTTGCACTTGTTGACCAATACAGACCTGTTGATCCGGCCCGGCATTAGAAACTGGTGCAGTGGCTACCTGTACATCAGCATATAACGTATCTCTGCATCCGAATCCCGGATAAGGATCTACGACTACCGGAAATATGGTTCCCACTGCTGGTGCAGGATTTAATGTTAGCGTTTGTGTGCTGGATAATACAGTGGCAAAAGTATTATCAGAATACCAGGTATAGTTCTGAAATCCAAAAGGTGCAGTTAGTGTAATCCCGGGATTACCCGGACATATAAAAGTACCGGTGATGGCACCATTACAATTACTATTCACATCAACATAGGCATAGGCGAAATGCCCGTTCCGTGTACATTCTGATACAATAAACTCAATCTCTATTGTTCTTCCAGCAAGACCTGAAAGATTTAATGTTACTGGAGTCCAGTCTTTATAGATAACATTGGGATTGACAGGAGAAGGTAAAAATCCAGGTAGTCCGCCCGAAGCTGTAAAATCAAAAGTCACACAGGGAATTGTATTGCCAGTAGAAAGATCCCTGATGCGGGCCCTGAACCGGGGCTGTTCTTCCGGCAAGTGCCCCGGATTTTCCAACACAATTGCATATTGAAATAAAACAGAAAAATTAGTAGTGGTAGCTGGTATGGTATAGGTATAACTTATACCACTTGCTTCTTTTCCAATACCGCCGGTAACAGAAGCTGTTTCGTTACCAATTTTTGCAGTGAAACCGCTGCCATTGGGGCATAATTCAGGAAATCGGCCATATTGATCACTATTTCCAGGCGCTGTTATCATTCTATGCAATGTGGGATTGGGGCCTGTAGCCGTCCATGTAATAGTGTTAACTCCGCCTACAAGATCAGCAACACCTGTTCTGCATAACCAGTTTGTAAAATTTCCTTGTTCAAAGTCAAGGTTGGGCGGACAGAGCCCGGTCTGCGCCTTTGAAACAATATTAAAAGCAAAAAGAATTACAGCACAAAAAAAAGTTTTGAAAAGCCGTCCCCGCATCCAGAAAAATTATCTCCAAACTTATTGAAAAAAGCCAAGAAAACCGGCATCAGTATTTCGTTGGCAAAAACACCGTTTCTTTGCACCGCGACGGCCTGCCATACCAACTGATTTTTTAATCTTTAATCTCCTTCAAATTATGAGTTACATCGCTGAAATTTTTGCCAGACAGATCTTAGATTCCAGAGGAAATCCCACTGTGGAAGTGGATGTTATAACAGATGAAGGCGCATTGGGCAGGGCCGCCGTACCAAGCGGCGCAAGTACCGGTATACATGAAGCCGTTGAGCTTCGTGACGGTGATAAAAAGAAATACCTGGGAAAAGGTGTAATGAAAGCCGTTAAAAATGTAAACGAATCCATCGCCCCCGCTTTGCTGGGCTATGATGTGGCCGACCAAACGGGTATTGATGAAATGATGATACAGTTAGATGGCACTCCTAACAAAGGAAAACTCGGCGCCAATGCTGTACTGGCTGTAAGTATGGCTGTGGCCAAAGCGGCTGCCGAAGAAGCCGCCCTGCCATTGTACCGTTATATCGGTGGTACCAATGCTAAAATATTACCAGTACCGATGATGAATATCCTTAATGGCGGAGCACATGCCGATAACAAAATTGACTTCCAGGAATTCATGGTGATGCCGGTTGGGGCTCCCAGTTTCAGCGAAGGCCTTCGCTGGGGTGTGGAAATATTTCATGCATTAAAATCAGTTTTAAAGAAAAAAGGATATAGCACCAATGTGGGTGATGAAGGCGGTTTTGCCCCCAACATTCAAAGTAATGAAGAGGCAATTGAGACCGTACTAACTGCTATAGATGCAGCTGGTTACAAGGCAGGTTCACAGGTAATGATTGCGATGGATGCAGCCAACAGCGAATTATGGGACAGCAAAAAGAAAAAATATGTGTTCCATAAAAGCAGTGGTAAAGAAATGAGCAGTGAACAACTGGCCAAATATTGGGAAGGTTGGGTAAAAAAATATCCCATCTGCAGCATCGAAGATGGTATGGCCGAAGACGACTGGAATGGCTGGAAAATGTTAAGCGAAGCTGTTGGAAGCAAATGCCAGTTGGTAGGTGATGATCTTTTTGTTACAAACGTTACCCGTTTGCAGCAGGGAATTGATAAAGGTATCGGTAATGCGCTGCTGGTAAAAGTAAACCAGATTGGTACCGTGACAGAAACCATCAACGCTGTTACTTTGGCACAGCACAACGGTTACAATACTATCATGAGCCACCGCAGTGGTGAAACGGAAGATACTACCATTGCAGACCTTGCTGTTGCTTTAAATTGCGGACAGATCAAAACAGGCTCTGCCTCCAGAACAGACCGTATGGCCAAATACAACCAGCTGTTAAGGATTGAAGAATTATTGGGTAGCTCCGCTATTTATCCGAAAGGAAAGATTAAATTTGGAAAGTAGTTATAGCTTATAGATCATGGTTCATGGAAAACAAACATCCATGAACCATGGTTTATAACCACAAAATGAACCAATACTATGAATAAAGTACTGACCCATATCCCTTCCTGGCTTCGTAATAAATACCTGATTTCATTTACTGTTTTTTGTGCTGTCATGCTTTTTTTGGATAAAAACGACCTTTTTACCCAAATGGAAAGGCAGAAAGAGCTTCGTGAGCTACAAAAAAGCAAGAAGCATTATTCCACCCAAATTGCTACAGAACGCAAAGAATTAGAGGCACTTAAGAATAATCCCGCTACCCTGGAAAAATATGCCCGGGAAAAATACCTGATGAAAAGGGATAACGAAGAACTTTTTATCATATCGGAAAAACCCGATAATGCCAATAATTAGCATTCTGCACACAATAAGGCAAACCTGCCCCCGTTAATATTACGGACGTTCACAAAATCAGCTATCAAGGACAACTTAATTTTTGGACATTTAATCGGTTTGCCAATGACCATTTTTACTCCTGAGGATCTTTTATTGTATTTGTACAAGGAAACCTCCGACGATCAGACAAAGGCTATTGAAGAGGCTTTACAAAAAGACTGGACACTTCGTGAAAAGCTGACCGTTCTTAAAGCTTCTATGCAAAGACTTGACAAAATCGTTGTTTCGCCCCGCACAGAAGTAGTACTGAATGTACTCAACTATGCAAGGGAAAAATCAGCAGAGGAAGTACAATAACCAATTAACCAACTTAAAAGCATTTAATCCCAGCCTCAAGCCGGGATTTTTTTATTCCCAAAGCCCTGTCAGTTTGCCGGTTATTTTCAATTCACTTTATTTGCAGCATGACCCGGAAAGAACGTTATGCATTTGTAATTGATTATTTTGAAAAGAATATGCCGGTTGCGGAAACCGAACTGGAATTCAGCGACCCATACCAGTTATTAGTGGCAGTAATTCTTTCTGCACAATGCACCGATAAGAGGGTGAATATGACCACCCCTGCTATATTCGAAAAATTTCCAACTGTTCAGTCAATGAGCAAAGCAACTTTCGATGACTTGTTTCCCCTCGTAAAAAGTATTTCCTATCCCAACAACAAAACAAAGCATCTTATTGGCATGGCCAATAAAGTGGTGGACCAATTTCAGGGAGCCATACCGATGACGGTGGAAGAACTGGTACAACTACCGGGAGTTGGAAGAAAAACCGCCAATGTTATTACCTCGGTGGTAGACAAACAGCCCAACATGGCCGTAGATACCCATGTATTCAGGGTAAGCAAAAGGATTGGGTTAGTGCCACAGACAGCCTCTACCCCGTTAGCAGTTGAAAAAACGCTGATTAAAAATATTCCGGATCACCTCATTCATAAAGCCCATCACTGGCTGATACTTCACGGCCGGTATACCTGCCTTGCAAGAAACCCTAAATGCGAAAAATGCGGGTTACAAACAGTTTGCAGGTATTTTTCAACATCACAATAAATTAAACTTCCGCGGTTTTGTTTATTCCTATTTTTATTTTTTCGCCTTCGTTATCCGCACCCTTTGATTAAGCGACAATTAACCCAGAAATAAATTGAGGATGAGGAAATATTTTTTACTGGCGGTGTTAAGCAGTGCTTTTTATTGTACAACCCTGAAAGCTCAATACTATTACTACAATAATAAGTATTATGATAATGCTGTAGTGATGGAACTGGGAGTTTCCGGTGGCATCATGAATGCACTTACTGATCTGGGTGGCAAGAAAGGGATAGGAAAAAATTTTGTAAAAGACCTTCGTTGGGCAACGGCCAGGCCTAGCTATGGATTTTATGCAACAGCCATGTACAAAAACATGGCAGGCCTCCGGCTGGAAGGTACGTTCGGTGAAGTAACCGGCTATGACAGCATCTTAAAAAATGTTGCAGGTTCAACCTTCGGCCGATATGAAAGGAACCTGAGTTTTAAAAGTAAGATTAGCGAAATACAACTTGCCTTTGAAGTGCATCCTCTTTTCTTCAAAGATTACGATGAAAATGAAGCACCACGAATATCTCCATATGCCATTATTGGTGGCGGCATTTATACATTTGATCCGCAGGCAGAACTTAATGGTCAATGGTATGCCTTACAACCACTAAGTCTGGAGGGGCAGGGCTTTCGTGAATACAAAGACAGAAAGAGCTATGAACTGACACAATTTAATTTATTGGGAGGATTGGGGCTGAAATACGAGATCAATTCTTTTCTGAATGCACGGCTTGAATTTGTACATAGAAAACTTTTTACCGATTACCTTGATGATGTAAGCACCGAATATGTTGACCCTACTCTTTTTGCCAATTATTTACCTGCAAACCTTGCTGCCGTAGCTCAACAATTATATAGCCGCAGGCAGGAACTGGTGCCAAGCGATGTTCCTGTAGCCGGAGAGCAACGTGGCGATCCGAAAGACAATGATGCCTTCTTCACCATTCAGCTTAAGATCGGCGTAACCCTTGGAAGATTAAGGAGATAAACGTAAAAGCGTAACCCAAAACTGGAATCCGCCGGTTTCTGATTGATTTTACGATTGTCATATTAAAAAAAGCAGCTGCAAAACAAAAGACATATTTGTTAATTTTACCTGAGCCCCGGGACGCTAAAAAAACTTCTGCCATGCAAACCGTTAACCAACTTCCTGCTGAAGTTAAATTCAATAGTAATCTTTGTTTCAGATCATTGGTAATGTACCTGAAAAAGAATATTGCTGAAGGTAATCCCGGTATGCTGAAGCTTTATGGCCAGGTAGTAGAAGAATTTGAATCCCATCCAGAATTACTGGAACCTATCACGGATATCAATGACCTTCGATCACACAGTGAGCTGATCGAAGAGTTATTATCCGCTGTTTTTCCTCCCACTACTTCCAATTATATGTATGGGGTTTCCATCCCTTTTAAACCGGAAGCCGTTTATGTATCACCGCTGTTTAAAAAACAACTGCTGAAGCCAAAGACAAACATCATTACAATACCTGAGTTTGACCTGAATTCGGCCCTTACACCGCAACGATTACAATTTGCCTATGGACTCATATTAAAAAAATACTATGGACTTGAAAGCTCACAAACATACAGGTCTGTTTATTCAAACCCGGACGAAGAAACCGGCCTGATGCGCTATATGGAGTTGCGGGTAGATGGTCGTTTTATTGAAGTAAGACCCGTTGGCGAACTGCCCAAATTACCGGAAAGTGTTATTGAATCGCAAACCAACCGGCTGATGAACATATCTGAATTGATGCAGCATATTCCGCTGGAAAAATTCGTATTTGAAGGCCTTTTCGTATTACGCATCAACGACATGACAGAGCAGGAAGTGATCGCCAAAATGAAAAACCGCTTCCTTGACAACAATGCGTTTTCAGATTCTTCAATTTATAACGAACTGGAAGAGCAAGTGCAGTGTCTTATAGGCATGATGGATGTTTCAATAGGCATCACACCTTTTTTCAAAATCAATAATCACTACGTATACTCTGACCTGCACAACACGAACAGTATTCTGTTCAGGCATTTTAAATCAATACCTGATAAAGATGAGATCAGTGATTATTGCAAACTGCTCTTCAGGGATAATAACCAGCCTTTGCTCTTCGAAACACTCACAGAACAATCCATTAATGAAGTACAATGCCTGCAGTACTACCACCTGGAGGGAGGCCGAAGCCTTATCCTGTGCCCGCTGAAATTAAAGAAAGACCTGATAGGCATGCTGGAGATCACTTCTACAATCCCCGGACAACTTAAACCTCAGCATATCAGTAAAATTGAACCGGCTATACCATTATTTACGTTAGGATTAGAAAAAAGCCTTGAACAACTTAACTCACAGGTTGACAGGGTTATCAAAAAGAAATTTACTGCCGTACAGCCTGCTGTAGAATGGAAATTTACTGAAGCAGCTCTTAATTATATAGTTAACCTATCTACAAAAGAAGATGTAAAAATTGAACGCATTGCCTTTGATGAGGTGTACCCGCTGTACAGTGCTATAGATATCCGTAATTCATCTACCGAAAGATCGCATTCCATCCAACTGGATATCGTTGAACAACTGGAACTGGCATTAAGGGTGGTGAAGAAAGCACAGGCTGAAATATCATTCCCCCTGTTACAGGAAATAGAATTTAAGATCAATAAGTATATTATCGCCGCTTCAGATGTATTGCAATCTGAAGAAGAAATGAGCATTAATGAGTTTTTTCATGGCCAGATTACTTCTGTTTTCAATCACTTAAGATCGGTAGAGCCATCACTGAAAAATGTTATTGAAGAGTATTTCAGTGCATTGGATCCCCAGGTAGGGATGCTATACAAACACAGAAAAGATTATGAGAACAGCGTAACCCGTATCAACGAAACATTATCACGGTTTATAGACAAAGAACAAATAGCTGCACAAAAAGTATATCCTCATTATTTTGAACGCTATGTAACTGATGGACTGGAATTCAATATTTATATGGGTCAGTCGCTTACGCCGAGGAAGAAGTTTGATGAAATTTATTTACGAAACCTAAAGATGTGGCAACTGACCGTCCTGGCAAAAGCTGCCCGGCATACTCATAACCTGGAAAGCGAATTAACGATTCCGCTTCGTACAACACAGCTTATTCTCTCACATAACCAGGCACTGGCAATACTGTTCCGTACGGAAGAAAGAAAGTTTGATGTGGACGGCGCCTACAATGTTCGTTACGAAATTATAAAGAAGCGTATTGACAAAGTAAGGATCAAAGAAACGAATGAAAGACTAACGCAGCCCGGAAAAATTGCGATTGTATATACACAGCATAAAGATGCAGAAGAGTATACTGAATACATTGAGTTTTTGCAAAACAAAAACCTGCTCAAACCAGGTATTGAGAAACATGACCTGGAAGAACTACAAGGTGTTTCAGGATTAAAGGCATTACGGGTAGATGTGAATTTTGACGATCTGCCAGCGGCACAAAAAAAGGTTGAGCTTTCCGCTACAACCTCTCAAGAACTTATTGGGAAGTAAACTTATTTCAGCAGTTCGCTGAGCTTTTTGTCTAATGATTCTCCCCGCAGATTTTCAGCGATGATTTTTCCGGCAGGATCAACCAGCACATTGTAAGGAATACCTTCAATCTTATACAATGGAACAACAGCACTGTTCCAGTATTGCAGGTCACTGACATGTGTCCAGGTAAGTTTATCATCTTTAACAGCTTTCAGCCATTTGTCTTTTTCACCAGGCCTGTCGAGAGAAACACCCAGTATATCAAAATTTTTATCCTTGAATTTATTAAAAGCATTGACCACATTTGGGTTTTCTGCACGGCAGGGGCCGCACCAACTGGCCCAGAAATCAACCAATACATATTTCCCTTTGTATGAACTGAGTTTCACCTCTTTTCCGTCAGGATCGGGAAGGCTGATTTCAGGTGCCGCTTTGCCAATCCATCCTTCTAATGACTGTTTAATGGCAGCTATTCCTTTATGATTGGGAAATTTTTCAGCAGTATTATTTACTATTTCTCTAACATCATCCTTGGTTAGCGGTTCCAGCCTGAATGAAGGATTGCCTGACATGCTCTGGTAATATCCCAACACAATCATGGTTAATGCAGGATTCTTTGAATTACTAACAGTAGTATCCAAAAGGGCTTTGATATCAAAAGCAGCCTGCAAAGACTGATTCCTTACAGAGGTAAGCAGGCTATCTTTTGCTCCGCCTTTTTCTAAACTGTCCAGCAACTTATCATTCGTAAAAATGAACTGCAATTTATCATTAACACCCGCCATAAAATCCTTCATCTGCTGGCTGGCAGGTGAACCTTTGATTTCATATTTTTCGGCGAACTGGTTGTTCTCTTTATTAAAAGTTGCATCAACTGTTATCTTTTCAGCGTCATTGATGACACCTGCCAGCGGATAAGCACTACCTTGCAGGCGAATATTATACACACTGGCTTCTGCTGCCTTTGCTTTCAAAGAATAATTTCCTTTAGCATCCACCACTGAAGAATCTACCAGCATTGGCTGCATGGTCGTCATAGGAATTTCTTCCAGGTACACCATTTTCACAGGACTATTTGTGATAGTACCGCTGATACTAAAACCGGCTTTCCCTGTTGACTTTTTACCACAGGAAGCAATGGCAGTTGCCAGCACTATCATGACTACTAATCGGCGTTTCATTTTTAAAGATTAAGATTGTTTATTTTAATTTTTCCAGTAATAATTGGTTGGTAAGTTTTGGATCTGCCTTGCCTTTTGATTGTTTCATTACTTCTCCGACAAATAATGCCAAAAGGCCCTTCTTGCCTTTTTTATATTCTGCTACTTTATCTGCCAGTTTCTCCAGCACTTTATCAATAATGGGCCCGATAGCTGATACATCTGACTCCTGCAAAAGATTCAACTGGCTGGCCAACTGGGCAGGATCTGCCAATGGTTCTTTAAGCAGGTGCTGAAATAGCTTGCCCGAAGCAACTGAAAAACTCACTTTACCACTATCAACTAAACCAATCAACTCAGCAACTTTGGCGGGCTGCAAAGGGAACCCTTCAATCTCTTTCGCTTCTTCATTCATCCAGGTTTTGACAGGTCCCAGCATCCAATTAGCAGCAGCTTTATAATTTTCCGTATGCCCGATTATTCCTTCAAAATAATCTGCAAACGCTTTTTCCTCCGTCAGCACTGTTGAATCATATTCAGAAAGCAGGTAAGAAGAAGTGTATTGCTGTATTCTTTGTTCCGGAAGAGCAGGAATACTTTTCCTGATTTTTTCGATGAATTCATCCTGTAATTCAAAAGGTGTAAGATCAGGTTCGGCAAAATAACGGTAGTCATCTGCATCCTCTTTATCCCGGATGGCAAAGGTTGTTCCGGTATTGGCATCAAAACTCCTTGTTTGCTGACTGATTGTTTGTCCTTTTTCCAGCATATCAATCAGTCTTTTTGCTTCTGCATCAACCGCTCTTTTTACGTTCCGTATGGAATTCAGGTTTTTTACTTCAACCTTGGTTCCCAGTTTTGTATCGCCTTTTTTACGTACAGAGATATTAGCGTCACAACGCAGACTGCCTTCTTCCATATTACCGTCGCATACCTCCAGGTAGCGGACCAGCTTTCTCACTTCCGTTACATACGCAAACACTTCATCGCTGGTTCGCAGATCTGGTTCACTTACTATCTCAATTAAGGGAGTACCAGCCCTGTTATAATCAATACATGTATTCTGTGGGTCAATATCATGTAAACTTTTTCCTGCATCTTCTTCAAGGTGTATGCGGTTCAACCGGATTTTTTTTTCACCTTCTGCTGTTTTAATCTTTACAAAACCACCTGCACAGATTGGTGTAGTATGTTGAGACACCTGGTAGCCTTTAGGCAGATCCGGATAGAAATAGTTCTTACGGGCAAAATAGTTATACTGCTGAATGGAACAATTACAGGCAAGTCCCATTTTGATCGCATACTCGATTGCTTTCCGGTTCATTTTTGGTAATGTGCCGGGATGTCCTAAGGTAATTGGGCTGATATGGGTATTGGGTTCGGCCCCGAAAGCAATGCTGTCACCGCAAAACAATTTGCTCTGCGTTAGCAACTGGGCATGTATTTCCAATCCCACTACAATCTCATATGCGTTATAATCTGCCATTAAATTAGTGGGCAAAAATAGCCTATTTAAGGCAGTAGAACAGTGCAAAAAAGTTAAAGCCCCGCTGTGTCAGCGACAACAGCGGGGCTTTGAAACCACACACCAAAACTCAAAAAATATTTACAGATCGGCTGTTTTTAATTTGCGGGGCATTTTCACTTCCACATTCTGCGTTTTGCCGTCTCTTTTCAATTTGATCATTACAGAAACTTTGTCTTTACTTTCCTTTACTACTCTCACCATATCGTCTGCGTTGTTGATGGGCTTACCATCTGCTTCAGTAATAATATCATCGTTCTTAATACCCGCCTTCTCGGCATTACTTTCCTCATCCACTTCAATCACTTTTACACCTTTACCATCATCGGTATCCTGCACGGATAATCCAAGCTTTGGACCACCACCGGTCCAGGTCCAGTTCTGACCAAAGGGTGCTTTGGGAATAGGAATCTCTTTGATCTTTGGCATAATCTTTTCAAAATCCATATCGCCAAGGTCTATATTGAAATTTTCACCCATTGACCAGTTTTTTGCCCCTTTCCATTTTGTAAGTTCCACAGATGCTTTCTTCTCCTTTCCCTCACGGAGGTAAGTAATTGTTACTTTATCGCCGGGTTTATGTGCCTTGATGGCCTCTGAGAGGTCATCAGGACTTGCAATCTTTTTGTCATCAACTTTAGTGATGATATCATTCTCTTTTAAACCTGCCTTTTCTGCAGCACTCTCCGGCGTTATACTCTGTACTTCTGCGCCTTCTGTTACTTTCTGAGTAGTAACACCCAGCATGGCCCTGTTTTCATCAACACTGTAAAAACGGAAATTATCATTGTTGTCATTAAAGTTCCAAACACCGCCACGGGGTGCTCTTTCAAATGTCAGGGCTTCCATATCCTTAAGCCTGTTCAGCTTCACCTTAATATCTCCACCCTTGTCTTTATAGTCTTCTATTGGTTTACCATTGATGGTTACTTTGTCACCATTAATCTCAACCACCACTTTATCATCAGCGCCGCTTTTTTTAGTGATGATAATCTGTTGTACATCTTTTCTTTCTTCTTTTACTTCTTTATCCTTCTCATCTTTTTGAGCCAACAAAGCTGCCGGGGCCAGGAGGGCAATTGCTGCAGCCAATACAGCAAACTTTACACTTGTCTTTCTCATACAGGAAATGTTTTATTTTTATCTACGTTGAATTTCGTAGTCAAATATAAAGACAAAATTGGAAATACGAAATGTTTCGGAAATGTTAAATGCCGGGCTTTTTCCAGATGGCATTATGAACGGATGAACGGGTTAATAGACTCATAAGTAATGGCCGGGTGGTCATCAACTATTTCTTCACCGATATATTTCATACCGCATTTTTCAAGCACTTTAATCGAAGCTATGTTTTGAGGCATGGCCCTGCCTACTATCCTTGGCAGGTTCAGTTTATCAAATCCATATTTCAGGCAAGCATACGCAGCTTCCGTGGCAAAACCCTTACCCCAGGCCGGTTTCAGAAACCTGTATCCCAGGTCTGTTTCATTTCTATCCGGTCTTGTCTTCAATCCACACCAGCCAATAAATGTTAAGTCTGGCTTTACATGTACCGCCCAACGGCCATGATTGTACAAGCTATACTGAGGTAAAATTGATTTTTGAAGAACTTCCCGGGCATGATCAATATCCCTGACCGGGTCACCTGTATATAAAGTAACATCCGGATCTTTGTTTAATTCGTAAATAAGCTGTCCGTCATCCTCTGTGAATGTTCGAAGGACAAGTCTTTCTGTTTCTATGACAATATTCATGGCTTTTGGTTTGCGTATTTTTACTAACCGGAAAGTGGTATTGTCTGGGAATTATAAAAACAGAATTTTGACAAATCCCTTAACGATTAATCACTTATGATCTACTTCGTAGCCGGTGCTTTTGCTATAGTTTGTATTTTCCTGACAATTTATGCTATCCGCATATACAGAGAAGACAAACATATCCGTGCTGAACGAAAACGTATTTTGGAAGAGGAGGAAGAAGATCTTTTTGGCAGGTAAGCTACAATAGCTTTTTAACTGCTTCGATTACTTCGTTCAGTTTACCGGCCTCCTGACCACCAGCAGTAGCCAGTGTTTTTTGACCACCGCCACCACCTTTAATCAACGGCGCAATGGTTTCTTTGATGATCTTTCCGGCATCCAGGTTTTTGGCTGCAACAACAGTTTCTGAAATACCAACTGCTACAAAAGGCTTTCCTCCAAGATTAACGCAAAGTACAGCCACATGGTCACGAAGATGATTCTTCAAATCATAGCAAAGTTTTTTCAAGGCATCAGCGCTGCTCACCTCAATAATATCGCCTACAAAGTTTACCCCGTTTATGATTTCGTCTTTTTGTAAAAGCTCATTCCTGATGGCAACCAGTTGCCTTGCTTCCAAGGCTTCCAGATGCTTTTTCAACTCTGCATTTTCAGTTTGCAGGTTCTCTACCGCTTTTTGAATATCCTTTGGATTCTTCAAAGACTCTCTTAGTTTATCCAGCAAAAGGAAATTTTCATTCACATAATCCTCTGCTTGTTTGCCGCAAACAGCTTCTACCCTCCGTACACCGGCTGCCACAGCCGATTCACTGGTTAGTTTGAAAAGGCCTAATTCACCGGTGGAGCCAACATGGGTACCTCCGCATAACTCCACAGAATATGCAGGGTCAATAATGACAACCCTGACCACATCCCCATATTTTTCACCGAACAAAGCCATGGCCCCCAGTTTCAACGCTTCCTCTTTGGGTAATGATTTAATAACAACAGGAATATTCTCCCTGATCTTTTCATTTACGATGGCTTCAATCTTTGCAATCTCTTCGTCTGTTACTTTGGCAAAATGAGAGAAGTCAAAACGCAGATGCTCTTCATTCACTAACGAGCCCTTTTGCGCCACATGAGTTCCCAGCACTTTGCGTAAAGCGGCATGCAGTAAGTGTGTAGCCGAATGATGTAATGCTGTATTCTTTCTCTTAGCTGTATCTACTTTGGCAATTACTTCACCACTTACTTCCTCTGGTAACCTTTCGGTGAAGTGAATGATAAGGTCGTTATCTTTTTTAGTATCGGTTACTTCAACTGTTGCGCCGCCGATCTGCAGCCAGCCTTTATCGCCCACCTGTCCGCCGCTTTCAGCATAAAAAGGCGTTGTATCCAATACCACCTGGTATGCTTCTTTTCCTTTTGCTTTTACTTTACGGTATTTTAATACGGAGGCTTTTGTTTCTAACGAATCGTATCCTACAAACCGGTTAGAGCCATCTTTCAATACAACCCAGTCTTCAGCATCAACAGTAGTGGCAGCACGGCTGCGTGATTTCTGTTGTTGCATTTCCGCTTCAAAACCTTTTTCATCAACTGATAATCCGTTCTCTGATGCGATCAATCTTGTAAGGTCAATCGGAAAACCAAATGTGTCATATAATTCAAAAGCATCTTTGCCAGCAATCTCTTTTGAGGTTGCTGCTTTGATAATATCATCAATTCTTTTCAATCCTTTCTCTAACGTCCTCAAAAACGCCTCTTCTTCCTCCTTCACTACTTTACTTACAAAATCAACCTGCTGTT
>CAZWIM010000004.1:78910-133437 GCA_964634265.1 uncultured Chitinophaga sp. | reverse complement strand
AAAAACGCCTCTTCTTCCTCCTTCACTACTTTACTTACAAAATCAACCTGCTGTTGTAATTCTGGAAATACATTTTCAAATTGCTTTGCCAAAACAGGTACCAACTGAGTCAGCAAAGGATGTTTGTAATCGAGGTAAGAATAATAATAGCGAACTGCTCTTCTCAAAATCCTCCTGATTACATAACCGGCTCCGGTATTGGAAGGTAATTGACCATCGGCAATAGTAAAGCTGATGGCACGAAGGTGGTCAGCAATAACCCGGAAGGCTACACTTTCTTTGTCATCATCACCTGTGTATCTTTTCTTAACGATATTACCTGTAGCTTCTATTGTTCCGGAGAAAATATCTGTATCGTAATTAGAAGTTTTGCCCTGCAATACTCTTACTAATCGTTCCAGTCCCATGCCTGTATCTACATGAGTTGCAGGTAAAGGCTCCAGGCTGCCATCTTTTTTACGGTTGTATTGAATGAATACATTATTCCATATCTCAATAACCTGTGGATGATCTTTATTTACCAACTGGTGTCCGGGAATTTTGTTTCTCTCTTCATCGGGCCGAAGGTCCACATGTATCTCGCTGCAGGGGCCGCAAGGTCCGGTATCCCCCATCTCCCAGAAATTATCTTTCTTATTACCAAATACAATTTGTGTAAACGGGTCGGGCAGAATCGCTTTCCATTTTGCCAATGCTACCGTAGACGCAGGTAATTTTTCTTTCTCATCACCTTCAAATACGGTGGCATAAAGACGGTCGGTTGGAATCTTATAAACTTTGGTCAATAATTCCCAGCTCCATTCAATAGCTTCATTCTTGAAGTAATCACCAAAGCTCCAGTTGCCCAGCATTTCAAACATAGTGTGGTGATAGGTATCCACTCCCACTTCTTCCAGGTCATTGTGCTTTCCGCTAACCCGCAGGCATTTCTGGGTATCGGCTACCCTGGTGTATGGCGGTTTCTTATTCCCCAAAAAGTAATCTTTGAACTGGTTCATTCCCGCATTAGTGAACATAAGAGTAGGGTCATCCTTCACTACTATCGGAGCAGATGGTACAATTGTATGTCCTTTAGACTGAAAAAAATCCAGGAATGCCTGTCGTATTTCACTTGCTGTCATATCGTACTTTTTTGGCGAAATCGCTGATTTCTTTAACACTCACCGTTTCAGCCTTTGTTCTGGGTTGATTTTTGCGGTTTATGGGGCTATATTTGCCTCCCCCGCAAGGCCGCAAAGGTAAAGATTCAGCACGGTATTTACAGGCTGTAATGGGGCAGGTTGCAGGCTCATGAAAAAAATCAAATACTATTATAATACCAATACGCTCCGGTATGAAAAACTGGAAACACCCCTAAGGGTGAGACTGCTGCGTATATTTGGTTTTATAGCCGCCGCCCTGGTTACAGCAGCCTTAATTTCTTACCTTGCTTTTCAGTTCATCGGCTCTCCCAAAGAAAAAATCCTGCAAGAACAAAATGAAGACCTCCGGGACAATTACCGCCAACTAAAAGACAGGATCGAATCGCTGCAACAACAGATGAAAGAACTGGAGAAAAGAGATAACGATGTGTACAGAGCCATCTTTGAGGCCAGCCCTATACCCGACAGTGCCCGGGCAAAAGAATTGGAAACAAAACTGGAAATTGAGACCGTAAGACGATTAAAGGACAATCAACTGGTTGGATCCATTTTGAATACATTGAATTCGCTGACCAGCCGTATTGAAGCACAGAAAAAATCTTATGATGAAGTAGAAGAACTGGTGAAAAATAAAGAAAAGCTGCTTGCCAGGACGCCGGCTATCCAGCCGGTGAGTAACAAAGACCTTAACCGTATTGCTTCCGGTTTCGGTTATCGTATAGACCCGGTTTATAAAACGACCAAATTCCACGCAGGTCTTGACTTTTCTGCGCCACAGGGAACTCCCATTTATGCCACTGCCGATGGTACCGTATCTACAGCAGGGAATACAGGTAATGGCTATGGCAATCATGTGATCATAAACCATGGATTTGGTTACGAAACTTTATATGGCCACATGGTAAGAGTAAAAGCCAGAAATGGCCAGGTGGTAAAAAGAGGTGAAGTGATTGGCTGGGTGGGCAGTACCGGAAAATCTACCGGACCGCATTGCCATTACGAAGTGCATAAATATGGCGAAAAAATTGATCCCATCTATTTCTTCTATAATGACCTCACCCCTGAGCAGTTTGATATGATACTCAAGAAAGCTGCAGCCAGTAACCAAAGTCTTGACTAAGGTGATGCAACTGATTTTTCCACAAGTGTAGCAGGTGCCCGTTATCCGCCACAGGCTTTGTTATCTTTACATTAATAATAATTATGGCAAGGCCCCTTACACAAATAACCTTTGATTTTGCTCCGGCAGAAGAATCTGAACAGGCATCAACAGCCCCGACTGCCCAGGTTATAGAAAAGAAGCCGGAAGAGGCTGCAGAGAAAATCATTAATGAAACAAAACCAAAACCACAAAACCCTTTTACCATTGCTGGGAAGAGAGGAAGAAAATCGCTAAAGGAAATTGATCAGAAAGCTGACCTCATACAGATTCCGGAAGATGAGATACTATTCAAAAAACAATATTATTCCATTGGAGAAGTAGCTGCCATGTTCAGGGAAAACCAATCGCTGATCAGGTACTGGGAAACAGAATTTGACATCTTACAACCCCGGAAAAACAGAAAAGGTGACCGTTTTTTCAGGCCCATTGATATAAAGAACCTTGTAATGATCTACGACTTACTCCGCCGACGTAAATTCACTATTGAAGGAGCTAAGGATTACCTCAAAAAAAATAAGAAGGCAGAGGAAAAGTTTGCAGCTATACAGTCTCTGCAAAAAATCAAGAGTTTTTTCCTGGAGCTGAAGGCCAGCCTTTGACAAAAAAAGTCACCATTTTGCAACTTTAACATCCCGTCATTCATCATCTCATCGTCCCGTTTTACTTTTGCCAACCAATCATTTTCTTATGAAGAAATTTATATTGATTATTGCTGTTGTGTTCTTTACGTCAGGAGCTGGAATTGCCCAAAACCAATACCAGGTATTAGCGGAAAGACCCAATGAAAAATCCCTGAAAGGAATACTTTCCCGGGAAGCCATAACAGGTGACACCACTTTTAAATGGTATGCCGATGCACAAAAGATATATACCCCTTACGCTGCAGCAGTAGAGGCGTTGAAAAAGAATAAAGACTCTGTACAATTACTGGTGTTTATGGGTACCTGGTGTGAGGATTCTCATTTTGTAATTCCCCGTTTATTTAAACTGACCGATGCGGCGGGATTCAGTGATAACAGCATTTCACTAATTGGTGTTGACCGGAATAAAAAAACCCTGAGTCATTTGTGCGAAGCACTTAATGTAACAAATGTTCCTACCATCATTGTAATGAAAAAGGGTAAAGAGTTGGGCCGTGTGGTGGAATATGGCAAGTATGGTATGTTTGACAAAGAACTTGGCGAAATTGTAAACTCTGCTGACACTCATTAAGCCTGTTTCTGGAGGCGAATATCCGTACTGGCCCCGGCAATTTCTATTTTCAATTCTTCCATCAATTTCAGGCTTTGCAGGTTCACTTCCTGTTTTACCTGGTTAAATTCTGCTATGGTTACCGGAGCTGTATAGTAATCCGATACTATGACAATAGCAGTATGTGTAATTTCTGACAAGTGAACATTATAGCTTTCGATTTCTTCCCTCGTAAGAATCTTTTCAATCTCTTTAATGAATTGTTCTGTTACCGTTGCAGATGTAGTTAATCCTATTTCCAATTTAAGATCAGCTCTTCGCTGCGTACGTAAAGACAAATTATCCAGTATACTGTCCACCATTTGTTTATTGGGAACCGTTACATATGTTTTATGGTCCGTTCTGATCCTTGTGCTTCTTAGCCCGATTCTCTCCACCGTTCCGGTGACGTTTTGTACTTTAACAAGGTCTCCTGTTACAAATGGTTTATCAAAAAAGATAATGAAAGAAGCGATCAGGTTCTCAATGCTTTCTCTCAATGCCAGGGCAATGGCTGCACCGACAATACTCAAACCCGTTAACAAACCCCCTATATTCTGATCAAATGCAAACCGAAGCACCAGCATAACACCTATGATCACTAAAATGACTTTAAAAAAGTCTTTAAAGAAAACGATGAGTTGGTTATCCGTCTGATCGGGAGTGAGGTTTGCCCTTTTTTCCAGGATCAGGGCAATAAAATCAATCATGCGAAGCAACAACCCGATAAAAGAAACAATGAGAATGATCGTCCCAAAGCAATGAATTATCTCTTTGACAGTATACTTATAAATGGTCGGGTTGAGTTCCTCCGGAAAGTTCAGTTTGTATAACGTAACAATTGAGACAAGGATCAACAGAAAAAAACCAAGTGGCCTTACTACCAGGTTTACAAAAGACTTTTTATCTATGTCTTTCCAGATGCTGTGAACCACCCTGAATAACAAACCGGCAAAATAGCGGGAAATGAATTTCTTCAGCAGCCATACAAAAAGGATGATACCACCGGTGATGAAATAGTTTTTTACGGGGTTACCCCACCAAACTTGTTCCAGGAAATCATTCATACAACAAAAATATTGATTAGCACTGAAGCAGTGAGCAACAGTTTATCGGATAGAATAAATTTCTATACTGTTTTCCTTTAAGGCGTAGAGCCGGGTGGATGAAAAATTGAAAGACCTGCTCTTAGATATTTGCTCAGGCATTTTCCAGTCATCATAAACAAAATTGCTGATCTCATACCGGTATAAAGTATCAGCCTTTGAACCAAAAATATATTTACCCGTTACTTTAAGGTTCTGCCACCGGGTGATCAGGATATTATTTTTTAAAGCGCCGTAGTAATCAAATACATTGATCCCTTTTGTTGAATCGTATAAATAGACATATTTATTTTCATCAAATATTTTTGAAGGGAATGGTGACTGGTTGAATATGAGGCGAAAATCCGGTGTTTCCTGCAAAAGTTTTCCATCTTCGTCAATCTTCTTCAATTTATTTTCCATCTCATCGTAAACCCAGATCTTATTATCGTACGACTGGCCAATGGCTTTAGCCTGAAATATATTTTGTTTGCGGAGATCGATAGTGTTGACGACATTTAAAAAACGGTCAAGCATTACCACGGTGGCAAAATCCCTGTAATACAAGATTATTTTTAATGGATTTGATACATCTACCAAGGTCGCCTTTCCGAATTTTCTTACATCATTAAAAATGGCTACTGAATCACCATTCGCATTGTATTTTTTTACCTGGTTGCGGCTTGTCAGAATGTAAACATTATCCAGGTTGTCTACTGTAAAATCAGCTATATCTCCTTTCAGTATGCGAATGAGCTGAAAACCGCTGTCACCCTGGCTAAAAACACTTAGCCAGCAAAAGACCATAAAGAATAATGTATATGCAAATCTCCTCATCCCTTGCGAATTATTTTTTCCTCTTTTCCTGCGTATGATTTCAAATCCAGTTTCTCCTCATCAAATACTGCATAAGTAAAATACCGGATCCAGTCACCGAGGTTAATATACCGGCTCTGTTCATTCAGACGATAATCGATGGCCAAATGTCTATGCCCGAACACAAAAAAATCTATTTTCTTTTTTGCCAGCACTTCCTTGCAATAAATAATCAGCCATTCTTTCTCTTCACCAAGAAATACCTCTTCTGATGAACCTGTTTGTGCCCGGCTTCGGCGGCTCATATAATGTGCAAGACTCATGCCGGCAACAGGAGGAAGAATCCCAAATAACCATTTACTAACCGGGTTTCTAAAAACCTTTTTAAGACGCTTATATCCATGATCACCGGGACCAAGACCATCGCCATGACCGACCAGGAATGATTTTCCGTTAAATACAAATTCTTTGGGCTCAAAGTAAACATGCATATTCAATTCCTGCTGAAAATAATCCCTCATCCACATATCATGATTGCCCACAAAAAAATGAAGTTGAACTCCTTTATCAGATAGTTCCGCCAGTTTGCCTAACAGCCGCACATGACCCTTAGGTACCACCTTTCGGTACTCATACCAGAAATCAAACATATCTCCAACGAGAAATATTTCTGCAGCATCTTTTTGTATTTCATCAAGGAATTGAACAAGCAATTTTTCCCTTTCCAGGCTGGAGGCATGATCCGGTGCACCAAGGTGAAAATCGGAAAGAAAGTATATTTTTTTAGTCGGAAGCAAGTATTTCGCAGAGTTTATTGCTTGTCCTTCAGGTATTGCAACATATCGCCGGATTCAACAACCGGTTTACCGGTTATATCGCCGCTATACCAATATATCCAGGCTGGTATCGTTTCATTATTATAGCAAACCATGGCAATCTCCCGGTAGTATTGCTGTACTTCATCATACTCTGCATTTACACCTTCATAATCATCCAGTTGACCGATAGCCCAGTCAAATTCTTTTTCATTTCTGATGCGATATAACTCGCCTACAATACTGCATTCTTCATCGGTTGGTTTAGCTGCGGGATATTCTCCAAGGTCATACATCTTTCCTTTCGCCTTTGCATCCCCCACCAATTCGAAAAAACGGCTTATATATTCATAAGCAGGGCTTTGAAATCCGCTGCGAAGAGACCCATACACAAAAAGATGATAGACACCATTGCTCGTCATAGCATAAAGATAGTCCAACCGGCAAACTCAGGCAAGAAATTACAAGTAAAGAGTGATGATTTTGATCATTCCTCTACCAGGAAAAGATAAACCTCTTTGGGTCCGTGTACCCCTACCACCAGCGTCTTTTCAATATCGGCTGTACGGCTGGGACCTGTAGCAAAAGTGATAAGCGAAGGAATGTTGGTGCCATATTTTTCTTTAACAGATTGTAAAGCGTCTTTTATATCGTAAACAATCTGGCTGGTAAAGGCAATACAAATATGAATGGGTGCATAAACACTGGCACTGCGTCCGCTGGTTTGAGCTGCACTCATGACAATACTTCCTGTTCTGGCTACAAGGCATTCACAACCGGTAATGGAAACATCACAATTCGAAAGATCAGTTTTTATCAACCTGTCAGCCAGCTGAGAAGAAGCGGAAGCAATTAATTTATCCTCCAGGCAAAACACCTTTTGCCAGTCTTGTTTTTTTATAAGACTGCTCAGCTGAAAAGCCAATTCCTGCTGGTTGATGCAGTAAATGAATTTTCCCTGGAGTTTGGTAAACTGCTCAGCAAACTCCACTTCAGGTTCTTGTTGCAAGGGAGCATACAAAGGCTGGTTACCTTCACTTTGCGGAAAAGGCAAAGGCGTTGAATGACTCAACGCCTTGCGTATCTTTTTCAGGATGTTTTCTTTTGAGGGAGAAACATTCATAAAATCTTATTAAATAGATGGAGCTAAACCAATATCACCCGTTAAGCCGTCCTTAGATTCGTCTTGCTTTGTTTCAACAGCCGGCTTTGCTTCCGGTTTTTCTTCTACCACCACTGCCTCTTCCACGGCCAGGTGTTTTTTATCTTCAAAAGGACGTTTGCCGATCAGGGCTTCCACATCACTTTGGAAGAGCACTTCTCTTTCCAATAATGCTGTAGCCAGTGTTTCCACTTCATGCTTCTTATCTGTCAGCAGTTTTTTAGTTCTTTCATAAGCCAAATCAATAAGCTTCCTTACTTCTTCATCAATCAGTTTAGCTGTTTCATCAGAGTAAGGCTTAGTGAAAGCGTTTTCCTGCTGAGGATCATAAAAGCTTATGTTTCCTACTTTATCGTTCATGCCGTACACAGTAACCATAGCGTAAGCCATACGGGTTATTTGCTGCAAATCATTTTGCGCACCGGTAGAAATTTTACTAAAGAAAATCTCTTCGCTGGCCCTGCCGCCCAATGTCATACAAATCTGGTCGTTGAGCTGATCAGTATTGTATAAATACTGTTCCTTGGGAGTGTATTGAGCATAGCCCAATGCTGCAGTACCCCTGGGAACAATCGTTACTTTTAATAAAGGATAAGCATGTTCCAGGAACCAGCCGCAAATAGCATGACCTGCTTCATGGAAAGCAATGATCTTTTTCTCTTCGGGAGATATGATCTTGTTCTTTTTTTCAAGTCCGCCGATCACCCGGTCAACAGCATCCTGGAAATCCTGCATATCTACTGCCTCTTTGTTTTTACGGGCAGCAATCAATGCTGCTTCATTACAAACATTGGCAATATCTGCACCAGCAAAACCAGGGGTTTGCTCTGCCAGTTTATGAATATCCAATGACTTGGAAATCTTGATTGGCTTCAGGTGTACTTTGAAAATGGCTTCACGACCAACCAGGTCAGGCTTGTCAATAGTTATCTGCCTGTCGAAACGACCGGGGCGGAGCAATGCTGAATCCAATACATCCGGACGGTTGGTAGCCGCCAGTACAATGATGCCAACATCTGTACCAAATCCATCCATCTCCACCAACAATTGGTTCAATGTGCTTTCTCTTTCGTCATTGCTCATCATTACATTCTTTCCTCTTGCACGGCCAATCGCATCAATTTCATCGATAAATATTATACAAGGAGCTTTTTCTCTTGCCTGCTTAAATAGATCCCTTACACGGCTGGCACCTACACCCACAAACATTTCCACAAAATCGGAACCACTAAGACTGAAGAAAGGCACTTGTGCTTCTCCGGCCACTGCCTTTGCCAATAATGTTTTACCGGTACCGGGAGGGCCGATCAATAATGCACCTTTAGGTATTTTACCGCCCAGGTTGGTATACTTTTTTGGACTTTTCAGAAAATCAACAATCTCCATCACTTCTACTTTCGCTTCATCAAGACCCGCCACATCAGCAAAAGTGATATTGACCTTTGTTCCTTTATCAAAAAGCTGTGCTTTTGATTTACCAATATTAAATATACCACCGGGACCACCACCGCCACCGGCTCCGCCACCCATTTTACGCATCAGTAAGATCCATAGACCTACAAATAGCAATACGGGAAGTAAAAACTGGATGATTCCTCCAAAAATGTCTCTTTCGGAAGTCGAGAGAATAGGAATTTCTTTTACAGTGGGATTATTTTTAAAGAATTCAGAAATTTCCTTTTTAAAAGTGTCGCCGCTTGTAACACCGAAATACATATGCGGCCCGTCTTCACTTATTTTTCCGGAAACTCCCTTTTTCAATTTATCCGCATATTTTTCCTGCCCCTGTTTGGTGAGATAAACTTTGACCTTATCCCTGTTCTTGACAATGACGGCCTTGCTGACATCGCCGGCTGCCACCATTGACTTAAACTCAATATCGTTACTCTCTGCCATATTGGGGGACAGCGGGTTGAACAACTGAAAACCAATCAATACAGCGAATATGATGGCATATATCCAATAAATACTGAAACGGGGCCCTTTTTTGGGCGCCTGGTCTGGGTCTTCATTTCCACCGGGACGGCCATTAAACCTTGGAGGTCTGTTTGGATTATTTTGATCTTGTGACATGTTTAATTTTCTGATCCTGCTATTTAATGATAATTAAGATAATTTGTTGGCAGCAATTCCACATTTAACATTATTCTTCGTGTCCGGAGGCCGCTGCATCACTCCACATTTCTTCCAGCCGGTAAAATTTCCTAGTCTCAGGCAACATCACATGCACTACTACATTCACATAATCGATAAGCACCCATTGCAGGTTATTATAGCCTTCGTGGTGATAGGGATTTTCTCCGCAAAGTTCTTTTACCTTATCCTCCACATTCTCGGAAATAGCCCTGATCTGCGGCTGATTACTGGCTTCACAAATAATGAAGAAGTCAGCTACTGCTTCATTTATTTTCCGGAGGTCAAGGGATATAATATTTTCACCCTTTTTCTCCCTGATAGCTGCAATGATGGTTTTGATGATTTTTGAATTCTTCGTTAACCGTGCTGCACTTTTCTTCTTGCGGTTGGTCAGTAAGGACAGTTGTTCCAATAAGAGTTATTTTTTGTTTTGCCTTTATAGTTTCTGGTCTGACTCTTCGTAAAGCTGTTCAGCTATACAAATTATACCCAAACCATAAACTTTGTTTCTTTGCCAAAAATAGCAATTAATTGCCACACCCCCCCTCTTACATACCACCCCGATTGCCATTCATTGAATTGCAATCGGTTGACAGTACCAACAACTATGCCCGGGAGCAAATTCATGCTGGTTTGGCACAACATGGTATAGGGATATTTGCCCACCAGCAACTGGCTGGAAAAGGGCAACGGGGCAAGACCTGGCTGACAGAAAAGGCCGGCAATATTGCCCTCAGCATTCTTGTAAAGCCACACACTATACCACTAAACGCCCAGTTTCAGCTAAGTGCTGTTGCTGCGGTGGCTGCCCAAATTTTTTTTTCCGGATATGCCGGAGAGGATACCAAGATAAAGTGGCCCAACGACCTGTATTGGCAGGACAGAAAGGCAGGTGGAATCCTTATTGAATCAGTCATCAGCAGCCGGGAGTACGGAGTCAGTTCATGGGATTGGGCTATCATAGGGATCGGTATCAATATTAATCAGACCAGTTTTCCGCCAGATTTGCCCAACCCGGTATCGTTGAAACAGATAACCGGAAAAACTTTCGATCCTGTTTTATTAGCGAGGGAGCTGCACAGCATTTTCCTTCAACAATTTGATGAACTGACTACCCGGGGCTTTTCAGCGATCTATGAACATTACCTGGCCAATCTTTATAAAAAGAATGAACGGGTAAGGCTTCGAAAAGACAACAGGTCGTTTGAAGCAATGATAATGGGTGTAGGTGAATCGGGCAGGCTAATTGCCGAACACGGAATAGTAGAAGAATTTGATTTTGGAACCGTTGAGTGGATGCTTAAATAATTTTCACTCTTTCAAGCAGAGCTAGATCAGACTCATTTTCTCTCGCCTCTTTCTCAAACCTATTATTATAATACCCGTTCCTGATCCATTCAATAAGATACTTGATAAGGAAGCCGGCAAACCCATGCTGCCGGTATTGCTCCACATGTTTCAGTTCATGGCATAACCATCCCTTATCTTTCAAAAATTCAGCTCGGCTGGTATTGTACAAGTGAATGGTACTGCCAAAAACAATGGCGGTCTGATCAGCTTTCAGTTTTGCAGCCGCCAGTTTAGCCAGCCATGAGTTTTCCTTTATTCTTACCAGCATGCATATATGAGAAAGTAAGGCCAGCAAAAGTTGCATCAAGAAATTGTCCTTGCAAAGCATTACTTCATCACAGCCAGTATTTCTTCTGCATGCGCCTTTGTTTTAGGCCGCAGAAATATCTTGCGGATGATTCCTTTTTCATCAATTACAAATGTGGTGCGCAATACTCCCATGTATTTGTGACCAAACATTTGTTTCTGATCCCATACGCCGTACTTCTCCAGTATTTTGTGAGATGTATCAGCTATCAGTCTAAAAGGAAGACTGAACTTTGCCTCAAATTTTTTATGCTTTACTATATCATCAGGGCTGACACCTATTACTTCAAATCCATGTTTCTTTAATAATGCATAATTATCCCTCAGATTACAAGCCTGTATGGTGCAGGTAGGTGTATCGTCTTCCGGGTAAAAGTACAAGACAACTTTTTTCCCCTTATAATCAGCCAGTGAAACTTTTTGTCCGTTCTGGTCTGCACCGGTAAATGCAGGTGCTTTATTTCCTTCTTTAAGCGTTACCATAACCTATTTCTTTTTGGAACTTGTCTTTTTGACAGAGGATGATTTCTTTTTAGTACCGGTTTTCTTGATTGCCTTCTTCTTGGGTGGTGGCGGAGTATAAGGTTCCCGCCTGAACCACCAGGTTGTGGTTGTTGTGTTACCAACAAGATCCTCGGCAGTAGCAGTGAGCTCATGTACGCCGTAAGGGCATCTTTCATCAAATTTATAAACCCAGTTCCTTGATTTGTCGTTGGTAAATCTTATCCATTTACCATTCAGTGTAGCCCTGAATTTTTTTACACCAAAATTGTCTGTTGGTGTAAATATTATCCTGCTGGCAGCACTCAGGCTCACCGTATCCCCCTTGCCTATACTATTGATCTGTGGTGCTGTGGTATCTGCAAGGACCTGGTAGGTGCCAAAATCACCAAAGGCAGCAGACAACCATTGCTCCTGCCAAATAGCTTTTTTGACAGTCCTACCTTTGTTATCCGATCTTACGATCAGTAGCTTATCCTGTATCGCTTCGGGTACCGGCTTATTGAGTTTTATTCTCACTACCACATCCTCATGTATGGGTATTGCCGGATTGGCCACCTGGTGTGCCTGGGAAAAAGTATTCGGCTGCTTATTACTAACCGTGTAGTAGTATGGAGTGATTGTATCATACAATGCACCTTTTGGCAAATACATTTCAAAATCAGGTTTACTGATCACATTCACTTTATTGGGAGCAAATCGCACTGAATAATCTGTTGTATTTGCCTTTGATGCAAGGCTATCCATATACTGCAGCATAAAACTGAGCTCAGATTTCAACCCCTTTGCATCACTCACCACTATACGAACCGAATGAAGCATAGTATCGGTCAATCTAATCACACCGTCGCCATTGATCGTTTTATAAGCAGCACCATTATCACCCGGCAGTTTAGCTACATGCTGAAGCCAGGCCCCGCCAGTGTATCTGTGCATATGATCTGTCTGCGAATTGATATAAGCTGTCTCTTCATAATCAATACTGTCCAGTACAAATTTTACCTGTGGCACCTCGTCAAAAAAAAGTTGTGCTGAAAAAATTCCATCGGGACTTCCACTGCTGCTCATCTTATCATAAGCCTGTATAGCAAAACTTAACCGGTTTAATCCTGTTTTCATAACTGGCATCTTTGGAATGATGTAGCCGCTGTCAGTATTTTTCAGATTATAAAATACCGGCTTCTGGTCAAACACTGACCGGCTTCTGTCATATACTGCCAGCTTTGTTATAGCCGGTGGTACATTATCACTAATATTAAAATTGAAAAGTAACGGGTTTAGTCGTTTGCCGGTCTTTGTATCAAATATTTCAAAATGTAAATGTGGGCCTTGTGAACCACCAGTATTGCCGCTGTAAGCAATAAAAGCTCCTTTGGAAACAGGGAATTGATCTCTTGTAAAATCAAGTTCGATAACCCAGGTTTCTTTTTCATACTGCTTATCTGTAACATATTTTTCCAGCTCGGGAAAGAAATCATTCAGGTGGGCATACAAAGTAGAAAGACCATTGGGATGGTTGATGATGATGAACCTTCCAAAACTCTGGGGCCTGATACCAATATGAGCAATGTATCCTTCGGCAGCAGCATATATGGGAAGGTTTTCTTTGGCATTGGTCCTTACATCAAGCCCCATATGCCAGTGGTTTGGTCTAAGCTCACCAAAATTGGCAGAAAGATCTAAAGGGATACCCACCGGGTTCCTGAAATAATTAACCGGTAGCTGCGAAGCGGCCTGTCTTACATTAAAAAAAATTGCCATCGCTAAAAAATAGTACAACCAATGGCTTCTTTTTGCTGTCATGTTTACAAATTAACAACATACCGGTTAGTTTTCTGCATTAACAGGATAACTTTGAACATATTTTAATGTTTATGATGATCGCTAAAAATGCTTATCTCCTTTTAATTTCTTTTTCCTTTTACTCAGAAATATTTTCCCAGGATTGCAAAGTGGAAAAGGAAGAGCTAAAGGGCACTTATACCGGTGACTGCAAAAAGGGAAAGGCAAATGGTAAGGGCAAGGCATCAGGTATTGATAGCTATGAAGGTGATTTTGTAGCAGGCCTTCCTCACGGTAAAGGCAGCTATGCCTGGAAAAATGGTGATGTATACACCGGTGAGTTCATTAAAGGACTGAAAGACGGCGAAGGCAAAATGATTATAAAACGTCCGGGAAATACTGACAGCCTTATTGAGGGCTACTGGCAAAATGATAAATATACCGGGCTGAAAGAAAAACCCTGGCGGCTCATCTTTAAAAGTAAATTGGTAACAGAAACGGAAGTTGAATACAAAGACCATCACTTCAATAAAATCACTTTTGTGATCACTAATACATCTGGCGGCTCAAAGTTGGTTGAGGGTGATGAAATGCCGCGGTTAAAAGTAGACGAAATAATTCCTCAACGGGGAAATTTCGGACGTTTATTCGTAAATGATATACATGCCAAGAAAACAGAATCATTGATTGAGGATATCAATTTCCCCTTTCGCTTCAGGGCTATCATCGGAACGGAAGAAGTGGAAATGGAATTTGTAAAGCCCGGTAATTATATTGTAACCTTACGGATCAATGATTAAAAGATAATTATACCGTTTTGTGGTATAGGATGCATATCTGATTAGTTGTATCTTTTCGCACCAAAATTTTAAGGTTGAAAAAAATTTGCTGGCTGTTGCCGCTATCATTCATCTTATGTGCATGTCCCTTTGAATCGGATGTGGCGCTGGAAAAGAAACCGGTTGAACCGGTGGATTCCAGTTTACTGGGATATTGGTATGGCATTATAAAAGACGGTAGTGATTATTTTGGGATCGAAGCACTGGAAATAACGCCAAAATCGGATTCAGTTTATTCCATCATCCGTTATGGCAAGGCCATCAAAGGGGATATCATTCTGCCTGACACAGCTTATTATACGGGCTTTACTTCCTGGATAGGTAATCAACGATTTATGAATGTGGAAGGCCTTGTAAAAATTGAAGAAGTTACAAGCAAAAAGAAAAGAGAAATAAAAACACACCGGGTATTCTACGCTTCCGCTTTGGACCGCCGCAATGATACCCTGGAAATTCGAACGGTAACAGAGGACTTTTCTACCCGCAAATATTTTGGGGATCCCGACCATTTCAGGCTGCTTGTTACAGAGATGCTGAGGCTGCAGCAAAATATCTATGATGCCCAATACTCTATGCAGTACAGAAAGATACCCAAACCTGCAAAACTCTTCTGAGTAAAATAGTGAAAAAATAATAGGAATTCACCCCTTCAAAACCCTTCCATTCCCTTAGTTTTGCGTCCCGATAGTTACCGGGATTTTTTTTGTCCCCACCCATACAGCAGGAACCCCTGCTAAAAAAAAAATGCCAAAAGACAATTCCATCCAATCAGTACTGATTATCGGCTCAGGCCCCATTATTATCGGACAAGCTTGTGAATTTGATTACTCCGGCACCCAGGCAGCGAGAAGCCTTCGGGAAGAAGGAGTAAAAGTGATCCTGATCAACAGCAATCCTGCCACCATCATGACAGATCCGATGATGGCCGACCGGGTTTACCTGCTTCCATTAACAGTAGAAAGTATTGAACAAATACTGCAGGAAAACCAGATTGATGCAGTGCTGCCTACTATGGGCGGACAAACAGCCCTCAACCTGGCCAAGGAAGCAGAAGAACTGGGTTTGTGGAAACAATATAATGTCCGATTGATAGGTGTGGACATTAAGGCAATTGAAAAAGCAGAAGACAGAGAAAAGTTTCGCCAGTGGATGATACGGCTTGGTGTAAATGTGGCACAGGCAAAAACAGCCAATTCCTTTTTAGAAGGAAAGGAGTTTGCACAGGAAATAGGTTTCCCGCTGGTGATCCGTCCTTCCTTTACGTTAGGGGGAACCGGCGGTGGTTTTGTTCACGATAAAGATGACCTTGACGAAGCCCTTAATCGTGGTTTACAAGCTTCGCCAATCCACGAAGTATTAGTGGAAAAAGCAGTATTGGGATGGAAAGAATTTGAGCTTGAGTTGCTGCGGGATGCTGCCGATAATGTTTGTATCATTTGTACTGTAGAGAATTTTGACCCGATGGGTGTCCATACAGGTGATTCTATTACTGTGGCACCAGCAATGACACTGAGCGATACAGCCATGCAGCTAATGCGTAACACCGCCATCATGATGATGCGTGACCTTGGTAATTTTTCCGGTGGTTGTAATGTACAGTTTGCGCTGAACCCGGATACTGAAGAAATTATTGCAATTGAAATCAACCCAAGAGTAAGCCGTTCTTCTGCATTGGCCTCAAAAGCCACTGGGTATCCTATTGCCAAAATTGCTGCCAAGCTGGCTATCGGTTACAACCTGGATGAACTCGAGAACCAGATAACTAAAACAACCTCTGCATATTTTGAGCCGGCGCTGGATTATGTAATCGTTAAGATACCCCGCTGGAACTTTGATAAGTTCAAAGGCGCTGATGACACCTTGGGCCTTCAGATGAAAAGCGTAGGTGAGGTAATGGGCATCGGCAGAAGCTTTACAGAAGCTGTACAAAAGGCTTGTCAGAGTTTAGAGAATAATGCCGTAGGACTTGGTTATTACGGAAAGAGCCTGATGCATGCGGATGAATTGCTTGAATACATCAAAACACCCAAATGGGACCGCATCTTCCGCATCAAAGATGCATTGATGGCTGGTATTTCTGTCAGCAGTATTTCAAAAGCAACCAACGGTATTGACAGGTGGTTTTTGTATGAAATCCAGAAGCTATGCAACCTGGAAAAAGAAATAGCCAAATATGATCTCGAAGATCTCCCGATAGAATTACTCAGAGAAGCCAAAGTGAACGGTTTCAGTGATGAGCAGATCAGCCGTATCACCGGCCATGGTGATGAAGAAGATGTGTATCAAAAAAGGAAAGCAGCCGGAATAACCAGGGTTTACAAAATGGTAGACACCTGCAGTGCTGAGTTTGAAGCAAAGACCCCTTATTTCTATTCCACTTTCGAAGGAGGTAATAGTAATGAGAGCAAGGTATCGGACAGAAAGAAAATAATTGTACTTGGGTCAGGCCCTAATCGTATCGGACAGGGCATCGAATTTGATTACTGCTGTGTGCATGGCTTGCTGGCCATTAAAGAATGTGGTTACGAAGCCATCATGGTGAATTGCAACCCGGAAACAGTGAGTACTGATTTCGATATGGCAGATAAACTGTATTTCGAACCAGTGTACTGGGAACATTTGTGGGAGATCATTGAACATGAAAAACCTTACGGCGTAATTGTACAGTTGGGCGGACAGACAGCTTTGAAACTGGCAGAGAAACTTCATGAAAGAGGCATTAATATCATCGGTACTTCTTATAACAGCCTTGACATAGCAGAAGACAGGGGACGGTTCAGTGATATGCTGAAAGAATTGGAAATTCCATATCCCAACTATGGCACCGCTTATACAGTAGATGAGGCTATAGAGGTAGCCAATAAAGTTGGTTATCCTGTACTGGTTCGTCCTTCGTACGTATTGGGTGGTCAGCGAATGAGAATTGTTTTGAACGATGAAGAAGTGGAAAAAGCAGTGGTGAGTTTACTCAAGCATATTCCCGGCAATAAGATATTAATCGATCATTTCCTTGACCGTTGCCAGGAAGCAGAAATAGATGCCATTTGCGATGGAGAGAAATTCCATGTAATGGGTATTATGGAGCACATTGAGCCTGCAGGCATTCACAGTGGTGATAGTAATGCCGTGCTTCCTTATTTCAACTTGACACCATTAGAAGTACAGGACATGGTGGATTATGCTAAAAAAATTGCACTTGCACTAAATGTAAAAGGACTTATCAATATACAGTTTGCTATTAAAGATGGTAAGGTGTATGTGATAGAAGCCAACCCAAGAGCATCCAGAACTACCCCCTTTATTGCAAAAGCTTATGGTAAGCCATACCTTAACTATGCAACCAAGGTAATGATGGGCGAAATAAAAGTAGAAGACATTCCGGAAGAAAAGCAACTGGATGGTTTTGCTATCAAAGAGCCGGTATTCAGTTTTAATAAATTCCCCGGAGTGAACAAAGAACTGGGACCAGAAATGAAATCAACCGGTGAAGCTATACGGTTTATTAAAAATCTTAGGGATCCTTACTTCAGGCAATTATATAAAGACAGGAGTATGTACCTGAGTAAGTAAATACTTTATTGAAAATAAATGACAAAGCCCATCTTTTCAGATGGGCTTTAGTTTAATGGTTAATGGTTCAGACTAGTCCCCGCAGTTGGTTTTGGTTAGCACAAATATTTTCTTGCTCAGGGTTATTATTCTTATATGAAAATATGATACTGTCCCGTGCCAACCATTCATTATTTGTTCTATAATTTGGCCTATGATTAAATGGGTTTTCACCATAAAAAATTTTAAATAACTGTTTATCAGAATTTTAAATATCTTTTTTTGGTAAACTTTATTTGAATTATCCTTTGAAATCTGCTTAAATTAGTTGTACTAATAGGTAAGTAAACAGATTTCTAAATCACTGTTTTTGTGAAAACTTCATCTTCCTTTCTATGGCAACTTATCCGTTCGATGACGGCTAATGAAAAACTATATTTCAAAAGAAACTTCGCAGGCTGTACGAATGGATCAATACCGATATACCTACAATTGTTTGATGCGATCGCAGCGCAAAAAACCTATGACGAGGAAGCCATTTTAAAAAAATTCAAACCCTCGCTGAATAAAAAAAATATCGCATTCCAGAAACATTACCTGCAGCAGCAGGTTTGTGAGGCCATTGTCGAATATGACAACCGCAATAGCACCGGTCATGATATTTACAACCAAATACTGCTGATAAGGGTGTACCGTAAAAAGGGGCTGTTGGAAGAAGCCCATGCAATCTGGAAAAAAGCAGTAGTGAAAGCAAGGGCTACGGAATCGTATGCAAAACTAAACCTGCTGAAAACTGAATTTGAAAAGATGGTCCTGTTCAGCAGCGTTCATACCAGCTATGATGATCTGCACTCTGTATTTAAAGGGAATATCATTACCTATACAGAATATGCAGAAATGATCACCCTGCGGGATATATACACTGAAGTTTTGCTGCTGAAGCGTAAAGCACACTTTGACCTGGACGATGAACTAAAACAACGCATCAGCCTGCTGCTGGAAAAAGTCAATGAAACGAACACAACACCCAACAAAAGGTCCTTCTGGTTTCGGCACTACTTTGGCATGAGCAAGGCCACACTATTATACTTGCTGCAGGATATCTCCTCAGCATTTTCCTTATTGAAGGAGGTATGGCATGACTGGAAGGAAAACCAAAGTTTTATTGGTACTGACGGAGAATTTTATATTGAAGTATTGTACATGATCAACTATGCAGGGATTCTCCGGGGCGATTATTCCTTTGTTCAAAATACATTTAATGACCCGGTAAACGAACTGATTACAGACCCCGTACAAAGGGCCAATTTTGAAGTGATAAAGTTTCTGGCATTTAATAAGATTTATAATAAGACGGCGAGGTATGATGAAGTAGAGAAACTAAACCGGTTTATGAAAAGCCGTTACCGCCAATGGGAGCCGGTACTGAATGCCGACCTGAACCGGACAACCAATCTCTCGCTGGGTATTGGCTCCTTTGTACTGGAACAATATGATGAAGCACTGTATTACATAAAACGGGGGATTACCTATTTTAAAGAAGGAGTACGGGAGGAACATGAAGCGGTGGCGCAGATACTGTTGCTGCTTACTTCTTATTGTATGGACAACCCCAAGTTATTTGACGCCCAGTACCGTGCCACCTATAACTATTTTTACAAACGAAAGAAGAAGCAGCCGTTTGAAACAGCATTGGTACAATGCCTGCATCGTACTTTTTATATACAGGATGTGAAAGACCGGGTGGAAGAATACCGGAAGACACTGGCGGTATTTGAAGCCAACAGGGATAATGTGGTACAGCAACTAAACCTGGCGATTTTCAATTATTACAGCTGGTTAGAAAGCCGGGCCCAACGAATAGGATACCGTCAGTATGTGGAGCGAAAAGTAAATAAAGAATCCATACGGCAAGCCTGATAAATACCCGGAAAGTAGTATTGCCGGGTATTTCGGTAGTTATTACTTTTCAGGATGCAGGTCTACGGCGTTGATTTTTGGAAGAAGACCCCTTTCTTAAGGTTGCTGCTGGCACTGGCAGCAGGTATTATTTTTCAATGGAACTATAAGGCCCGGCTCTCTGTCTTGCTGATTATTTTGTCTTTAGCCTTTTTAGTTTTACTGATCTTTTTCTTCCTATCGTTAAAGAAAAAATACCGGTATACTCTTCTTAACGGCATTTTCATTTCCATCATCTTCTTTTGCACCGGTTCCATACTTGCCTGGAACAAAGACATCAGGAATAACAAAGAATGGCTGGGCCATCATTATAATAATGATGCTTCATTAGTTGTAACACTTGATGAACCTCCTGTTGAAAAGACAAAATCATATAAAGCCAACGCAACCGTTGAATATTTACTGAATGATAGCTCTGTCGTTCCTGTAAAAGGCAAAATAATTCTTTACTTTAAAAAAGACAGTTCGCTCCGGTTGAGTTACGGCTCACAGATTCTTTTTAAAAAACCATTACAGGAAATAAAAAACTCGGGAAACCCGGGTGGGTTTGACTACAAACGCTACTCTTTATTCCAGGGCATCACTCACCAGGTATACCTGAAACCTGTAGAATTTGAAACACTGAATAGCAAAAACGAAAAATGGTTCAGAAAATTTATTTATTCATCCCGTGAAAAGGTTCTGAATATCCTGCGACAAAACATCACTAATGAAAAAGAACTGGGCCTGGCAGAAGCTTTATTGATCGGCTATAAAAATGATCTTGAACAATCATTGGTACAATCTTATACCAATACCGGGGTAGTACATATCATCGCCATATCCGGTTTGCACCTCGGACTGATCTATTGGCTGCTTGGATTGGTATTAAAGCCATTACAAAAAACGAAAAGAATAAAATGGCTGAGACCGGTACTGATAATTATTGGACTGTGGCTATTTAGCCTGCTGGCAGGCGCACAGCCATCCATTCTACGTTCGGCCCTAATGTTTACCTGCATTGTGCTTGGTGAATCATTATCAAGAAGAACTTCCATTTATAACACTATGGCAGTATCAGCATTTCTGCTGCTCTGTATCAATCCGTTTTGGCTTTGGGATGTCGGCTTCCAATTATCATATGCAGCAGTGCTAAGTATTATCATCTTCATGCGTCCTGTCTATAACTGGTTTTACATTCCAAATAAACTGCTTGATTTCACCTGGAAACTGAATGCAGTGACCATCGCTGCACAAATATTAACGGTTCCAATTGGCATTTATCATTTCCATCAATTCCCCAATCTTTTCCTGCTGACCAATTTCGTTGCAGTTCCTTTATCCAGTGTTATACTGCTCGGAGAAATATTGCTGTGCTGTGTTTATTTTATTCCACCTGTGGCAGTACTTACTGGCAAACTGTTATCATTCCTTATACGGATAATGAATAACTATATACAGGAAATTGAAACCATTCGTTTTTCATTATGGGATGGGCTTCAGATCACTATAACCCAGGCTGTACTTCTCTTAATCTTCGCCGCAGGCATTAGCTACTGGCTGATGGAAAAACAGAAAAAGGGATTGGTAGCAGGTTTGGCTGCGTTATTACTTTTTGTTTCCTTGCGTTCTTATTCTTTTGCAAAAAGTGAGAGCCAACAAAAAATTATTGTTTACAATGTACCTCAAAAAAAAGCGATTGACTTTATTAACGGAAGAAATTACCGCTTCGCTGGTGACAGCGATCTGCTGGCTGATGATTTTGCCCGGAATTTTCACCTCAAACCTTCGAGAATTCTTTTCAGGATCAAAGAAGATCGACAGCTCGAAAACCTTACCATCTTTGAAAATTATGCCCGATTTCTCAATAAGAATGTATTATTAATAGACCGGTCATTACACTTCAAGCCGGAAGAAAACAAACCAGTGGTTGACCTGCTGGTCATTTCCAAAAACCCAAAGCTTTATATAGGCAATCTTTTCAAATCACTGGACATAAAGCAAGTGGTATTCGATGGTTCTGCTCCTTCCTGGAAGACCCGTTATTGGAAAAAAGATTGTGATTCGCTCCGGATTCCCTGGCACGACGTGACCACACAGGGTGCTTTTGTGATGAGGCTGAATTAGGTTAGTTTTGCGCCTGCCATGTTGAAAAGACATAGCCTTCTCAACGATTTGCCCGCCCCACAACCCTTTACAATTATGAATAAGAAGATACAATCGGCACTGATTTCTGTTTTTTACAAGGATGGACTGGAAACACTGGTACAAACACTGGCTGCACAGGGAGTGCAGATCTATTCTACCGGAGGTACCCAGGCTTTTATAGAAAAACTGGGGGTTGCAGTAACACCAGTAGAATCACTGACTAATTACCCGTCAATACTTGGCGGTAGGGTGAAAACACTTCACCCCCTTGTGTTTGGTGGTATTCTGGGCAAAAGAGATGATAATCAGCATGTGGCGGATATGCAACAATATAAAATACCGGAGCTTGACCTGGTGATAGTAGACCTGTACCCTTTTGAAGAAACGGTGAAAAGCACTACTGACGAAAATGCTATAATCGAAAAAATAGATATTGGCGGACCATCCATGCTGCGGGCTGCAGCTAAAAATCATAAGGATGTAGTGGTGGTAGCAGATAAAAAAGACTATGCAGTACTGAACCAGTTGCTGACTGATCAGCAGGGATCAACTACTTACGAACAACGGAGAGCTTTTGCGATAAAAGCATTTGATGTGTGCACAGCTTATGACACAGCTATCTCCAATTACTTTCATGGAACGGCAATCGAATCGCCTTTCAATAAACCCGAAAAGACTTTACGTTATGGTGAGAACCCCCACCAAAAGGCAGTATTTTATGGAGATCTTGAGCAGCTGTTTACTCAATTGAATGGTAAAGAACTTTCGTTTAATAACCTGGTGGATGTGGATGCGGCATTGCAGTTAATTCAGGAGTTCAGCGATACTACTTTTGCCATCATCAAGCATACAAATGTATGCGGAGTGGCGCAACGTCCATCTGTAAAAGAAAGCTGGGATGCTGCCCTGGCCGGCGACCCTGAAAGTGCTTTTGGCGGCGTATTGGTATGCAACGGTACTATTGACAAGGCCACAGCTGATGCGATCAATGAAATCTTTTTTGAAGTGCTGGTGGCCCCGGCCTATGATGAAGATGCACTGGCTACCCTGAAATCAAAGAAGAACCGGATACTGTTGCAACTTAGAGAACAACCCGAAGGCAAACTCCAATATAAATGTGTGCTAAACGGTATGCTGGTACAGGATACAGATGAAGGCAATTATATTGACTGGACAGAAACAGTGAAAAGAAAGGTGACAGAGGCAGAGAAACAGGACTTGCTTTTTGCCAATATCATCTGTAAGCACCTTAAATCAAACGCCATTGCTCTGGTTAAGGGCAAGCAGCTTGTAGGCAAGGGATGCGGACAAACCAGCCGAATTGATTCGTTGCGGCAGGCACTGGACAAAGCAAAGCAGTTTGAATTTGACCTGAACGGCGCCGTAATGGCCAGCGATGCTTTCTTCCCATTTGATGACTGTGTGCGGCTGGGACACCAGGCAGGTATTACTGCTTTTATTCAGCCCGGAGGATCGATCAGGGATAATGATTCGATAGAGTATTGCAAACAGCATAACCTGGCGATGGTGATGACCGGAATGAGACACTTTAAACACTAAGCCTCCGACCCCCTAACAGGGTATTAGATAGTTTCATTATGGCAAACAAAATAATTTACTGAGCTTTATACAGCTTCAGCTTACATGAACATTTTCGACTTCCATAAATCTATTATTCAAACTTCTGCTGATTATTTCAAAAAATTAGCGGCCTTTAATCCGCTTACTATCCGGAAAAAGGGGACGAGGGCCAAGGCTTTATTTGCACTTGCCTTAGTTTGCTTTTTCTGGGGCACTACCTGGATCGCTTCAAAAGAAGGAGTAAGACATATGCCGGCATTGCAACTGGCCGGAATACGGCAACTTATTGCCGGTTTGCTGTACGTTGGTTTCTTTTTGTACAAAAAAGCACCGCTGCCGAAAGGAAAAGAATGGACACCGATTCTTATTCTCAGCTTCCTGAATTTTATTCTGAGCAATGGGCTGAGTACATGGGGAGTGAAATATATCTCTGCTGGTTTAGGCTCCATCATGGGCGCCATTTTTCCGCTATGGCTTGTGGTGATTGGTTTATTTGTCTCCAAAGAAAAGCTTCCCCGAAATGCCATCATTGGTTTACTGCTTGGCTTTTGTGGCGTATGTGTTATTTTTTATGAGCACTTATTGGATTTCGGTAACCCGGAATTTCGCTTTGGTATCATACTCTCCCTCATCGCCACATGGACATGGGCCTTTGCTACTTTATACACCAAGCAGCAGGCCGTACATTTTAATCCCTATTTCAGTTTGGGTTTACAGATGCTGATAGCAGGCTCTTGCTTAACTGTTTTTACCAATGCTACCGGTAATGCCGTCTCTATTACAGCCATACCCTGGCAATCATGGACTGCAATCGCTTACCTGATCATATTTGGTTCATTAGTTGCCTTCATTGCCTATTTATATGCTTTGCAAAACCTGCCGACAGAGCAGGCTTCCATCTATGCTTATATAAATCCGATAGTGGCGGTACTTTGCGGATGGTTAGTCTTCCAGGAGAAAGTGACTATCTATATAACCGTAGGAGGATTGGTAACCTTACTGGGAGTTTATTTGGTCAATAAAGCCTTCAAGGCAGTGCCGCCACCTGAACAACCGGAAACGGAAGGCATGTAATCAGTCTTTCATTATTTGATTAAAAAACCGGTAATAGGCATCTCTCCAGCCTTTGTACAATTCATCTGTTCCCAAAAATGTATTATGCCAGATAGTAATCAGTGTACCATTTACTGATTTGACGGATTGATAGTACTGTAACATTTCCTCCAATGCCTGCCTTGGTGTTTGTTTTTGTTCAAAGAAAGAATTGGCCTCCATAAAGCAAAAAGGATACAGCAGTAAATACGTTTGCTCTTCATTCTCCAGGTCATACCAATAATAAGGCGAAGCCACCGATGCCCTGAAGCCATTGATACTGCCATAGCCCATTGAAAAATCTTCTTTGATACCTGCTTCAATCAGTTGCCTGTATGTTTTTGGCAGTGTGAACCGGATAAAATGCTGACGGGAAGAAGTGACTTTTCGTTTGGTTATTGTTTCAAGTGTCTCAACTTCTTTTTTCAGCAACGTTGGATCATCACCACTTTGCCAGGAAGGATGAATACCCAGTTCGTATTTTTCAGCATGTTGCTGAATGAGTGACTGCAAAGCTTTTTCTGAAGGAAGAATATTCCTGTCATACTTTTTCGTTTTTTCAGCAACTAAGAAAAAATAGCGTGGCTGCACCTTGTAAGGTCTGTGCAAATCATCTATCCATACAAATGAGTCAAACGGATCTGACTGTTCTCCATTTAATACTTTCCTTCTCTCTCTGAACTTGTTCCATTTACCTGATAAAATGTCTTTCATGGCGGCCCCGGCACTTCTCCACCATTGCTTATACTTGTAAGAATAAGCTTCATCAATATCATAAGTAGGGAGGAAGTTGAATTGGGAACCAGGAATTGGTATACCAGGGAATTGGTTTTGCAGTGATAACTTAAATTGCTGTAACCAAATATTCACTAACGGTTTATTCAAAAATCCTTCTTTGCAGGCCAACGAGTTTTCATGTGCATAGCGGCCATACATATCTTTTGTGTGTGGCAAATACTCTTCGTAACGGCTGAGGAGGTAAAAAGATGCTGCGAAAATGTCGAAACCATAATCACCATCAGTTCTGAAAAATGCTTTATTGCCATTATGTTCAAAACACTCTATGGATTGCGGCCGAATCACTGTTTCATGTAATAAGCCCTGCGGTTTTATCCAATATTCCTGTTGTGATAACGGCTCATAACTGTAGTTGATACGCAGACCATGATAATCCAGGTAATCAATAACATTATCTGTAACAGCAACAGGTTCACCGGTAAGCTGACGGCCAAAAAAATCAGCTATGTACTTCAGGCGATGTGTAATGCTATGACTGTAGATGATCATTCCTTAGTTCTGCGAAAAACATAATAGTCCGTTTCTCCGCCTGCTGTAAAACTATCTAAACTAAACTGTTTCCTGAAGAGCCGCAGAATATCTTTCTGCTGCGGAATATAATAAGGATGCTCTTCCCGATTGCGGAAATAAGCAAATAAACCGGTAATGCGCCTGCGGATGGTATTATTCAATTGAGAAGTGAACCGCCTTTTTACATGAGGCAATGATAATAACAAAACCCCTTCATGAATAATGATAGAGGCCAGCTGAGTTACCAGGTGTTTTCTTTTTGAAGGAGGAATATGTTCGATGACATCAAACAGTACAGCCTGGCTGAAATGTCTTCCCTGTAGCTGATCTATATTACCAGTTATAAACTCGCCTTTGAGCTCAAACTTTTCAAATAATTCTTTGGCTATGCTGATAAATGCTTCACTGGTATCGCAACCAACCACTTCATACCCTTTTTTTGCCAGCATGATTGCCTGCCTTCCAAAACCACAGCCTGCGTCAAGCACCGGCAATTGAACAGAAAAATAGTCATCTATTAATTGCTGTTGCTGCTCAATCCTTGACTTAATTTCATTGTACACCCTACCTTTCTCCGCATAATCGGTAGTCCATAACTCAGGTTCCGGGCAGGAAAGAATACTTTTCCTGTAAGAATTTCCAAACTGATTATAGTATTTTATTTGAGCAGACATAAAAAAGCCGGTGATGAAAAACCCGGCATATACTTTACTTGTGATTATTTTTCTCTCTCCACAACTGGTTAAATGTTTTCTGGGGAAAATCCAGTTTACCCCTGTGAGCAGTCCAGCTTTTCACCAGGCTATTCACCAGTTTGTTTTTCATCTTGGCATTGGCCATATTCATCCATTTTCTGTGAAGCATCCCCTGCTTCCACATTTTCCAGGCCATCTTTTCTGTAAAGGATCCATAGCCACTCTCCACTGACTCATGCCTGTTCTCCAGGAGCAGTTCATGCAGGTTGATTTTTACGGCACAAACTTCGGTACAATTGCCGCACAGGGAAGAAGCATAACTCAGGTGCTTCCATTCACCCATGTCTTTTAAATGTGGAGTAATAACGGAGCCAATCGGTCCGCTGTAGGTAGCGCCATAGGTATGACCACCAATGTTTTTATAAACCGGGCAGGCATTCAGGCAGGCACCACAACGAATGCAGTAAAGACTTTCCCGTTGCTTTTCATCGGCAAGAATATTTGTTCTGCCATTATCCAGCAGTATCACATACATATCTTCCGGTCCGTCTGATTCATTTTCCCGTCTTGGTCCGGTAACGATGGTATTATAAACTGTTATCTTCTGACCTGTGCCAAACGTAGAAAGCAAAGGCCAGAACAAACCAAGATCTGTCATAGATGGAATTACTTTCTCTATACCTGCAATCACAATATGTGTTTTAGGCATAGAGCAGCTAAGCCTAGCATTGCCTTCATTCTCCGTCACTGCTATACCACCAATATCAGCAATGATAAAATTGGCGCCGGTGACACCTACCTCGGCCTGTACATATTTTTCTCTTAATACTTTTCTGGCGGTTAGAGTCAATTGTTCAGGTGTAGCTTTTGGGTCTGTGCCGAGCTTTTCAGCAAAAAGTTTAGCCACATCTTCCTTGCTCTTGTGCATGGCCGGGGTAACGATATGATAAGGAGGCTCGCCGTCCAGCTGCTGAATATATTCCCCCAGGTCGGTCTCCACACTTTCTATTCCTTTCTTCTCCAGGTAATCGTTCAAATGAATTTCTTCCGTTACCATGCTCTTGCTCTTCACCAGTGTCTTGCAATTTTTTTCTACGCAGATCTTACCGATAGCCTCCAATGCCTGCTGGGCATCTTCTGCCCATATTACTTTAGCTCCTCTTTTAGTGATGATAGCTTCAAATATCTCCAGTTGCTTGTCCAGGGTTTCAATAGCTTTCCATTTGATGTTCTTGGCTTTTTCTCTTGCAAGGTGAACATCAAGGAACTGCTGTTTGCCCTGTGGTACCACCGCATTGTACTTGCCAATATTGAAATTGATCTTGCGGCGGTGTTCTTTATCCGCTGCCTTGATGGTGGCTTTCGCCATGAAACTGGAAACTGTTTCTTTCACTGGTTACTGTTTTACCGCTTTATCTTTTTTTGCTGCTTTCATCTTTGCCACTTTGTCAAGGGCATTGTAAAATTCTTCGCCATATTTACGGATCAGTGGTTCCTTTAAAAATTCGTAAGTAGGCACTTGTAATTTCTTACCGAGTACACAGGCGGGATTGCAAAGTTTCTCCCTTGGTTCATAATTCACCTTATCATAATCACCTCGTTTGCCTTTTGTGATAATGATCGGAAAGAGGTGACAGCTTATAGGTTTTTTCCACGGTATGATGCCGTCATAATATGCCTGCTCGAAAGCACATTTGATCATTCCTTTTTCATCCCTCAGCCCATATACACATATTTCTTTGTCATCACCCAGGGTTGGTGTCACCCAGCCAAACTCCTTGTTATAAGCATATTTCCCTTTTCGCTCAATTTCCTTGACGGATACCTCAGTCAGGTAAGGCTTTACTTTTTCATACATCTCCAGAATTATATCCAGTTCTGCATCATCAAGCGGCGCACCTGCATCGCCTTCTTCGCAACAGCCGCCTTTGCATTTGGCAAGATCACAAACAAACTGTTTCTCCACCACATCATCACTAATCAGGGTATTATCTATAACTATCAAGGGGTAAAATTTTAGCAAAGGTAAGCCACCGGCTATTTCCCTTCTCTTTTAATACGTCCAAGTATTTTGTTTTTCAGGTGCGATCCTGCCGATGTAAGCCTGTTATGTGAAGTAAGATACTTCAGCACTTCATGCTCCAGCCAGTGGTGCAGCGGCACCAGTATGGCGGCAAGACCGATCATAAAGGCAAGGTCCTTCCAGGGTTCACCGTTGGTAATGGAATAAATATTTTTCTTAAATACAAGGAAAACGAACTCAAATAATAGAAGGAACACAAAAAAACCAATGCCTTTTATCAGCCCCCGGGATACTTTGAACATGCCCAGCACCACTAATGCTATAAATAAACCAACGATGCCGATTGCAATAGCCGTGTACTGAATATTGTTGCGGTGTTTTTTGGCTTCTTCTTTCTCTTTTTCTGTCCTTATAAGCCTTTGTTGCTCATCAGCGGCTTCTACCTGTGTCAGTTCCTTCTCCCTTTTCAGCGTTTCAATGCTGTCTTTATACTGGTAATACAGGGCATTATAGGTGCCGGACAGGGCCAGGTTACCTGTTTGTTTATATAATGTATCAAGGTATTTGGCCGACCGTTTAATATTTTCCAACATCCCATTCCGTTCACTAATCTCTTTCACTTTCAGAAAATATTCAATTGCTTTTTTCTTATCACCCGACTTATTGTAAAAAGATGCCAGCTGGCCATAAAAGCTGACTTTTGACAGTTCGTTGGTACTGTTCTCAAACATAGGCTTAGCTCTTTCCAGGTAAATACGGGCCGAATCAAATTGACCCATTTCAGAATATACCACACCATAGGCCTGGTCGATAATGGAGGCCATGCCAAAATTGGTCAGGTACTGTTTAAGGTTACCACCAGCAGGCGAATTAAGATAGTCCAATGCCTTTTTAGGCTCATCTATCCGCAGGTACTGGTTCAGCAGGCTTACATAGCCCGGCACTTTCAGTGTAGAAAATTTTAGCGAATCTGCCATGCGGATGGAGCGTTCAAAATAGCTGATGGCAATATCATAATTCTTTTTATAAGCATACAGGTTGCCGATGGCATTGATATAAATGACCCTGTTATAAGGTGTGTTTTTTAATTTGATGCCATCAAATTGTTCATAGGATTTAACCATAAAATCAATAGCCTTGTCATAATCCTCGATAGAACTGTAAAAAGCAGAAAGTTTGGAATAACAACTTTGCAACAGGCCGGGATCTTTCATTTCCTCTGCAATGCGAAGTGCACTCAGGAAATTGCGTAATGCAAGAATATTCTCATTCTTACCCATATACACCTGCCCATACATATTATGAGCCTCTGCTTTCAGGCTGTCGTCACCCATTGTTGTGATAAGTGAGAAGGCCTGTGTGATATACGAAAGGGCCTTTTCGTTATCCGGTATCACCAGGTAAATACCAGCGAGGTACATCTGTGCAATGCCGGCTTCTTTTTCCATCCGGTTTTGCCGGGCCAGGTCATAGGCTTTATTGTAAAACTCAATTGACTTATCGGAATACTCCCTGCGGGTGGCAAAATAGCTGCAACGAAGACCATTGGATAGATAGGCCTTGAACATCAGCTTGCGGTTTCGGGATTCTTCTGCAACTGTAATTAACTGCCGGCCATATTCATCTGCCTCTTTAGGGTTCACATTCATCATCGTCCGGCTGAGTTCATCCAGCAAAGTAACTTTTTCATCCACTGTCCTTGCTTCTTTCAAAGCCTGTTTAAGCGAATCAACAGCGGCGGCCTCCTGTCCTTGCAATGAGTTGAAGCTTAGAGCAAAAAGCAAAAGAATAATGAGCGGTGAAAGAATCCTCATAACGTTGATTTGTTCCTCAATTTAGCAAATAGGTAATAGGGAGTGAAATTCCTTTAACAAACATGTAACAGCCCCAGCTTATGGACAGTATTACACCATGGCATCTTTCCCCTGTCACAAAGCCGCTGTATGTTAAACACAAGATTGCTCACTTTTCAAAAATCCATCCGGGTTTTTTCACAAATGCTCTTCTGGGTACCGGTAGCAGCATTTAGTTTATTGCTTATTTATAATACCATTCCTTACTTCTCCTTCAGCAAAGACTTTGATTTCATTGAAGAAAGAAGTTTTCTTTTTCAAAGCAGTCTGTACAATGCCAGTTTTTATATACATATCGCTGCTGGCGCCTTGTGCATCGGTACGGCACTGATACAATTCTCCCGTTACATATTGAAAAAGTCAAAAGCTATTCATCGCATTTCCGGTAAGATTTATGTATTTGTGGTATTGTTCCTTGGTGCACCTACCGGTTTGTATATGTCCTTTTTTGCTAAAGGTAGTTTTTGGGAAAGGGCTTTATTCATGTTCATGGCAGGCTGGTGGTTTATCACTACGCTTTATGGACTGAGTACCATTCACAAAAGAAATGTAATTGCCCATAAAATATGGATGATCCGCAGTTATTCCATGGCAATGACAGCTGTTACTTTCCGGGTTTATCATATCGCTTTTTACCTGCTGGGATGGGGCCACCTGGAAAACTATGAAATATCACTCTGGATCAGTGTGATTGGCAATATGTTATTTGCCGAATGGGTGATCTGGCGGCAAAGCAAACAATATCTTAAATCATTTGCGACATAAACTAAGCGAATAATCCTGTTAAACATTAAAACAATCAACCAATGAAATCATTCTTGTACGCCGGCGCAGCGTTAATGATTGGCGCCAGTATCTACGGATTTGTAGATTACAAAAACACCAGCCACAAAAAAGAATTCAATGACATGTATGCGGAGAAAAAGACCACCCAACCTGTTGTGGTGGAAGAAAAGAAAGTAACCACCCCGGCTGTGGAAAATAATACAGCGCCGGAAAACAAGCTGGCCCCAAAAACGGCAGTTGCTAAGAAGCAAGTGGTAAAAGAAGAAAAGAAAAACCCTGACGAAGTGGTCACTGCTGCCGTTACAGAAGAAAGGAAAGAAGTAAAAAAGAAAAAGAGAAGGCTAAGCACTGAGATCTTCAGCCGGGCACCGCTGAGAGAAGAGGAAGAAGAAGTCCTTCCGGCTGCTAAAACTGAAAAGAAGACTGAGAACAAAGAATTGTAATCAGCATACAGAGTAACAGACAGTATTAATCCACCCTCAGCATACGGTGATTTGACCCCGGTTAGCGAAAGCAGCCGGGTTTTTTATTTTCTCCACTGTAAAGTGTTGATGAGATGCTTAAGGTCTTGCTTCAGAAAATCATTGACTATACCGAGAGAATCTGCATTAGGCGCCGCATCAAAATACAATGCCCCTCGTAAAAAATGTTTAGTAGAGTCAGTGAGGAAAAACTGGTTAGCCGTTGCTGTATTTCCACCAAGGGAAAAATAAACACCTTCTATACCATTTGGTGTCTGCATCAGGCTGTCATTGATACCCGTCGAAACATCCACATGCTGCTTGTAGGCCATTTTGAAACCATCTCTTACCAGGGAATCGAAATTATTCTTGCCACCAATCTGTTTATAGCTGATATGAATTCTTCCGGCAAACTGCGGCACATCAATATTGATCCACCAGGGGTTTTCTGGTTTGTCTTCAAAGAAAGAAGTGTCTTTAATTACATTGGCATAAACAGGATACTCAAATGTATAGGGATAACCCGGCTGATCAAAGAGCTGGTATTTTTTTTCCGGGAAGTCAATATGAAAATAACCTTTCTTCTTACCAACAGAGTATTGGCTGTTACAGCTTATCACCAGTTGGCAGGCAGCAAGCAGTAATAAACAAACAGCAGCTACCTGGTTTATATTTATCTTCTTAAACATCCTATTTTTCCATTCTTGGTTTTATCGTAACCTTCACCTGCTGTACCCGGTTGTTATCCGCCTGCAGTACAGTAAACTCAAAATCACCGCAGGGGATCACCGAATTTACTGCCGGTATCTCCCCTGCCAGTTCCAGTACCAGACCCGCCAATGATTCACTTTCTTCCCGCACATCATCAAACGTATCCATCGGCAGCTTCATTGACTTACACATATCATGTATCATAGTGCGGCCTTCAAACAGATAGTTGTTGTCATCCAGTTTGCGGTTACCGCTTTCCTCTTCATCAAACTCATCCCGGATATCACCGATCACTTCTTCCAGTATATCTTCCATAGTAACTATGCCACTGGTGCCTCCAAACTCATCTACAACTACGGCAAAATGTATACGCTTTTGCTGAAACTCTTTCAACAGGTCCTCTATCAGCTTGGGTTCGGGGACAAAATAAGGTTGCCTCATCAGCTTATGCCAGTCAAAGTTGTCCGGTTCGCCGAGAAAAGGTATAATGTCTTTGGTATTGATCATACCAACCACTTCATCAAGACTTCCCATGTACACCGGCAATCTTGAATAATGCAGCTCCTCTACTCTTTTCACCAGTTCACCAAAAGATAGTTTGTGATCCACTCCACTTACTTCCAGCCGGCTCCGCATGATCTGCTTTACTGTGATATTGCCAAACTTCACAATGCCCTTCATGATATTCTTTTCCTCCGGTGAAGCTTCCTCATCAGTTTTGATGTCAATGGCTTCATCCAGCTCCTGCATACTCATGGCTGCAGTCTTATCGGCACCGGCCCGTTTGCCAATGCGTTCGGCCAATGATACGATCCATTGACTGATGCGGCGAAGCAACAAGTGCAGCGCTTCCACCACAAAAGAGGTTTCATAAGCAAACTGAAAATTCTTTTGTGTAGCCCATACTTTGGGTAGCATTCTGCCAATAAATACCAGTACAAAAGCTATCACCAGTACTTTCAGAATGATCTCCGCAAAAGTGTTCATGCCTTTGAATGAAATAAACTGGTCAATCAGGAAGTTGGACAGTACGATAATGCTGATATTCACAAAAGTGCCTGCTATCAGCAGTGAAGCATATACTTCTTTGGGTTCTTCCAGCAGGTTCACAATGCGTTTGGCAGCACTGTTTTGTTTTGTCTTCAGCACATTGATGTCTTTAGTACTAAGGGAAAACAGGGCCACTTCGGCGCCGGAGATGATGAAAGTAAGAGTCAGCAGCAGTAACAGCGACACGATCAATACCGTAGTACCCTGCGGGTTTGCCGCCAGGAAAAAGAAAGCAGAAGGATCGCTGAGAAAATACAGTGCCGGGTGAGTTTCCAATACTGGTTTTTTGGTTCAATAAAATGGCAGGTCATATGGCCCGCCAGTAAAGTCGCAAAGTTATTGTATTTGAATTTGTGTTCCACTAAGAGGTATTTAGCCTCCCACTAAGACACAGAGAACACAAAGTTTTCCTGAGGTAAGGAGTTGTTGGCCACAGATTTCACAGATTAGCACAGATTATTTGCTCTAACAAAATGCTATTATTCATATAAACCCGCTGTGTTCTCTGCGTTCGCTGTGGTAATAAAATTCCTTAATACCCTTTGAGGCTTTGTGGGAAACAATCCTAAAAAGGCAGGTTCTCCGAAGGATCACCCATCGGCATATCCGGACTACCCATACTATCCATACCACCGCCCTCGCCGGTATGACCGCCATCCATTCGTTTGTCGAGCATGATAAGGTTATCACCCACCACTTCAGTAGCGAATTTGCGGTTGCCGTCCTTATCATCCCAACTGCGGGTACGCAGGCGGCCCTCTATATACACAAGGCTGCTTTTATGCAGGTATTTCTGTGCCAGTTCAGCGAGGCCCCGCCACAGCACTACGGTATGCCACTCGGTTTGTGATACCAGTTTACCGGTGCGGTCTTTAAATGTTTCGGTAGTGGCAAGGGGAAATTTGGCAACAGCGATGTTTCCTTCCAGGTGCTGCACATCCGGGTCTTTACCCAGGTTGCCGATCAGCATTACACGGTTTACGCCTCTCATATATTTTGTCTTTAGGTTTAAGGTTCTTCGTCACGGGCTGGCGAATGCCTCTTAAAGTTAGTATTTTTTGAGAGTTGAATGGTTTATGGTATAATGTCGGTGAACAGAGTATGCTGAAAAGTCAGCTGAGAAGAAAAAAAATTATCTTTAAGAAAAACCAACAATGTATCGGACTGCCTCACCTGTTCTGCCACAAGAACGAAACGAAATCCTTGATATTCTTAGGGGCTTTGCCCTGTTGGGTGTAATGATAGATAACCTCTTTGGGTTTTCCGGCTGGGGTTTTATCACACAACCTATGCGGGAAGCGTTACCCACCTGGCCGGCAGACGGGCCACTGGCACTGCTGGAGCAGGTATTTGTGAATGGTAAGTTTTACAGCTTGTTTTCCCTGCTTTTTGGCATCGGATTTTCCATTATTCTTATCCGTAACGAACAACGGGGCGTAAACCCGCTGAAAATATTGTACCGCCGCCTCTTCATCCTGCTGCTGATCGGTGCCGGTCACCTTTTCCTGCTGTGGGAAGGCGATATACTTTTTCTTTATGCCTTGATTGGTTTTGTATTGCCGCTTTTTCGCAAATGCAGCGATAAAAGTCTGCTTATCCTTGCTGCTCTGCTGATACTGTCGCCCCTGCTCTTTGATGCGCTGAGCATTCTCTTTCACTATAAAAATGGCAGCTTTCTGCAAAACATAGCCATGTCCATCGATAAACAAACCGGCCTGCCCACCGATGACAGCTTCGGGCAATATCTCTACAAAGATGGCGCCGGCTGGCAGGAGTGGCGTAACTGGCAGGCTTCGGGCTGGGCTTACCGTTATGCCTATATTCTCGACAGTAATCGAATACCCAAAGTGCTGGGCATGTTCCTGCTCGGCTTCTGGGCAGGTCGCAAAATGATCTATACACAATTAGAACAGTATGTTTCTCTTTTCAAAAAACTGCGTTTTTGGGGATTAATTATTGGTATACCTGCCGCTGGCGCTGCCTTTTACTTTGAATTTTTCCAGAAAAAAATTCCCGAACCGGTTGGCATTTTTCACACCTTCTTTTATGCCATTAGTGTGGTGCCGCTCAGTTTGGCCTATACATCCATGATCTGCCTGCACTGGATAAAGAAAAAAGGCAAGAGCCCTGTAAAATTTCTGGCGCCCATGGGCCGCATGGCACTAACCAATTACCTGATGCAAACAATTTTTGGCATTGGCATTTACTATAGCATTGGCCTGGGCTTTGGCGGTAGTGTGGGTCCTGCTGTTTTTATATCAGTTGGTCTGCTGGTATACCTGCTGCAGGTGATTTACAGCAATATTTGGTTCCGGTACTTTCAATACGGCCCGCTGGAATGGATATGGCGGCAACTTACTTATGGGAAACGGTTGCCGTTGAAAAAGTACTAAACTAGCTTGGCCTTCATATTACCGATAAATTTGATTGGCATAATTTATATTTGGAAGCAGTAAAATTTATTATTGCATATCAAAACTAACTGTATGAAAAAACTGATCCTGCTTTTTCTTTCTTCACTTTTAATTTATGCAGCCGAAGCTGCAGTACTTCCTACCGAAAACCCGGATGCAAAAAGCATTAAAGTGGTATTGCCCTGGAGCAATCAAACCATCAGCCTGGCAGAACTGGCAACTCTTACTCCCAAACAATACAAAGCCCTGACAGGAAAAAAGCTGACACTTGCAGAAAAGATACAACTTAAGCTGAGTCAGCGGCAGGCCCGCAAACTGATTGAAAAAGATGGTACGGTTAACGCTGAAAAATGGAAAAAGAAATTTGGCTTCTTCGACCGTTGGAGCTGGCACTGGGGCGGTTTTGCCCTTGGCTTCCTGGTACTGCTCGGTCCCATCATCTGTCTTTTCATCAATGATGATTACAAGTGGGACCGTTTCTGGACGGCTATGACGGTTACTGCGGCCATTGTTTCTGCCGCAGCCATATTTACAAGCTCTGCCTTATAGAAATTTTCATTTATTGCATTTCACTATGCATAAAATCCCGTAGCATCCGCGGAAATGCATAACGCTGCAGATCTTTCCTGGCAATCCATTGCCAGTTGCCGTCGTTGGCAGGTCTTGTTTTTAAAGTAAGTAAAATAAACTGCCCACTGATGAACTGGTGGGATAGTTGTTGTTTGTACAGTGGTGATAAAGTTCTTACTGAATACCCTTTTGCTTTCAGCCAATTCTCTTTTACAGCCTGTTTCAAAATATCATTTACAGATGAAGCAGCAGCAACTTCTATCAATGGAAATTCATACAGGCTGTGCCAGATATCCTTATCGGTGCGCTGCCTGATAGCGATTGCATTTTTGTATTCCATCACTAAGTAATAAAACCATCGTTTTTTTATGCTGATCTTTTTTTCTTTTACCGGCAGTTCACCCACCTTGTTATGCTGAAATGCATAGCAATCTTTTTTAAAGACACAGCTATCACAAAGCGGGGCAGCAGGCTTGCACACTACAGCGCCAAAATCCATGATGGCCTGGTTGTAAAGGCCGGGTTGCTTTTTATCCAGTAATTCTTCCGCAAGTGCGGTGAAGTGTTTTTTGCCATCGGTACTGTCAATGGCCTTGCTGATGCCAAATACCCTTGCCAGTACCCTGAACACATTACCATCTACCACGGCATGTGGCAGGTTGTACGCAAAAGAAGCAATAGCCGCAGCAGTATAAGGTCCCACTCCTTTTAATAATTTGATACTTTCATAACTGTCGGGGAATTTTCCTTTCAGTTCTTTTGATATGAAACGGGCTGTAACCAGCAGGTTACGGCAGCGGGAGTAATAGCCAAGTCCTTCCCAGAGTTTGAACACTTTTTCATCCTTTGCCCTGGCCAGTTGATGAATAGTAGGAAAGGTTTTAATGAAATTATTGTAATAAGCCAGTCCTTGCTCCACCCTTGTTTGCTGCAGGATGATCTCGCTGAGCCAAATCTTATAAGGGTCTTTTTCTCCTTTCCAGGGCATTTGCCTTTTGTTTTGCTGTTTGTTCCAGCGGAGCAGTTGGGATGAGAATTTTTGTTTCTGGTTCATGGTCGGAAGCCGGAAAAGGGTTGAATTTTGGAATTATCCGGCAATTTAACACCCGGAATGCACAGCAGGTTGAAAAAAAATTATTTCTATTTGCTTGACTATCATATTATTTTATCATAAATTGGCATCAGAAAACCACTTAAAACCTGCAATCATGAGAAAAGCCGACCTGGTAAATCAGATTTCTGAAAAAACAGGCATACCCAAGGTAGATGTGCTTGTTACTCTTGAAACTATGTTCAAAGAAGTAAAAGACACCCTTGCCGGTGGCGAAAATATTTATATCCGCGGCTTCGGCAGCTTTATTACCAAAAAGAGAGCTGCGAAAATTGGCCGTAACATCAAGAAGAACATAGCAGTACACATCCCCGAACATTATATCCCTGCCTTTAAGCCGGCCAAGGAATTTGTAGCCGAGGTGAAGAAGCTTAAAGAGCCGAAGCCCGATACAGGTCCGGGTGAGGATGGAGAATAATAAATCTTATTCCCACTCGTCTATTTTCAATTTTTTCAGGCCGCTGCTTTCATATTCCACTGAATGTTGTCTTATAATGCTGGATTCGAACCAGCGAATAGATTTTTGTCGTGTATCTCCCCATAACAGAAAAGGCATCGGGTCGCCATTATCATTTCTGAATATACCTGCCAGGATAAACGAAGTTGCAGAAACCCAAACTGATTCTTCTATACCAGCAGATGGTCCGAAGAAAGCAATGCGTTTCCATTCACCGGATTTCAGGTTGCATAAGGTAATAGCCTGATCCACATCTGAACTGGCAATGATTTTATTACCCTGCTTTTCCAGCATGATGCCAGCGCTGTAAATATCAATGAAAAAGTTGCTGTCAGGTGAAAAGACAAGGGATGGTTTGTACAGCTCATAAAACTTATCCATACCAGACGTATCCTGGTATTCTGTTTCTTCAAACTTTGTTGTTTGTGTGTATCTGAATGAATCAACAGTAAACCCGTTAAATGATTTTACCCAGGCACTCAGTTCCTTGTCTATTACCGGCATTACAGCAGACAGTGTAGTATCGTCCGGTGAATGGCCGGCAGAGAGGCTGTCTTTTTTCAATGAGTTTTCATCCTGTTTTGTTTGTTTATCGTTTTTGCTGCCACAGGAGTTAATCAAGATAAAAGTTGTAAGGAGCAATACAGAAAAAAAGAAGCGCATAGGTTTTGTTGGTTTAAGGTGAAAATGGTTATGGTGGTTTTGAAACCGGATTTAAGATAACAAATCTCCCGGGTAAAGGACAGATTGATTGGCAACAAACAGTGATTATTGCCCATATGAATATCACTTTATGCTTTTGCGTAAAATTCTCCTGGCACCCTTTACATCCCTCCCTGCCTGTTCAACTTTTGGATGTAAAAAGCAGTTATTTGGGAAAAATGACCCCGGATTACAACTATTTTGGGGCTACTTTTGCAGTTCTAAATTTTTGATGAGTGAAGAGACCCCAATGGATTACCGTGGCTGTGGCCGTCGTACTTACGGCAGTTTTATACCTGTTCGGCAAAACCGTTCCCACTAAAAAAACAGTGGCCGCCAGTACCGAACAGCATAGCCCCGATGACGGGCACAACCATGGCGCTATGTCAATCGACAGTATCCTGATAATGGCCAAAAAACAGTTGAAACCTGCACAAGTGGCTGTGCTGGATGGGCTGGAAGCCGAGGTGGCCAAAGAGAAAGTAAAGGAAGAACAGGTGCATATTTACCACCAGTTGGCCAGATACTGGGCAGATACGGCCCGCATCTTTGAACCCTATGCCTGGTACACCGGGGAAGGAGCCAGATTGGAAAATTCAGAAAAAAGCCTCACTTTTGCAGCCCGTTTATTTTTGGAGAATCTGCAGAGCGACGGATCGGAACAGCGTAGACAATGGAAAGCCCTGCAAGCCAAAGATTTATTTGAGAGGTCTTTGAAGATTAACCCGGATAATGACTCATCCAAAATAGGCCTTGGTGCCTGTTACCTGTTTGGCAATATTTCCAGCAACCCGCTGGAGGGAATTGCGAAAATAAAAGAAGTGGTCGACCGTGACAGCACTAATGTATATGGTCAGCTTACACTTGTTAAAGGTTCCTTATTATCGGGGCAATATGATAAAGCAATCAGCCGTTTAGAAACAGTTACCCGGCTTCAACCCACCAATATTGAAGCCATATTGTTGCTGGCTGACACATATGAACGTACCGCAGATAAGAAGAGTGCGGTAAAATGGTACCAGCAATGCCTGAACCTGGTGAGTGAGGCAGAGTTGAAAACAGCCCTTCAGAAGAGAATTGAAGAGTTGAAGAAATAGAAGTTGCGAAACTTATTATAAACAGAACATTAAAAATTATTTGAGTATGCCTTGTGGTAAAAAAAGGAAGCGTCATAAAATTGCGACGCACAAACGTAAAAAAAGACTGAGAAAGAACCGTCATAAGAAGAGGAACAAGTAGTCATGAGTCTATAGTCGGGAGTCAATAGCATTGCAGTATAATGCAAACTCCTGACTATAGGCCACCGGCTAATTTCAGTCGGCCAGTTGTTTGCCGTATACGTTTGCATCTCACCCACTCCTCCGCAAAATATCCGCAGATACAACCTGCATTCCTTACGGAATATTGGCAACTGGTGTTTACAGCACTAAGGTGATTCATTTATGTAAGCTGTAATGAACAAAGAACTTATTATCAATGCGGCTCCGCAAGGCGTAGAAATTGCCCTGCTGGAAGACAAGAAACTGGTAGAACTGCATAGCGAAAAAAGCGATGCCCGTTTTGCTGTGGGCGACCTGTACCTGGGAAAAGTGAAAAAGCTTATTCCGGGACTGAATGCTGCTTTTGTGGATGTAGGGTTTGAGAAAGATGCTTTCCTGCACTATACCGACCTGAGCCCCTATGCAAAATCGCTTCTGAAGTTCACCACCATGTGTATGAACGATAAGAGTGAGCAGGGTCTTGATTTTTCCAAATTCACCATAGAGCCTGAGATTGTAAAGACCGGCAAGATCAATGAGGTGCTTGGGGGCAAACCTAACATATTGGTGCAGATTTTGAAGGAGCCTATAGCTGCCAAAGGACCGAGACTTAGCTGTGAGATATCGCTGCCTGGCCGTTTCGTGGTGCTTACTCCCTTCAATGATATAGTAGCGGTATCAAGAAAGATTCATTCTTCAGAGGAAAGGAAGCGGTTACAAAAGATTGTTGAAGCCATAAAGAGTAAAAATTTCGGCGTCATCGTACGTACTGCGGCAGAGGGAAAGAATACAGCCGAACTGCATGAAGATCTTTCAGCCCTGGTGGACATGTGGAAAGCTATTCAGCAAAACCTGAAAGGCGCTGTAGCACCTACACGGATACTAAGTGAACAAACCAAAACCACCAGCATACTGCGTGACCTTCTCAATGCAGATTTCAACCGCATCGTCGTAAATGACAAAAACATTTACAGCGACACCAAGAATTACATTCAGCGCATAGCACCGGAAAAAGCAGAGATCGTTTCGTTTTACAATAATGGTTCGCCCATTTTTGATTCTTTTGGTATCACCAAACAGGTAAAATCTTCCTTTGGCAAAACGGTAAACCTTGACAGCGGCGCTTACCTCATCATTGAACATACAGAAGCCCTGCATGTGATTGATGTGAACAGCGGTTACAAGAGTGTTAGCAATAACCAGGAGCAAAATGCGCTGGAAACAAACCTTGAAGCAGCGGAAGAAATAGCAAGGCAACTGCGCCTGCGTGACCTTGGCGGTATCATAGTTGTTGATTTCATTGATATGAAACTTCCTGAGAACAAGCGAAAGCTGATGGAGAAAATGGAAGAGTTTATGTCACCAGACAGGGCCAAACATGCCGTACTTCCCATTTCCAAATTCGGCATCATGCAGATCACCCGCCAGCGGATGAAGCCAGAGGTGAATATCAATACCCAGGAAGTGTGCCCAAGCTGCAATGGAACCGGGAAGATATCTTCTACACTGCTGCTGGAAGATGAAATAGAAAAGAACTTGAGTTACCTCATTACCCATAAGAATGCCAACCTGAAATTAGTAGTGCATCCCATTCTCTATGCTTACCTTACCAAGGGCTGGCCCTGGAATACTAAGATGGCGCTATGGAAGCGGAAGTACGGACAGAAGACAAGGCTGGAGAAAGACAGTAACTATCATCTGACCGAGTACAAATTTTTCGACAGAAACGATGAGGAGATAAAACTGTAATTAAATTATCTTTTCTCTAAAATAACATCATAAGAAAAGCCCCGTCAATGACGGGGCCTTCTTTTTGTTATAAGCAGGGATCGAACTTTTAGTATCCGGGATTTTGAGTAATAACACCACGAGATGCATCAACTTCTCTTTGAGGGATCGGGAATACCATTTCGTTAGCATCATATGCAAAGCCATCTGCACTTTGTTTTAAGCGTTTCAGGTCATGTACAGCATGCCCTTCATGTGCAAGCTCCAATTTTCTTTCAGCAAGAATATCAGCCAATGTAACAGCTCCAACGGCAGAAAGTCCGGCTCTTTGTCTTGTGCGGCTCACATCCTGTGCAGGAGTAGCCCCAACAGTAGTACCAGCCCTGAAGTTAGCTTCAGCACGGGTAAGGTACATTTCAGCCAAACGCATTACAGGGAGATTCCTGTACTGTTGCTGCCACTTACCGCTACGAACATCTCCTGCTCCGGTATAAAACAAGGCCAGTCTCGCATCAGAAGGATTGTACAATGCCAGATGGCTCGCCTGGATAGATACATCACCATCACGGCCACCATAGGCGGGAATTGACCAGAACAGGTGCATGTTATTTGTTCCGTCTTGTGCAGATACCTGTATGGCAAATAAATACTCTGGGGAGTTTACCGTATTGTTAAATGCTGCTGCATATGATCCGGCTAAAGCCCTTGTATTTGCTTCCGCAACGGTAATAGCCCTGTTGGCAGCATCCCTTGCATCATTCCATCTTTCCATTTGTAAATAAGCCCTTGAGAGCATGCCTGCAGCGGCAGCTTTAGTAGCATAAACCATTCTGGTTACTGTGGTTGATCCCGGGTTGACATCCGGCAGCAAAGTTTCCGCTTCAGTAAGATCAGCAAGTATCTGGGCATAAGTTTGCTCCACTGTACTGCGTTGCACATAAGAACTCTGATCTATTCTCCTGGTAGGAGTTAATACAATAGGCACACCAGGGTTAGAGCTTACATTACCTGCACTATATGGCTTAGCAAAAAGCTTCACCAATTCAAAGTACATAGCGCCTCTCAGGAAGAGTGCTTCACCTTTTACCCGGTTCTGGTCTGCGGTGTTTACAACTGAAATAGCGCTTAAGATATTATTACAAATATTGATAACATCATAAGCTTCGAGCCATGTGTCCCGTACATAGCTATTTGTAGTGAGCATTGATTTTAACCAAATCTCACGGGGCTGGTTAAAAGTACCTTCCCAGCGTATCTCACCGTTGGAGGCTAACAGTTCAGAAAAGAGCATCAGGTTTCCTCCATAGAGATCACCATCACTAACAGCATCGTAGGCACCATTCAGCACCTTTTTAACAATAACATCAGAGCTCAATGCTACTTCTTCCTCAACGCTTTGCTGCGGAAGAATATCCAGCTTTTTGCCGCAAGAAGCAACAATTACTGATAAGAATGATATAGCAATTATATTACGTTTCATTTTTTTCATTTTTTAAAATTAAAATCCAAGGTTAACGCCAAATGTTACAGACTTGATCTGTGGAGCAGCATAGAAGTCGCTACCCTGGTTACGGTTACCGGCACGGTAATCTGTATTTACTTCAGGATCCCATCCGGTATAATCAGTAAATGTAGCCAGGTTGATACCTGTAACATAAAACCTTGCAGAATGGATTTTTAATTTGCTCAGCAGTTTAGCAGGAACATTATAAGCAAATGTTACATTCTTGAGACGAACATAACCGCCATCTTCTACATAACGGCTGGATGCACCGATACCATTACCATAACCAAGCCTTAACTGCGGAACATTTGTAACATCACCGGGTTTTTGCCAGCGGTTCAACTGGTCACGGGTCTGGTTATCGAACCAATCGAAGCTGGCAGACATAAATCCACCTGCTCCATTCTGTATCTGGTTACCAAAAACTCCCTGCAACAGTACGTTTAGTTCAAAACCTTTGTAGCTGAATGTGTTGTTCAAACCACCAATCCAATCAGGATTAGGATCACCTACGATGAAATTACCTGCTTCGTTATAATCGTTGGTGGTTGTTTTACCATCTTCTTTGTAGTACAACGCATCACCATTAGCAGGATCTGCGCCAGCAAACTTAGGACCATAGAAAACACCGATCGGCTGACCAACGATAAGTGAGTTCAGGTAACGGCCATCGTTGCCGGGAATGGTTGTCTGCTCACCATCCAGTTTTGTGATCTTATTTTTGTTCTTAGACAGGTTAAAGCTTGTGTTCCACTTAAAGTCTCTTCCGTTGAAATTGGTAGAGTTCAGCACAAACTCAACTCCTTTATTTTGCATTGAACCAACATTCACTGTTTGTGTAGCAAAACCAGAAGTACCGGGAACAGGTACATTGTAAATAAGATCATTGGTATTTCTTACGTAGTAATCAATTTCACCAGTAAGGCGGTTGTTAAATAAACCAAAGTCGATACCGATATCCACTTGTTCTGATTTTTCCCATTTCAGCTCTGGGTTGGCCAGCTGTGTTGGTATAAGGCCTGAAGCATTATTGTACTTGGCAGCTCCATAAAGACCCAGTTGTGCAAAGTTGCCGAAGCCGTCAGCATTACCGGTAAGACCAAAGCTTCCACGCAGCTTCAGGAAACTTAACCAATTAACTGATTTGAGGAATTCTTCTTCACTCAGTATCCATCCCAGCGATGCTGCAGGGAAGAAGCCATACTTATTATCCTTACCAAACCTTGAAGAACCATCGATACGGCCACTCAGGGTTACCAGGTATTTCTCGTTAAGCTTATAGTTGGCCCTGGCGAAATATGAGACGAACGATGATTCATCAAGTGTGGAAGTACCGCCGGTAATACGACCGGCACTGGCCAGTGTACGAAGTGCATCTACAGGGAAGTCTTCACCAAATGCATTAGTGAAATTGGTTGTATACTTCTGATATGACATGCCCAATGTAGCATCTATATTATGAATACCACCAAAACGTTTTACATAATTGAAGTAGTTGTTGGTATTATAGTTGAAGGTTCTTAACCAATCAGATTGTGCATAACCATTTGTAGACTGGCCGAGAATTGTACGGGAACCATAGAACTGCTCATCATTCTGATTTTGAATATCTATACCAAATTCAGTTCTGAAAGCAAGATCAGTAAAGATTTTATAGTTCAGGAATAAGCTTCCGATATTACGGTAGGTCGTGGAAACATAACTTGAATTTTCCAATTCAATAAGACCGTTATAATATGTAGTAACTGGTCTGTCATACAGATTACCGTTAAGATCTCTAACCGGTGTGATTGGCGCAAGGGCCACTAATTGTAGCGGTGTAGAAAATTCGTTGTCCAGAGATACCCTGTTGCCCACACTTCTGGAAAGACCAAGGTTGAAACCAAGTTTCAATTTATTGCTTGCATCATGTTCCAAATTAATACGACCTGAAAAACGCTGGAAATTGTTACCTACAAGGATACCATCCTGGTTGGTATAACCACCGCTTACAAAAAACCTTGTTTTATCATTACCGCCAGAGGCATTGATGTCAATGATTTTTGTGCGGGACTCATCATTGAATGCCTGCTTTTCCCAATCCGTATTTGTTTCAAGATTGCGCCAGTTAGAATGACCGGAGTAACGGGTAAGACGGTTTTCTGCAAACTGCAGCCATGAACCGGGATATTGTGCAGGATCCAGCGGATCAACACCTTCCAGGTTATCACTGTTGATAGCAGCCTCTCTTAATAAATCAACATATTCCTTTGCATTCAAAAAACCTCTATAACCGGTTGGTTTGTTTACACCGTATTGTGCGTTAACATTCAGTGTTGTTTTACCAGCTTTACCTTTTTTGGTTGTGATCAGCACCACACCATTCGCAGCTCGGGAACCGTAGATAGCAGCAGCAGAGGCATCTTTTAAAATTTCAAATGATTCAACTTCGTTGAAGTTAATATCAGCAAGTGAGTTACCTGAGATTCCGTCGCCATTTAGAGGAACTCCATCTACTACATATAAAGGAGAGTTAGAAGCACTCAAGGAACCAGCACCCCTGATCCTCACTTTTACACCTTCACCTACTTTACCATTATTAGATTCTACAAAAACACCTGCAGCTCTTCCCTGGAGAGCCTGGTTAAAGTTGGGAACTGGTGTATTAGCCACTTCAGATCCTTTTACCCGGGCAATATTGCCGGTAAGATCTTTTTTGATCTTGGTACCAAAACCCACCACTACTACCTCATCAAGGCTTTGTGCTTCACCCGATTTCAGTGAAACCTGGTAGGTTGTGCCAGAGATAGTCAGTTCCTGTGAAGCAAACCCGATAGCAGATACAATCAGGGCCTTGGCTTTATCCGATACAGATAAACTGAAAGTGCCATCCTGGCCAGTGAAAGTTCCGTTGTTAGTTCCTTTTTCCATCACGGAAGCCCCGGCAAGCGGCGTCCCGTTGTTGTCAGTTACTTTTCCTGTCAACGTCTTGGTTTGGGCCAATAGAGATTGGACCGACAACACAAGTACCGTCAACATAAACATCATTGTTTTTCTCATGTGTGGGATTTTTTTAATGTCGGCGAAAATATTTAACGATTTCTTAAGGACAAAAAAAACCGTGCAGGTTGCTGCACGGTTTTAAATATTGATTCAGGTCAAAGAGTCAGGTTAGCTTCTGTCCCTGCTTCCGAGGTAAAGCATTATATATTGAATAAGGGTGACCACAGCAGCCAGTGCTGCCACCACATAGGTAGTGGCAGCCCATTTCAGCGCATCTTTTGCTTTTGGGTATTCCTGGGCGTTAGTAATATTGGTATGGTTCAGCCAGGCCAAAGCCCTTTTACTCGCATCAAATTCAACCGGAAGGGTTACCAGGGTAAACAGTACCGTTAAACTCATTACGATAATTCCAATGAGTAATACAGTGGGGTTATTAGTGGTGGCCAGGATAATTACACCCGCCATCAGTATCCAGTTGACCAGCATGGAACTTACCTGCACAGCAGGCACCATTTTACTCCTAAACATCAGCGGGCCATACTGGGTGGCATGCTGTAAGGCATGTCCACACTCATGTGCTGCTACAGCTGCCGCCGATACACTGGTTCCGTTGTAAACATCAGGACTCAGGTTAACCGTCTTTTTCAGGGGGTTGTAATGGTCGGAGAGGAATCCGTCCACCGAGGTCACCTGCACATCATAAATGCCGTTTTCCCGGAGCATTTTTTCGGCTATTTCACGGCCTGTAAGACCACTGGAAAGCAGCTCCTTACTGTACTTTGTAAACTTACTTTTAAGCACTGCAGAAACCAGGAAACTGATGCCCAAAAAGAGCAGGGAAACCAGCATAATTTCGTTTGTCATGTCTTTAAAATATTGATTTGTTTGGTACTAGTGATAACAAAAATATTACCATTTGGATTAAGCCATTTTTTTCAGTCTTTTTGTCATCTTAAAGCGATAACAAACAATTAGTTCCAGAAATATATTAAACAAGCGGTCGATAAAAAATACAACATAAAGAATAGATAATCAACACATTATAAAATATCTTGAGTTACTCTTATTAGTCTCTTTCATAAAATGACAGGGCCGGGAAGTTATTCACAGCAGCAAAAATTTATTTTGAAATGTGGGGCATAATTGTAACTTAGCAATAGAATTTAATGGGTTAGTAAGTAAGAGGGTCAGTCGTAAGATTGGCCCTTTTTACATTTCAAAAAGCAGCGAAAAAAGTCATCATTTTTTTGATGACTTTTTTCTTTAAAAAAAGAAATGAATTTTTCATTCATGACTTTATTCCGGTGTATCAATGTTTAAACTTTTTAAAGAACCCCCTGCATCAGTTAATTTTATCACATGAGTAAAGTAAAGACAGCTTTTTTTTGTCAAAACTGCGGATATGAAAGTGTGAAGTGGGTTGGACAATGTCCATCTTGTGGTCATTGGAATACGTTTGTGGAAGAATTGGTACAAAAAGAAACCGGAAAGAAAGCTGATGACTGGAAAGGATACAACGATGAAAAGAGAAATAGCAAAACCATTTCGCTGAATGAAGTTAAAAGCAGCGAAGAAAAAAGATTACCTACCGCTGATGCAGAATTAAACCGTGTTTTGGGTGGCGGTATTGTACCCGGCAGCCTGGTGTTGGTAGCCGGAGAACCGGGCATTGGTAAATCAACTTTGTTTTTACAAAACGGGTTATGGTTAAAAGATGTTGTGGTACTTTATATCAGCGGAGAAGAAAGTGAGCAACAAATAAAAATGAGGGCTGACAGAATCGGTCTAAAGAATGAGAACTTTTATTTGCTTACAGAAACATCTACACAAACTATTTTCCAGGAAATAAAAAAACTAAAACCACAACTGGTAATTGTAGACTCTATACAAACACTGCAAACCTCCTTTATTGATTCATCACCTGGCAGTGTATCCCAGATAAGAGAATGTGCTGCAGAATTTCAGCGGTTTGCCAAGGAAACTAATACACCTGTATTCCTGATCGGTCACATTACAAAAGACGGCAGTATTGCCGGCCCAAAAATATTAGAACATATGGTGGACACCGTTCTGCAGTTTGAAGGCGACCGTCATTATGCTTATCGTATCCTGCGGACTTTAAAGAACCGGTTTGGTAGTACTGCCGAACTGGGTATTTATGAAATGACAGACGAAGGCATGAGAGGTGTTTTAAATCCCAGTGAAATATTAATCACCCAAAAAGAAGACCAGTTAAGCGGTATTGCAATTGCAGCCACCATTGAAGGTATGCGGCCCTTGCTGATTGAAGTGCAGGCGTTGGTTACACAATCGGTTTATGGCACTCCGCAACGGACAGTTAGTGGTTTTGATCTCCGTCGTTTGCAATTATTGCTGGCGGTATTAGAAAAGAGAGGGGGGTTTCATTTCGGGATGAAAGATGTGTTTTTAAACATTGCCGGAGGTATCAAAGTAGAAGACCCATCGATTGATCTTGCGGTGCTTTGCTCCCTTTTGTCTTCTTACGAAGATGTTCCGCTTCCAAATAGCATTTGCTTTGCCGGAGAAGTAGGCCTGAGCGGTGAGATAAGAGCTGTGAACAGAATAGAACAACGTATTGCAGAAGCGGAGAAACTGGGATTTGAAAAAATTATCGTTTCAAAGTATAATCAAAAAGGACTTTCCAAACAGAAATTCGGAATTGAAGTAGTGATGATGGGAAGGGTGGAAGAGGTTTACCGTTATCTTTTTTAAATGGCATTACTAAAAGAAATTAAAGAATCAGTATTGCACCTGCTATTTCCGCATGTTTGTACAGGTTGTGGCAGTGATCTGCTGAGTAAGGATTCTGTTTTATGTATGCGCTGTGTGGAAGCTATGCCGGAAACCCAGTTTGAACTGCATGCAGGGAACCCGGCTGAAAAAATTTTTTGGGGACGGTTGCCTGTTACTACAGCATCCGCACAATTTTATTTTACCAAAGAATCGCTGATGCAGCACCTGATGCACCAGCTCAAATACAAAGGCAATAAAGAACTGGGAATTCAATTGGGCCGCATCATGGGGGATCAACTAAGAAAATCCGGACGGTTTGCAGTTGATGCGTTGATACCACTTCCTCTTTTTCCGGCTAAAGAAAGAAAAAGGGGCTACAACCAGGCCACCCTGCTATGCCAGGGAATGGCTGAGACCATGCAGGTACCAGTTTTAGATAATGTGATAACAAGGCCTCAGCATACCGAAACCCAAACCAAAAAGGGAAGGATAGAACGATGGAAAAACATGGAAGGAAAATTTGTTCTGACTGACCGAGCTGCCATTGAAAACAAAAACATTCTGTTAGTGGATGATGTAGTCACAACCGGCGCCACTCTTGAAGCCTGCGGCAACGAATTGCTACTAGCAGAAAATATAAAACTGAGCATTGCCACCCTTTGCATTGCCTCCCGTTAGTACCAAGCCCAAATCACATTTCCTCCTTTTGCTGCTTAGTTATATTTTTACAACAATGAAAATTGCCGGGTTATTAACCATATCCTTTGTTGTTCTTCTTTTTTCCTGCCGGAAAGATTCATTCATCACTTCACCCGATGCCCGGGTAACTATCAGTGCAGATACATTGAAATATGATACCGTATTTGTAACTGCGGGGTCAACTTACAGAACCTTCAGGATCATAAATGAGAATAACCAAAAATTGCTTCTTTCGTCTTTACAACTGGCAGGTGGATCATCTTCAGTCTTTAAAATGAATGTAGATGGCATTGCCGGCACCCTGTTTAATAATATTGAAATAAATGCCAACGACAGCCTGTATGTATTTGTGCAGGTAAATGTAAATCCCAATGCGGCCAATATTCCATTTGTGATCCGGGATAGTATTCAGGTAAGTTATAATGGCAAAACCCGTTTGGTACAATTAGAAGCTTGGGGACAAAACGCCAATTTTCTTCGTAACAAAGTAATATCTGCTAATGAGACATGGAACAGCAACCTTCCTTATGTAATCCTTGGTTCATTAACTGTTAATGCCAATCAAACACTGACTATTAACAAGGGTTGTCGCATCTATGTGCATGCAGATGCTCCAATTATTGTAAACGGAACATTACAGGTAAACGGCCAGAAGGATACAGCAGACAGGGTATATTTCACAGGTGACCGGCTGGATGAACCCTACAAAGATTTTCCAGCAAGCTGGCCGGGTATTTTTTTCCAGGCAGGTTCAAAGGACAATGTGCTTAACTATGCTGTTATCAAAAATGCTTTCCAGGCAATAGGAATAACCGACCCTTCACCTAATGCCAACCCAAAGCTTATTTTGAATGAGTGTGTGATTGACAATAATTATGATGCAGGTATTGTGGCTGTAAATAGCAGCATCAGGGCAAGAAATTGCCTGATCAGCAACTGTGGCAAAAACTTATTCCTCGTAAAAGGCGGTGATTACCAGTTTACCCATTGTACCGTAGTGACGATAGCTAACCGCTATGTTGACCATAAAGATCCTGTACTAACTCTTACAAATTTTGCCAATAACAGCACAGCTGATTTAAATGCCATTTTCCGCAACTGCATTTTTTGGGGTCAAAACGGTTTGGTAGATGACGAAGTAATAGTATTGAAAAGCGGAAATACTGTTTTCAATGTGAACTTTGATTATAATTTGTGGAAAGTTCAAACACCACCCTCCGGCATAATCAGTAACCAGATTATTAATAATCAGGCACCGCAGTTTGACAGCATTAATACTTCAAGAAACTATTATGATTTCCGGCTCAAATCAGTTTCTCCTGCTCTGAACAAAGGCACTGGTACCCCCGTCACAACCGATCTCGATGGTAATGCCCGGGCTGTGGGTTTACCTGATCTTGGGTGCTTCGAAAAGCAATAGTATCAATACCTTATAATTTTGTATTTACTGAACAGAACAAGACTACATTTGTTGTAGATACAAACAATTTAAAATGAAAAGCTTTTTACTAACATTAATATTATCCGCCACACTTGCAGGCGGCATTTACGATTTTAAGGTACCCGGGCTGGATGGAAAAGAAATTGATTTTTCTCAATTCAAAGGAAAGAAGATCATGATCGTCAATACGGCTTCCAAATGCGGATTAACACCACAATATGAAGGACTGGAAGAATTATACAAAAAATACAAGGATAAGCTAGTGATCATCGGTTTTCCCGCCAATAATTTTGCCGGCCAGGAACCACTGAACAATAATGAGATTAAAGATTTCTGTAAGAAAAACTATGGTGTAACATTTCCCATGGCGGAAAAGATATCAGTAAAAGGGGATGACACCCATGCCTTATATATTTGGTTGAAAGCACAGGCAAAAGAGAAAGGTTTAGCCGATCCTGTCACCTGGAATTTTGGCAAGTTCCTGGTAAATGAAAAAGGAGAACTGATTGCGACCTTCAGTCCGAGAACAACCCCTATGAGTGAAGAAATTTTAAAATACCTGAACTAACTCATTTTCTTAAAAAATTTAAAGCAATACTGATTTTTCAGTGTTGCTTTTTTATTGCCAGATGGTTTACTTTCGCCTCACATGACATTCTCCGAAATCATAGGGCAAAAAGATGTAAAAAAACAACTGATCGAACTGGTACAACATAACCGGCTAAGTCATGCTTTGTTGTTTTTAGGAAAAGAAGGAAGCGGAGCCTTGCCATTAGCATTGGCGTTTGCGCAGTATGTAACCTGTGAAAAAGTGCAGGGGAAGCATACCGCCATCCAGACCGGACCCTCACTCTTCGGAGACCCGGAACCCGTTACAAACAGCAGGGAAATGGTAACCGATTCCTGCGGTACCTGTCCGGCCTGCCAAAAAGCACAGCAACTTGTACACCCGGATATACACTTTTCTTACCCTACTGTTACCAAAAAGGCTGGTGAAAAACCAATTGCTACTGACTTTATAACAGAGTGGAGGGAGTACATCAAACTAAACCCCTACGGAAATTTGTTTGACTGGATCGAACTGATAAAGGAAAAAGAGAACAGCCAGGGTAAAATCACCTCCAGGGAATGTGATGAGATCATCAAAAAACTAAGCCTCAAGAGTTTTGAAAGTGAATACAAAGTACTTATCCTTTGGATGCCGGAAGAACTCGAAAAAGAAGGAAACAAGCTGTTGAAAATAATTGAAGAGCCTCCTGCCAATACCTTATTTATACTGGTGGCGGAAAATGAAGAGCTCATACTGCCCACCATTGTAAGCCGCTGCCAGCTGATCAAAGTACCTGCCTTAGAGAATAAGGAAATAGAAGAAGCCCTTATCAGCCGCAATAAAACAGAAGCATCAATAGCCCGGCAGGTAGCCAGTGTAAGCGAGGGTAATTACCGGGAAGCTTTGCAACTGGTGCAACATGCCGAAGAAGACTGGCAAAGCCTTTTAAGAGAATGGCTGAATGCCATGCTGAAAACTGGTCCGGTAGCCCAGGCCAAATGGGTGGAGGAGATCAGCAGGCTGGGCAGGGAAAAGCAAAAACAATTCTTACGCTACTTTAATCACTTACTGGAACAAGCTATATTGTTAAAAGCTACCGGAAATACGCCTGGAGCTTTTGGTACCGAACGGGATTTTGCGGAAAGACTCAATAAAATTGCCGGAATCGAACAACAGCAAGCTATTATTGAGGAAATTGACAAAGCCAGTTATTACATAGAAAGGAATGCAAACGGCAAAATGCTCTTTCATGCCCTTACCATTAAACTATACCATATTATTCAGGATAAGATTGTATTTTTGATGGATTGAGGGTGTGACAAGGATTAGTTAACCGGTTTAGGGTTAATTAGTGATAATCTGAAGGTTTGAATTACAAAATGCTTCTATTGTTTTTTCAATATACAAGAGCTTCGCATAACTTAAAAGATGTGCGATCCCGCCAGCTAAACACAAAGCTTTGCGGCGGGACAGGCGCAACGGAAGCCAGATAGTAATTCTGCAGTTGGGTTCATTGTTCCCTCCCAAATTATTAATATTAAATCTGAAATAATAAATCAGATTATGAGTTGTACAGGTTGCAGCACGGCTACGGGTGGAAAACCCAACGGATGTAAGAGCAACGGCGGATGCAGTTCCGGCGGATGTAACCGCATGAACGCATACGACTGGTTGCGTAACCTGCCAATGACTGATTTTGACAGTGCCTGTAAAGTGATTGAGGTTAGCTTTAGCCAGGGTACCCGCAAAGATTTCTTCCGCAACCCTATGTTGCAGCCCTTTGAAAAAGGCGACCTGATAGCCGTAGAAGGAGTAAGCGGTTTCGATTTGGGCGAAGTATCGCTGACCGGTGAGATCGTTCGGCTGCAGATGAAAAAGCGGGGAGTAAAGGAAGACAACCCCGAAATGAAAAAAGTATTGCGCCGGGCCACCGACCGTGATATTGAAATATGGAAACAAAATAAGGCCCGGGAACCGGAAGCGGTGATCCGCAGCCGTGCCATTGCCAAGCAACTGAAACTGGATATGAAAATAAGCCAGGTGGAAATGCAGGCTGATGGACGTAAAGCCACCTTCTTCTATATTGCTGATGGACGGGTGGATTTTAGAGAGCTGATCAAAGTATATGCTTCTGAATTCAAAGTAAAAGTGGAAATGCGCCAGATCGGCGCAAGACAAGAAGCTGGTAAAGTGGGCGGTATTGGCAGCTGCGGCCGTGAACTTTGTTGCAGCACCTGGCTCACAGATTTTAAATCGGTAAATACAGCTGCGGCCCGTTATCAAAACCTGTCTATAAACCAGACAAAGCTCAGCGGCCAATGCGGCCGGCTAAAGTGCTGCCTGAACTATGAGCTGGATACTTATTTGGATGCATTACAGCATTTCCCCGACAACTGTGATGTGATACAAGTGGCCAAAGGCAATGCTTTTCTTATTAAGAAAGATATTTTCAAGAACCTGATGTGGTACACATTGCCAGACAGCAATAAGCAGTACCCTTTAACTATTGAAAGGGTTCGAAAAATAAAATCGCTGAATCAGCAGGGCATTACTCCTGAAGAACTGGAACCGGTAGAAGTAACAACCGGTAAACCAAAAGAAGCTGAACCGGAAACAGTGGAACTGGTGGGACAGATAAGTCTTCGAACACTGGAAAAGGCTGAGAAGAAGAAAAAACAACAGCAACAACAGAGAAACCAGCCTAACCGGCAGCAAGGTCAGCGGCCACAACAGCGTCAGCAGGGCGGACAACAAGGTGGTGGTCAGCAGCAGAAAAGACAACAAGGAGGACAGCAAAAGGGTCAGCAAGGTGGCGGGCAACAACGAAATCAACAA
>CAZWIM010000004.1:1725-78810 GCA_964634265.1 uncultured Chitinophaga sp. | reverse complement strand
ACAAGGAGGACAGCAAAAGGGTCAGCAAGGTGGCGGGCAACAACGAAATCAACAAAGGCCCGGCAACCCTAACCGCAATCAGCCGCGACCTAACCCACCTTCAGGACAGGGAGGTAATCCTAACCAGGGAAAAGACAAACAGGGTTAATTATTTCCAGAAAGTATATTGATATGAAATGGAATTGGTATAGGCCTGACCAGATTCTTTTCCGGTAGTAATTGTTTTTATCAGCATTCCTTTTGTGTCGTAAAGCATCGTTTTTACCCACCGCCAGGTACCGATACTTTCTTCTTTTACCCGCTGGCCTTTGCTGTTATAAGTATATTTCAAATGCACAATATCTCCTTTACCTGAAGGGCCGAGTTTTGTCATCACCTGAATAAGTTGCCCATTTGTATTATAGTCGTAAAAAAGTGTTACTTCTTCTTCCCGCTGCTCTTTCAATAACCTTCCGTTCTTATCAAACCACTTTATATAAACCGCATCAAATGACCTGTGGCGGCTGGAAGTGCTATAATTTCCATTCGGGTCATAAACATATTCAGTTTTTTCAGTTTCAGTACCGTCTTTACCCATCATAATCACTGATGTAATCCTGTTGCTTTCATCCAATACATACTTTTTCCTGTAAATGCATAGGTCACCGGAATACAAAGCAGTATCGTTTCCATTTTTGTCGTAATAAGTGGTATAAACCAGTTTCTGGGGAACACCATCTTCCTTAAATCTGCTTGTTTCCACAGCAGAAGCAATTTTAAATTTTTTGATTTCCCCGGGAGTATGCTGACCATAGAACAGCAAAGAAGTTAACAGAAAAACAGAAGTAAGGAAAGATTTCATTGTTGCTGGTTTTTATGATTGTTTGGCTATTGACCTGACACTGCTTTAATTAATGCATCCTGAATTTTCCCACGGATACCCATTTGCCCGAGTTTATTATTGTCCCTTGTTGGGTAAACCCGGTTGGAAAGAAAAACATAAACGAGGTCATATTTTGGATCCACCCACACACAGGTGCCTGTAAACCCGGTGTGCCCAAACGTTTCAGGGGAGGCCAGTGACGAAGGATAAGGTTCCTTTCGGGTAGCATTATCTTTCTCTGGCTTATCAAACCCAAATCCCCTGCGGCTGATATTGCTGTTGTATGATGTAAACAGCTTAATTGTTTCGGGCTTCAGGTATCTTTCTCCGTTTAGCTCTCCCCCATTGAGCAACATTTGATAAAGTAGTGAGAGGTCATATGCATTCGAAAACAAACCGGCATGTCCTGCTACGCCGCCAAACATAGAAGCCCCTTCATCATGTACATCGCCCCTGGTGGTTTGCTGACGAAAATGTTTTTCTGTTTCCGTTGGCACCAAATATTCCAGTTGAAAACGATTTCTTGGTTTGAACCCTGTGGAATACATGCCTATTTTGTTGTAAAAGGTTTTTTGTACGTACTGATCCAGTGTCAACCCTGTTATCTCCTCAACTATTTTACCCAGGAAAATAAAATCATTATCGCTGTATACATATTTATTTTTGGGCCCCAGCGGACTTTTAAGAATACGCATCATCATTGTATCCTGCCAGTCGTTGCGGAGATAAACATTTTCAGCGACTCTTACTCCATATCCTTTTTGCGGTTTAGCAGCATATACTGCCGGCTTAGGTGCCCCGCTGCTGTCAATTGTTTCCTTATAAAAGGCAATAAAAGGAACCAATCCTGCCTGGTGCAATAAGATTTCATCAATCTTCAAATCCTCTTTGTCTGTGTTCTTTGTATACGGCAGGTAATCTTTCAGCTTTCCATCCAGTTTGATTTTACCTTCTTCATACAACTTCATTATGGAAACGGTGGTGGCTGAAATCTTGGTGACGGAAGCCAGATCAAAAATACTTTCGGCAGTCATCTTAGGTGAGGAGGTCTCGTACTCATAGTTGCCAAACGCCTTATGATAAATGATCTCTCCTTTATGCGCTGCCAATACTACACAACCCGGAAATGCCTTTTTACTGATACCATCCTGGGCTATGGAATCAATTACTTTCAATTTAGCCTGCATTTCTTCTGCAGCTGTTTTGGCGGCCACAATGCCATCACCCGGTTTGAAACTGCAGACCGTAACCGGCAGTTTACCCCTTGCCTTGAATTTACCCATCAGCAGATCAGCTGCTGCATTTTGTGTGATCGGATCATCCTGGTAACAGGCAGCCAGTGTCCATGCATCACAGAAATTTTTTGTCCCGAGTACATTGCCAAATGTGAGTGTAACTGTTTTGATGAAGTTCAGTTCTTTATATAAGTCAATCGCTGCTTGTGAGATGCCGAAGTTGTTGGTCGGTTTCAGGGAATAATCATGAACCCCTATAACAATCGCATCATATTTGCCATCTTTTGGAACCTGTTTCAATATCTCCTGTGCCTTATCTTTTCCATCCTTGTACGAGAAAAGAAAAACATCGGCCCCAAAATCATCTTTCATTCTTTTACCAAATGTATTCAGCTCAGTGCTCCCAATACCTACATAGGCAATCTTGCCATTCTTTGGCAGTGGTATACCCGAATAATCAGTGCGGGAAGCTTTAAAAGCAGCCTGCGATAAAAGGGTGATCGTTTTTTCAGCCACCTCTCTGCGTATAGCATCTGTTTTGGCATTGAGGTCATTTACAAGGTTATTGGTATTGATGGGCCACACTTCAAACAAACCCAGGTCATATTTTTCATTCAGTACTTTCCTGGCTTTTACATATATATCATTCCAGGACAACTTGCCTTCTGCTATCGCCTTATTAACAGCTGCAATAGCGTCTCCTACATTTTCCGGCAGGCAAAGCATATCATTGCCAGCTACCAATGCTTCTACTACAATGGTACCACCCGGAAAAAACTTACTTACTCCTTTCATCTCCAGTGCATCGGTGAAAGTAAGCCCTTCATAACCCATTTCTTTACGCAATAAATCAGTTACATTATTTTTCGACAGCGAAGTTGCTTTATTGGCTGTATTATCTATTGAAGGAATATACAGGTGTGCAATCATTACACTCTTAACACCTGCTTTAAACATACTTTGAAAAGGTGCCAGTTCCATTTCATTCAATTGTTCTCTTGTTTTGTTTATCACTGGCAGATCGTAATGAGAATCCACATCCACATCCCCGTGACCGGGAAAATGTTTGGCACAGGCCATGATACCCGCATCCTGCATGCCACCCATGTAGGCTACTCCCAATGCAGAAACCCTGCTTTTGTCCTCACCAAAAGAACGATACCCGATTACAGGGTTATTGGGATTGTTATTGACATCCACCACCGGAGCATAATTTACATGCACACCAATCCGCTTGCACTGCTGCCCCACAGCCACTCCCATTTTATATACCAGTTCAGCATCATCCAATGCACCTAGGGTAAGCTGGTATGGAAATTTGGTTACACTGTCGAGTCGCATACCCAGACCCCACTCACCGTCAATTGTTACCATCAGGGGTGTTTTGGCTATACTTTGATAATAATTGGTGAGATTAGCCTGCCTAACCGGGCCGCCCTGGAAAAAACAAAGTGCCCCTACATTGTACTTCTTAATGTCACTCACCACCTTGGCTACATGATCGGCGCCTAAATTAGAATGGGCACGGATCACCATTAGTTGTGCGATCTTTTCATCATTACTCAGACTATTGAACACACTGTCAACCCATTGTTGCTTACCAAGTTTGCTTTTATACTGTGCATTGGAAAAGAAAGGGAGGAAAACTAACAGAAAGACAATACGTTGCATTTGTTTCATAGCTGCTTATTTGTGGGGCCAATAAAATTAATCTTTTCTATTTGTACTGAAGCTATGAAAATTCGTAACTTTTATATCCTTTACCGCCCCCCCTGAAAGTCTCTTGTAACAGTTTGTTTCCTTCACCTAAACTAACAGTCATGAGACGATATTATTTTTTCCCGTCATGTATCATCACATTTCTTTCCTTTCTTACTGTCACTTTATCAAACCTTGTAATTGCCCAAAAAGGGCTGGAAGTAAAAGAGTTTGTCTTGAAAGAAGGCAAAATCAAAGTTTACCTGCCGGATGATATCCGGCCTGGAGAAACCATTTCCGGAACGGTTATCGCTGAACCTTCAGGCACTTCAGAAAAAGAAAAAATCCGCAACAAAGAATCGCTGGAAAAATATACACTTCATCTGCTGGATGGTGTGTCAGGAAAAGAAGAACTATCCCGGTTGTTCAGGTTTTCAACTAGGAGCAATAAACCGTCCATAACACTTACGCTCAATAACAAAGTGGTTTCAACCGCAGCAGTTCCTGTGAAGAATATGACAAGCTCACCCGGCGCTTTATCATTACCTACACATATTGTAACAGCAGCACCTGCCCGCATAACAGGGCCCTTCGATGGAGATGCGTCAAATACGCAATGCCGTATTGATGGAAAAGAAATGGAGATACTGGCAGAATCACCCCGTCAGTGTATTATTAATTTCCCTGAAACTGCAAGCGGTCCGCATACTGTTTCTGTAACCGAAAAAAATGAGACAACTGAAAAAACTGTTTCAGCAGTTAATATAGATGTAAATGCAGGAAAGCTGAATTTACAAAAAGGAGAAAAGACATATGTGGACGTAACCATCTCTGGCTTGCAAAACCTTTCGTCAAATGCCAGTCTTACTTGTGTAAATACTTCGACAGCTGTGGTCACAATGATCGGAGGCGAAAGCCAGGTGATCACTATTCCGCCTGCTACTATTTCAGGTTCCGGAACTTTCAATAAACGTTTTGATTTGCAGAGTACAAGAACAGGAAGTTTTTCTGTCACGGTTAATCTTGATTTGCCCGAAGCTGGTTCTGCTTCAAACAATACAGCAGCCCTGTGTAATTGTTATATCCTTGAACAATCATTCCTTATACCTCTGGAAACATGTTTAGAACTGGGAGGCAGCACCAATCCTCCGTTATTTTCATCTGCCCAACCAGGCTCAAACAACCAGGTAGAAGCTTCGGGGCCTGTTGTTATGCTTTCTTCCCCTACGCCGATGAATAACAAAACAGGCCAAATCACTTTTAAGCTTAGTTCTTACTCAGATGATGTGGCTGCTGTAGTTTTTTCTGTAAAACCTTTTGCTGCCAGCCTTTGGCAACAAACAGGAACCGCACTACATAATGGAAACAACTGGACGATAAACTGGAATCCATCCATTGGCTATGATGGCGAATATATTATCAGGGCAAGAGCTGCAGGTAAAAATAATATTGTTACTGAAGAATTTACAAGGGCATACTTGCAGGTTACACCTGAATCTGTGAAACCAATACAGGGTGAAAGAATAAACCTGGCAGTTACTGATGCCCAAATCAATAATGCAAATCAAAATGTACAGCAAATTGAAGAAAAGCTAAGAAGGATAAAAGAAAGAATAGCTGAACTGAAAAGAAAATATGAAGAACTGCAGCGCCGGTTGGAAGAAAAAAACACAATGGCGGAAGAACTGGCTGCCATTGATAAAGTGATTGAAAAAATTCCGGAAAAATTCAGTGACTCACTGAAAAAACTAACTGATTCTTTAGCGAAACTAAAAGCAGAACTAAACGGAAAACCTGACAACGATGCCTTGCAAAAGGCAGCTGATGACGCCGCCCAGCGGGAAAAAGACTGTGCCGACAGACTGAATAAGCTGAAACAGGAAAAAGAGGATGCACAAAAAGAACTGGATAGGCTGAACAATGAAATAGAAGACCTGCTGGATAAAATGGACCAGCTTCACCTGGGTAATGATTGGGTGGGAGGACATGGTTATCATGCTGATGGAAGATTCTGGTATGGCTATGTGGGTGATGAAAGTTCCAATACTAATATTTGGGGTGAGTCTAATCAGCTTTCCGGTAAACTCAAAGGTCTTAAAGGCCCGCAAAAAGCTGCCAGGAAAAGAGTGAATGATTTAAATGCTGAGATAGCAAAAGCTCAGGAAGAATGTGATAAATTAAAAAAGGAAAAAGAAAAAGCAGAGGAAGCAGCCAAAAAAGGAAATATGCATGCTGCACTTGAAACACAAATAGATGAATTGTGCCGCCAGATAGAAGCATTGTTGGCGGCACTTCGTAAATGGTGCATGGAGCATCCCGGTGAATGTAATTTTAATCCTGCTCTCTCCCGCCCTCCACGATCTCCTGAAGAAGCATTGGCTTACATAGACCAGTTGAATGACATTATTAAAAAGAAACAACAAAAAGAAGCTGACCTGAAAAATGAAGCCGGTACAACTGCTGCTGAAGCTGAAGAAACAGAAAACCAGGTTAATGCTGCAGGAAGAGAAAAAAGTAAGCTGGAGGATGAGTTGAAAAAGGCACAGGCAGCGGCTGACAAATTACAGGCGGATAAAGAAAAACAATTGGAAGAAGAACGGGCAAAGAATCGGAAACAACAGGAGGAGGAAGAAGCGAAAAAAAATACACCTACACCTCAGCCACCACTTACAGAGCCTATTAACCCGGATGACAAGCAGTTGAAATTTTTTACTTTAGGCATGCTAAGGGGGTTAAACAGGGATAAACTGATTGATAAAGGTCCCTGCGACTGCGAAACCAAGGCGATTGCATTGGCCAATAATACCAATACTGCCGCCACAGATATCATCGGAGGCATGGCTGTAGGTATTGTCTTTGCGCCGATTGAAGCACTACCGGGATTATCTTTTGGTGCAAGATTAGGAATTGGCGCTGTTAAAGCGTTGGGTAGTGCTTTGTTTGGCGGTGAAAATTTTTCAGAAGAGTTGGGAAAAAATCTTTTCAATGTAATCGGCGGAGAAATTTTCCCAAAGCTAACTGGCGATGAGTTTACCGGTAACCGGTTGAATGAACTGGCTGGCGGCGGATTGGATGCGTTGTTAAAAGCAGAAGGCGTCCGTGCACAATCATGGGAAGGAGAAACAGAATTGAGGGACTGCGGAAAAGTGAAAGGCAAAACCACAATGCTTTTTAACCCCAATACCGGGTGGGTTACTCTAATGATAAAAATTGATAATTGTCCGTTGGTGGTTATCAAATACAAGGTTAATGCAGATGGGGTACCGATTGGAAAACCAACGGTACAAAAAGTGAACGGCTAACAAAATACAGTAAGTGGTCTGACGCAGGTATAGCCTATAGGAGCTATGAACGGGCAAACAACTGCCCTTAAAAGCCTTATTTTTGGCGGCTAAAGCGGATTTTGTGCCTGATAAGATTAACCTGTTACCTGATAATATTGCCAACCAGATAGCCGCCGGTGAAGTTATTCAACGGCCGGCCAGTGCGGTAAAAGAATTGCTGGAAAATGCGGTAGATGCCGGCGCTACAGAAATAAAACTCATCATCTCCGATGCCGGCAAATCATTGATACAGGTGATTGACAACGGCAGCGGCATGAGTGAGACGGATGCAAGAATGTGTTTTGAACGCCACGCCACTTCCAAGATCAAAGACATTGAAGATTTATTTCATATAAAAACCATGGGATTCCGTGGAGAGGCGTTGGCTTCCATTGCAGCAGTAGCTCAGGTGGAACTGAAAACAAAAAGAGCCGAAGATGAAACAGGTGTTTATATAGAAGTGGAGAATAGTGTGGTAAAGAAACAGGAACCTGTAGCAGCGCCAAATGGTACCAGCATTGCCATGAAGAATTTATTTTTCAATGTACCGGCCCGCCGAAATTTTCTGAAAAGCAATGCAGCGGAGATGCGCCATATTGTAGATGAGTTTACAAGAGTGGCCATGTCATTTCCGCAAATCCTGTTTACTCTTACTGCCAATAATCAACAGCTTTTTCATTTGGAAGCAGGCAGTCTGAAACAACGCATTGTTCAGTTGCTGGGCAATAATTACAATGCCAAACTGGTAACGGTAAAAGAAGAAACAGACTACCTGAATATTTATGGCTTTGTGGGCAAACCGGATACTGCGAAGAAGACAAGAGGCGACCAGTATTTTTTTGTCAATAACCGTTTCATTAAAAGCCCTTACCTCAACCATGCTGTAATGAGTGCTTACCAGGAAATGATCCCTTCGGATAGTTTCCCGATGTATGTACTTTTTATAGAACTGGACCCAACCGTGGTGGATGTAAATGTGCACCCGACCAAACAGGAAATAAAATTTGAAGACGAAAAGATCATTTATGCTTTTGTGCAGGCCGCTATCAAACATGCCCTGGCACAGTTCAGCATAACACCTACTCTGGATTTTGACCTGGATGCTTCGATACAACAATTACCTTCCATTCAACAGCCGTTTACAGAAGAAAAAAGATCGGCCGCTGCTTCCGGCTCTATCTTCAAAGGGTTTACACAAAAAAACCAGGCCCATTTTATCGAACGAACTGAAAAGAGTGAACTGAAGAACTGGAAAAACTTTTATGAAAGCCGTGAATCGTCAGCAGTGAATCGTGAAGCAACTTCAAACATCAAAGACACACTCACGACTCATGACTCACGACTCACAACTGCAGACGTTGAATTAACTCAATTGCTGAACTCTTATATCACTGTCCCATCCAAAAACGGCTTCTTCCTCATCCACCAGCAGGCAGCACATGAAAGAGTATTGTATGAGCAACTAATAACAGCCAGTAAAGACAAACCTGTTGCTACGCAGCGCAGCATGTTTCCCTCCACACTGGAACTGACACCGGCTGATGCAGCAGTGATGGAAGAAATTATCGGCGACCTTCAGTACCTTGGTTATATAATTGAACCTTTTGGTAAAAACAGTTATGTGATACAGGGCACACCTGCCGATGTGGAAGCAGGTAATGAAAAATACATCATTGATATTTTACTGGAACAATACAAACACTTTAGCTCTGAAGTGAAGTTTTCCAAAAGAGAAAAATTAGTCCGGGCTCTGGCAAGGCAACAAGCCATTAAAACCGGTACAAGACTGACGGAAAGAGAAATGCGGCAGTTGGTGAACGATTTGTTTTCTTGCGAGCAGCCGAATGTAACGCCGGATGGCAATCCCACTTACCTTGAGTTTAAGCAGGAGCAGTTGGAGCGGATGTTTGGGAAGTAAACCCCTCTGAATCTCCCCTAAAGGGGAGACTTGCTGCGCACAAACCTTAAAGCAGAATATTTCTCGAACAGAAAGACCTAGTTGAAAAGCCGGGGCTGTGAGATGGTGGCTTACTCCCTTTAGGGGGAAGTCGGATGGGGGCTTAGTATTTATTTCGAACCCCCTGCAAAAACTTTTCTACCGCCCTTCGCACATCTGTTGCAGATGCCTGGTGATTATTAACCAGCGTAGAAAAAATGAGCAGCTTTCCTTTCTTCGTATATAAATAACCGCTGAAAGCAACCACACCGCTTAATGTTCCGGTCTTGGCATAAATATATCCGCTGTCGGCTTTATAGTAACTGCTGATCGTTCCTTCTCCGCCGGTAGGAAAAACGACTTTGATGCGTTCCATACCAAACTCATTCTTCATTTTATTGAGGATAGCCACAAAATCCTGCGGGGTAAATAAATTATAACGGCTTAATCCGCTGCCATCGGCCCAGCGGGGCTTTTGAGGAAGGTCTTTAAAATCTGTTTTGAGAATGGTATCAATGATCTTTGCATCGTTCATCACTCCCAGCATTTCATTACTCACCATTAAAAGGCTTTGCTCTGCAAAAAAATTATCGCTGCGGTGCATCATGGGTTTTAGCAGAGAGTCGGTGGGTTGGGAGTGGATTTTGTCTGTAAAAAATTCCCTATACTTCGGGCTATAATTGTAAATTTTTAATAGATTGAAATTATCAATTGAAATTTTCAATCCACAAGTGTCTTGTAAAAGTTCTTTAACAAATTCAAAATTCTGAGTATTTAAAGGGATATGCTGAGTCAGATGTTGTTCAAGTGACGTTATATACCACAGTTTATTACTTCCAATTTCCCGGATAATGTCATAATAAATTCTTTTTCCCGATTTTAAATGATTCATAAGTACTGCTGAGTCGAAATACTGGAAATCCAGATGATGCGGGATTTGTTCAATTCTTTCTTTATATGATGGTGTGATTTTTAGCTCATACTCTGGCATAGCAAACATGTGACTCTTCGAACTCTCAGAAATCCTATTTACAGTTAATTTTCTAATATTTCCATAAACTGGCATAGGAGATCTTTCTGTCATATATGCCTGCAAATAATCATTCCATGACCAACCACTACCAAATCTCTCCTCTCTCCAGTTAACTAAATTCACAATAACATGTTCTTTCTTTTTATACAAAAAATTAAAAACTGGATGCATTTTAAAATCTGGGTGCAGGAATGTGGGGTCAGCTGTCGTTTGAACGAAAATGGAATCCCCACTTTTCAAATACCTCAACCCCACCAAACTATCCCCCAAATATTTCATCGCTGCATAGCAGGTAGGTATCTTGGTATTGCTGGCTGGTACAAAATATTTATCACCCTGGTAATTGTAGAGGTATTTGTTTTCAGCCGGGTCAAAAATGCTGATACCCACATGAGCGGCCAGCAGGGCTTTGTTGCCCAACACTTCTTCTTTGGCCGATTTGCCAATTTGTTTGCTGACAGAACAGGAAATTAGTAAGTACGAGGTAAGAAGTATGAAGTACGATATTTTCAAATGTGAATTGAACATTGAGTATTGATTATTTAATTTTTGATTTCAATTTCAGCAAGCTCACCCTTCGACAAGCTCAGGGTGACACCAGCCTTTTCTCAACTACACTTTGTAATGCGGCTTCAATGATCCGCATATTGTTAATACCATCAGCCGCTGGTACAGGGTTGGGCCCCTGTCCGGTCAATGCTTTATACACATCATCATAATAACCCATATAGTTACCGGGTGAAGAGATAGTTTCTTTTCTCAGCACATCTCCATTGAGTTCCGTATGCAAAATACCATCCGGCGCTGCAGGGGCAGGACACCAGTTCGTTATCGAAGGCTTTACACCGGCTTGCAGTTGCTGCTCCTGCATATCTGATCGCTGCTGCAAAAAACTTCCTTTCATCCCATGCAGGATATACGCATAGGTTGATTCCCGGGCAATGCAGGTGGCTTTTAACCGCACCCTAAGTTTGTCGTAATAAAAAAGAATTTCAAAATAATCCGGCGCTTCCACATCATTCCTCATTTTCCAAACATCTGCAAACACAGCATTTGGAAAACCGAATAACTGAATGGCCTGGTCCACCAAATGCGGCGATAGATCGTATAAAATACCAGCCCCGGGGAGATCGCCTTCTTTGTGCTGTTTGCCGCCAAAAGACGGACGATAACGGTCGTACCTTATTTCAGCTTCCCGTAATTCCCCCAGCAAACCCTGCCGCAATACTTCTTTCACCGCCCGGTAATCACCGTCATAGCGGCGGTTTTGGTACACACTGATAAACAAGTTATTCTTTTCCGCAAAATCAGACAGCTCTTCTGCTTCTTTCACTGTTATAGTAAATGGCTTTTCTATTACGAGGTGTTTACCAGCCTGTAAAACCAGTTTTGCCTGCTGATAATGCAAATGTGTTGGCGTATTAACTACTATCAGTTGCAAATTTTTATCTGCACACATCTCTTTGACTGAGCGGTATAATTTGCTGTGCGGATATCTTTCTCTTGAGTCATTATTGTTCCTTTCCACAATGGCAGCCAGTTCATATCCCGGATGCGCATCAATGAATGGAGCATGAAATAATTTGCCACTCATGCCATAAGAACAGATGCCGGCTTTAAGAGTTGAATCGTACATTGAATATTGAGTGTTGAGAATTGGATATTTAAAAAATCACCATTAGATAAATCACCCTTCGACAAGCTCAGGGTGACAACAACTCCTGACTACCGACTAATGACTCCTGACTCTTTTACCCCCTCTCCTGTGCTCTCAGCCATCTCTCCGGTATTTCATTACTGCTGGCCAACAGGTAATCTTTATAGCTACAGGCGATGAATTTCTTATCAGGCAGCTGCATCCACCAGCGGCCGGTTTTTTTGCTTTGCAGGAAAGTGGTTTCCACTTCGGCAAAAGCAGTGTGGTATTCGTTGAAAGATTCTTTCTCATCCAGTGATGCTTCTCTCCTGCCCCGGCTGCGTCCGTCCAGTACATACCAAAGCATATGAGCAATTTGCCTGGCCGTCAGTTCATCTTTATCATGCTGTGCATCGTAACCATAAATACCAATGCTGTTCACATTCGGACTCATACCTGCATAACGCATCAGCACACAGGCTTCTTCTCCGTTGAAGCCATTTGGAGAAAGCCTGTTGGCGGGTGCATAGGCATGTGCAATGGCTGTGATGTCAAAGCTGAACAAATTACTGTTGCGTATCACCGGTTCCATTTCATCAATATTTTCCTTCACACTGCCAACCCGGTAACAATCGAAGCGGAGTTTATCCATCGTTTCCAGCATCCGCGGATGCACATAATAGCTCTGGAAGCCGATATGGTTATAATGCCTGAGATGATTGGGTTCGCCTGTCAGCATTTCCATTAAAAAATTCTCATGCCGGAAGGGAGATTCAAGATTCAGGTCAATCATTGCGTCCACACAACTGGCTTCTATCAGTTTCTTGCTTTCGGCATAAGCCTGGTACTGCGACAAAGTAAGATCATGAGAACCGCCCAGTATGATCACCGTTTTACCATCGCTGATCAGTTCCTGTACCACTGTTTTTAAAGCAGCATAAGAATCGGTGAATAAGGAACCAGCCTTAATATTACCTACATCAGCCACTTTGATATCAGTATGCCAGTAAAACAAGGAATAAAAGTGCCGACGGATAATGTCCGGGGCTTCGCTATGACCATGAATCAATCCGCTGCCCCGCTGCTCCCCGCAACCGACCAAAACAATCTGTGCTTCATCCAGGTCAGGAAAATGTTCCTGGTAAGCATCCACAATTTTACCCAGCTGCCCCTCTTTATAGCCTTCATCATGCGAAATGGCGGAAAGATTTACTGGTGAAAGAAAGTCGGATATGTTTAAATGGTCCATAAATGCAAGATAACGGATAATGGAGAATGGAGAATAGAAAACAGGGAGAACTTATGATTGAAGGTTGCTTATCATTTTACTGAGCATCTTAAACACTGACTCGAGGTAATTTTCGAGTTTATTAATTTCTTGTTTTTGCAAATACTCCAGCACCAGGGATATTTCAATTTGTGTATCCACTTCTACTAATGAACTCCTGGATATTTCATAGAATCTTTTCTTTTCGACTTTTGAATATCTCGCAGAACCTTCTGCCAGATTGCTGCAGACAGATATTACTGCCCGTCGCAACTGTGATACCAGAACGAATTGCTCCTCTTTCGGAAATGATTTTGTGGCTCTATAAACCTCTTTTACAAGATTTAAAGCGATCTGATAAACTTCAAGGTCTTTGTGTGCCAGCTTTAGCATACGAAATAAGTTTTCCAAAAGTTAATGATTTCCATCCCATTTTCTATTCTCCATTCACCGTTTTCCAATTCATTATCTTTGCACCCTTATGGAACAATTGCTGAATAAGATAGAAGCGTATAAAAAAGAAGTTGACAGTACTGTTGCCGCAGATATAAAAGCTGTGGAGGAATTCCGTATTAAGTGGCTGGGTACAAAAGGCATTGTGAAAGAGATCATGGGTGAAATGAAAAACGTAGCTCCGGAAAAGAAAAAAGAAGCGGGTCAGCTGCTGAATGAGTTTAAAACCTTTGTAGAAACTAAATATGCCGGACTGAAGGAGTCATCGGATGACGGGCAACAGTCAACGGGCAACGCAATTGACCTTTCTTTACCCGGTGATGAGCTGCCTATCGGTTCCCGCCACCCTGTTACGCTGATGCGAAACAGGATCGTTTCTATTTTCCAGCGTTTAGGTTTTGCCGTGGCAGAAGGACCTGAGATTGAAGATGACTGGCACAATTTCGGCGCCCTGAACCTGCCTGAGCACCATCCTGCCCGTGATATGCAGGATACTTTTTATATTCAGCAAAATCCCGACTGGGTATTGCGTACGCATACCAGCAGTGTGCAAATACGGGAAATGGAAAAAGGAAACTTGCCTATCCGTATGCTGATGCCCGGCCGTGTTTATCGCAACGAAACGGTGAGTGCAAGAAGCCATTGCTTCTTTCACCAGGTAGAAGGATTATATATTGATGAGAATGTTTCTTTCGCCGACCTGAAACAGACATTGTACTTTTTTGTAAAAGAAATGTATGGAAAGGATGTAAAAGTTCGTTTCCGTCCTTCTTATTTCCCCTTTACTGAACCCAGTGCTGAAATGGATGTAAGCTGTTTTATCTGTGGCGGTGATGGTTGCAACATATGTAAGAAAACAGGCTGGGTAGAAATTTTAGGTTGCGGTATGGTGCACCCGAATGTATTATCCAACTGCGGTATAGACCCCAATAAATATACAGGCTTTGCTTTTGGAATGGGTATCGAAAGACCTGCCATGATGAAATACGGCATCAATGATATCCGCCTGTTCAGCGAGAATGATGTGCGGTTCCTGAAACAGTTTACTTCGGCGATTTAGCAACTGAAAATGCCTTCCAGTTCAAATAGTATTTGGCGCCGAACTCCACCGTGCTGTAATCAAAATCATGCAGCCCCTGTTGAAAAGCAATTAATAACCCAGTTCGCATTATTCTTTTTTCCATATTGAAGCGATATACAACCGGCTTATCCCCGCTATTTTTTATATATCCCAAGGTAACCGGATACATTGATTTTTATGCACCAGTTGTTATTATTCCATCCCAGTCTACAGTCTGTGTCCATTGGCCATAGGTTTGTGCATTTGCCTGTACAGTCAGCAGAGTATACAAAAACCAAAAACTATATTTCGAAGCATAACTATCCGAAGTTAAAATTTACAAGGGGCACAAAAAAAGGCCGCCCAACTTAGGCAGCCTTAAAAACCCTTTAATTATTATTATTATGATTTTGGATTGTACAAGATAACAGCAAGAGCTGCAACCAGGCCAAGCCAGAAACCGATACCCATAAATTTAAAAATCTGGCTCATACCAGAACCGCCTTCCATTAATCCACGGATCAATGGATAAATCCAGCCTACCAATGCCAAAATACCTAACACTGATCTGCTGGGAGTATATTTCTCATTGTTGAGAGCACCTACCAGTAACAACACACCGGCAATGGGTGTCAGCAGCAATATAAATCTGTCTGCTGAGCCACCACTACCTGCACCCATACTACCGCCAGTGATGATATCAAGACCGCTCATTTTTAAAAGTCCTCCAAGACTAAAGTAAGGAAGGAAGAATGCGCCGATTATAACTACGGCCAAAATCATTGTGATTGTTTTTCTGTTCATGTTGGTTGGTTTATAATGAATAATGATGAGGCTTTAAATTATGCATCAGGATTTTAGTGATGCCGATCGTTTATAGCTGAAGAGTGCAGCAAGCAGGAAGGCAATTACAGCTATATAAAACCAGGGGGTAAATCCCAAAGTGACATTGGTAAGACTGTCCATATTATCCAGCCCGATGGAATCCGAGCCCTCTTTCGTTTTTTCAGCAGCTTGTTTGGCCAAACCTGCATCAAACCATTTTTTCAGATCTAACATAAAGCCAATTAATGCACCAGCTCCCAGTACTCCGCAGGCCGTAGCAGCATAACCGGTTGTTTTATTACCCGCCAGTGCCAGCACCAAACCTAACAAAGCCAATGCCGCAGCGCCAATGATGAAGTACTGCGAGTTACCTTCTTTTTCACCCTTTTTTGGTGCTTTCATGTCCTTCATCATATCTTTTCCCATGCCACCCATGAAAGTCCACTCTTTGCCTGTTGCAAAGGCAAGGCCGCTTTTACTCATCAGCGCAGTTCCGGCACAGCGTATTTCAGATAATGGCAGCAGAAACAATAATAATACAACGGCAAAAGAAACGGAAGAAGGTACTTTGGATCCAAATATTCCGGGTGACGGGGGTGCTGGGGTATAAACAGGATTAGAAACGGGTTGGCTGGTCTCCATATAAGTGGTTTTGGTTTTAGAAGCAGAAAGATAATATAAATAACTATTCCTGCAACATGACTTTATCATCTGTGGACAACCAATATCTTTACACCCGTAAATTTTCGAATGGAAATAAACTCAATATGCGTTTGCGGGGCCGGTACCATGGGCAGTGGTATTGCACAGGCTGCTGCACAGGCCGGTTTTGCCACTTTGTTATATGAACTGAACCCTGTTGTGCTGGATAAAGCCAGGGAAAACATCGGCAAAAATCTGCTTTCGCTTGTGGACAAGGGAAAAATGGAGGCAGCAACAAAAGAAAAGATTGAAAAAAGGATCAGCTATACTGATGATATTCAAAACTGCCTTGCCGATGTATTCATAGAAGCGATTATTGAAAAAACAGATATCAAAGTAGCTTTATTCAACCAGCTGGCAGAACTGAACCATAGTGAATGCATCTTTGCCAGCAATACTTCTTCTCTGTCAATCACAGCCATCGCCAAAAATGTACAGCGGCCGGAAAGAGTGATCGGCATGCATTTCTTCAATCCAGCCACCATTATGAAACTGGTTGAAGTGGTAAATACGGAGTATACCAACGAGCAAAGCACTGCAGCTGTAGTAGAACTGGCAAAACAAATGGGTAAAACACCAGTCATTTGTAAAGATTCTCCCGGCTTTATTGTAAACCGGGTGGCAAGGCCTTATTATATAGAAGCATTGAGGCTGGCGGAAGAAGGCAAAGTCCCTTTGGATCAGATTGATACCATCATGGAAGCATCCGGTTTTAAAATGGGTCCATTTAAACTAATGGACCTGATCGGTAATGATGTAAACTATGCGGTGAGTTGCTCTGTTTATGAACAGCTGGGGCAGCCAGAAAGACTAAAACCATCTTATATACAAGAACAAAAAGTAAAAGAAGGAAAGCTGGGAAAAAAAACAGGAGAAGGTTATTATAAATACTGTTAACCGGTAAAGGATAAAGCACTTGTAAATTTGCAGCCCTTCATAAACCAATCAACTTGTCAACCAAAATACTGATAACAGGCGGCACCGGTTTCCTCGGATCTTATATAATTAAGCAATTAATAGATAAAGGCTATACCGTTCGGGCATTGCGACGCAGTAATAAATTGCCATTCTGGATACCCGCAGCTATTCTTGAAAAAGTGGAATGGGTGGATGGCGATGTATTGGATGTAGTAGCCCTGGAAGATGCGATGGAGGGAGTTGATATAGTTATACATTCTGCCGCCATTGTTTCTTTCGTAAAAAAAGAAAGAGAACAGATGTACCAGGTAAATGTGGAGGGAACAGCCAATGTGGTGAATATGGCTTTGGAAAAAAATGTACGGCGGCTGGTACATATCAGTTCAGTAGCTGCATTGGGCCGCACCACCAATGGCGGACATGTAGATGAAGAAAAAAAATGGGAAGAGAGCAAGGCCAATACCCACTATGCCAAAAGTAAATTCAAAGCTGAACTGCAGGTGTGGAGAGGAATAAGTGAAGGACTGGAAGCTGTAATTTTAAATCCGAGTACAATTTTAGGCTACGGTGACTGGCATAGCAGCAGTTGCGCCATTTTCCGGCAGGTGTATGAAGGTTTTAAGTGGTACACACCTGGTATCAATGGTTTTGTAGATGTGGAAGATGTAGCAAAAGCCACCGTGATGCTGATGGAGAGCAATGTATCAGAACAACGATTTATTGTAAATGGTGATACATGGTCCTTTCAAAAATTACAGGCTACTATTGCCGATTCATTTGGTAAAAAAAGACCAACCCGAAAAACCACTCCTTTTTTATTATCAGTAGCCTGGCGGATCGAGAAAATAAAATCCTTTTTTACCGGTAAACGTCCATTGCTTACCAAAGAGAGTGCAAGGGTAGCCCAAAGCCAGACCTGGTTTGAAAATGCTAAACTATTGAAAGCTTTCCCGGAATTTTCCTATACCCCACTGGAACAATCAATAAAAAAAGCCTGCGAAAAATACGCCGGCACCATTGTTGACATGCAACGGTAAGCCCATTGCTTTTATCTTTAGACCGTAATACTTTCTTATGACCAACATCCGATTCCTTTTTTCTGCACTGTTTATTTGTTTTTCCATTGTTTCATCAGCCCAATTCGTCATTAGTGGTACTGTGGTGGACTCCGCCTCAAAAGAACCGTTGGTGAACGCCTCCGTTTTTTGCCAGAATACAACTTTGGGTACCGTAACAGATAAAGAAGGAAAATTTGCACTGTCATTAAAACCCGGTGGCTACGATCTGATATTCAGCTACACTGGTTACCTGACTCAAACCATTAAGGTTACAGAAAATACCAAACTTGAAATACAACTGGTTAAAGAGGAAAAAAGCATGGGTGAAGTAGTGCTGAGAAATACCTACGAAGTGGCAGACGGATGGACAAAATATGGAGATTTCTTTTTTCAGAATTTTATTGGGTCTACTCCTAATGCCGAAAAATGCACCCTGCTGAACCCGGAAGTATTGAAATTTTATTATTACAAAAGATCTAACCGCTTAAAAGTACTCGCCACGGATGCGATCCAGATAGCTAACCATGCATTGGGTTATAATTTGCGTTACCAGCTGGACTCTTTTGTTTATTTCTACAACACCCATGTCAATTCGTACAGGGGATATTGTTTTTATACAGAAATGGAAGCCGATGACAGTACTAAGCAAGTATGGAATAAAGCCCGGGCAAAGGCCTACGAAGGTTCCAAACTGCATTTTATGCGTAGTTATTATGACAGCAGTTTGTATGAAGATGGCTGGGTGATAGATATGCTGGATGAAAAAAATGAAAAGAAATTTAACCGGGTAGATAACCCTTATGATACACTGTATTACGGGGCTTTAGACAGTACGCTGCAGATTGAAATTTGGTTTCCCCGAAAACTAAGCATAGCCTACACCAACAAAAAACCAGAACCTGAGTACCTGAAAAAAATGGGCCTGCCCAAAAATGTGCAGTATCCCATTTCTTATGTAGACATTAAAGAAACTATTGCCATAACCGAAAACGGATATTATTACGAACAAAAAGACTGGATTAACCAGGGATACTGGAGCTGGAAGAATGTTGGGGATTTATTGCCGTATGATTATTTACCGGAGTAAGTTGAAAGTTTTCCCTGATTAACTTTAAACTTTCGACATTGAATATATTACGCTACTTCCCCATCACCTTTTCCCATAATTGCGGAATACGTTTAATCCAGACAAACTCTTTCATCTTTTCCCTTGCATCTTCCACTGGTGAACCGAAATAAACTTTGCCTCCGGCAATAGAGTCTTTCACCCCGCTTTGTGCATAAACAACAGCATCTTTTCCTATCGTTAGTGTTTTGCTGACTCCTACCTGTCCCCAAAGAATGACATTATCTTCGATGGTAGTAGCACCGGCGATACCGACCTGGCCGGCGAAGAGGCAATTCTTTCCTACAACCGTATCATGCCCGATATGCACCAGGTTATCCATCTTGGTGCCGGCTCCTATCACCGTATCGGCACTTACACCCCGGTCGATAGTACAGTTGGCGCCTATCTCCACCCCGTTTTCAATCACCACCCGGCCACAACTGCTCATTTTTTTATAATGAATATCCCGGTTCGTCTTTTTGTTATAATAAAATGCATCACTGCCAATTACTGTTCCGGCCTGGATAATGACATTATCGCCGATAATACAATGATCGAGTATGGTCACATTTGGATGGATGATACAATCCTTACCGATTGTGACCTGGTTACCGATATAAGCACCGGGCATCACTACCGTTCCGTCACCAACCATGGCAGATTCACTGATCATTTTCATGGAAGGTGTAAATGGCCGGTAGAAATTTACAATCTTCAGGTAAGCCTCAAAGGGCTCGTCCACAATCAGCAGTGCTTTACCATCAGGCACATCAGTTTTTTTGTTGATAATGATAAAACTGGCAGCTGACTGAATACACTTATCATAATACTTGGGATGATCGACAAAAACAAGATCACCAACCTCCACTTTATGAATTTCATTTATGCCGGTAGCAAATCCATTTACATTGCCCACTAGTTCTGCACCGATCAATTGTGCAATGGTGGTAACCGGAACTGGCTGATCAAGACGCATAGCTTATTTTTTAAACGCCGAAACCGGCGCAGTCCGGCAAAGGTAGTTAAGCTAAACAAAGACGGGGTTGTAGTAATATTTCTACTTTCATCGTATGCTGTCAAATTTTTTCTTCTAGCTGTCTTGCAGGTAAAAAAAGAAACCGGAGAAGAAAAAAGTCTGGAAGCAAAATATTTTGGCAATAAAAAAAATTCAACCATCTAAAACTTCAATCTTACAGAACTATTGCCAGTCAAGCATTTCAGAAGATGATTAAAAATGATTTTTTATGTTGGTTCCAAATAAAAAATTTTGAATCGAAAATAATTTTAAAAAAAAGCAGAGATAACATCACCGGTTTATCCACAAGCAATTTTAAAATGTTAATAAAATATTTTGGAAATATTTTTTGGTTAAACAAAATTCTTTTTAATATTGTGGAGGGAAATTTATTTCCCTGTACTTACTAACCCATCCATATATTAATCCCTCTGGTTTCTCCAGAGGGGTTTTTGTTTTATACCATTGCTGATTATTTTTCTTCTGAACCTACAGAATCACTGTTATTATTATATAAACCCGAATACTTTATTTAAAATACCTTTACGCCAATCTAAAAATCATTTCATGCTGAAATCAATGACCGGTTTTGGAAGGGCTGAAAAAAATGTGGCCAACCGGACCTTCCTGGTTGATATCAAATCGCTGAACGGTAAACAATTTGAACTGCAATTAAAATTGCCTTCTATATTAAAGCCTTTTGAATTTGATATCCGTCGCCTGCTTTCGGAAAAACTCAGCCGTGGCAGTGTGGATTGCCAGATCAGCCTGAAAGATACCGGCCATACCAAACCTGTTACCATCAATACCGATTTGGCCAAAGCTTATTATAAACCACTGGCTGAATTATCGGCTGAACTTAACCTTGACCCCTCTTCTATTCTAAGTACATTGGTAAAATTACCGGAAGTGATCACCCCCAGCAGCGAGACACTTACTGATAAAGAGTGGGAAGAATTTCAGCAGGTGCTGCAGGCTGCCATTGAAGACCTGAATATTCATAGACTGGATGAAGGCAAATCACTGGAACAGGACCTGCGGGCCCGCATTGCTAATATCCGGCAGCAACAGGAAGAGGTAATAAAATTGGAACCTCTCCGCAAACAAAAAATACGGGAAGGTATTACCCGCCTGTTGGAAGAAAACGTAGGCAAAGAAAATTACGACAGTAACCGCCTGGAACAAGAACTCATCTTTTACATCGAAAAAATTGATATCAGTGAGGAGCAAGTACGCCTGAAAAACCACTGTGAGTACTTTATAACACTGCTGGATGAGAATGATGATGCCAAAGGTAAAAAACTGTCCTTCATATTACAGGAAATCGGACGGGAGATCAATACCACCGGATCTAAAGCTTATGATTCCACCATACAAAAATGTGTGGTGCTGATGAAGGATGAGTTGGAAAAAGCAAAAGAGCAGGTGCTGAATGTGCTTTAAAAGTCCCGGGTCTCACAGAAACTGACTTGCAGAAACACTTTACATTTGTAAAAATTTCATCCGATTGAAAATATTGTTCCGCACTTTATTACCCTTACTGGCTTTGTCAGTTTTCATACAGGCTTGTCAAAGTATTGAACTTTACGAAAAATCAGTAACCATACCCGGCCATGCCTGGGATAAAAGTTACAAGCCTTCTTTCAATTTTACCATAAAAGATACTGCCGTTCCTTACAAGCTCTATGTAGTACTAAGGCACACTGATAAATACAATTATAATAACATATACGTCAACATCACCACCCAACAGCCCGGACAGGACAGCAGCCGTACCGGCCGATATGACCTTACTCTCGCCACCAATGAAAAAGGCTGGCTGGGCAGCGGTATGGACGATATATATGAACACCGTATTTTACTGACACCAGCCGGACAGGAATTCTATTTCAGAAAACCCGGTGATTATACATTTACCATTGAACAAATTATGCGGGAAAACCCCCTGCAGCATGTAATGAATGTGGGATTGCGACTGGAAAAGAAACAATAACTGACTTCTATGCCAGATAACACCCGAAAAAGATTAAAGCGAACCAGTATCCTTTATATTATCCTGTTCACCTATATTATAGCTGCCCTTATATGGTGGTTTATCTCTCTTGAAAAACAAAGCAATCATATTGCCCAACTTAGCTATAAGAGTATCGACGTCATCAAAGATTCACTTACCACCACAGAACTGGCAGAAAGAATACAGTCTATTGATAAGGAAGCCAAACGAAATACCGGGAAATACATTGCAGAAGGCATAACTTTTCTTCTTCTGATTATTACCGGGGCTGTATTTGTTTACCGGGCCATCCGCCGGCAGTTCAGGTTACAGCAGCAGCAACAAAATTTTATGATGGCCGTAACCCATGAACTGAAAACACCCATAGCCGTTACCCGGTTGAACCTGGAGACGATGCAGAAATATCATCTTGATCCCGAGAAACAGAAAAAGCTGCTACGCACCACACTGGATGAAACGAACCGGCTCAATTTCTTAACCAATAATATTCTTGTATCTGCACAACTGGAAGGTGGCCGCTATAACCAGACCAATGATGAACTTAATTTATCCGACTTACTGAAGGATTGTCTGCAGGATTTCCGGAACCGTTTTCCTGACCGGGTATTCCTGGAAGAAATAGAATCAGATGCAGAAGTATTGGGTGACCCTTTATTATTACAGATGCTGATCAATAACCTGCTGGAAAATGCAGTAAAGTATACACCAAGGGAAAAACCTGTAAAAGCTTCATTGAAGAAAGAAGCTGGTGCTGTCACACTGCAGATCATCGACGAGGGCCCGGGTATACCTGATGAGGAAAAGAAAAAAATTTTCTCCAAATTCTACCGCATTGGTAACGAAGCCACCCGCAAAACACAGGGAACCGGCCTTGGGTTATACCTTTGCCGCAAGATAGCTGAAGACCACAATGCCGACATTTCGGTGACAAACCATTTGCCACAGGGTAGTATTTTTGCAGTCATTTTTAAAACATGAGTACAGAGAGGAAAACATCTATTTTATTAGTGGAAGATGAAGAAAACCTTCACGAAGCACTGAAGCTGAACCTTGAGCTGGAAGGTTATGATGTCACCTCTGCTTTCGATGGCGCTGCTGCACTTAAAGCCATTCAATCCGAATACTTCGACCTTATTATACTGGATGTAATGCTGCCGGAAGTGGATGGGATCAATGTTACCGAAACGGTTCGCCTGACAAATAACGAAGTGCCTATTTTAATTCTTAGCGCTAAAAACACCAGTGCCGACAGGGTACTCGGTTTAAAAAAGGGGGCTGATGATTACCTTACGAAACCTTTCAACCTGGAAGAACTGTTACTAAGGGTAAACAAACTTATCAATAAGAATAAAAAGCTGCAGGACAAATCAACCATTGGCGATACTTATTCATTTGGCGGTAATACCATTGATTTCAAAGCACAGGAAGCCACCAAAACGGATGGTGAAAAAATTCAGCTGAGTAAGAAAGAATCCATGCTGCTGAAATTGCTTATTGAAAATAAGAATGAAGTAGTACCAAGGGAAAAGATCCTTCAGTCAGTCTGGGGTTACAACGTTTATCCCACCACCCGTACTATTGACAATTTCATTCTGAACTTCCGGAAATATTTTGAAGAAGACAGCCGCAACCCTAAATACTTTCATTCTGTAAGGGGTGTGGGTTATAAATACGCTGAGTAGTTTTTCTTGTTTATTCGTCCTGGCAGCATTTAAATTTTTGCAAACAGTTTCCTGTCTATATTTCGACAAGCTCAATATGACAAGAAACTGTCAGCCTGAGCTTGTCGAAGGCTGTGTTCTATAAAAATGCTCCAATATTTTTCCAGCTTCTGAGAGCAGTAGTTGCTTGTCCGTATCCAAAGAAGCTGACGTATACAAATGTGCTTCACAGGAATTGAGAATAAAATCCAAGGAATTTTTGATTTCCTGGGGGGTATTTTTCTGTTCCAATAATTCAAATAATGCCGCCCGGTTCATGGCTGTTCCTTCCAAACCAAAATATTCGCCCAGCCTGTTCCAGGTAATGTGATGCAGTTCCCTGTAAAAGCCGGGATCGTTTATGGTAGCCAGCCGAACAGCCGGTTGCAGTAATTCATCTGTGGTAATGGATGGTTGCTGGTCTTCCACCACCTTTTCGGCTACGGTTTCCTTTTTCCTGAGCAACCAATATCCCAACACTATTACTAACAATCCCAGGACTATTCCACCCGCTATCCGGCTGGCCCGGCTGTTGATACTGCTGATGGAATTTTTCTTTGTTGTCTTAATTTCTTTCTTAGCCGCTTCACCTTTCACCACAAATTGAACAGGTTTAGTACTGACCGTCCTGTACCGGTTACTATCCGTATCAAAAAACGAAAACTCAATCGCCGGGATTACATATTCCCCTTCGGCTGCACAAACAAACGGGTAGCGAAAACTGCGGCTGCCGGCCAGTGGAATTTTTGTTTTATCCAGTTTATCATTGCTGGCTGCATCAAACGCTTCCACACCGGAAGGCCATTGTATAGCAGGGGCTGTCAGTTGCAAAAAATTTCCATTGCCAGTAAGGCTTACTTCCACCCATGCTTCTTCATTTTTACGAATCTCGTTTTTCATCAATGAAGCACTGATGGAAAAATGGCCTGTTGCTCCATTGAACGATGCCGGTTTATTTTTTTCGGGTGAAGGTTTTACCGTAATAGTCACCGCCTCACTCGACATACTGCTTTCAAATACTTCGGCATTCTTATTTGTGGGTACATCATCCGAACCGCCCAGCATACCCTCAGCAATTTCCTGTTCGGTCTTTTTATTTACCACACTGCGGGAAAACTCCACCTTATTCTTCACTTCCATCGGGTCAATGGTGAAAGAACCTGCCTGCAACGGGTAGAGCTGCACTTTTCGGATGGTATGCACATCATATACTTTGCCATTCAGCATTTCAGCGGCTACCTGTTTATCGGCAAGGTTTACCATATCAAATACCGTAAAGCCATAAAAGCCGGGGTTCTTTACAATATCTGATTTGGATTCTAACCTTGAATACAATTTGAACGTAGCTGTAACCGGTTCGCCGGTATAGCAGCTGCGTTTATCTACCAGCACTTTCAGGAAAAGATTCTTTTTTATTTTTTGATAAGGGTCTTCGCCGGGGCGAAGAATATAATCGGAACTCATGGCCGCTGTTTCCCGGCCAAACAACAGGGTGGCTTCTTCTTTCGTAATTACCTTTACCCACACATCACTGCTTTGCAGTAACTGACCGTCGGCAACAACCGTAGTACCGGGAATCATAAAGCGTCCCGGCCGGGTGGCTTCGATGGTATAAACAAAATTGCGCAGCGGTTTTGAGCCATGAACGGATGGAACAGATCCGGTATAAAGATTCGGCCCCGCCACATAGCGAAAGTTTTTAAACACCGGCGGTTTCAGGCTACTGGCATTTTCTGCATCTTCCAGTACATATTGCACCTGGAAGGATTCCCCCGCCACTACCGGCTGCTGCGGCACCACGGTTTTAAAACTGACCTGTGCCTGCAAGGCGATACATAGCAATAAAGAAACTATGGTGGCTGAAATCCGCATGTTTACCCGGCTAAAGTAAAGATGCTTTTGAAAAAGGTAATTTAAAAGTTATAGGAGGGATAATTGGAAGACGGGCGGTTAATGGATAAATCAAACTTTCAAAAATGTAGCTGAGATGTATTATATCCTTTCATTTAAATTGTCAACTATCTGACGCTCATTAAGTGTTTTCGTACCACCATAGGAACAGTTTTTATCGATATCCCCTTATTGATACAATATTTGCTTTTCAACCAATCTTCAAGGCTTTTATTCCCTTTACTTGCATTACAAGAACCGCAACATAGGGCAATATTATCCGCTCCATTTATTTTAACATCATTAATGATGTGCTCCCAGGTTCTTCGTGATTTTCTATTCTTGTCAGATTCAATAAATAGAATTCCGCAGTAAACACATTTACGGTCTCTTTCAATGACAATTTTTTCAACTTCTTTTGGTATTCCCCAACGATTTGCCATTGAAAAATTTTAGCCTTACTTAGTTTAAATTATTAACCAACATTTCTGATACTACTGTTTAGCACTTAGAACTTTCTCACAAATCCCCCAACTGTGGTCTTACCACAATATCCTCCACACAGGCAGCCGGAGAAAGTTGCGAAGCAGCATAGACCAGCTTGGCAATATCATTGGCTTCCATGATGCGTTTCTGACTGTTGTCAAACCCGCCCCATGAATCTGTCAGCACCGCACCGGGATGTACGGCTGTTACTTTTATGTTATATGATTTCATTTCTTCCCGCAGGTTTTTGCTGAAACCATACAGGGCAAATTTGCTGATGCTGTAAGCCCCGCCATTGGCATAGGCATCCAGCGAAGCAATGGAACACATATTGAAAATATGGCCTGTCTTTTTTTCCATCATCCAGGGCAATACCGAACGGGTGACATGATAGGCACTGTACAGGTTCACGGCCAGCTGGCTTTCCAGTGTACCCTCCGGTTCATTGTGCACACTGCCGGGTTCAAACAGGCCGGCATTATTTACCAGTACATCCGGTACGCCATATTCCAGGCACCAGGCGCCAAAGGCTTTGGCTTCCTCTTTCCGGCTGAGGTCAAAGGGTTTTGCCTTGATGATGGCAGCAGGATATTTAGTCATTAACTCTTCCATGGTCTTATACAAGGACACTTCGCCTCTTGAACACAAAAACAGGTGATGACCGTAAGCGGCAAAAATTTCTGCAATAGCTTTTCCGATTCCTTTTGATGCACCGGTGATAACTATGTTCATTGAAGATTGAATATTTAGGTATTGAATATTTCCAGTTTCTTTGCAAATCTACAATCTGAAATGAAGTACTGCCATTTGTTTTTCGACCTTGATCATACCCTGTGGGATTTTGAGGCTAACAGCCGCCAGACGCTGGATGAACTGTATCATTCACTCAACCTGGCAGAAAGAGGAATTCATGACTTTGAATTATTCCATAAAAACTATTTAGTACACAACGATAAACTGTGGGACCGCTACCGCAACGGCTATATCAAAGTAGATGAACTGCGCTGGAAGAGAATGTGGCTGACGCTGCTGGATTTTAAAATAGCAGATGAACCGCTGGCAAGGGAAATGGGAGTCCGTTTTTTGGACCTGCTTCCTACCCGGAAAATATTGTTCCCTTACACTATTGAAATACTGGATTACCTGTCAGCCAAAAACTATGAGTTGCACCTGATCACCAACGGATTTGAAAAAACGCAGCACAGCAAGCTGAAATATTCAGGACTGGATAAGTATTTCCGGCATGTGATCACTTCCGAAGGCAGCAACAGCCTGAAACCGCATAAGGAAATTTTTGATTATGCCTTTCAGAAAACCGGAGCATTGCCTGAACAAAGTATCATGATCGGCGACAGTATGGATGTAGATATTTTAGGCGCCATGAATGCAGGCATTGACCAAATACATGTGAACCACCTGACAAATAAGATAGAACTGATCAATGATCAAAAACCGACTTATACGGTGTATTCTTTAAATGAGCTGGAGACAATATTTTGATTTGCTGATCAGCTAATATGATAATTAGCTGATAAAAAACTGAAGGTTGTTTTCATTATCTCAATTAGCCAATTAGCATATTTGCACATTATTACCAGGTTGCAATCACTGTTACACCACCCTGTGGCTTATCACCAATCTTCACATTGATCTTTGCATCCAGTGGCAACAGCAGGTCAACCCTTGAACCCAATTTGATAAAACCCATTTCTTCAGTCTGCTTCACCTGCATACCGGGTTGCAGGTAGTTAACTATTCGTTTGGCAAGAGCACCGGCAATTTGCTTCACCAGTATTTCTTTTCCGTTAGTGCTGCGGTACACCACTGAATGTCTTTCATTCTCGGTAGATGATTTGGGATGCCAGGCTACCAGGTACTTGCCTTTGTGGTACTGGCTGTACAATACTTCGCCACTGACAGGGTTGCGGTTTACATGTACATTCAGCGGACTCATAAAAATAGAAACCTGTATGCGGCGGTCTGTAAAGTATTCATCTGCCTGTACTTCTTCTATCACCACCACTTTACCATCCGCCGGGGCAACGATGGCATTTTCCCGGATGGTATGATTTCTTTTAGGTATACGGAAAAAGGAAACCAGGAACAGGAGCAATCCTAAAGTCAAAATAAAAATCAGCAGGCTGACATAAGGCAAAGACGGGCTGAGAAAATAAAAGGAAACTAAATTGATGATACCGAAAACGATAGTACTGTATGCAATGGTCTTATAGCCTTCTTTGTGGATTATCATGGGGCAAAGTTAGGGAGGAGGCAGGAGAAGAAGACAGCTAAAGAAAGCAGCAATTATTTTATCCGATAAAACAACCGCAGCCCGGCCGTAAGGTGTAAGAAAGATGCAGGTTTTCCAACCTCAAGACCCGAATCCCAGTCATAATGTTTTCTTTGAAATACCAACTCTCTTGTTTTGCCTTCTATGTTATTAAATCTTGTATTGGTAAACCTTACCCCCATTCCACCGAATATGTCTACAAAAAATCTTTTGGTGCCACGACTGTTGAAACCCAACTGCAAACTCAATGTGGTCACCGGACTGCTAACATCTGCTTTAGTAAAATAAGTGGTTGAGTCATCATCATACTCGTATAAAAAATATCCATCCTCTTGTGTAAATTTTCTCCGAGACCGGGTAAACTGCAGGCTGGTGTAAAAAGCAGCCCTGTTCACACTTTTTGCTAAGCGGTAACGGCCTTCCAGTAAAAACCTTCCATATTTTTCATTGGTAATGGATTCTTCACTTTTATCCACATCAATAAATTTAAAAGAATAACCAGCCACAACAGAAACCCTGTTTTGAAATTGTAATTCTGTACAAGGCTGCAGCGCAACATATGCAGACCCGGGCATGGCAACATTGGTAGTCAGCCCTGCCGACCATGTTTTTATAATTTCCTTCTTTTGTGCAAATGAAACCTGCAGAAAAAAGATAAAAGCTATTAGCGACAATAACCTCATGCTTTTATGAAATTTGGAATAAATCAAATGTTGATTAGCTCATCACCAGGTAAACATACAACCACACAGCAGGAGTAGCCAGCAACAATGAATCAAATCTGTCTAAAAAACCGCCATGCCCGGGCATGATCTGGCCGCTGTCTTTTACCCCGGCAAGCCGTTTTAATTTCGATTCAAGCAGGTCTCCGAAAGTACCTGCTACTGCCGCTATAGCTGCGATGATGAACCAATGATAATTTTCAATTTCCAGTACCAGCCCGGGAGTGTGATATTGAAAAGGAATAAAAAATTTTGCCAGTAATCCCACCACCACCACGGCCAGGATAATGCCTCCGATGGTTCCTTCCCAGGTTTTCTTTGGTGAAATTTTTGACAAAGGAGTTTTGCCAATCAATGAACCAACGATATAGGCCATTGTGTCGTTGATCCAAATGGAAGCGATTATCACTATAGGTAGAATAACAAAGAGATATTTAAATGGTCCAACAGAGAAAACAATATCACTGGCATAAAAGAAGGAGTCAATAAAACCGGCCAGGTCCATCATCAGGCCCCAGCTCAGCGAAATGTAAAGTAAACCCAGCAGGCCCATCCCGAATGCATGCAGGTGTATCGGGCTGGTCAGAAAAATACCAATGATCAGTAACACAAAGCCGGCAGCCGAAACCGGCATGGAAAAATTTTCCTGCAAACTATAACCGGCAACATGGTAGCCATCTTTGCAAAACCAGAGCATCATACCATATCCCATCAGCATGAACCCCAATTTGGCATTAATATGAAACGATGTCTGGTAAATTTTTTCTGTCAGCTTCAGGTACTCCCACCAGCAACCAAAATGTATGATGGAAAACAAAATGAAAAAACTCCATTGGTTCCATAGCAACCCTGTCAGCATTACTGCTACAAATACTAGGGCGGTTAGTGCCCGGGTTTTAAATGTGGACCAGTTAAATGCCATGGATAATCTGAGCTTTAATAAAAAGGTGTATTGCGGAGTTCTTCATTTTTATCAGCCGGGGGTAATTCCTCTTCCGGTTTCCTGGCATGTTTCTTAAATAATACCAGCAAAAGTACAACCACAGGCAGGGCGACAAATCCCCAATAAGCTGTATCATTTCCTTCTTTTATCGCTTCGGCCATGGGCTTACCCTGTAACTTGTAAACATATACTACGGTTATCGCTAATGCATTATTGACAAAATGCGCCAGGATACTTAGCCAGAGTTTGCCAGAAAAATAATAGATGAGGCCGAGCATCACACCGAGAAACACTCTTGATAAAAATCCATAGTAAGAAAAGTGGGCTATGCTGAAAAGTATACTTACGATAATTACTGATAACCAAACATTACGGGTGGCACGGGTCAGGAAGTTTTGTAAACCGCCGCGGAACAAAGTTTCCTCACACAAGGCAGGTAAAAAAGCCATGACTAAAATTGCCACCACATAATCAACCGTGCTGTTAAGACTCAAAATAGCTTCTGCCTGTTTGTTGTAATCACCTTCCATTTTATCGAAAGTCTTTCTCAGCGATTCTGTAATAGGTATTTGTTCATTCAGCCAGGCAAACCCACCGGAAACAAACAGTGCCGTAAGCATAATGCCAATAACCAATGATGCTTCGGTAAAATTGCTGTTGCCGGTAAAACCCAATAACCGGAATGGTTTGCGGCTCATCATTTTGGCAGTTAACAACGTAGGCAGAAAGAAACCAAATATGGCCGATATACATTGAATCGCTTTCACCGCATTGCTGTTGGCCGGATCGCTGATGGCTTTTTCCATACTGGTAATGGGAAGCCCCGTCATATTAGTCCATACCGGTATGCTTAAAATACCGGCAAGGATAGAGCCTGCAATGGCAAAGGCGATCAGCATAAAAAAACCTGCTGTATAGGATATACCTTTTGAATGGCTGTCGTACATAAACTCTGCTGATTAAACTGTAAATTTGCCGTTTCTTAAATGGTAAAGATAGGCAACATACAACTTCCTGATTTCCCGCTGTTGCTGGCACCGATGGAGGATGTCAGCGATCCGCCTTTCCGTGCCGTTTGCAAGGATAACGGGGCTGACCTCATGTACACCGAGTTCATCAGCAGCGAGGGACTGATAAGGGATGCTATTAAAAGCCGGAAGAAGCTCGACATATTTGATTATGAACGACCGGTTGGTATACAAATCTTCGGAGGAGATGAAGAAAGCCTTTCGCTGGCCGCCAAAATTGTGGAAGTAACGAATCCTGATTTACTGGACATCAACTTTGGTTGCCCGGTAAAAAAAGTAGCATTGAAAGGCGCAGGCGCCGGAGTACTGAAAGATATTGACCTGATGGTAAGACTGACATCGGCTGTTGTGAAATCAACTTCTTTGCCTGTTACAGTCAAAACAAGGTTAGGCTGGGATGATAACACGAAGAACATTGAAGAAGTGGCCGAACGTTTGCAGGATGTGGGTATCAAAGCACTGGCCATTCATGGCCGCACCAGGACACAGATGTACAAAGGCACTGCTGACTGGACGCTGATCGGTAAAGTGAAGAACAATCCCCGCATCAGCATTCCCATTTTTGGGAATGGCGATATTGATTCTCCTGAAAAAGCATTGGAATATAAAAACCGTTACGGAGTTGATGGGATCATGATCGGGCGGGCGGCTATTGGTTATCCCTGGATATTCAATGAGATCAAACATTTCATGAAGACAGGTGAACATTTGCCGGCGCCGACCATTGAAGACAGGGTGGCAGTTTGTAAAAAGCATTTACATAAATCTGTGGAATGGAAAAACCCGGTGGTGGGAGTAAATGAAATGAGGCGGCACTATGCCAACTACCTGAAAGGATTACCTAACATCAAAGAATACCGCAATAAACTGGTTACACTGAAATTGGTGGAAGAAATTGACGAAGTATTGAACGAGATTGAAAAAGTATATGCAGGTTACACTTTTGAAAAAACGCCTATCGAACTGGTGAATTACCACGAAAAGTGCCCGGTTAATTAGGGTCGGGACGCTGCAAGCGGCCTGAACCGTTACATATAGCGCCTAAAAAATCTTTTCCAATATCTTTTCACTTATTTCTCCAGCTATTTTCAGCCTCATATCCGCGGCATTTAACCCTGTTTTAGAATAAAAGATTTCCTTAGAACATAAAGTACCATTTCGCAATCCAGCATAGTCAGGATAAGAAGAGTAGGGCCACTCTTCGGGGTTTTGAACTATACCTGCTGCAACAGGATTATAATGTATATAGTGAAAACATTGTTCAAAGTAGCTAACCCTTGTTCCATTATCTGTTTCAGAAAGGATTTTAGCTTTTGTCTTCTGTTGAAACAAGGAACCCGTTGTCTGATTTTGTTTATTGATTGCCTGGGCATAGCTGCTTAACAGCATACCCAGCCTGTAAGAAAGTTCCTGCATTGGTTTTCCACCAAATGAAATACGTTCGGTTAACCCGCTTTCAGTTGGCCTTATCAGTAAATGAAAATGATTTGGCATCAGGCAATAAGCAAAAATATCTGCAAGGGGGAGTAGTTGCTCCCTGATTTTCCGAAGAAAGAATAAATAGTTACGGTCATTAAAGAAAATCAACTGCTTGTTATTACCCCTGTTATATACATGATAGAATTCATTGTTGTCGAAATACATATTTATCAAAATAAAATTTATTTGTTATACCAGGATTCAGGCCGCTATAGCGTCCCGACTCATAGAGCAATCCCAAAGTTAATTTACCTTTACACAAATTTTTTTATGCAAACCATCCTCGGAGCCAGTGGTATTATTGGTAATGAACTGGCCAAAGCTTTACCAGCTTATACATCTTCCATTCGTCTGGTCAGCCGTCATCCGAAAAAAGTAAACGAAACAGATGAATTGTTTGCTGCCGATTTGCTGAATGCAGCGCAAACGGAAGTAGCAGTAAAAGGATCAGTAATTGTTTACCTAACAGCCGGATTGGTCTATAAATCAAAAGTTTGGCAGGAACAGTGGCCAGTTGTAATGCGCAATGTGATCGATGCCTGTAAAAAGCAGGGAGCCAAACTTGTTTTCTTTGATAATATTTATATGTATGGGCCAGTGTCAGGTATAATGACAGAAGAAACACCTTTTAATCCCAGCAGTGAGAAAGGGAAAATCAGGGCTGACATTGCCAATATGCTGCTGGACGAAGTAAAAAACGGAACACTTACAGCCATGATCTGCCGGGCACCTGAATTTTACGGGCCGGGAAAAACACTGAGTGTGGCCAATGCCATGGTGTTTGACAATATCAGGAAGGGAAAGAAGGCGCAATGGCTTATCACAGACAAATCCAGGCGAACTTTTATTTATACACCAGATGCCGGAAAAGCCACTGCATTGCTGGCAAATTCTCCAGATACATGGAACCAGACATGGCATTTACCATCTGAGAGCAATTTCCCTACAGGAAAAGAATTCATGCAGTTAATATCGGAAGCAGCAGGCAAGGAGAAAAAATATACTGTTCTATCTCGCTTTATGATCAACCTGGCCGGGTTGTTTGTTTCCCCTATAAGGGAAATAAGAGAATTACTCTACCAGTTTGAGAAGGATTATATTTTCAGCAGCGAGAAGTTCAGAAAAACTTTTCCGGATTTCAAGATTACAAGTTATAAAGAAGGTATTACTACAATACTTAACCAGTAGGCTTTTTATGCTGTATTGATCTCAATAATCCGATTATTGAAACAAGGCACCAAACCCCTTCCAATACCACAAATGGCCAATAAAGAATCAGCCAGGAAGTATAACAGGCCAATCCGGCACCAATAATATTGAGCAGGTAGAACAATTTGTTCTTGTTACTAAGCCAGCCAAACACATTGAAAAAATAAGCCAGCAGTATGAGGCTTACACCAATGGTGCCGATGATGTCGTTATAGTTCATACTGCCTACCTGATTTTATCCGTTATTTCTTTACTTAATGGAGAAATAGAAGGATCAAAATAATTGGTGAGCACCCCGTTTTCATCTATCAGGTATTTGGAAAAATTCCAGCTGGGTTGCTGGTTGCACCAGCCATTCTTTGATGAATCTGTAAGCCATTGGTATACGGGGTTCTGTTGTGCTGATTTTATCACCACTGATTTTTTCATAATGGGGAAAGTAACTCCATAGTTTACTTTACAGAATTGTGCTATTTCCTCATCCGTTCCTTTTTCCTGTTCTTTGAAATCATTGGCAGGAAAACCAATCACCAACAGTTTACTACTGAAGTCCTCATACAACTTTTGCAGCTCCGTATATTGATTGGTATAGCCACATTCAGAAGCCGTATTCACCAGCAACAGCTTTTTCCCTTTAAAATCAATAAACTTTATTTCTTTACCATCAATTTGGGTGGCGGACAAATCATAAAAAGACACTACAGGTGATTTGGCTGATTCGTTTTTCATTTTTTTGGTATTTGTGCCGGTAATTTTGGTGATCCACATCCATGCAGGGTAAACAGCTTTTAATATTTTCTGGCGGTACGTCATGTTTTTTGAGTTACGGTTAACAATTTCCACATACACTGCAAATGAAGCAATGAGTATTAATAGAACAATTACCAGCCGTTTTAGTTTTCTCATCTGATTACCCATTTAAACAATTTCAGTTTCCCCTTAAATGGCGGATACTTGATGGCAGGATCAAACCAGGTGGGTGTTTTCATCACTGCTTTTTTATGACTAAAGGTTTCAAAAGAATATTTGCCGTGATAACAACCCATACCGCTAAATCCCCTGCCTCCAAAAGGCAAATGATGATTGGTGAGATGCCAGCTTGAGTTGTTGACACAGGCCCCGCCGGCAGGTATGGCCTGCAACCATTCCTCTTGTTTTTTGGAACTGGAAGTATAAATGTAAAATGACAAAGGATTGGGATGCCTGTCTATTATTTTTTTTGCCTCCTCCAATGTTTGAAAAGAAATAACCGGAAGAACAGGACCAAATATTTCTTCGTTCATAACCGGTGCTTCAGTTGAAACAGCTGTCAATATTGTAGGCTCAATAAATAGTTTCTCTTTATCTGTTCTTCCCCCATATTCAACAACACCATTGGACAAATAGCCGGAAATCCGGTCAAATTGTTTTTCATTAATGATCTTGCCGTAGTTATAGCTTTCTTCAGGTTTGTCACTGAAAAACTTAGGCAAGGTCGATTTCAATTCATTCAAAAATTTATCTTTTACTGAATCATGCACCAGCACATAATCCGGTGCCACACACATTTGCCCGGAATTGGAAAATTTGGTAACGGCAATACGGCGGGCAGCCACTTTAATATTTGCATCACTTTCCACCACGCAGGGACTTTTGCCACCCAGTTCTAAGGTAACCGGCACTAATCTTTCAGCTGCCATTTTGTAAATGATCTTACCAACTGTTGTGCTGCCGGTATAAAATATATGATCAAAACTAAAATTGTTCATCATGGAAGGAATAACGGATTGCCCCTCGCCCTGCACATATAATATATATTCCGGCGGAAAAGCGTCTTCAATAATTTTCTTCATGACTGCATCGGTAGCGGGAGCAAATTCACTGGGCTTTAATACCACACAATTACCGGCTGAAATTGCCCCAATCAGTGGATTAATGAGCAACTGAAAAGGATAATTCCAGGGTCCGATGATCAATACCACACCAAGGGGTTCTTTCATAATCCTGCTGCCCGAGGGAAGATTGAGCAAATTGGTAGATACCCTTTCCGGCCCCATCCAGTTTCTAAGATTTTTAATAGCAGCGTTCAGCTCAGAAATTACCATGCCTGTTTCTGTCACCCAGGTTTCTTCTTTGCTTTTCTTTAAATCAGTAAATAATGCGTTATACAAATCCTCTTCATGATTTAAAATAGAAGCCTTCAGCTTTTTTAACTGTTCCATTCTGAATGAATAACGCTTTGTTTCTCCGCTATTAAAGTATTGCCGCATCTTTTCCAGGCTGGATATATTCACCATTAGTTCTAATTTTATAACAAGGTAAGTAAACAGCTATGAATTTCTTGCCGGAAAAATATGACGGATGAATATTTCATGATGCAGGCATTAAAGGAGGCCCGGAGGGCATTCGAGGAAGATGAAATCCCCATTGGTGCAATAGTGGTGGTAAATGATAAAATTATTGCCCGCGGACATAATATGACCGAACGGCTCAACGACCCGACAGCCCATGCCGAAATGATTGCGTTAACGGCTGCTTTCAACGCATTGGGGAGTAAATACCTGCCGGATGGAACCCTTTATGTAACGGTAGAACCCTGTTTTATGTGCGCCGGTGCTGCTTACTGGAGCAAGATTGGTAAAGTAGTATATGGCGCTGATGATGAAAAAAACGGTTATAAAAAGACGGCAGGACCCAACTGGCCTTTTCATCCTAAAACAGAATTGATAAGAGGTGTTATGAAAGATGAATGTGCCCAACTGATGAAAGATTTCTTCAGGAAAAAAAGATAACCATGGCAAAAACGTCAAAAACAAAAAAAGTAACCACCACTCATCCCCGCACCGGCAGCCAGTTCAATATCACTGCTGAAATCTATGAATCTTTTAAAACCGCCATTTTACAAAGCCTGAAAGGCAGTAAAGGCAAAACTTTTACTGAATTGACTGATGATGTAGTCAGCATCATTAAAAAGAAAATGCCTGATTTCAAAAAATCTATACCCTGGTACACCATTTCCATCCGTCTTGACCTGGAAACAAAAGGTATAGTGGAAACTTTTACTGAAAAAGGCAAAAAGCTTAACAGGCTAGCTCAATAGTTTTCGAGATAGGAAACAATTCAAACAGGAGCCTGATTTATTAAACTGCAACTGCCTACTTTTGTTATCCAATTAACCAATTTACATTCTAACATTTTAAATAATTTATTATGGCATTTACATTAGCACCTCTTCCGTATGCACACGATGCACTGGAACCGCATATTGACACACAAACTATGCAGATACACCATGGCAAACACCACCAGGCTTATGTTGACAACCTGAACAAGGCAATTGCCGGTACCGAACATGAAAATAAAAGCCTGGAAGAGCTGGTTGCTTATGCAGGTAGTATTTCACCGGCTGTACGCAACAATGGCGGTGGTCACTGGAACCACACATTTTTCTGGGAAAGTCTTGCCCCCAATGCCGGTGGCGCACCAACAGGGAAATTAGCCGATGCCATCAATGAAGCATTTGGGTCATTTGATGCATTCAAAGAAAAATTTGCTGCAGCTGGCATGACAAGATTTGGCAGTGGCTGGGCATGGCTGATTGAACAGGATGGCAAACTTGTAATTTCTTCTACTCCGAACCAGGATAACCCGCTGATGGATGTAGCAGATGTAAAAGGAAAGCCTATTCTTGGTGTTGATGTGTGGGAACATGCTTATTACCTGAAATACCAGAACAGAAGGGCTGATTATTTAGCCGCTTTCTGGAATGTGGTCAACTGGAATAAAGTAGCAGAAAGATTCTAAGACACTTTAAGAAAAGAGGCTGTCTCAAAAGTCGTTTTGATTGTCATATTGTCCCGATAGCTATCGGGACAGGGTGACAGCTTTTTTATATCAATCCTTTCTGTAACAAATACTCCGCTATCTGAACAGCATTAGTAGCAGCACCTTTTCTTAAATTATCTGACACCACCCACATGTTTAATGTGTTGGACTGGCTTTCATCCCTTCTCAGCCTCCCTACAAATACTTCATCTTTCTCCTGTGCATCTATCGGCATGGGGTATTGCTGAGTGGCCGGATCGTCTACCACCACCACACCGGGTGCAGATTGCAACAATGCTTTCACTTCCGACAGGTCAAAGTCATTCGCAAATTCCACATTCACCGATTCGCTATGTCCGCCCATCACCGGTATACGAACGGTGGTAGCTGTAACCCTAATGGAATCATCCCTCATGATCTTGCAGGTTTCCTTCACCATTTTCATTTCTTCCTTAGTGTAGCCATTATCGAGAAATACGTCAATTTGCGGAATTACATTGAGGTCAATCGGGTATTTATAAGCCATCGGGTATTCTGTACTTTCTCCTTTTACCTCTTTTAATCTTTCTCCCCGTAACTGATCAACAGCTTTTACTCCGGTACCTGTCACACTTTGATAGGTAGACACTACAATTCTTTTTATGCCATATTTCTTGTGCAGCAGATTTAAAGCCACCACCATTTGAATGGTAGAGCAATTAGGATTGGCGATGATCTTATCTTTTGCAGTCAGCACATCAGCATTGATCTCAGGCACTACCAATGGTTTGGCGGGATCCATTCTCCATGCAGATGAATTATCAATGACAGTAATCCCTGCTTCAGCAAATTTGGGTGCCCATTCCAGCGAAGTACTTCCCCCCGCAGAAAAAATAGCGACAGCTGGTTTGGCAGCAATGGCATCAGTCATACCGACCACTTTATACTTGTTTCCTTTAAACTCCACTTCCTTACCTACAGATTTTTCAGACGCTACCGGCACCAGTTCTGTAACCGGAAAATTTCTTTCTGCCAATACCTGTAACATTTTTGTACCTACGAGGCCAGTGGCCCCAACTACTGCAACCTTCATTGAACGCTTTTTTATATACTTCTTTTCTGCACTTCGCCGATAAGAAGTAGGGTTAAAAAATAAGGCCTTCCGTTTGGAAGGCCTGCTAAACTTTTATGTTGCTACACACATAACGCTGCAAACCTTCCTCAGGAATGTTTCTTGCTGCGCTTTGTATGTTTCATTGTCATCATTGCGGTGCCTGCCTGTCCGGCAGGTAGGCAAAAATAACCGGGCAGCAGGTTACAGCCAAAAAATCACCAAAAAATTGTAGTATTCAAATTTTGAAATCATTTTTTATCTTGACATAATGAAACCAACCTTATCCATTTTACTGCTTATTATACTTACACCTGTATGTTTACTCTCTCAGAACAGGTATGATGTAGTGATTGATGAAATAATGGCTGACCCCACTCCACAAATTGGTTTGCCAAACAATGAATGGGTTGAATTAAAGAACACCACCACCTCCCCCATCAATTTGCAGAACTGGCGAATTGGGGATGCCACCGGCCAAAGCGGCCCAATGCCCAATTTCATATTACAGCCCGACAGTTTTGTAATTATTTGTACAGGCAGTGCAGTAGCAGCCATGTCGGCATTTGGCACCACCATTTCTGTCACCAGTTTTCCTTCGCTGGATAATGATGGCGACCAGTTATTTCTGCGGGCTGCCAACGGACGAACGATACATGCTGTAGCTTATACTTCATCCTGGTACCAGAATGAATTGAAGAAAGAAGGTGGCTGGACAATAGAAATGATTGACACCAAAAGTCCTTGTGCCGGTATCAGCAACTGGAAAGCCAGCACCAATGTAACCGGCGGCACACCGGGAAAGAAAAATTCAGTGGATGCCATTAACAATGATGCAACAGCGCCACAATTAAAAAGGGCTTACACTACTGACAATACAACCATTGTCCTTGTATTTGATGAGCCGGTGGATAGTCTTATTGGTGCAACAATAGCTAATTATACTATTGATGGCGGTTTGACGCTGATCAGCAGCACTACTCTTGCCCCGCTTTTTAATACCGTACAACTAAAAACCAGCAGTGGATTGGCCGTAAATACCGTTTACACCATTACTGCTTCCAATATCCGGGACTGTAAAGGCAATACTATTGGCAGCGCCAATAAAGCAAAGGTAGGTCTGCCGGTTGATGCAGCTGCGGGGGAATGGATCATCAATGAAATACTATTTAATCCCCGAAGTAATGCTTTTGATTATGTGGAATTTTATAATAACAGTAATAAGATATTTGATGCTTCAAAACTGTATATCGCCAACCGAAACAGCAGCGGTGTTGTCAGTTCGATTAAAGCTTTGTGCACAGTGCCGTTTTACGTTTTTCCCGGTGATTATATAGTGGAAACCGAAGATGCATCCAGCCTGGCCCTGCAATACTTAGTGAAGAACCCGGATAATATACTGATCGTTTCATCTCCACCTTCGTTTTCAGATGATGAAGGAACTGTAGTTGCGCTAAACTTCCAGGGCAATGCCATTGATGAAGTAAAGTATAAGGATGACTGGCATTTTAAACTGATCGACAATGCGGAAGGCGTTTCACTGGAAAGAATTGACCCCAACGGGCCTTCACAGGATGCGGCCAACTGGACCAGCGCATCATCAACAGCAGGCTATGGCACTCCCACTTATCAGAATTCCCAATATAAAAGAATACAAAGTATAAGTGCGACTATTGAAATAACACCCAAAGTATTTTCACCGGATAACGATGGCAGGGATGATATTGCTACGGTACAATACAGGGTAAGCGAACCCGGATATGTGGCGAATGTCACCATTTTTGATCCGTCAGGCAGACCGGTTCGTAATCTTGTTCGCAATGGAACATTGGGGCTTGAAGGCTACTGGAACTGGGATGGCCTGAATGATAAAGGATTGAAATTGCCGATAGGCACTTATGTGGTGTTTACAGAAATATTTAACCTGCAGGGGAAAAAGCAACAGTTTAAAAATGTGGTAGTCCTTGCGAGGAAATTATAAGGCGCAAACCGGAAAAAAGGGTTGCCAACCTTTAAAAGGTTGGCAACCCTCCTTCACCTCTATTCTTCAATTGAAACATCAATGTTATAGTAGTATTGTATTAAATCTACATGTGCTTTAACAAATTGTTCCTTGTTCCCAAACCAGTCTATTACTTCTTTACAAAGTAAATTGGTTGGTGCATCCGACAAATAAGTACTCCAGGAAGACCATTGATATTGATCAAAATTTTTAATCAACCCATGCTTCAAAGGGTTGGCATGAATGTAAACTATGCATTGGGTAAAATGAGATTCTTTTTTGACTTCAATTCGCTTGAATGGCTTATAAAATAAGTTCCCCTTACGATTGAAAGCTTTATTAAATGCAAGTGAATATGATTGGAAGAATCGCCTAAAAGCATGTTCTATTAATTCGCTTATATTAGATTGACCATCGATAAATCTCTTTTCAATTAACGACCGGTCATTAAGATCTTTAATAAGAATAGAATTTTGTATACTCTTAATCGGTTTAATTCTTACCAGAAAATGAAAATGGTTTGGAAGCAGGCACCAGCAATAAGTATCAAGAAATGGCGAAAGATATTTTTTGTATTGCTTTAAGAAGAAGACCCTGTTTTCATCTGTGTAAAATAGTCTGTCGTTATTATTGGTACGATTATAAATATGATAAATCCCCAGTTCTTCAAAATCAGCAAGATACTTTTCCGGAATAGGCATATGCTAAAATAGAACCTCAAAAATTTATCTTATTAATTCCATGTAAGGGCTGCTCAGGGGGCCCGCAAGTTTACACCAACTCTATATCAAAACTCACCAGGTCTTTAAACTGCTGAATGCGGCCGGTAATATCTTCTGCCGTAACTTCTTTCAACCTTGTGGGTCCAAATTTTTCTACGCAGAAACTGGCCATGGCCGAACCCACAATAATTCCTCTTTTCATATTATCAAAAGAGATATCGCCTGTCTTCGCCAGGTGACCAATAAAGCCACCGGCAAAAGTATCGCCGGCACCTGTCGGATCAAACACATCTTCTAAAGGCAATGCCGGTGCAAAGAATACTTCATCATCCTGGAATAGTAAAGCACCATGCTCCCCTTTTTTAATGATCAGGTATTTAGGGCCCATTTGTAAAATGGCCTTGGCTGCTTTTACCAATGAGAATAAGCCTGTTAGTTGTCTTGCCTCCGCATCATTCACAATCAGCATATCCACATATTTCAAAACGATCTTTAGTTCAGCCATGGCCGATTCCATCCAGAAATTCATCGTGTCCATGGCAATCAGCTTGGGCCGCTGCTTCAGTTCCTGTATCACATTCAGCTGGATTTTTGGTGCCAGGTTACCCAGCATCAGGAATTCTGCACCCTGGTAGCTATCCGGAATCTTCGGATCAAAATCAGCCAGCACATTCAGGTCAGTAACCAATGTATCCCGGCTGTTCATGTCTTCATGATAACGGCCGCTCCAGAAAAAGGATTTTTTATCAGGTACAATCTCCACTCCATCCAGCCATACCCCTCTTTCCCGTAATTCATCCAGTTCTTCCTGTGGAAAATCGTTACCAATAATAGATATCTGCTGTACCGGCTTTACAAAATTGCTGGCCGCATAGGCCACATAGGTAGCAGATCCGCCTACAATCCTGTCTGTTTTTCCAAAAGGAGTTTCAATCGCATCAAAAGCCATGGTACCAACGGTAATGAGAGACATAAGCTGAAAATTGAAAAGGGTTTTAAAGATTGGTCATATATGTCAAATAAGTCAGTTAGTTCAGGTCATTCTTTTGACTTTCTTGACCCATATGACTTACTGTCTTTATTGCGGCGCAAACCTACATGAATTTTAGCTACCTGAAAAAAGGGCTTCTGACCAACATGGCAGATGGATTGATATAACTCATATTTTCCAATAAAACATGGTTCGTTATCTTTGAAACTATGGCAAAAGCACAACGACAAAAAGCTTCCAAAAAAGGGCTGATCCTGAAAAAGGCAGCCGCTATGTTCAGGGAAAAAGGCTTCGCAGCCACTTCTATGCGTGACCTGGCAGAAGCAGTAGGCATTGAAGCTGCCAGCCTGTATAATCATATCCGTTCTAAGAATGAGATACTGGAAGCTATCTGTTTTGACGTGGCGAATGTTTACAATACAACGATCGAATCTATTGAAAGCAGTTCCCAAAAGTCAATTGCCAAGATTGAACAGTTGCTCCGCTTTCATATCAAACAGATGACAGGCAATTACGAAGCTGTATATGTGAGTGACCGTGAATGGAAGCACCTGGAGGAACCCTATCTTTCCAATTTCCAGAACCAGCGAAGAAGCTACCGGAAAAAATTTGCTTCGATCATTGAAGATGGTATTTCCAAAAATGAGATCAGAAAAATAGATGCCCCTACTGCGGTTCTTATTATGCTGCATGCGGTAAGTGGCATTGAAAGCTGGCATCGCAGCAAGGCCCGTATCAGCGCCCAGGAACTGGAAGATAATATGGTAATGATTATGATCGATGGCTTAAGAAAACAATCCTGATTTATGTCTATTCATTTTCACCCGGTACCAGTAAAAGAGATCAAAAAAGAAACCAGCGATTGTGTTTCAGTGGTATTTGATGTGCCTGAAGAACTAAAACAACTGTTTACCTTTCGCCAGGGACAAAGCCTGGCTATGCGGGCAAAAATCAACGGACATGAAGTAAGAAGGACTTATTCTATCTGTTCTTCACCACTGGAAAACCAGTTGAGAATAGCTATAAAAAAAGTGAAAGGCGGCGTTTTCTCCAGCTATGCCAATGACAGGCTGAAAAAAGGAACAGTAATTGAATTGATGCCGCCGGTAGGCAAATTTTATACTGAACTGAACCCTGCCAACAAAAAGAATTATACTGCCTTTGCTGCCGGAAGTGGCATCACACCTGTTTTATCTATTATCAAAACAACATTGGCCACTGAGCCTGATAGCAGTTTCACCCTGGTGTATGGCAACCGAAACCGCAGTTCTATTATTTTTTTCGAAGAACTGGAAGCGTTAAAGAATAAATACATGAACCGCTTTAACCTGGTTCATATTTTAAGCCGTGAAAGAACGGATACACAAATAAATTTCGGCCGTATTAATGCAATGAAGCTGGATGAACTGTCTGGTTTGCTTGATTATGATAATACAGATGAATACTTCATTTGCGGCCCTGAAGAAATGATCTTCTCTGTAAAAGACTATTTAGAAGCAAAAGGCATTGATAAGAAGAAAATACATTTTGAACTCTTCACTTCTCCCGGCCAGAAAAAGCATACAGTAAATGAAGAAGACTCGTGGCTGATGACAGGGCCAGTCAGCAATATCACCGTGAAACTGGATGGCCGCACTTTTGATTTTGAGTTATCACTGAATGGCAATTCCACCATTCTGGATGCCGCATTGAAACAGGGTGCCGATCTTCCTTATGCCTGCAAAGGCGGCATGTGCTGCACCTGCAAAGCCAAACTGGTGGAAGGTGAAGTATCCATGGATGTACACTGGGGACTGGAAGAAGAAGAAGTGGAAAAAGGTTATATCCTAACCTGCCAGAGCCATCCTAAGACGGAAAAAGTGGTGGTGGATTTTGATGCCAAGTAGCGGCCTTTTTTACCATTAAATAGATACTTATGAAATTTTTTCTGCTGGCGTTATTCATCAGCCTGTCATCCATGGCTATTGCCCAAACGGAAACGCAAATAAGAACCCATTACCAGGACATCAACAAAAAGATTACCGAATCAAAAGAACAGGGTTTTGAAGGTTCTCTTTATTGTAATGAGTGGACCACCAATAAAAATGGAAAGAGCTGGCCGGCCGTGGGTATTTATAAGGAAACAACAGAGTTCTGGTACGATGATGATCCAAACCATATTCCTGCGTCGGAGCGAAATCCTAAAAATGTGCTGCAAAAAATAAATATCAGTCGTACATCTTCTCACCTGAAGACCAATGAGGAATACCTGTTTCAAAACAGCAGACTTGTTTTTTACTACAGGCATGAAGGAGAGGAAGGAAATGAATGGGAAACAAGAATGTATTTCAATACAAAAGGAATGTTTAAAAGCAGTGTGAAGGCCAATGGAAAGGAACTGACTGCGAAAGATTTTTTGAAAGAGGAGTATAAAGATTTTAAACCCAACAGCATTTATACACTAAAGCAAGCAAGGGAATACCAGGATTTATTCGTAAAGAGCATGTAATACAAAAGGCTTCCCGAATTAAGGAAGCCTTTTGCTGAAGCGCAGTGCAACACGGAAAGGTCTTTGTTTATCCCTGGTTCCTATTGCTTAACAACTTTCAGAGATTCATTATTGCTTAGCCGGATGAGATAAACTCCGTTGTTATAATTATTCAGACTGATAAGCTGGTTATTCGCTGTGATCTTTACCCGCTGCAATATCTTTCCGCTGATATCACTTACTACAGCCTCTGTTCCAACAAGTGCCGGATCACCCACCAGGATATTCACATAACCATTGGTAGGATTCGGATACACAATCGTTGGCCTTGCACCGTTCGAGCGGTAATTCAGCCTTACAATAGAAGAATAACGGAAGCTATTATCCAGGTCCACCTGCTTCAGCCGGTAAAAGAACAACTCCTTATTATGCCTGTCAATATTCCTGTCGGTGTAATCATAATCACGGGTAGTGGTACTGTTGCCAGCAGCCGGTATCACTGCTATTTGTTCAAAAGAAGCACCATTAAACGATCTTTCGAGCCTGAACTCTTTGCTGTTTTTTTCACTGGCAGTTCCCCATTTCAGCAGGTTGTTCTTACCCTGGTTGGTGCCGTTGAAATACAACCAGGTTACCGGCAAGGGGCCACCAATGTTTGAGCATTGCGTAACTCCCTGCCGTAATACTTCTGTATTACCCACCCTGTCGGTGGCCAGTACAAAGAAGCAATAATTAAATCCTGTTGGCAGGGAGAATGTAGTATCAGTTCTGCGGATCTGTGGAAACAATACATTATAATTCACCAGGTCGGTTGACACATATACCGTATAATAATCAATACCGCATCCGTTCACATCATCGGCGCCGGTCCATGTAAGGGTAATAGGGTTGGTACCGTTACCGCCAATGGCATTTACCTGGCTTACGGGTGGTAATGCATCTATGGTATTCTTATGAATATTGGTGGGAATGGTATCATTTTCATCAAACACAATAAAGGCCCTTGCGCCGATCGTATCTAAGGTTTGTGCATCGCTTCTTGGTTTGATGGTAAAGTTGACAAAGCCATTTCCATAATCTGGCTGTGTGCTGTCCTGCAGGAACAAGAATCCTGCCAGCGGATCTTCCGGTGGAAGTAATGTTACAGGATCAATACCCTGGAACTCCCAGAATATTTGATTGTTTGCTACATCATAACCGGCAACGATATCCACATACAGGCCCGTTGAATCCCTGCAATCCAAACGCTGATAGTAAGAGGATGTACCTGCGGGTATGTCAAAGGACTGGTTATTGAATCCAAAACTTCCAAGTTCTAAAGTGGCAGCATCTTGTTTGGGTTCTATTGGTGTTGTTATTTTTATATATCTCGTCCGTGCCGTGGCGGTAGAATCGTTTTCAAATAAAATGGTATACGGCATGCGATCTTTTACACTCACCCATTTTTTATCGGGTTGGCCATCCGGGCCAATGATAAGGTTGGGGTCTTCGGGGGAGCGATGCCAGGTTTTTGATACAGGATCCCATACCAGGCGGTATCTTATACGGGTACCTCCCTCGGGAGGGCATGGATTATTATTTAATCTATCTCTCAATGCTCTCATTTTTTCAAGTTGGCTTAATTTCATTATTCTTTCAACCTTTTCTGCATCATCTTTTCCTTGTTTCCACATATACTGGTTCACGTCCAGTTCATTCAAATGTACATTCCGCTCATACTGTTCTTTATCAAGCTTAATTTTATATAATCCAACACCAGCTATAGGTGCTGCAATAGCTCCTCCATAAACTCCAGCTGCCCCGACAGATAGTTCAGATATGGATCCAGCAGCTGTTATCTGAGAGAATCCTTCAACTGCTGCATATTTTGTTGCCGATACCCCAAAGGCAAGAGGCGTTTGTCCTATCAATTCAACTGATGCTGCAGACGTAAGCCCGAATTTTGCGAAATTTACCGAAGCAGAAATACCGTATTTCTCTTGTTCATCTAATGAGCTAGCATAGTACAGGTTTCCTAAATCCCTTATGATATTATCAATAGGTCCCGGTAAGTTCCATAGATCCCTTAGATCTCTTAGGGGCGGACAATAATCCTTTTTAACTGGTGGGGGTGTTGCAGGAGGATCAAACGATGGCGAGTATACTTCAAGACCCCAGATGTCTATTCCATTAGCCGGATTATTACCCACATACTGATACATTCCCATTTCGTCCTGGTATTCTATCAAATCCCGTTGGTTAAACACCCCTGTTTCAGGAGAATAATTGCGAAAGAAAAAACGGTAGCTCCCTGATGCACTATCATATTCCTGCCCGGTAAATCCAAAACGATTCCCAGCTATGGAGGATGGTAGTGGATTGTTTAAGCTGTCATACCTGGTGGGTTTGCCATACGCATCATACCGGTAGCTTTCAATTAATCTACCGCTGCTGTTACTGATGGCTTCTACCGAGTTTAATTCATTCTGGTGACAATAATAACTATTGCCATTCTTCTCATTCAGCACCGGTGATAAAAAATTCGTAAATACGGTACGGTTCAATAAAGTGTTGCTGCTGTTTCTTTCTTCTATTTGTGCTGCGCCGCTGTAAGTATATTTTAATGTGCTGCCATTGATGGTTTTTGTGACTCGGCGGCCTAATGCATCATACCCGTAAGTAATCACACTGGCGGGTGAAGCTGAGTCTTTCTTCAACCGGTTCTCCGCATCGTAGGTTTTGTAAAATGTTCCGTCAAAAGTGATATTGCCCCGGTCGTCAAAAGTGAAGCTGGTAGCATTTACTCCAGTTAGCTGGTTCAGGTTGTTGATGCTGTATGTTGTGGCGGCTCCGTTCAGGTTGGCGGCTGTACGGTTGCCTACAGCATCATAAGTATATGTATTTTGTATAACCGGGCTGCCAACTGGTCCTCTTTTATAATTGGTAAGCCGGTAACCATTATCATAAGTAAATTGTTCGGATAAGGATGGGTTGTTTAGCCGGTTGATAGCCGTCTTGTTCATTTCCTTATCATAGGTAAATGAAGTGCTCTGCATCGTTCCGGTAGTAATGGAACTTAAGCGGTTAGCAAAATCATACTGCATACTGCTGGTTATACCATTGGCAAAGGTTTTATTGGTCAATTGGTTGGCATTGTTGTAAGCATATTCAACTACAGTAATGCTGTCTTTTAAAATTTTGGTGAGCCTGTTTCTTGTATCAAACTCCTTTATTACCGTAGTGCTGTCAGGATAAATAGTGGTTTGTGTTCTTCCGGCAATGCTGTAATTATATTTTGTCGTTCTGCCGTCAAATGTTTCGGCTGTTACCCGGTTCAGGTTGTCATAAGCAAAAGTTACAGTGCCGCTGTTATTGGTAGCTGTAAGTACCCGGTTCAGTTTGTCGTAGGTATAACTGAACACCTCCCCGTCGGGCAAGGTGCGGCTGGTTACCCGGTTCAGTGTATCATACTGGTAAGTCATGATACTGGCATCTGTAAGTCGTATGCTTGTTACATTATTTTCCTTGTCATAGCTGTATTGCATGTATTTTCCATCCGGATAGGTCATGGTTTTTCTGCGGTTCAGACTATCATATGTATAAGTGGTGGTATTATTGTTTTGATCCTTTAAAGATGTGATATTGCTTTCTGCATCGTATCCCACAGTTATTACAAAGCCATTATTGTCCGTATAGGTCCTTACCCGGTCAAGGCTGTCGTAAGTATAATGCCTTGTGCGGCCTTCCCTGTCTGTAACAGAAGTGATGTTGTTATTTTTATCATAGGTATAAGATGAGCTATTCCCTAATGGGTCGGTTACTTGTTTTATCCGGTTAAGACTGTCGTAGCTGGCGGATACAATGGCGCCGGTTCCATTGGTGTAGCTGGTTATATTATTATTCTTATCATACGTATAGGTACCGATAGTGCCTGTGGCATCACTGATGGATGTTACCCGGTTAAGCTGGTCGTAGCTGTAGTTAATGAACCGTCCGTTGGGCAAACTTATACTGGTAACATTCCCATTACCATCATAATTATAAACTGCACTATTGTTCTCTGGGTCTTTGGCGCCCTTCAACCTGTTGCGGGTATCATAACTCATTTTTGTTTCATGGCCCAGCGCATTTTTAACACTGGTCAGGTTGTCCATACCATCCCAGGTAAAGTTGGCCTGGTTGCCGGTTGGCCCGGTTACTTTCACAATCCTGTTGTTGGCATCATAGTTTATTGTGCTGGTCTCATTATTCTTGTTGATATAGGAAGTGATGTTGCCTTGTGCATCATAATTCAGTAATGCAAAATTGTTGATCGGGTCGGTAATTTTTTTCAGCCGGTCTAATATATCATACTCGGCAGTGGAATTATTGCCCCTTGCATCTGTAAAAGACAACAACCGGCCCCTTGCATCAAAGGAGAGTGTAGCAGAATAACCATTAGGCCCTGTTACGTTGGTTGGGTTGCCATACGCATCATAGTTGTAAGTAAACACATTTCCTTTTGGATCAGTACTGCTTATGATATCACCAGTGGCATTGTAAGTAGCCGTATAAGTATTATTACCCGGAGTGATCAGCTGTGTCATATTGCCGTCACCGTCATAAGCCATTGTATATAGATTCCCTTTTGGGTCTTTGAAACTGTTTATTTTTTTAAAGTCGGTGGTATATGTATAAATGCTGACCTGGTTCAGCGGGTCCGTAGCAGTGAGCATATTACCGCTGCTGTCATATGTATAAGTATATACCTGTCCATTGGCATCCGTCATTTTTGTCGGGTTGCCCTGGTCATCATATTCATAACTTATATTGAACCCGCAGCAGTTGCCGGACATGGAAGTGATCCAGGAAAGATTATCAAGTGTTTGATATTTATATGTGGTTACCTGATTACCGGTTGTTAAATGGTCGGTTACTACTGTTTTTTGATCAGCAGTATCATACGAAAAACTCAGCCGTTTGTTACAGCCCACCAGTTCGCTGATGCTCAGGTCCGGAAAATAAATGATATCAATCTTATTATTATTCTTATCCGCAAGAGATTTCATCGGACCATTTACCAGGTAGGTATATTGATATTTACCGTTCAGTGGATCCTTTACTTCTTTTAAATTACCTGCCACATCGTAGGTATAAGTATAGGTTCTTGAAGGTGCGGCTATGGCATCTGTTACCGAGGCCAAACGTCCCTGCGGATTATAGCTGAATGTGATACTCTGTCCCGCTGTATTGGTCATTGCAGTAAGCAAACTATCGGTGTAAGTAAAGTTGATGAAGTTTCCATTGGGTTCTTCCATCCTGGTAATCCGCTTATGTACCGCATTATCAAAGAAATATTTCATGCCATCCAATTCTGTCAATACATACTTACCCGGTTGATATTGTGTAAGTGTATTAAAAAATCCTCTTGGTGATTTGTATGTCCCCCCGGGTAATGAATCATATTTATCTTCCCTTCCATCACCCCATAGTATCAACCTGGTGCCGGGTATGGTATCATGACTGTACTTTATGTTGTATTCAAATGTCCATCCTTTTCCATAGCCATACTCTTCAGTAAATAAATAGCTGTTGTAATAAAAACTGATGTCCAGATTAAATGCTCTTGCAGGTATGTAAATATCTGTTCTGGGTATGAATAAATTACCGCTTAATGTATTTACCTGTGTGCCCAACGGCCCCCTCTTGTTGGGATTATTCAGGTTTTGCGCATGAGTAGTTACAGTTGAGGCTGTTATTAGTAAAAACAACAACCATTTTGCTCCTGACCGCCTGATACTACTTGAGATATTTTTTGAAAAGAAATACATATCGTTTTTTTTCAATCTTTTTATTTCAGCTTCCAGGTCACAGGGTTAGGATCAGGTATACGATCTGCCGCCCTGCTATGTACAATTATTGTTCCGCTACCTCCGGCACGAATGATTCCCGGTGGCCCGCCCGGTTCAACTAATTCTAAGTATAATGATGTTGTTCCTGTTGGCACACCCTCCTTGGTAAATGCCATCTTTAGTCCCGCTTCGCTATATAGAATCCTGGATTGTGCCGGTATATCAAAATTGGTCGGATTACTGTAATTGATCAGTATGACTATGGGTCGTTTCAACAACACATTTGAGGGTACAACCAGGTCAATTACCAGCTGTGAATTCAAACCACTTGCTGCGCCGGGATCACAACCGGGTGCATTGCCATTTCCGGCACCGGTATTAAATCCACCGCCTGTTATAAGACCGCCATTATTTGCAGGAACGATAGAGAAACCATTTGGCAAAACGGCAGTTGAAGAATCAGGTTTCATCAATGTTACATCATATATGCCCAGTGGTTTTCCCTGCAAATTGAAAGTGGCAAACACCTGTGTGCTGTTGGTGAAATAAACAGCCGATGCGTAAATAGTAGTACCTCCATTACTCAGTTTAGCAATCATGCTATCCCTGAAAAGAGAACCTTTTATCCTGATGGTCACATTTCCGATATTGCCACCGGCATTGGTATGCACATCCAAAATGGCGAAAGGCAGTTTCACCGCTTTCAGCGTTACGTTTTGTACTAATGGGTTTGGCGAAACACAGCGGTACATAATATAGTATACAGAATCAATAACAGATGTCATGACTATCTGCTGGTTACCATAGTTGGGTATTTCAAACCGGTAATTGTAATGAGCCGGCGTGGGTACATAACCGCCGCCGATAAACATCTCATTCTTCATCGTCAGCGAGTCATTACTTTTCAATGTAACAAGGATGGTGGAGCCAATCAGTGAATCCGGTATTCTCATTTTATAATAACGGCTTATCGTATGCAGGGTGTTAGGTTCAGGCACATTCATCAGCAGTTCTCTTACTTTTACATAAATGGGTGTGGGTGATATACCTGTATTATTATCCTTATCAGATTCCAGTATCTGGTTCAGCAAATCTGTTTTTACAAATACATTATAATTCCCTTCCACCACACCGGTCACCAATGGAGCCATCTTCACAGTATCTGATTGCAGCGGCGACATGAGAATATTCTTATTTTTTATGCCGATCAATACAGCGGTGGAATCCAATAAATTTCCGGCAGACAGATAAATACCATCCGATGAATAGCCTCTTGCCTGTTCTCCCGAAGCATTTTTTATAACCCATTTTGCTGTATCCATGGTATATCCGAGATAAACAGTATCCGGTTTAAGAACATTGCTCACTATCAGGTCGGTAGCTGGCGGCGTATAAACTGAAATCAAACTAAAGCCAAGATTGTTATTCAAGTTTGATTCCACTACTAAATTATTTGAATTGGTTTTGCTGATCAATACATAATTACCAGGTACAGTGCTGGCAGGTATAGTAACCGTTACCGTATCGTAATAAAATTGTCCGGGTGTTAACACAGCATTCCTGTATCGGGTTGCAAGTAACTTGTCGCCATCGTTGGGATTAGCCAGGAAATCTTCCGACAACCGCAACACATTTTGCCAGCTTGTTCCGGGGTAAGTGACTCCTGTTCCATCATTTTTCACCTTATAAATAACCGTGATGGGCTGGCCGGTTGCTACCGATGCCGGGGCTGATAATATTGAATCTGTAAGATCTGCCAGTAAAGGTCTAATCACATGTATTTTCCTTGCAGCGCCAGAAGCATTCCGGATAAAATTCACATTGTTGGAAAGCACTTTTTCTGCCGGTATGCTGTTCCTGGAATTTGTTTTTACATACACATAATAATCACCCGCAAGGAGAACAGGGGTGTAAGGTGATTTACTGTCTGCACTATCCTGGTTCCTGTTCAGCGTCAGGTATTTCAGGTAATCTCCGGCCAATACATCCGTTGCATCAGCTATTGAGTCTGCAGAAAAATAAATAGCGTCTACCCATGAATAGTAATACTGGTAATTCTGGATCAGGACAGGGTTATAACCAATATTCTTTACCCGCCAGTTTACAGGATATTTATATCCTACAGTTGCTGTATCAGGGCCCGAAACAGTGGTAACAATCTGATCAACCAATGGGTTGGTTAATATTTTGAGCCCTGTGCCGGTTATATTATTATTGATATTGCTGCCTTCATATGTACCAAGGTTTGCATTTGTTTTAATAAAGAAATAAGCAGACTGGTTAGTGGTTTGAGGGAAACAGGCGTTGAACTCATACGACATCTTCGGTATGGTGATATGTATGGTATCAGTATAACTGCCACCCGGTATTAATGTCCTTGATTGAATTTTTTTTGCCGCAAAATAGTTGGTTGCAAAATTAAAAGTGGGGCTGCAGCTAAAGTAAACACTGTCTGTCCAGCTGCCGGTAGTAGTTCCAGAACCATTATTAGTAACAGTATAGGTCAGGTATTTGGCAAAAATGGTAAATGTGGTATCAGGCATTATGATGTTTGAAACCACCAGGTCGGCTGGTATGGCTGCAGATACCGTAGTTAAAGCAGCTGCGCTTAAATTATTGACTGAATTTGTTTCCCTGAAACTGCTGTCGTAGTTGGTTACTACATAGAAATATTTGTTGCCAGTAGTAGCAGGTGGCATGTTATACATAAAAGTATGCGGTACGGCTGTACCCACCGGCAGGTCTTCCGTGAATGTATTTGTACCAATCACCTGGGCGCTGCCATCAAAGCTGGAGAAATTACTGATGTAAATCCTGTCCTTTCTTATATGATTAAATACTGCACCGGGGCCATTGTTAAGTACACTGTAATTAACAGTTACTGTTGTTCCACCAATTGTATTAGAAGGTACAGTAATAGAAGAAACAACTGCATCGGGTCGTTGCACTGCTATAGGTAATGCACTTCGTTTTATCTGTGCCGTGCCGGGGTACTCAAATACTGTTTTGGTTGGATTGGTATAAACATAGACATAATAATTGCCGGTTTGCAAATCAGATGGCACATTGAAATTGAGAACTTTCGGAAAATTTGATCCCGGGTAAAGTGCATGGGCGACATTGACCGGTGCGGGGCTGCCGCAAGTCGTCATATTATCCGGGTAAAGTGCACCGGCAAATTGCTGAACGCCATGTTTAAGTTCAGATAATAACACAGCATTGTTTACATTCAGTGCAGTGGAGTCTGTACTCAGGTAAACCCTGTCCAGCCAATAACTGGACCCCTGGTCTAAACTATCCCGGTACTTGGGTGGGCCTAAACAGTTGGGAGTAAAACAAGGACAAGTGCCAACCGGTATAACAAAATAATGCCCTTTGTTATTTTCAATATTGTCGGTAAATCCTTCATTCTTTATATTCCAGTTGATGCCTATTGGCTGTGTAACACTTGCTGAAGTAACTGGAACGGACAATGTATTAACCGTAAGTTTTGGGGTTGGTGTCAGGTACACCTGTACCTGTACCTTATTAAGGTTATTATTATTCAGTGCTCCTTCATATACAAAGGGAGTTGTCTCTTTGGCATTGGCTTTTACATAAATAAACCAGGTGCCGAAAATATGATTCGGTATTACTACCTCTAAATTTCTTGTATATGAACTGTCCGGAAGTATCTGTAATGAATCATTAAATACAGTTGCTTCTTTCGCATTGGGGTAATAAGAACCATTAGTTTTTGGGCTATAAATCGGAAATGCATTGTTGCGATCAAATAACGGACTTTGCGACATGAAAACAGAATCTGTCCAGCTGGAGTATGCCGGTGTTATCACTCCATAGTTTTTTACCTTGTAAGTAAGATTTATCGTGCTGCCGGAAAAAGTTGATGCCGGTGCAAAAACTGAATCAACCCGGAAGTCAGGTGCAGGTGCAAGGTTGATTACCATCGGCGTCTGCTTCCTCGCTGTATCATTGGCAACGCTTACCTGCAGTATTTTCCAGTTGGGGTGTTCATTATCGGTAATTACATATATATAAACAGGGAAACTATATTGCAGTGGCAGCGTAAAGTTGAGACTGTTGGTATAAAACTGTCCGCTATCCAAAGAAGATGGTCTTATTTTTTTACCCAATAACAACGGTCTTCCATTCGCAGTAAGTGAATTCCAGGAAGATGCGTTCCAGTTTGGCGAACCGGCAAAACTTACATTCGGTACAGTGTCCAATGCAAAATACACGCCGTCGTACCAGGTGGCATCTGTAAACGTTTTGCCCGGACCGGCATTAGTTACTTTCCAGCTTATAGTTATTGTTTGCCCTGATGTGGCAGAGGCAGGCGCCTGTACATCACTCACTACCAGGTCGGGCAATGGTATTAATCTGAATTGCTGTACCGGGCCGGTTGTTTGCGAACAGGGATTCTTAGCTACTATTTTCCATTTATAAGTCCTGTTATATGGCAGCCCGGAATTTTTAGGAATGACGTATTGGATATCGTTGATATTGGCAACATAAGGTGTTACAGGAACTGCAGCGGCAGAATCCCACAAATACAAATCATAGTTCACTGTATTGTTGCCGGGTACCCATGATAAAGTGAGCGGTAATTGCTGGTCAATGGCATTGTTAGCCGGTAACATGTTACTTACTGCTCCCGGCACATTGTTGGAAGTAGATATAGATAAACTTTGGGTATTTGTATAAATAGTATCGCAGGGGCTATTAGCTTTTACAGTTAATGTGTGAGTGCCGGGTGTTTGCCACTGCACCCATGCTGTATCATTATTGGTGGTTAAAACTCCGCCACCACTTAATGTCCATACAAAATTGGCACCGGGTATTTTTTGTGTGTTGTACCGGTAGGTATTCAGGCAAGGGTTTGCGTCACCCGTTATTGGTGTTAGTGTACGAACACCAATACAGAAAGTTCTGTCCACCGGCGTAGCGGCATTATAGTTACTGTTTCCATTTTGCGAAGCCCTTACTGTAACTGTACCTGCTCCTTTCTTGGTTATTTTATTACTGCTGACCGAAGCATAGGTACTTCCTGCAATAATGGAATAGCTGATAGTTTGCCCCATGGAGGAGGAAGCAATGAGTGTGATTTTGTTGGCATCAAAGATCTGGTTTGGAATGCTGTCAAAACTAATAACCTGGTTTCCTTTTATAACAACGATCGTATCATATTTATCCGGAGCAGAGCTGTAGGTATCATCACCTGGTTGCTGTGCTTTTACAATGATGGTTCCAACCCCGGTAACAAAAAGTGTGTCATTAAGAATATTTCCTGGCCCACTTATTTTTTGATAGAAAACAGGAAGTAATGAACTGGCTGTAGCAGTTAACACAGCTTTTGCCGTTGGCGACATAGAGATAGTTGGGATATTCGGGAAAGTGATGGTTTGAGGTAATGCGGCAGCAGAAAAGGTGAATGCATTGGAAACCGGGCCGGAGCCGCAATCATTTACAAACTTCACGGTGAATGTTCCCGCATCTGCAGCATAATAAGATGTAGCAGTTGCTCCGGCAATGAGTGTATCATTTTTATACCACTGGCAGGTTGCACCAGGCGGCAATGAACCAGTGCTGAGTGTACGGGCAAAATTGAATGCAACAGGTACCTGAGTGGGAGCAATTCCGTTTACCACAACATTGCGTACTTTGGTTTGCGAATTACCCAATGCATTTGACAGATATAATTGTATTGACCTGTTCCCGTTCGTAGTCCACACAACTGTCGCAATGCTGTCAACAAATGATAAGGTGCCGCCACCAAGCGGCAGGCTCCAATTATAAGTTACCGGTTCATTGGCCACATTGATGGCTTTATAAATTTGTGTGCTGATACAAACTGCCGTATCTCCAGAAATGGAGAAAGTAGAGCTGGGCAATCGCAGGTTTGTCGTATACTGGTATTTGAATGCTTCATTAGCTTCCACCCGCAGGTACATACTATCCGGATTGCCGGTGATCGGAACATTTACTTTGATGGAATCGGTAACTGTTTGTCCGGCCCCCACATTGGTTTTAGTTTTTGTTACTGTATTGGTAAATGCTTTATTATATAACCTGAAAGTAACGGTGCGATTGGCGACACAACTGGTATTCGTGGCCTGCAGGTATATTTTTAAACTGTCCGTAGAGTAATAAACAAATCTATAATAGTCATAATCATCTGCTCCGGTACTGCTTACATATTTGATATGTCCTTTATTTGTAATACCACCACCTGTAAGCCATGACTGGGCAAAACTGTTATTGGGTTCAACATCATTATCTACGGAGCTTGTATCAATTATTTCATACCAAAATTCATATTCGTAAGGAACGATTGAGGTTAATTGAAAATACAGGTTGCCACCAGCTGTACCGCATATATCTAATGTGTCTAAATAAACAGAATCAGCCTCATAATAATTCAGTGGCGGGTTAGGTGTGGAACCTCCTGAAAACCCGCTAGTAATAAATTGTAAGGAATTACTGGCATCTGGCGCCCTGATAATACTTTTTAAATATACCCTCAAACTGCCATCTACCGGGAAAATGGTTTTATAATAATCGCTGATATCGGTTGAAATGGCATCCTTCAAAAATTGTACATGTCCTTTTATTACCTGCCCGGCCGTTATGGGTATGGCTGTGGCTGTGGTTCCGTTTGGTTCAGGATCAATATTTCCGGTACTGTCCACCAATTCATACTTAATAGTGTAACTCACTTTTCCCCCATTAGGGTTAGTGCCAAAATCAGTACGAAGCCTGAGATAAAAAGTATCAGCAGAAAAACCCCTGATCTTGATAGTATCCTGCTTCACCTGGTTGCAGGTTGGAAAATTTTCCCAGAACAATAGTGTTTCGCCGGCCGGTAGCTCATTACCGTATTTATCTAATACATCGCATTGAAGAAAGTAAAACTCTTCAACACATTCATTATTTTTTCCGGATGCAAATATTTTAACGGCTCCATCATGCGGAAGAATAATCTTGTACATATCAAACTGGTCAATAAACTGGTTTGTGCCAGAATTATACTCACCCACATTGCCCCCCGCTGTTACCCCTTCATCCAGCGATATAGCATTATAAATACAGCAATTATCTTCATCATCATCATAAGGATCTATGTACTTATAATCAAACCTGTAGCCAAATGGCCCGGTAGCAATAAATTTTACAAACAGCGTATCGCCCTGCGTCATGTTATTTAACAGGATGTGGGTGTTCACTTCCTCATATGAGTTAATGGCAGAGTCGTTGCCTACAAAGCCTGTGGCAAAGGGCACGGTGTTCCCGTTTTTGTAACAGAAATATTTAATCCATTTGGTTCCCGAGCAACTGTTACTTTGCGCCCGTATGTTCAGGCGTACACTATCATAATTTGCTGCCGGCAGTATTGACCTGAAGTAATCAACTGTATCCCAATTCGGGCCATTCCAAAACAGATATTTTACAGAGCCTTCTTTTTGAATATTATATGTAAAAGAAGAAGCCGTGGCAAAAGTATTATTATTTTGATACCCGTCGTTGGCAAACGCATTAGCGGGAAACCATTCTATGTTGTAATCAATTGTTCCAAAGCTTTTAAATTTCAGGTAAAAACTATCAATCGCTTGCCCGCAGACAATGATGGTGTCAGAAAATGTGGCCCCTGCGTTTAAATTAATTGATCCGCTATAGATAGTACTTACATACTGACCGCTGACACGAAGTGTGTTGTAGAAATTCATTTGTAAGGAGCTGGGGGGGCCGCTCACAGCAATGTTAGTAGCTGTAAGAATCAAATAAAAATTAGCATTATAGTTAAAATGAAGGCGATAATAATCCACCGTATCTGCCCCGCCCAAACTGGCATCGGTCGGATCTGCCATCAATAATAAATTGGCTGTGTTGAAACTATTATTTGGTTCCACCTCAGCGGATTGGCCGAAAGAAATTAACTGTGTAAAAGTTATAAAAAATAATAGATAAAATCTTCTCATACCAGTTAGTTGGAATTAGCAGAAAAACAAATTTATTTTGACCGGATTACCTCGCCTATAATCCATTTGGATTACATGTATATTAAAAACCTATTCCGTAATTTGAAGGAATAATTAACTGCACAGCTTGGCAAAACGGTGCCTGATACTGATTTATCTTATACTGACAGCCTTTTTCAGGCCGTTGTATGGCCAGGCCATCAGCCGCTATAATACTTTCAGCTATAACGTAAACGAGGGCTTACTGCAAAGCACCATCAACGATATCGGTTTTGATAAAAACAATTTTTGCTGGATTTCTTTCCCTAATGGCATACAGCGTTTTGATGGAAAGAATTTTCTTACCGTTCCTTTACAGCCTGGCCTGGCAGATAACCAACACTGTGATTTTTTTAAGGGTAGTAATGATGTTTTACTGGTAAGCCATTCCCGTGGCCTGAGCCGGTATGAAGCTGACGGAAATAAGTTTACCGCTGTATATACCTATAAGGAAGAGAGCAAATCCCCTGCTCAGTTTATTGGCGAAGACGAAGGAAACATTTACATATATACACAATCTGCTGAAATTATTGGTATAAGCCAGAAGGATTATACAGTATCTTCTTATATAAAAACCGGGTTTCCCGATTATGGACACAACTCTGATTATAGGCCTTCAATTGGTGATAATATAACCGGGCATAAGGCAGTATGGAGTATGGGCGGGTTTATTTATTTGTGGGACCTGAAAAATAAAAAGCTGGTAGCAAAATCAACCCCCATTGCCAACCTATCCTCTTTTTTTCTGCATATGAAAAATGAAAATGAAGTCTATTATTATACCTATAAGACTTCTGATGCCTCCATTGAAATTTACAATTTCGTCACCCGAATCAATAAAACCCTGCCGATAAGGGCACCTCTGAATGGATATGTTGGTAGGTTTTGCATCTACCACTGGGGAGCAAAGACGCTGGTTTCACTGAATGACCGCTTATTTGAAGCCGACACTTCAGAGCTGAAGCTGATGTCAGAGATAGTGGATTTTCAAAACCAGCCGGTGGCGCATAATAATGCCATTGTTGATATATATGAAGATAATTTTGGAAACCTCTACCTGCAAACAGTTAGCGGAGGAATCAGAAAAATTATCCGTAACAACTACCCGGTTAAATATTACAACAGCGGGGAGGAGGAAAAGAATTTTATCATAGCTGTGCTGCCTGATAAAGGCAACAACAGGATACTGACAGGAGCCAGAAATAACGGTATTCTGATTTACGATACTCTTCAACGCTTACAAAAACACATAAAATTTACAAACTGGACCGGGGCTGTTGCTTCGCCAAATGCCATCGTAAAAAAACCAGATGGCAATTATATTGTTTTTGCTCAGGGTGAAAAGAAGGTGTGGGAACTCAACAGTGATTTATCCGGAATTCACAGCATACCCATTAAAAGCAAACTCCCGAAAACGAAAAGCGGGGCCAACTATTTCTCAGACTATTTAATGCAATCTGACAAGGGCTCTGTTATTCAGCAAGAAACAAATCTCTACAGGATCGGCTTTTATCCTTTAACCGTGGAGGAAGAGAAAATTACTGATGGTTATACAATGGGTGGTTTGTATTACCCTCCGTATATCATTACACATACTAACAATGAACTTATTTTTCTGGATGCAAAAATATCTGCCCCGGTAAAAAAAATACCCTTCAAAAATACCGGCTATGTAAGATGCTTTGCAACAGACAGTAAAAAAAATATTTACATCGGGTCCAACAATGGAATTTTTGTTATTGATACAGCTGCAAAAATTCTTCAACAGTTTAACAAGGAAACAGGTCTGCCCGATGAATGCATTTATGCCATGGACTTGGATGAAGACAATAATCTTTGGTGCAGCACAAATAAAGGCATTCTTAAAATAAAAAATGGCAAAGTGGTTCATCAATTAAAAAAAGAAGACGGCCTGCAGGAAAATGAGTTTAATACCAATGTAACAGCAAAAGCGGCGGATGGAGAACTCTTCTTCGGGGGTGTAAATGGGGTAAGTAGTTTTTTTCCGGCATCCATCGGCGGGCAGGAAGAAAATCTCAGCCTGATCTTTACCCGCATTTTGGCCAATAACCAGGATGCCATAAAAGATACTGCTGCCTGGAAAATAGACAAACTGGTACTGCCTTATACACATAATTCGCTTTCATTCGATTTTGTCGCTATGGGGAATTATAGCCCCGACCAGTATCTGTACCAATACCAAATGGATAGAATTGATAAAGAATGGATACAGAGCGACGGGATGCAAACAATCCGCTACAGTTTGCCACCGGGGAGGTATATATTTAAAATCTATGCTTCCCGTTCATTTGATAAGGATGCCGCCCCGTTGAAAGAAATACATATTACTATCCGTCCGCCTTTCTGGCGAACATGGTGGTTCAGGGCCGGTCTTGGTATATTAGTCCTGTCATTATTGTATTATTTTATCAATCAGAGAAACAAAAGAAAGTATGCTGCAAAATTGCAGCTACTGGAAAACGAACGGCAACTAAAAGAGGAACGGGAACGTATTTCCAAAGACCTGCATGACAGCCTCGGCGCATATGCCAATGCTGTTTTATACAACACCGAATTATTGGAAAAAGCAAAAGAAGAAAACCGGCAGCAAGAGTTAATCAGTGATTTAAAATTTGCTTCCAAGGATATTATAACATCGCTCCGGGAAACCGTTTGGGCATTGAAAAAAGAAAGCTATACTGCTGAAGATTGTCTGGTCCGCATCCGGAATTTTATACAACCGTTTGCCAAATACTACAACCATATTCATTTTAAAGTGGAAGGAGAAGCACCACCACAACTTTCACTGCATTACACTAAAGCACTTAACCTTGTACGTATTGTACAGGAAGCTGTATCGAACAGTATTAAACATGCCAGCCCCTCGCTAATCAGTATCTCAAGTTTTTATAACGAAAAAAATTGGGAGCTGAGGATAACAGATGATGGTAAAGGGTTTAAGCCGGATACAATGAAAGAAGAAGAAAAAGGAAACGGCTTGTATAATATGGAATATCGTGCCGCCGAATCGGGCCTGTCCTTGCAGTTAAAATCAGAAACTAATAAAGGCACTCAAATAACCATTACTGTTTAAACGTATGCCCATAAAAATTGCCATTGTAGATGACAAACCCGGCAACAGGATTATTATCCGTGATAAGTTGCTCAGCAACCCGTCTTTTGAAACATCACTAACAGCCGAAAATGGAAAAGATTTCCTGGAAAAGATGAAGCTATTGCCAATGGAAAAAATACCCGATGTGGTGCTGATGGACTTGGAAATGCCTGAAATGGATGGGGTGGATGCTGTTGCCGCCGGCTCTTATTTATATCCCTCAGTGAAATTTGTAATGCTCACCATCTTTGATGATGAAGAGAAAATTTTCAAGGCTATCAAAGCCGGGGCATTTGGTTATTTGTTAAAAGATGAAAGTGCTGAGAATATTGCAGAGGTTTTATTACAAATGCATGAAAATGGTGTAGGCCCGATCTCTCCGGGAATCGCCCACAAGATTTTACAACTAGTCCAGAACAACACTGTGTCCCTGGTTCAGAAAAAAAATGATGAAAAAGAAAAAACACCATTTAACCTGACTGAAAGAGAACAGGAAATTTTGAAGTTGCTGGTGCAGGGCTTACAGTATAAAGAAATTGGCAACCGTTTAGACATCAGCCCCAACACTGCCAAGCGGCATGTGCTGAATATTTATGCCAAACTGCATGTAAACAGCAAAGCACAGGCCCTTGCACTGGCTTATGAAAAAGGGCTGATCTGATGTTTATGATCAGGAAAATCCTTTATCAAACCAATCGCTAACAACCGCAGCAGTTCTATCGCTGAAAGCTGAATGATGATACTCATTCGTATCTGGCTCATACACATAGTCTGCTTTCCATTTATTGTAATGCAACGCCACCTGCTCAATAGCTTCAAGAATAAAACGAATTTCTTCATCAGTCATAACCGGGTGTACCGACATCCTGATCCACCCGGGCTTGCAGGAAAGATCACCATGGTGGATCTCGTCCAGTATCTCGTAGGAATGTAACTGGTCCACATGCAGTAACATATGCCCGTAAGTACCGGCACAGGCACAGCCGCCTCTTGTTTGTATGCCAAATCGGTCATTCAGCAACTTTACCACCAGGTTAAAATGTGCTCCGTTTATGATAAAAGAAATTACCCCCACCCGTCGCTGATTTTGTCCTTCCAATATTTCCACTCCGGGAATCAAAGGCAGTTTATCAAAAATGATTTTTAATATCTCTTCCTCTCTTTTGAGCATATTCTCCACTCCCATTTCTTCTTTAAGCCTGACAGCCAGCGCTGCTTTTATTCCCTGCAAAAAGGGAGGAGTGCCACCATCTTCCCGGTGTTCGATATCGGATATGTATTCATGGTATTTCCATGGATTCGTGTAAGTAACTGTTCCGCCACCGGGCTGATCGGGTATTACGTTTTTATATAGTTTTTTATGAAAGATGAGCACACCGGGTGTTCCCTGCCCGCCAAGGAATTTATGTGGTGAAAAGAAAATAGCATCCAGGTTTCCGTCCTCCAAAGCTGGATGCATATCAATTTTTATATAAGGGGCAGAGCAGGCAAAATCAACAAAGCAAAGACCTCCGTGCCGGTGAACAATCTGGGCCACCTGGTGATAGGGTGTTTGAATACCTGTAACATTTGAACAGCCTGTAATAGCTGCAATTTTATTCTTCCTGTTTTTGTATTTGTTCAGCAATGCTTCGAAACCTGAAAGATCAATATTCCCGGATTCATCATTTGGAATAATTTCCACATCGGCAATTGTCTCCAACCAGGAAGTTTGATTGGAATGATGCTCCATATGCGAAACAAATATCACAGGCTTTAATTCGGGATCAATATCTAAATAGTTGCTGAAAAGTGAGTGAATCTTCACTTTGCTGTTGGCCAGTTCATCATGAGAGGGTAATCGTCCCGGTCTTACATAATCCATGATTCTTTCCGGAATACGAAGCCCCAGTAAACGTTGCAACTTATTTACAGCCCCGGTCATTCCGCTGCCGGCAAAAATGATGACATCATCAGTCCCTGCATTTACATGTTGTTTGATGATGTTCTTAGCCTGTTCATAAGCCCGGGTCATGGCCGTACCGGTTACGGTTGTTTCGGTATGCGTATTGGCCAGCAAGGGCATAATTTCATTTTGCAATCGCTGCTCGATCGGGCGATAGGCCCTGCCGCTGGCTGTCCAGTCAGCATAGATCATTTTTTTTAGCCCATAAGGTGTTTCGAATTCTGTGTCAATACCAATGATATTATCCCGGAATTTTTTAAAATATTCCTGTAGCATGGAGCAGATTTATGACTCAAAATACCTCAAAATCAATAACAGAACAGGCGACAAAGGTCACATTAATCAAAATCAGGTACGAAACAGGGAGATTCCTGTACTTTCCGATTTTAAAATGCACCAGCGGGATAGAATGGCTTTTTGAAAATGAAGCAGATGGAGAAAGTTTGATTCTGTCAACAAAAAAATCAAACAGGCGTTTGTTTCTGTAAATTTGAAATTCAATTATTAAACGCTATGTCTGTTCAGGATTTAGAACAAATTTTTCAGCAAAAAATTGACAACGAAGTCAAAATCGAACCCAAAGACTGGATGCCGGATGCCTACCGCAAAACCAACCTGCGGCAGATCAGTCAGCATGCCCACAGTGAAATAGTGGGAATGCTGCCCGAAGGCAACTGGATAACCCGGGCTCCTTCATTAAAACGTAAAGCCATTTTGCTGGCCAAAGTTCAGGATGAAGCAGGTCATGGGCTTTATCTCTATTCAGCTGCTGAAACATTGGGCCAGTCAAGAGAAGAAATGATCAACGACCTGCACAGTGGTAAAGCAAAGTATTCTTCCATTTTTAATTATCCCACACTCACATGGGCTGATATCGGCGCCATTGGTTGGCTCGTTGATGGCGCTGCCATTATGAACCAGGTAATGCTGACCCGAACCTCATACGGACCTTATGCCAGGGCCATGGTTCGTATTTGCAAAGAAGAAAGTTTTCACCAACGCCAGGGCTTTGAAGCCTTACTGGTTTTATCCAGAGGAACGGATGAGCAAAAAGCCATGTGCCAGGATGCCATCAACCGCTGGTGGTGGCCGGCACTGATGATGTTCGGGCCCCGTGATACAGAAAGTACAAACAGTGACCAAAGTATGAAGTGGAAGATCAAAAGAAAGAGCAATGATGAACTGCGACAGAATTTTGTTGATATGATCGCTGAACAGATAAAAACATTAGGCATGAAATTGCCCGATGATAAATTAAAATGGAACGAAGAAAGAAAGCACTATGATTTCGGCGAGATCAACTGGGATGAATTTTGGCAGGTGGTAAAAGGTAACGGACCTTGTAATAAGCAACGTTTAGATGCCCGCCGCAAAGCCTGGGAAAATGGTGAATGGGTAAGAGAAGCTGCAGCAGCCCATGCAGCCAAAAGAGCAGCCAAACAAAAAGAAATAGCAGCCTAAAACATCGAACATGAACTTCATCAGAAAATTTTATTACGGTGACATCCCGGAAGAAAAGGGAGGAGGAAAAACAGACAGCAAAACTTCTGGTCACGACTGGCCTTTGTGGGAAGTATTCATCCGGAGTAAAAACGGTTTGGATCACAAACATGCAGGCAGTCTGCATGCAGCAGATGCGCAAATGGCTATTGAAAATGCCAGGGATGTTTATACCCGCAGGATGGAAGGAGTAAGCATCTGGGTGGTGGAAAGCAAATACATCACAGCCTCAAACCCTGAAGAAGCTGGCGAATTATATGAACCTGCAGTTGATAAAATTTACCGGCACCCGACTTTTTATAATTTACCTGACGAAGTAAACTACATGTAATGAGTGCCCTGATTGATTATACACTTCATTTGGCGGATAATGCACTAATTCTGGGTCAGCGAAACAGTGAGTGGTGCGGACATGGACCTATATTGGAACAGGATATAGCTATTACGAATATTTCGCTTGACCTGATTGGCCAGGCAAGAAGTTTTTACCAGTACGCTGCGCAACTCAAAGCTGACGGATCAACAGAAGATTCCCTGGCCTACCTGAGAACAGAAAGAGAATTCAAAAACTGTTTACTGGTAGAGCAGCCTAATGGCGATTGGGCACAAACCATGCTGAGACAGTTCCTCTTCAGCAATTTTCAATTTCATCTTTACCAGTATTTACTCGATTCACAGGATAAAACAATTGCTGCCATTGCAGAAAAATCGTTGAAAGAAGTAAAATACCACCTACGGTGGAGCAGCGAATGGGTGATAAGGCTGGGTGATGGTACCGAAGAAAGCCACTCAAGGATGCTTACCGCTATAGATGAAATCTGGAGATATACCGGTGAGTTATTCATACCGGCTACTTATGAACAAGAATCGGGTATTGATGTGGCATCGCTGAAAAATGACTGGCATGATAAAGTGAAAGCGGTATTTGAAGATGCAACACTTATGGTTCCTGAAAATATTTATATGCAAACAGGTGGCAAAAAAGGCACCCACACTGAACATCTTGGTTATATCCTTTCAGATCTTCAATACATGCAGAGAGCCTATCCCGGTTCCGAATGGTAAACCTATGTGAGAGATGGAATGAAAACAACAACAATTGATAAAAAAGCTTTATTCGCTTACCTGGAAGAAATAAAAGATCCGGAAATCCCCGTATTATCTATTGTTGATTTGGGTATTGTCCGTGATATAAAAATGAGTGACGACGAATTGGAGGTCATCATTACTCCTACCTATACCGGATGCCCGGCTATGGATATGATTGCTGCCGCCATTAAAATTGAAATGGCCACACTTGGTTTTAAAAAAGTAAAAGTCACTCATGCTATCAGCCCTGCCTGGACCACCGACTGGATGAGTGAAGAAGGTAAAAGAAAATTAAAAGAATACGGCATCGCTCCTCCCAATCCAAAGCAACAGGTTTGTAACGATAAATTATTTGCGGCTGATGAAGCAGTGCAGTGCCCGCATTGTAATTCATGGCATACACATCGTGTAAGTGAGTTCGGTTCCACCGCCTGCAAAGCATTATATCAATGTGATGATTGTAAAGAGCCGTTTGATTATTTTAAGTGCCATTAATAGATTTTTGATTGCCGATTTAAGTCCCGATATTTATCGGGATTAGGTTTGAATAAACACTTTTCCTATTATGTCTTCCATTCAATTTGAAACCAGGGACTCTGTTGCCTTTATTACCCTGAACCGCCCCGACAAATTCAACTCCTTCAACCGGGAAATGGCGCTGCAAATGCAGGCTGTGCTGGATGAATGCAAAACTGAAACTGTACGGGCTGTTTATATAACAGGCAATGGAAAAGCCTTCAGTGCCGGCCAGGATATTAGTGAACTGGTGGGCGAAAACCGTATTGAGATCAAACAGATATTATCCGAACATTACAACCCGATCGTAACAAGGATAAGAAAACTGGACAAACCTGTTGTAGCAGCAATAAACGGTGTAGCTGCCGGCGCCGGGGCTAACATTGCTCTTTGTTGTGATGTGGTAGTAGCTGCACAATCTGCTTCTTTTATCCAGGCCTTTTCAAAAATCGGTTTGATACCCGATAGTGGCGGTACTTTTTTCCTTCCAAGATTGATTGGCTGGCAAAAAGCATCAGCCTTATCTATGCTGGGTGATAAAGTTTCTGCTGCTGACGCAGAAAGAATGGGTATGCTGTACAAAGTTTTTCCCGATGAAACATTTGCTGAAGAAAGTAAAAAAATAGCTGCTACCCTTTCACAAATGCCGACAGAAGGGCTGGCGCTGACCAAGCAACTGCTGAATATGTCATTTCATTCCACTTATGAAGAACAATTACTGGAAGAAGACGTATTTCAGCAAAGGGCAGCAATGACATACGACTATAACGAAGGCATTAATGCTTTTTTAGAGAAAAGGCAACCGGTGTTTAAGGGTAAATAAAAATATTCAATAAACAATTATCAATGAGCAATGATAAAGACAAGCTGGCAAATGATGTGGTAAATCATATGATGGAAAACGACTTCTTCAGCCAATGGCTGGGGATTGAAGTCCTTGAAATAAAAGAAGGCTACAGCCGCATCCGGATGACCGTTCGCCAGGAAATGGTCAATGGTTTTGGTATTGTACATGGCGGGGTTCCTTTCTCGTTCGCCGACAGTGCCTTCGCCTTTGCCTGTAATAACCGGAATGTTTTGTCGGTAGCACTGGATACTTCTATCAACTTCATTAAACCCGTTCATGTAGGTGATGTGCTGACAGCTGAAGCCAAAGAATTGCACAATGGAAAGTCCACCGGGCTTTATCATATTTCTATCCGTAATCAAAAAGACCATGAAGTAGCCGTTTTCAAAGGCCTTTGTTACCGGACTGATAAGAAACTTATTTAAAGACCCAGTATCCCAGCGCCAGCCAAACTAATCCTTTCAGCAAAAAGAATAAAAAGCCCCAGAAACCAAGACGCTTTAACCAGGTGAGCATTTTTTGTTTCTTAGTAGCCTCTGTCATCTCGCAATGATTTCATAAGTTTTAAAATCACTTGTCATTGGTACCGGCTTTCCTTCTACTTTGGCTTTGGCCAGGTCTTCAAATCCTCTTTTATGCCCCTGCAGAAACGCATCTGATTTTGTCCATTGCTGAAAAGATGCTTCATCCTTCCAATGACTGATCACCAGGTAGGCATCTGATTCTTTAACCGGCTTTAATACATACATATCAATAAAGCCTGGTAAAGTGTCTATCGCAGCAGCCCTTGTTCCAAATAAATATTCAAATCTCTCCCGGTACTCCGGCGTACAAGTGATATAATTAATTGCCACAAATTTTTTTTCCATACATTGTTGATTATGGTAGCGAAACTATACAGCAATGCCGCAGTACGTTTTCTAAAAAAGAAAAACGATTTTTGATATCAGGAAAAAAATTCATCAGATGATTTATTCTTTTAATAACATTACACCAGTGATTGATAAAACATCATATGTACATCCACAGGCAGCAGTGACCGGCAATGTGATCATTGGGAAGAACTGTTATATCGGCCCGGGTGCAGCACTGCGTGGAGACTGGGGCCAGATCATCATTGAAGACGGCTGCAATGTGCAGGAAAACTGCACCATTCATATGTTTCCGGGAGTAATTGTTTTATTAAAGGAAGGCGCACATATCGGTCACGGGGCCATCATACATGGAGCAATGATTGGCAGGAATTGTTTGGTGGGGATGAACGCTGTCATTATGGACAATGTGGAGCTGGGTGACGAATGCATTGTCGGTGCGCTGAGTTTTATTAAACAAGATGAAAAAATACCCCGACGCAGCCTGGTGGCTGGTAATCCCGGTAAGATCATCAAAGAAGTATCTGATGAAATGATCACCTGGAAAACAGAAGGAACCAAACTCTACCAGCAACTACCCGGGGAGTGCTTTCAGCACCTGAGGCCAACTGAGCCATTGGCAAGTATTCCTGAAGGCAGACAGGTACAGGCAGGTATGTATAAGCCCTTTAAAAAATAGGCAACCGCCTGTAAAAATTTCTTTCCCCGGTTTGGAAAAAATCGTAATTTAAATTTCACTTTATCCGATTGTAAACTCTTAAACCGTTGTGTATGAGAAAATGTCTACCCTTTTTCTCCCTTTTTACGGGAGCTCTTTTACTGACTTCCACACTCACCGCCCAGCAGGCCGATCGTTTTGCCTATGCAGTTACGGATGTACTGCAAGGTGGCGCTAACTGGAATTACCTGAGAAAAATCAACCTGCAAAATGGCGAATACAGTCAGGTATTGCTTAGTGGTAATGATGCTTCATTGCTGGCCTATAATGCTACTACCCGCAAGCAGTTTGAAGCGCCTTTGCAAGACAGCCGTTTTGGTACTTATGTGAATGCGGCTTTTGCTACCGGCGTGGCTGCCATGGCATATGACAAGAAAAACAATCGTCTTTATTACACTCCCATGTTCATTGATCAGTTACGCTATATTGATCTGAAGACAATGAAAGTATATTACGTAACTGACCAGGCCTTTACCGGCAAACCGGTAAAATCATCTGACCAGGGTAATATCGTAACAAGAATGGTGATCGCTTCTGATGGTTATGGTTATGCTATGACCAATGATGCCACGCAATTGATCCGTTTCACTGTTGGAAAAAAACTCAGCATCACTGATCTGGGCACCATTGCTGACGACCAGGCTAATAAAGGAGTTTCTATACACAACTCCTGCAGCAGCTATGGTGGCGACATTATTGCAGATGATGCGGGTAACTTATTTGTATTCTCTGCCCGCAACCAGGTATTTAAGATTAACCTCGAAACCAAAGTAGCCACCCATCTTGGTACTATTTCAGGATTACCTAATGGATTTACCGTGAACGGTGCTGCTGTGACCAACGACAACAAAGTATTAGTAAGCAGCGCCATGCTGGCCAGTTCTTATTATACAGTTGATATGAAATCACTGACAGCCACTCCTTATACTATTACCGGTACAGTATGGCAAAGTTCTGACCTGGCCAATGGCAACCTGTTAAATACAGGCACACAGGCCAAAGGCAATACAGTGGAATTAATCAGCCGTAATACTGAACCTAATTCTGGCGATGGCAAAATTGCTATTTATCCCAACCCTGTTACCAATAACCAGTTCGCTATTCAGTTCAATGAACTGGAAGCTGGTCAGTACACTATACAGGTTACCGATGTAATGGGAAGGCAGGTGCTGCAGCAGATTGTAAGTGTAGCCGGAGAAAAACAAACGCAGACTGTACGACTGAATTCATCCTCTTCAAAAGGAGTATATTTGGTGAAAGTAACTGATCATGCCAACAGGTCAGTTTACAATACTAAGATTGTGGTTCAATAACAATGTCCCTGAAGTAAAAATGCCCTGTCGGCTCTGACGGGGCATTTTTCGTTTAAGTACTTTATATCTCATTTATTATCCGGGTTTTTCCAGATTGTTTTGACCAGTTTCGCAGTAGAATCAAAATCGGGACATTTGCCATCGCCTTTCCCTGTAAAACCGCCAGATGGCGCACAAACATTCTTACAACTGTCCTCATAGACTATATTATAAAAATCACAGCACTGTGCAGTAAACAGGTATACTTTTTTACCCTTATATAAATATTCATCCACCTGCACCGGTGGCATGGGCGGGTCTTCTTTTTTTGCATCATCAATGAGCTTTTGCACACAGGCAGGCAGGGTGGTTGTATCATTGTTTCCTGAAACAGCATCTTTTTCCTTTTTGTTGCCGCATTCACTGGCTGACAAAAAAGGAATAGCAAACAATAACAGCAAGTACTTCATAAGTTGGTTGTTAGTGACCACTAAAGTATATTTTTGCAGCACACTATAAAAATACGGTTTTGGAAAAAAGCAATTTTGTTGACCAGATACGGATATTTTGTCGCAGCGGACATGGCGGGGCTGGCAACAAGCATTTTATGCGCAATAAGTTCACCGCAATGGGTGGCCCCGATGGTGGTGATGGTGGCCGTGGGGCTCATATAATACTGAAAGGAAACAGAAACCTCTGGACCTTACTCCATTTACGCTACTATAAAAATGTGCTGGCGGAAGATGGAGAAAAAGGCGGCGCCAATAATTGTCATGGCCGGGATGGAAAAGATATTATTATTGAAGTGCCTTTAGGAACCGTGGCAAGAGATGAAGAATCCGGTCAGCAGGAAGTAGAAATTTTAGAAGACGGACAGGAAGTAATCTGGCTGCCGGGCGGTAAAGGCGGATTGGGTAATTCTCATTTTGCCACCCCTACCAACCAGGCACCTGAATATGCCCAACCGGGTCTGCCCGGAATAGAAGGCTGGAAAATTCTGGAACTGAAAGTGCTGGCAGATGTAGGATTGGTTGGGTTTCCCAATGCAGGCAAGTCAACACTATTATCAGTCATCACTGCGGCTAAGCCCAAGATTGCTGATTATGCTTTCACCACCATCACTCCTAATCTCGGCATCGTGGAATACAGAGATGGTAAAAGCTTTTGCATTGCCGATCTGCCCGGAATAATAGAAGGTGCGGCTGAAGGAAAAGGACTTGGTCACCGTTTCCTGCGGCATATCGAAAGAAACTCTGTTTTATTATTCCTGATACCAGCAGACAGTAATGACCATAAAAAGGAATTTGACATACTGGTAAATGAACTGGAACAATACAACCCTGAGTTATTACATAAACAATTCATCATCGCTATTAGTAAAAGTGATATGCTGGATGATGAACTGAAAGCTGAGATAGAAAAACAATTACCGGAAAACATTCCTCATCTTTTCATTTCATCTGTCACCAATAAAGGGCTTACGGAACTGAAAGACTTACTTTGGAAAGTATTGAACCAACCCGTTGAATAAATCATTATGCAACCCCAACGCTGCCATTTCTGCGGTCATATTGTTACACTCGTTCATGTGCATGGACATTATCAATGCCCTGTTTGCCACACTAACGCACTGCCCTGCTGCGATGGAGACAATTGTGAAACTAACCTCTTGCTTAAGCAACCAACCAGTGAAAGCGTATCGTTGCAGAAGGCTAACCTTAAACTTTCAACTTTAAACATTAAACTCCCTCAGTAAGCCCTTCCCACCGTATCACAGGCTGCTTTCATCAATGAGTTGACATCATGTGCATCCTGTCCTTTCTCCCAGAACATTACGCCATTGGCAATATCCTTCGCTAGTTTGGCTTTGCGTTTTGTAGTGTATTGCCCGTTATAATAGATTGTATAGTTAGTAAACCCGCCGGCTGTTACAATTGCTGAGTCCAGTTGGGAATTTCCCCCCTGGCCGAGTATAGCATTATAAGTAAGTACTGTTCCGGATTGTGTAATACCTGAAGGCCTTCCATAGGCCGGTATGCCCAATACAGCTTTGGAAGCAGGCATACCACGGGTGGTCAGCCAGTAATTCAGACAAACAGTTGCCAGTGTGTAATCACTGTGATGCCGGTAAGGAACCGAAGTACTGAAATCATCATATGCCATGATGTTGAAGAAATCAACATAAGGGAAAATCTCTGCCCGGATGGCATCACGGATACCACCGGCATATTTACCGGCTGTGATGGCTGCTGATAAATAATAACGTCCATCCCTGTGCAGTGAATCACTCAGCTCTTTCATCAGTAAAGTAAATGTTGCATCAGTACCATCGGATGTGCTGGGAAATTCCCAGTCCATATCCACTCCATCCAGGTTATTGGCCCTTACCACATTCATTACATCTTTAATAAAATTATTGCGGCCTGCGGCAGTAGACGCCATGTTTTTAAAATTCGTTTTGCCATCGCCGCTGCCGTCGTTGATCCCCAAAAGCACTTTGGCATTATTGGCCCTTGCCTTATCCCTTACCGCCACCAATGTAGACGCCGGCGACGAAGGTGCAGACAAAGTACCGGCAGTGTTTACTGCATAAAAGGCATACACCACCACATTCGTCATTCTGAATTTCACATCCGGTATACTGGTCACACTTCTATAGGAAGGCAGGTAGCCAACCACATAATAACCAAAAGCTGGTGGTGCCTGTATTACGGTATACGTAAATGCTGTTACGGTAGTAGCACAGCCTGTAGCTCCGCCGGCAGCATTTTTGGGCTGCACATACCAGTAATACGTAGTGCTGGTAGCGGTGACAGGAACAGAATAATTATAACTTGTCGCAGTAACATTGCTGGCAATGATTGTTGAAGGACTGGATGTTGTTCCCAGGTAAACATCATAACCGGTAGCACCGCTTACGGAAGTCCAGCTAAGTGTAACAGACGTTGTAGTCAGCATGGTTCCGCTGGCAGGAGCAGTGTTGGAAGCACAACCCGGAACATTCGGTGGTGGCGGGTTGCCGCCCCCTCCCCCGCTTTTCTTACTACAGGAATGAATTAAAACAGCAGAAAATACCAGCAAAACAAAGGACAAACGATTGAATCTCATAAACAAATGATTGGGTATTCAAAATAGTAAATCCCGACGAAACTCAGCACTTCGCTGCCCGTTTTTACGTAGGTTTGCCCCCTAAATTTTCCAATATGAAGAAGTTTCTCTTAACGATTGTATTATTTATCAGCCTTGCCGTGCGGTCATTTGCCGACGAAGGTATGTGGCTGCCGCTGCTGCTGGGTCAGCAGGTGTATAACGACATGGTGAAAAAAGGATTAAAGCTCACCAAAGAACAACTGTACAATGTCAATAAAGCCTCGCTGAAAGATGCGATCATCATCTTTGGCGGCGGTTGTACCGGTGAGATCGTAAGTGCCGAAGGCCTGATCTTTACCAACCACCACTGCGGGTATGATGCCATTGCCTCTGCCAGTACGATGGACCATAACTACCTGAAAGATGGTTTTTATGCTAAAAACAAAGCTGAAGAGATCAGAACAAATCTGTCAGTACAATTCCTTTTACGTATTGATGATGTGACCAAAGAAGTGATGGACTCACTGAAAGGTCTTACCGGAGCTGAAAGAGTACAAAAGCAAAATGCTGTACTCGCTGCTATTAATAAAAGAATGAGTGATGCGGATAAAAACATTGAAACAAGGGTTAGCGCCTTATTCAAAGGCAACCAGTTTCTTGCTTTTGTATACCAGCGCTACTTTGATATTCGCCTTGTAGGCACACCTCCTGAAAGTGTGGGTAAGTTCGGCGGCGATACTGACAACTGGGAATGGCCACGCCACACCGGCGACTTCTCTGTTTTCCGTGTGTACACCAAACCCGATGGAAGCCCCGCCAAAAGAGATGAAGCAACTGATGGTAACATTCCAATGAAACCAAAGTGGTACCTGCCCGTTTCACTGAAGCCGTTGAAAGATGGTGATTTCTCCATGATCTGGGGTTATCCCGGTGGTACCAACCGTTACGAAAGTTCTTATGGTATCAAGCTGGCTACTGACATCAACAATCCTACACTGGTATCATTGCGTGATGTTCGCCTGAAGTATATGTTTGAAGAAATGAAGAAAGATCCTGCTGTTAAACTGCAATTGGCTTCTTCCTATGCAGGTATCGCCAACTACTGGAAGTTCTTTGATGGTGAAACAAAACAGTTATTGAAATACGATGTATATGGGCAAAAAGTAAACGCTGAAACCAAATTCAATGCATGGGCAAAAGGAAAACCGGAATATGAAAACCTGTTTGCTGACTGGGGTAAAGCTTATGATGCATGGAGACCTTATGCCAAAGTAAGAATGTACATGAATGAAGGTATTTTTGGTTCTCCCCTGGTTGGTTTTGCTGCTTCGCTGATGCAACTGGAGAACCTGTTGCTTAAACCAGGTACACCACAGGCAGATATCAAAAAAGCAATGGATGCTGCTACTAACCAGCGCAAATCTTTCCTCGAAGATGAGAACAAACCATCTGACCAGAATATTGTAGCCGCTGTTACCCGCATGTTCTATGAAAATGTAGACAAAGAACAGCACCCTATCGGTTTCTACGGCGCTGTAAAAGATAAATACGGCCCGCTGAATGACGATGCCACCTATAAGAAATATGCTGCTGATATGTTCAGCAACACCATGATACTGGATGATGCCAAGTGGGCTGCCTTTGCTGCCAATCCGGATGCGCTGAAATTGCAGGATGACCCGGCTTTCAGCCATGCTTCTGCTTTCCTGAAAAATTATAACAGCAAGTATGCTCCATATTTCCAGCAGTTCAATGCGAAAAATGCTGAGTTCGGCAGGTTATACCTGAAAGGTATCATGGAAATGGATCCGGTAAAAGCGAAAATGATGTACCCGGATGCCACATTCACCATGAGAGTGAGCTATGGTAATGTAAAATCATACAGGCCAAGAGATGCTGTGTTCTATGATTATGTTACCACTTCCAAAGGTCTGCTGGAAAAATATAAAGCAGGCGATTATGAATTTGACCTGCCTGCAAAGCAGATCGAATTGCTGAAGAAAAAAGATTTCGGTCAGTATATGGATCCCACCCGTAAAGACCTGGTGATAGGATTCATTACTACTAATGATATCACCGGTGGTAACTCCGGTTCTCCTGTGCTGAATAACAAAGGTGAACTGATCGGGCTTGCTTTCGATGGCAACTACGAAGCGCTGAGTCACAAACTGGCATTTGATAAAGACCTCAACCGTACTATCTGTGTTGATATCCGTTATGTATTGTGGTGTATCGACAAATTAGGCGGCGGCAGCAATATCATTAAAGAGCTGAAGCTGATGAAATAATTATCATCTCCTCTTCTGTAAAAGCCATCCTGTTATGCAGGGTGGCTTTTCTGTTTTATACTTTCCCAAAAAACCCGAAGGGCTTAAATTTGATTAACCACTTGTCTATCCATTGGTACTATGCCACATAAGATAGCCAACACCCTGGCGGGGTTGAACTAAAACTAAACCTTATCAAAATATGAGCAGTTACCGAAAGATCTATTACCACATTGTTTTTGGTACAAAGCATCGTCAGCCCACCATCACTCCGGAACATGACGAAGCGTTATATAAATATATCTGGGGTATTATCAACAAACAGAACTGTATGTTATATCGCATCAACGGTATAAGCGATCATATACATATCTTATCCGACCTCCACCCGTCTGTAAGTTTAGCAGATTTTGTCAAGGATATCAAAGTGGCCAGCAGCATCTGGATGAAGGGGCATGTTGGCTTTCCGCTATTCACTGGATGGCAGGAGGGTTATGGTGCATTCACATATGCAGAAAAAGACAAAGACATGATTATTGACTATATCAAAAAAACAGAAAGAACATCATAAAGAGTAAAACTTCCTGGATGAATATCAGCGGCTGTTGAAGGAGCATAAGATAGATTTTGACGAGAAGTACTTATTGTAGATTATTCAACCCCTCCGGGGTTGGCAACTGCTAGCACTTTTTTAACCCCTGTTCGCAACAGGGGTTAATGTATTAAACCCCATTCGGGGTTTTCTGAATCCTGAAGGATATACTACCTATTAAAGTTTTAAGAGACTAATTGATTTTTACACTTTAAGGGCTCTCAAAAACTCAAAGGAGTTATATCTGAAAACAGCGGTACACAAAAACATAACTAACTGGCTTAAGGCATTTCTCAAAAGCCCGAAGGGCTTAAACTCAATTAACCACTGGTCTATCCAGTGGTACAATGGCACCCTGCGGAAATAACCCCGGAGGGGTTGAACTACTCCTCTCCGATTATTTCTGTATCATTGCAACAACGTTATCCTTCTTGTTGAAACGATTCACCAT
>CAZWIM010000004.1:0-1625 GCA_964634265.1 uncultured Chitinophaga sp. | reverse complement strand
ATTATTTCTGTATCATTGCAACAACGTTATCCTTCTTGTTGAAACGATTCACCATACTGCTGCTGTTGATTGTTGTAACTGTCTCCGCATTCTCTCAAAACATGCGGTTCAGTGTGGCCACAGATCTTGGCGCACAGCGAAGTTTCAAAAAAGGACAACAGTTCTGGGCTCTCGGTCATACGGTGCATGCCCTGTTCAACTTAACACCGAAAGACGGCATCTATGTCTGGTTTGCTTACTACACCAACGGAAAGTTTACCAACGAACTCACCGCAACTGCCAAATCACCGCTTACCACACCACAACAAATAAACTATACCAACAGGGCCAGCATGCGGTTCAAACATTTCTCCGTTGGCTGGAGAAAATATCTCAAAGGAAATTGTGAAATTGAAAAAGGCTGGAACCTCTATGCCACTGCCGGTTTTGGATTATTACCCGGCCGTATCATCAATACACATTCTGCAAGCATTGATACAAGCCTGTACAATGTACCGGTAAGAGAAGGCAAAGCTAATTTCAAACGGCTCACGGCTGATCTTGGTCTCGGTTGGGAAAAACCTATTGGTGCTGATTTCTTTTTGTATGCCGAAGGAAGGGTATGGATACCTGCTTCTGATTATCCCAGCAAATACATCTTTGTAAATGATAACGCCCCGCTGGCAGCCATGATGAACCTGGGGCTGCGGATTCTGTTCTGATTATAAAAGTGTTTGTCATGCCGTCCATTGTCACCCTGTCCCGATAGCTATCGGGATTGCGGAAGGGTGAAAAACGTCATTAAATTCATGCTTCGACAGGCTCAGCATGACAGTGGTGTAATCAAAAATCAATATCAAATCTTCCCTCACTCACGGTAATGGGAGGATCGGAGCCAAAAATATCCGAAGCGGTAAACTGGAATGTTCCCGACACTACAAAATTGATCGTATCTAATCTTGTAATCGTTAATGTGCCGGTATGCGTGGCCGATGTCATGAACTCATTGGTAGGCGAAAGGTTTCTTTTGACATAATAACCATAGCTGGCACTCTGTGTGGGATAACCCGATGTGGTGTTCAGGTTGTATATACCTGTGCCGTTCGCATTCTTGATAAAGAATTCAAATTCTGTCTCTCTTGGTGATTTGGAAAAATTTCTTGCATTGATGATCAGGTTACCACCGATCCTTCTTGCTTCCAGCAGGTTGTTAGCCGGAAAAGGGCCAAAGCCCTGCGGCACCCACACTTCACCATTCACTTTGGCGCCGAATGTATTGGCACCTGTCTGTGTTTCTGGCGGCAGGTCAGACACTTCTTTTTTACAGGAAGCAAACACTATAATCAGCAAAGCGGCGGCAAGAATATTCTTCATACAAATGGATTCGTTCTATAACGTTTTTCCGGTGACTTTCGTATAAAGGCAAAAACAAGGCCAGTTTATTTCCCACAAAGACACCAAGACCACAAAAAATCTTTTACAGCCACTGAAACACTTAGAAAAAACTTTCTGTGTCTTTATAGCCTATCCCTTTGCCGCAGGCAAAAAATCCGTGTTCATCCTTTTATCCGTGTTATCCGTGTTCCATTCCACCTGCCGAAGACAATCAATCTGCGTTCATTTGTGTTCATCTGTGTACCAATAAC
>CAZWIM010000003.1:129365-215221 GCA_964634265.1 uncultured Chitinophaga sp. | reverse complement strand
ATTGCTTCCCCGGAAAGAACCGGGCAGAGAAAAAGCAAGGGTATAGTTATTTTCCTATGCAGAACTTGGAGAAAATATAATCTAATTGATCTTCATTGGTTATCTCCCCCGTTATCTCACCGAGGTAATGAAGGCTGCGCCGGATATCCAATGCCAGTAAATCTCCCGGTATTTTTTTATCGAGCCCCTCTTTGATATCATTAAGTGACCGGGCTACTTCTTTTAAAGCATGAAAGTGTCTCGCATTAGTGATAATTGTACTTTCCGATTGTATTTTGCGTTCCAGTATCATGTCAACCATCTTTTCCTTAAGTACTTCTGTATGCAGGCTATTCTTTGCTGAGATAAAAACAATATGATCCAGTTCTGCAAATTTTTCCTTTGATGGTTTTTCACCAAGGCTATCAATTTTATTAGCAACCAATAAAAACTTTAAATTATCCTGCTGTGCCTGTTGCAGCCATGTTCTTATTTCAACAACACCTTCATTGACATCGAATACATAAAGAACCAGGTCTGCCTGTTTAATTTTTTCAAGACTGCGTTCAATTCCTGCCGACTCAATAATATCGGTTGTATGATCCCTGATACCCGCAGTATCAATAAGCCTGAATAATATTCCGTCAATATTGATAACCTCCTCTATGGTATCCCTTGTGGTTCCGGGTATATCACTCACAATTGCTCTGTTCTCGTTGAGGAGATTATTCAGTAGTGTTGACTTTCCGGCATTTGGTTTACCTACGATGGCTACACTAACACCATTTCGTATAACATTCCCTAACTGAAATGAGCTGACCAGTTTGTTGGTGGAAGATTGTAATTCATTAATTAACTCATAAAACTGTGTCCGGTCGGCAAACTCCACATCCTCCTGGGAGAAATCAAGCTCCAACTCAATTAAGGCTGAGAATTTCAGCAACCTATCTCTCAAATCCTTCAGATTGGCTGAAAAACCGCCACGAATGGTATGAAGGGCTGCTTTTTGAGATGCTGCTGTATTGGACGCTATCAGGTCAGCCACTGCTTCTGCCTGTGCCAAATCCAGTTTACCATTTAAAAATGCCCGCTGAGTAAACTCTCCCGGTTTTGCTAACCTGGCACCTTGTTTTATACAGGCTTCCACTATTTGCTGATGTATAAAGGGAGAACCATGGGCACTTATTTCTATAACATCTTCACCAGTGTATGATTTAGGTGCTTTAAAAAGAGACACCACTACCTCATCAAGCACATTATCCCCGTCTTTGAGAAATCCTACATGTAATGTATGTGAGGATTGACGCTCCAGGTCTTTTGATGGAAAAAAATGATTAATAATTTCGAAAGCTTTATTACCACTTAACCTGATAATACCTATTGCTCCCACACCCTGTGGAGTGGCTATAGCTACAATGGTATCATCCCATCCCGATAATTGATTCATCATTTCTCAAAATTAGATTTGATTTAGGAAGCATCCGAAAACAAAAAATCCTTTCTGTTACCAGAAAGGATTTTTATTGAATCAGATCATATTTATTCACCCAAAACCTGGAATGTAATCGGCTGCTTACGATAGGCTTTTACTGAACGTCCATTCTGAACAGCTGGTGTCCATTTGGGACCTTTCTTAATAACCCTCATTGCTTCTTCTTCCATTCCATAACCGTGATTGGTCATAGGTCTTACATCACTGATATTTCCTTCTTTATCAACCACAAACTGGATAATGGTAGTGTAAGTTCCTTCAGGAGCACCATTGTCTGTAGCTACCTGTCCATTACAGTTTGTTTCAAGATAACGGCGCCATTTGCTATCGCCTCCGGGAAAGGATGCCTCTATCTCCACTTTATCAAAGATCTTGTTTTCGTCAGGATCTTCCTTTTTTTCTTCAATAATCTGCTTCCCTTCGTCAATTACAACCGGTGTTGCGATATTGTCATCTTTAATACCTTCCTGGTTGATCTCTGCGATCTTTACATCTTTCAGTTCTTCCTGTGGTGGAGGTGGTTTTTCAACCTCTTCGTCTTTTTTGATAACAGGAGGAGTGAACTGTTTCATTTCTACTTTCGGGGGTTCCACTTTAGGAGGAGGAGGAGGAGGAGGAATTACTTTCTTCTCTTCTTCCTGCTTAATATCCTGAAGGGTAACTTCCTGCATTTTTACTTTACCATCTTTCTTGGATTTAAGAGAGCTGGAAAGAACTGATCCGCCTAAGGCGAGAGCAGCAATGGATGCAGTGATAATTAAAGCCCGGGTAATGCGGCGGTTATAAGTTTTTCTCAACTCATAAGCACCATAGTCCTTGTTCCTGTCTTCGAAGATCAGGTCGAGGATGTCGGCGGATAAAATCTTGTTGGCTTCCATGAGTTAAACGTTTTTTATTAGATGCACACAGCTTTGTCATTCCATAACTGCCGGCAAACTATTTTATACCATTAGTAGCTTCTGTAGCTTTAATCAAATCAACTTCCTGTGGTAAAATCTTAACCATTGCATAGGTTTTCACCTGGTTAATGGTCATTTCATCCAGGATATCCACAGTGTTGCTGTAAGTAGCATCTGCATCGGGCTTGATCACTACGATAAAATCTCTGTCAAGACAGGCTTTTTCCCAGTCAGGATCACCTTTTTCTTTTGCCCTTTCTTGTGTTTTTTTACAGGTTTCATCATGCTGGTGACGGCTGATCACATCTTTCTTTTTGTTTATGATCACCTCACGGATGCCTTTGAATGTTGTTGATTTGAAATTATTACCAGTTGCATCTACTACCAGTTTTCCTTCATAGTAGTACACCTGGTTTGCTTTTCCAAGCATAATGGTCAGTACGCTGGATTCTTTGGCCTCCGTTTGCTGTTTTTCGTCTTTCACATCTTTCGGCATATTCAGGTCCATTGTAGTTGGAGTCGTCATTGTTGCCGTAAAAACGAAGAAAGTAATCAGCAGGAAGCCCAGATCCACCATCGGCGTCATGTCTACCCGGGTAGAAAGCTTTTTGGCTTTTTTCACCCCTGGTCCTTTTTTGTGGCCACTATCGCCACCACCGGTATCTATACTTGCCATGATTTACTGATTTTATTTTTAAAATTATTTAGTAACTCTTCTGTTATACAAGTCCAATTCAGAATTGGATGGAATGTCATCCAGGGCTGTCACTAAGTTGTATTTGAATTCATCATTGCGCTTCAAGGCACTAACAACTGCTTCAAAAGCAGGATACTTAGAGTGCCCATCACCCTTGATAAGGTAATTGAGCGACTCTCCTGCAAAGGCTGATTTTGCAGCCGCAATCCACCAAACCAGTTCATTGTTGGCAGAATCCGTAACTGGTATGCCGGGCTGCTTGATCGTCTTTTGCTGATCTGCAGGTGTTGCAAGCAATTGCTTCAGGTTACCGAAAGGCACACCCACTGCAAATGTTTGCCTGTAGTTAGCCTTTTCAGCCGGAGTTAAACCCAGGTTTCGGGTAGTATTGATATTCTCAATAATAGCATCAAACTTGCTTTTATCCTTATCTGATAATACGGTAAAATAAACCTTATTTGAAGAGTCTATTATTACCATAACAGCATTATTCTCAGGCAATTTTTGAGACAACACCGACCCCGGAGTGGTAATTTCTACCGGCTCAGGTGGCTTGAATTTTGTCGCCATGATAAAGAAAGAGAGAATCAGGAAGGCTATGTCCACAAAGGGGGTCATATCCGTATCTGTACTCTTCCTTGGTATTTTAACACTAGGCATTGTTTACAAATATTTTAGAAATGAGATGAATAGGGTTCATTTTTCCACAAAAAAGGTCCTCTTATTTATAAAGAGAAGCAAAGCTTTGTGTAAGTGTAAAACCAGACTCATCAATGCCATAAGTTATTGAGTCGATCTTGGTAGTGAAAACGTTATACATGATCAGGGCAATCGCTGAAGTACCGATACCTAAGGCAGTATTATAAAGGGCCTCAGAGATACCAACCGCCAGGTCAGCAGCAGCACCTGCACCACCTTCTTCACCCAAAGCAGCGAATGAACGGATCATACCCATTACCGTACCCAACAGGGCAATCAGTGTACCAACTGAAGTAATGGTAGAAAGGAATACCAGGTTCTTCTGAAGCATGGGTAATTCCAATGCAGTTGCTTCTTCCACTTCTTTTTGTATGGCAATAACCTTCTGATCAGTATTCAGGTTACCCTCGCTGATCATTTCTTTGTAACGGCGAAGTCCAGCCTTCATAACATTACCTACAGAACCTCTTTGTTTGTCGCACTCGGACAAAGCTGCATCAACATTACGGTTTGCCAGGTGATACTGTACTTTCCTGATAAAGTCCGAAATAGAACCTTTACCTAATGCTTTTCTGATTGTTAAAAATCTTTCAATTGAAAAAACAATTACCATCAGGAACATTCCAATCAACAACGGTACGATGATACCACCCTCATAAATTCTGTGAAAGGCATCTTTTGGCTTTAAGTGATGTGGCCAGAATCCACCAGATGCATCTGGTTGCTCAAATCCACTGGGATTACCCATCATAAAACGCCAAATAGCATAACCGCCAATAATACAAACGACAGGTGCAATCCATGAAATAGCGTTACTGCTTTTTTTGGGTTGAACCGATGTGGCCTTAACTGAAGCCGTTGCAGTTGGTTTAATCTCTGCCATGATCTTAATTTTTAATTTTTGTTTTTAATGAAATGTACTAATCCGTTTTTCAGTCGTACAATGCTAAGAAAAAAGTTTAAACAATGTTCTCCTTCCCTCATTTTTTTGGTAAGGGGGGTCAAGTTAAGGATTTTTTCAAACGGAACAACTTAGAATTAATGAATTTGATAAGAATTTGGTCTCTTTTTTTAGAACTGGATGCTGGTCAATTTTGAGCTCTTTCACTCATAACGCAGGGCTTCAATCGGATTGAGCCTTCCGGCTTTTAATGCAGGATAAAGTCCGGCCAATAACCCGACAGCCGTACATAAAATTATACCATATATAACCCAGTTCCAGGGCACCACAAAGCCTGTTTTGAGCACAATAGAAAATAGATTTCCAACCATAATTCCTAAAACTATCCCCAGCAATGCCCCCAGCAAACTAATAATGATCGCTTCCAGTAAAAATTGCCTGCTTACCATGCCGCTCTTACCCCCTATTGCTTTTACCAAACCCACTTCCCTGGTCCTTTCTGATACTGATACAAGCATGATATTCATAAGACCGATGGCGGCCCCGATAAGCGTTATAAGCCCAATCACTGTAGCTGAAACGGTAAGAAATCGCAGGCTATTCATTGCTTTTTCAGCAACACTATCACTCCGATCCAGCACAAAATTGCTTTCTTCCGTAGTAGTTAGCTTTCGAACCGCCCTGAAAATACCTTCAGCCTCACCCATAGCCTCGTTTACCTTTAGCAGGTCATTGGTCATAACAGCAACAACATAGGAAAAACCGGAAGGAAAGTTTCGGTCAACATTTTTATAGGAGGTAATAATTACATTATCCCGGCTAAAGCCAAATGTAGAACCCCGGCTCTCCAGCACACCTAACACCCTGTAGGGAACATTATTAATCCTGACTACAGCATTAACAGCTCTTTCTGCCCCTTGCTTAAACAATTTTTTAGCCACATCATAACCAAGGATACATACGTTTCGGCTTGTTTGCACATCCAGCTTGTTGATATTTCTTCCTGCCAGCAGATTAAATCCATTCAGCATTAAATAATTCTCGTCACCTCCGAACATCATCACATTGGGACTTGTCTTTCTGTTCTCATGGGACACAATGTTGTTACGATTGCCAAAAAGAGAAATGCTTTTAACGGAAGGAAAATTGAAGCGTTGAACAAATAACTCAGCTTCATCCTGAGTAATAAGCTTGCCAAGGTTTGATTTTTTTTCTTTACGGCCCCCTTTTTTAGTAAGTTTTACATCCTGGTTGCCCCCTCCGCCAAAACGAATTTGCCTTTCTTTGAAGCGAAGGGTGAAGCTATTAGCACCCATTGTAGAAAAACTCTCAGTAAACTTTTGGTTCATGGCTTTAATGGCGGTGATGATACCTACCAATGCCATGATGCCGAAAGCAATAATCGCCACTGTAAGCCCTGTTCTAAGCTTATTTCCCCTGATAGTGCGGAATGCTAAAGAAAATATATCTGCAAAATTCATAACGGCTTTTCAAAGGTAAATCCTTTGAGCCGTAGAAAAGCTGTTTTTTGACAGGTGGAACGAAACTGGTATAATTCTTCTTCCTAGAAATAGAGCCAGCCAATTATAAGATTGGGATAAACACCCAGCAAGATCACAAGAGCAGCCAACATTACCAGGGTCCATTTGAAAATTGGGGTAACCTGTATGGATTGAGGTTCACCATCTTTGAAATACATTGCCTGAATAACCCGGAAATAATAATAGACGCTAACCGCTGCCATCAGCACCGCGAAGATTACCAACCATAAGTTTTTACCGGTTGCCAGCGCAGCCTTAAGCATATAGAACTTTGAGAGAAATCCTGCTGTTAGCGGAATACCAGCCAATGAAAGCAGGAAAATGGTCGTTGTTGCCGCCAGCAGCGGATGATGCTTTGCAAGGCCATTGAAACCTTCAAAAGTATAATCACTCATTTTGATAAGCACAGCAAAAATGCCGATTGTAGCAAGACTATAAGCGGCGGTATATAGTAACAAGCCTTCCTTGGCATCTGTATTCATGGCATATACAGCCAGCAACATAAAACCAGCCTGTGAAATACTGGAATATGCCAGCATTCTTTTTACACTCTGCTGGAATACTGCCGTTATATTTCCAATGAAGAGGGTAACAGCTGTAATTACAGCAAAAAAGAGCTGCCATTGCGCCTGAAGGTTACCAAAAGTCTGATCGAACAAACGGATAAAACCAATGAAAACCGCCGCTTTTACAATAGTAGCCATGAATGATGTAAAAACAGTTGGTGCCCCATCATATACATCGGGTGTCCAGAAATGAAAAGGAGCTACCGAAACTTTGAAACCCATAGAAAAGATCAACAGGAGCATCCCGCCAAGCAGTAACGCCGAAGGGGCTGCCTGAGAATATGCATCAATTGCAGCCGTATCAAATGTGCCCTTGGCTCCGTAAACCAATGCAATACCCATGAGCATAATACCAGTAGAAAACGAACCCATCAGAAAGTATTTCAGTGAGGCTTCATTGCTTTTTAGGTTTCTTTTGTCACTGCCAGTAAGGATATACAACGGGATGGAAATTATTTCAATTCCAAGGAACAGTATCAACAATGATTTAAAAGAGGCTGTTAATGTAACACCACAAAGAATAAAGAATATTAACGCAAAATATTCAGCATAATTCAGCCCTACTTTCTCCATATCCTTTGCTGAGAGAAGGAAATAAATTAAAGTTGAAGCAAAAATAATAGTGTTAAACACCAGGGCAAACCGGTCAAAACCGATCATACCACGGGTATTGATCTCAAAAAACTTAAACCCGGAAAACTCCAGCAGGTTTACAACGATTAAAAGAACCATTCCACCAATGGCCACATTACGAACAGTAGCTTTGGATTTCAGCAAAAAACTGCTGAACATCATCACAACCCCGAGAATAGCAGATAATATTAATGCGTTCATACTTTATTTATCACTTAGGTACTGTGGGGTACCTTATTACTTCAAACTTATTTACAATTGATTCTGTCACACCATTTGTCAGGTCAAGCATTGGCTGTGGAAATACCCCCATCCAGAAAATCAGTATCACAATTATCCCCAGAGCCAGTTTCTCATTGAACCGGATATCTGTCACCTTTGCCGTAATCTCATTCATATTACCATAAGCCACTTTTCGAACCATCCGCAAAGTATAAGCGGCAGCTAATATTATACATATACCCGCCATTACCGTAAACCAAACATAGTATTGCGTATACGAACTAAGGATACCATTAAAAATCAGGAATTCTCCAACAAAGGCATTTGTCAGCGGTAAGGCAATATTAGCAAGAGCAATGATCACAAAGAATATAGCCAGTGCAGGAGCTGCTTGTGCCAAACCTCCCAACTCAGATATTTTTCGGGTACCCGTATTTCTTTCAATCCATTCCACCACGATCCACAAGCCAATGATATTAATACCATGGCTGAACATTTGAATCATTACTCCCTGTATTCCACTGGCATTTTGCGTAAATAAGCCTGCACATAATAAACCTATATGGGCAATGGATGAATAAGCTACCAAACGTTTGAGATCATCCTGCCGAAGAGCAATCAGTGAAGCGTAGATCATTCCAATTATTGCGAGAGGTGTGATAAAATCTCCCCATTGGAACGATGCGCCAGATACGATTGGAAATAACCAACGAATAACTCCAAACACACCCATCTTTACCATCACACCGCTCAGCGCCATAGTAGTGGCAGTAGGAGCCTGTTCGTATGTATCCGGCTGCCATGTGTGCAGCGGAAAGATGGGCATTTTAATTGCAAATGCTGCAAACATGAGCCAGAAAACAAGGTTCTGTTGCTTACTGTTCAATGTAACTGCTACATCATAAAATGATTGAATACTGAAAGACCTATCGGTTGTTTTGCTATAAACAAATAGAATAGCGATCAGCATCAGCAAAGAGCCGACAAATGTGTAAATGAAGAATTTAATGGTAACAGCAATTCTTTTTTCACCACCCCATTGTGAACAGAGAAAGTACATGGGAATAAGGGCCAGCTCCCAGAAAAAGTAAAACAATAATGCATCCATTGCAAGGAACACACCCATCATACCGGCCTGTCCGAGAAGCATCAGGGCAAAAAAGTTTTTTGCATTAGTATATGTCGTATTCCAGGTAGCAATAAAGATCAGCGGGAAGGAAACTGCGTTTAATAATGTAAGAAGTAGCCCCATACCATCCAGCTTTACAGAAAAACTGCTGCCCAGTGCAGGCATCCAATCACATTGGTGAGCTAAATATTTTGCATCTTTCAGCAGGGTAAGACCGGCTAACGAAACAGCCAGAGTTATCAATGATGAAAATAATGCCAATGAACGAACCTTCTTTTCGTTCTTCAAAAAGAAAGCAGCTAATCCGGTCAGCAACGGAACCAATATCAATAAAACTGGAATCATATTCTATTTCTAATAAACCCGGTTATTTTCTAATAAAAAACTGGATGACAAAAAATATTACCATGCTCAGCACCATCAGCAATACATAGCTACCCACCTGTCCGCTCTGCAACAGCCGCAACTGGCGGCTGCTGTAGTTTACTGCCTTTCCTACCCCATTTACCAGCCCGTCTACAACTGATTTTTCAAACACATTATTAAAGAATGTTCCTATCCTTTTTAATGGCTTTACAATGGCAGCTTCATAAAGCTCATCCACATACCACTTGTTCTCCAGTACTTTCCCCAAACCTGTTGCTTCTTTTGCCTGGTAATTACGAAAGACAAACCAGGCGGCAATGATCATAATAACCACTAAAGCAGTTGATAATCCCATTAACATGTACTCTGTTGAATGAGATACAGCATGTTCACCATGTTGAGCAATTACCGGCGACAGAAAAGCTGTGAGTTTATCTCCACCGTGCATGATCGCTTCTGGAATACCTACAAAGCCGCCAATGATGGAAAGAACAGCCAATACTATAAGTGGGATTGTCATGGATGCCGGACTTTCATGCAAATGATGTTTTTGCTCTTCAGTACCCCGGAATGAGCCGGTGAAAGTGATGAACAACAAACGGGACATGTAGAAAGCCGTAAGAAGAGCTGTAAATAAAGCTATGCCATACAGCACCGGACTTTTGATATAAGCACTCAGAAGGATCGCATCTTTAGAGAAGAAACCACTGAATGGCGGAATACCTGCAATAGCAATACATCCAATAAGGAAAGTGATAAAAGTGATTTTTAGCTTCTTACTCAATCCTCCCATATTACGTATATCCTGTTCACCACTCATGGCATGGATTACACTGCCACTACCAAGGAATAACAACGCCTTGAAGAAAGCATGTGTCATTACATGAAAAACTGCTGCCACATAGGCTCCTGTACCTAAAGCAAGGAACATAAAACCTAACTGGCTTACCGTTGAATAGGCCAATACTTTCTTAATATCATTTTGTTTGAGAGCAATCGTAGCCGCCAATAAAGCAGTAGCCAAACCTGTATATGCAACAATATCCATGGTCAGCGGAGCCAATGAGTACAACACATTGCTGCGGGCTATCATATAGATACCTGCTGTTACCATTGTTGCCGCATGGATAAGAGCTGAAACCGGTGTGGGGCCCGCCATTGCATCCGGCAACCAGGTATAAAGAGGAATCTGTGCACTTTTACCCGTGGCACCAACAAAAAGTAAAATGGTAATTACAGTTATATCAAGTGCCTTAAGTTTTGCAAGATTTGCCGCACTAAATACTTCCGAGAAAGAAACAGTTCCCAGTTTAGCGATCAGCCAGAAAATGGCGATAAGAAAAGCAAGGTCGCCAATACGGTTCATGATAAATGCCTTGCTGGCCGCTTTATTATATGTTGTATTCTTAAACCAATACCCGATCAGCAGGTAAGAGCAAAGCCCAACTCCTTCCCATCCTATGAAAAGAATTACAAAGTTGGCTCCCATAACCAGCAACAGCATAGAAAAAACGAACAGGTTCAGGTAGGAAAAGTATCTGCCGAAATGTTCTGTCTTCTCCTCATGCATGTAAGAAGTTGAATAAACATGAATAAGAAAACCTACTCCGGTAATAATCAGCAGGAATAAAGAAGAAAGCTGGTCAATTTTGAAAGCAAAGGGAATAACCAGTTTTCCAACTGAGATAAAGTTAAAATAATGTGCATCATAAGTGTTTCCTCCTTTTACCTGCATGAAAACCCATATGCTGAGTAGAAAAGAAGCAAAGATGGTTCCACATCCCACCAGGCTTATAACTGGTTTAGACAAATGGTTTCGTCCCAAACCATTGATCAGAAAACCGATCAGCGGCAACAGCGGAATAAGATAAACTATCTGTAAAGCGTTATGCATAATGATCCAGCCCTGCTGTTAATGTTTTAACCTGTTTAAAAAATTCACATCCACCGAATGTATATTCCGGTACATCATAACAATGATGGCCAAACCTACACTTACCTCTGCTGCTGCCACCACCATGATGAAGAATACAAATAACTGCCCGTCAGCACCCGCTACTGCGTTTGTTTCAGCCAGCCGCAGGTGGTGCATTTTGGAAAATGCCACTAATAATAAATTCACCGCATTCAGCATCAGTTCAATGCACATAAAAATGATAATGGCGTTGCGACGGGTCAAAACACCTACTATGCCAATACTGAAAAGGGCAATAGAAAGAAATATATAATAGTTGATGGGCATATTATTCTTTTTTACCAATCACCACAGCGCCGACCATGGCACTTAAAAATAAAATACTGCTTATCTCAAACGGCACCACATAAGTGCTGAATAATTCTTTTCCCAATGTCTGTATCAAACCGATATTCCCTTCTTTTACCAGTGCCTGCTGCTGTTTAATATCAGAATCCTTTAATGCCGCCACCAACACTAGCAATAAACATCCACCTGCAACAGCACCTGCCATTTTAAGCCAACGGCTTTTCTGAGGTTCGGTTTCTTTGTTCAGGTTCATCAGCATAATCACAAACAGAAACAAAACCATAATTGCCCCTGCGTACACAATAATGTTCACAATAGCCAGGAACTGCGCATTCAATAATATATAGTGACCGGAAATAGCAAAGAAGGTGACGATCAGCCACAGCACACTGTGAACCGGATTCTTACTGGTTATCATCATCAGGCCACTAAAAATAGCCATGACTGAAAGGAACCAGAATAGTATTTGCGTTATGTTCATATCTCAACCGCCAAAGCGGACAGCAATTGGTTTGATCAATTAATTTTTCAAGGCTGCCTTTTCTCCCAACGCTTTTTGATAAGCCTCCGGCTCTTTTACCGGATGGGGAATCAGAAGGTCTTCCTTTTTATATATAAATCCTTTTCTTCCATAATTGGCCGGTGCAAAAGTCTGGGAAAGATAAATGGCATCTTTCGGGCAAGCCTCCTCACATAAACCACAAAAAATGCAGCGTAGCATATTAATTTCATATTTAGCTGCATATTTTTCTTCCCTGTACAAATGCTCTTCGCCAGGTAATCTTTCGGCGGCCTCCATCGTAATAGCTTCGGCAGGGCAAGCCACGGCACATAAACCACAGGCTGTACAATTTTCTCTTCCTTCGGCATCACGATTCAACACATGCAGGCCACGAAATACCTGGGAAAAAGGACGCTTTTGCTCAGGGTAATTGATGGTTGGCCTTTTTTTGAACATATGCTTAAAAGTAACAGCCATTCCCTTCAGGATATTCCACAGGTAAATTTTCTCCAATGCATTCATTGGCCTCCTGTCTACCGCTGTTGCTCTGTTTGTTAACTGCATAAAGCTTTTCAGCTTTTAAAATTTTCGCAAATATATATTTATGTCTTCACTTACTTTTTCAACCATAATATCACTGCTGCTGTAATTATCATATTGGCAAGGGCCAATGGTATCAGTTTCTTCCATCCCAACCCCATCAGCTGATCATAACGGAAGCGGGGTATTGTCCAGCGAATCCAGATAAACACAAAAAGGAAGAAAAACGTTTTAGCCATTAATGCACAAAAACCAAGTATCGTCAGCAGGTTCTCAGATAATCCCCATTTTGCTTCATCTACAAACGGCAGAATATCATAACCACCAAAAAACAAAGTGGCCATCACCGCACTGCTGATAAACATATTGATGTATTCAGCAAAGAGATAAAAACCCAGCTTCATTGATGAATACTCCTGGTGGTAACCAAAATTCAACTCGTTTTCTGCTTCTGGCAGGTCAAACGGAGTACGGTTACACTCTGCCAACGCACAAACGAAAAAGATAATAAAACCAAGAGGCTGCAGGAATATATGCCAGAGATTATTGCCTGCCATCTGGTTTCCTACAATGCCGCTCATCTGTAACGTACCTGTGAGCATCAGCACAGCAATCAATGCAAGCCCCATGGCCAGTTCGTATGAGATCATTTGTGATGCACCACGAATAGCTGCGAGCAATGAAAATTTATTATTTGAAGCCCACCCTCCTATCATTATTCCGTAAACACCTAAACTAACCACACCAAAAATGTAAAGGATACCAATATTGATATCTGCTATCTGAAGGGAAATATCACGACCAAACAAGTGAAGGTTGCCTCCCCATGGAATTACGGCACTGGTCAGCAGTGCTGTTGTCATGGCCATGGCAGGACCTAATATGAAAAGAAACTTAGAAGAAGCCAGTGGAATAATTTCTTCCTTGAAGAACAATTTACCCCCGTCAGCCAACGGTTGAAAAATTCCCCATGGACCTGCACGGCTGGGGCCACGGCGATCCTGCATCCATGCAGCCACTTTACGTTCTGCCAAAGTGGTGTACATAGCAATAAAAAAGGAGAGGCCAATGATACAAAGTATCAATGCTGCTTTCTCTACGATCAACCACAGGTCTAATGCCAGTAAGTACATGGTCTGCTATTATTGTTCTTTCTTTTCAAATGTTTTACTTGTTGCCGGTCCGGGCAAAGCGCTGATATCAACACTGTTCACTTCACTGATATCATGAATATCCATCAGCAGTTTGGGGGCCCTTCCACCCATCACTTCCGGCATCGTTTCTTTAGGTTTTTGCATACCTATATAATGCCCTTGTGAGATTACGGAATGACGGCTGATCTTAGTAGGACCTTCAATCACCCAGTCATTTACATGCTTCTTATCAAAACGACAGGTATTGCAAATCCAGCCGGGCTTACCATCATAACTCTGCACCTCTCCCCATTGGTCTTTTCTGGCAGTAACCCTCAACACCTCATCGCCTCTTTGCCACAAGGTTACTTTGCCGCAACACTTATCGCAATCACGGTGTGCATCTACCGGCTTGGTAAACCATACCCTGTTTTTGAAACGGAATGTTTTATCAGTCAATGCGCCAACAGGACATACATCAATCATATTTCCGCTAAAGTCATTATCAATTGCCTTTGAGATATATGTTGAAATTTCCGCATGATCGCCTCTGTCCAAAACTCCATGCACCCTGTTATTAGTAATTTGGTCAGCCACATATGTACAGCGATAACAAAGAATGCATCTTGTCATATGCAACTGTATATATGGACCAATATCTTCTTTTTCAAATGTCCTTCTCTTGAACTCGTAACGGGTACCTTCTTTACCATGCTCATAACTGAGATCCTGCAGGTGACATTCACCAGCCTGATCGCAAATAGGACAATCCAGCGGATGGTTCAATAACAAAAATTCTACTACACCAGCTCTTGCATCCAGCACTCTTTCACTGGTGATATTTTTTACCACCATGCCATCCATTACCGTAGTGCGGCAACTTGCTACCAGCTTAGGCATTGGTCTCGGATCAACAGCAGAACCAGCCGCCACTTCTACCAAACAGGTCCGGCATTTACCACCGCTTCCCTGCAGCTTGCTGTAGTAGCACATGGCAGGAGGTGTTACATCGCCACCAATTTGCCGGGCTGCATTAAGGATAGTGGTGCCAGGCTCAACATCTATAGTGATGTTGTCGATGGTTACTTTAAATAATTTCTTCTCTTCAGCCATACAATTCATTTATGCAGGTGTTGCCATCTTTATCGGATCAGCATAATGTGCCAATCCATAATTTCTTCTTTGTGCATCATCCGGGTTGGTAACATGCCATTCAAATTCATCACGGAAATGACGGATAGCTGCCGCCACCGGCCATGCAGCTGCATCACCCAAAGGACAAATCGTATTTCCTTCAATCTTTCTTTGTATATCCCACAACAAGTCAATATCACTCATTTTCCCTTTACCTGTTTCAAGGTTCCAGAGAATTTTTTCCATCCATCCAGTTCCTTCACGGCAAGGTGAACATTGTCCGCAACTTTCGTGACGATAAAATCTTGCCAATGTATAAGTATGACGAACCACACACTGGCTGTCATCCATTACAATGAAGCCACCTGAACCCATCATCGAACCGGTAGCAAAACCACCATCAGCAAGGCTCTCATAATTCATGTATCTTGTTTCTCCTTTTGCTGTTTTCAGCAAGAGATTAGCCGGTAAAACAGGTACTGAAGAACCACCGGGAATACAGGCTTTTAGTTTTCTTCCGTTGGCAATACCGCCACAATATTCATCACTGTAGATAAACTCTTCTACCGAAATGGTCATGTCTATCTCGTAAACACCGGGCTTTTTGATATTACCACAGGCAGAAATGAGTTTTGTACCAGTGGATTTGCCTACACCAATTTTGGCATATTCTTCTCCGCCTTCGTTTACAATGGGCACAACTGCAGCAATTGTCTCCACATTATTTACCACAGTAGGGCAATCCCATAAACCTTTTACAGCAGGGAATGGAGGTTTGATTCTTGGGTTACCTCTTTTTCCTTCTAATGATTCCAGCAAAGCGGTTTCTTCTCCGCAGATGTAAGCACCTGCTCCCCGCTGCACATAAATTTCCAGATCAAACCCGGTACCCAAAATGTTTTTACCTAACCAGCCATTATTCTTTGCTTCTGCAATAGCCTGCTCCAGTATATCAACAATCCATGCATACTCACCACGGATGTAGATATAAGAACGATTAGATCCTAAAGCAAACGATGAAGTGATCATTCCCTCAATCAATAAATGTGGAATGAACTCCATCAGGTAACGGTCCTTGAAAGTTCCCGGCTCCGATTCATCAGCATTTACCACCAGGTAACGGGGCACACCTTCCGGTTTAGCCAAAAAGCTCCACTTCATTCCAGTTGGAAATCCTGCACCACCACGACCACGAAGGCCACTTTTCTTTACTTCATCCGTCACCTGGTCCGGTGTCATTGATTTCAGCGCTTTCTCCACACTACGATAACCACCTTCGCGGCGGTATACATCATAAAACCTGATGCCTTCAATGTGTGCTTTGTCTAATAATAATTTTCGTCCCATATTTAGAAAAGCTATCAGCCATTAGCCAATAACTATAAGCTTTTTTACTTTACTGCCTGCCTGGCAAACAGCAACCATCTCTTTCCTTTCTTCACCCAAACTTCCAGCACCTTCAAATGAAAGTTGCCTTCTTTTCCGTTAAGAGCTGCTGCTATATCTGCCACAAATCTTGCATTTGCCACATTGCCATTGATCACTACCTGCAGACTGTCTTCTTTATAACTGTTATACTTCATATAACCTGTTTCCAGGTTTTTGATCAACTCTTGTTTAGTCTCCACCCAGCCATTGCTATGTCCATAACTCAGTATTTTATCAGTTTGCTGGTTAATGGAAACTGTATTCCCTTTTACCAACGCCTGGTGAAACTCTTTTATCGTTGTTGCCAGTTTCGCTTCTTCAGTTTGAGCCCCGGCCACAACTGCCGTCAATAAAAGAACTATGACTAATAACTTTTTCAAGTATTAGTTTTTAGCTGCTGCAGTACTCCTGCATTCAGCAATGATTGCATCTATTTTTTCTTTGGTCAGATGCTCTTTATAATATTTTCCCTGCTGCATCATGGGGGCATAACCACAAGCACCGAGACATTCTACCGTTTTAAGGGTAAACATACCATCTTCCGTAGTTTCACCCGGTTTGATTCCCAGCTTTTCGTAAATGTATTTTACAATATCATCACTGCCATTCAGCATACAAGGACCTGTCTGGCACACTTCAAACATGTATTTGCCAACCGGCTTCAGGTTAAACATACTGTAGAATGTAGCCACTTCATACACTTCAATGGGCTTCAGGTTCAATACTGATGCCACATAATCCATCGTTTCTGTACTCAGCCATCCACCAAACTCTTCCTGTGCCAAATGCAGCACAGGTATCAATGCACTTCTATGTTTACCCTGCGGATAGCGGGCAACTATATTTCGCACTTCTTTTAATTTCTCGTCTGAAAAAATCAAACTCATTTTCTTTATTCTTTTAATCACCCTTCGTCAAGCTCAGGGTGACAAATCATACTAAGCATCTAATTCCCCGGCAATCAGGTTTAAACTACTCATCGTCATAATTGCATCACTCAGCATCGAACCTTTTATTAATTCTTCAAAAGCCTGGTAATACACAAAACAAGGTCTTCGGAAATGCAAACGATACGGAGAACGTCCGCCATCGCTGATCAGGTAAAAACCCAACTCTCCATTGGCCGCTTCTATTGAGTGATATACCTCTCCCGCCGGGATTTCTGTTTCGCCCATGATGATCTTGAAATGCCAGATCAATGCCTCCATTTTTGTATAAACGTCAGCTTTTGGAGGAAGGTAATACTCAGGTACATCGGCATGATATATTTCTGCTTCTGCACCTTTGAACTCTTGTACTTTTTGATAAGCCTGTTCAATAATGCTAAGGCTTTGCCACATTTCCTGGTTACGAACCAGCCAGCGATCATAATTATCACCAGTGGTTCCTACCGGAATGTTGAATTGAAAATCTTCATAACTGGAATAAGGTGAGTGTACCCGAAGATCGTAATCCACACCTGCGGCACGGAGATTGGGACCGGTAAAACCATAATTCAATGCTCTTTCAGCGCTGATAGCACCAGTGCCCATTGTTCTTTCCATGAAAATTCTGTTGCGCTGAAACAGGTTTTCAAATTCTTTTAATACTGCGGGATACTCTTTCAGGAATTTTTCCAGTTTCTGGAAGGCGATGTCATTAAAATTTCTTTCGAAACCGCCGATTCGGCCAATATTAGTTGTCAACCTTGCGCCACATACTTCTTCGTAAATTTCATAAATCAATTCCCGGTATTGCATCACATACAGGAAGCCGGTGTAAGCTCCTGCATCCACACCTACAATAGAATTACAAATCAGGTGATCCGCAATCCTCGCCAGCTCCATAATGATGACCCGGAGATAGTCTACCCGCTTTGGTGTTTTAACACCCAGTAGTTTTTCACAGGTCATGTGCCAACCCATATTATTTAACGGAGAGGAACAGTAGTTTAACCTGTCGGTTAAAGTAGTGATTTGCGCCAACGGACGGCGTTCAGCCAGCTTTTCAAATGCCCGATGTATATAACCAATGGTTTGTTCGGTAGAAACGATTCTTTCCCCGTCCAGTTCCAATATATTCTGCATCACACCATGAGTAGCCGGGTGTGTGGGGCCCAGGTTCAGCGTGGTAGTCGTTTTCTCAATTGAGCCTTCGGGTAATTTGATATGATGTTCTGACATTCTTTAATTTGATAATTTTTCGATTTGATTATTTGAAAGTGACCGTTCAATCATTCTCAAATTATCAAATCAGCACATTAGCTAATTATCCCCTTCCAAACATTTCATCGTCTTTATCAATCCTGGTCTGGTCTTCCAGCGGAAACTCTTTTCGCAACGGGAAGTAATCCATCTCATCCACATTCAAAATCCGCTTCAGGTTAGGATGGCCTACAAAATTTATCCCGAAAAAATCATAGGTCTCTCTTTCCATCCAGTTGGCGGCGGAAAATAATCCTGTGGCCGTATACACATCAGGTGTACTTACACTGGTAAAGACTTTAAACCTGGCTCTTACATTATCCTCAAGATTATGCAGGTGATAAACAACGGCCAGCTCATTGCCTATTTTGTCCGGGTAATGTACTCCTGTAATATCTGTAAGGAAACGAAATTTCAATGCTGCATCGTCGTATAAGAAGTTGAGCACTTTCAGGTTCATTTCCTTAGGCGCTTCAAAAGTCAGCATACCGTATGGCTCTTCGAAGCCGGAAACCTGCTCTCCAAATTTTTCAATCAGTTTTTGCTTAATATGTTCGTTAGTCAACGCCATTATTATTGTATTCCGTAGCTTTCTAATAGTGCTTTGTATTGTTCAGTATTCCTTCTCCGGAGATTTTCCTTGCCAACAAGGTCCTGTATCCTTATAACACCATCGATTATCGCTTCAGGCCTTGGTGGGCAGCCAGGTACATAAACATCCACAGGTATCACCTGGTCAATTCCTTGTAAAACACTATAGGTATCGAAGATACCACCACTGCTGGCGCAGGCACCTACAGCCAATACCCAGCGGGGTTCTGCCATCTGCAGATAAACCTGCTTTACTACCGGACCCATTTTCTTGGCAATGGTGCCCATTACCATCAGAAGATCACACTGACGGGGAGAAAAACCAACCCTTTCGGAACCAAAACGAGCCAGGTCGTAATGAGAACCCATAGTAGCCATGAACTCAATACCGCAACAAGATGTGGCAAAAGGCAATGGCCAGATAGAATTTTTTCTTGCCAACCCGATAACTTTATCCAAAGAAGTGGCGAAAAAACCTTCCCCTTGGTGGCCTTCTGGCATCTCAGCCATACTGATATCAGCAACCAGCGGCTTTTGTATTAGATTATATGATACCGGACGAGACATGTTATTACAATTTTTTTCTTTGAAGATTTAATACCTAAAACAACTCGTACTACCCGGGGTTCACCTAGATCTTCAATATTCTATAAACAAATTTCAATAGCTCAGTCTTCCCACTTTAATGCCCCTCTCTTTACTATATATATAAATCCACAAAGGAAAAAGCCAACGAACATCAAAACAGCCCAAAACCCATCCCAGCCAAGACCTTTGAAATTCACCGCATAAGGGTAGAAAAAGATCACTTCCACATCAAATAACACAAACAAAATAGCCGTCAAAAAGTATTTGATAGCCATGGGCTGGCGGGCATCGCCATGAGATTCAATTCCACTGGTGAAGTTTTGCAACTTGTCTGAAGTCTTACGTTTAGGGCCCAGCCAATGCGTTAATGCCATTAAGAATGCCACTAAACCTACTGCTATCAGTACCTGTAGCGCTACCGGAAGATAGGATCCGGCATCTGATGTGTTCAAACCGGTCTGTAGAAGGTGAATCATAAGCTCTTTTGAACTGTCGGCAAAAATAAGGTGACCGGCGCAAAATACCCTAATTAAAAATCATAGTACTATGTGGTTATCATCAGTTTTTAAACAAAAAAGAAAAATCCCCCACCATAACAGCAAGGGATTTTCTTTTGTAAAAGAAGAAAACCGAGTTCTAAGTCTTTATAGGAATTTCTTTATTTATTGTTGTCTTTGCGGAAGGCTTAGGATTACCCGTTTTGGCCGGCGCCGGTGTTGCCCCGCCCTTAGAAGGTGAAGGTGGCTTTGTTGCCGGAGCTTTTTCCAGCACACTTATATTATTTTTTATTATTTCATTTGTAGGATCAAGCACCAGCATCTTTCTCAGGTATTCCAATGCCTTTTCTTTGTCTTTTACAATATTAGCATGGTAAGATGCCAGGTAGCTGGCCACACCGATAATCGTCTTTTTATTTTTAGCGGTATCTTTTTCGAGAATGTTCAGGTATTTTTCTGCCCAGGGTACTGCCATTCCCTTCTCCATGGTACTGTCGAGTGCCCTGTGAATATTATACTGCATCATTGGGCCGTAAACTTCATCAGGAAACTTTTCTGTAAAAACATCAAATACACTGTCTGCTCTTTCATAATTTTTACCCTGGTAGTAGGCAAAGCCGGCATCGAAGAAGTCTCTCTGACCTGCTTTATCCCCTTTTAGCTTAACAATTTCAAGTCGAAGATCGCCTTCCCTTACCCGGCTGATACTATCGCCCCTTGCTTTCAAAAACTCAGCACCTTGTTTTAAAAAATCTATTTTAGAGCTAAGTAAGGTGTCTAGTACAGAACCCTGAAGGTAATTCACAAATATCTCGTCAGTAGTGCCCCCTGTTTTGGATAAAATGTCCGCTCTTATCTTATGGTCTCCGGAAATATAATCATCCGGGTTCTTTTTCTGGAAAAACAGGTCGCTGTATTTTTTGGCATTAGCATAGTCACCTTTCTGGAAATAGGCATCTGCCAGCAGGCGGAAAACTTTGGGCTTGGTTACATCACCCATCGCTACATATACAATTTCGGCTTTACTGATAGCACAACTAAAATCCTTTTTAGCCCAACATAGCTGTGCGTACAGGAATTGGTCCTGGATATCAGTTTCGGGTAATTTACTATCAATATACTTTGTCAGGTAATTTTCCGCTTCGGTAAACTGTGCTCTGAAGAAGTAATAATAGAATAGTTCATAATAAGCGGCAGTGAACTTAGGATCTTTTGCCACGCCGTCATTCAGGTACTGTAAGTAAAGTTCCCAGTTTTTCTGCGATTCAAAAAGTTTGGCCAGCCTCAGATACGGACCAACAAAGCTTGAATTGACTTCAATAGCTTTTTTATAGGTCTGAAAGGCCAGACCTCCACCCTCACCGGGTCTTGCTTTGCGGTAAGCATTACCCAGTTGCAATAATGTTTCTGTATTCTTTGGATCCTTTGATGCAGCATCTTCCAGCAGCCTGATGGCATAGGCGAAATCACCATTTTTGGAATCTGTAATGGCCCTGCCAATAGCAGTGCTGATAACAGGATCATCTCCCTTTTTTGTACGGGTCATAGTCAAGGCTGACTCAAAATGCTGACGGGCATCCTCATTCTTATTGGTCAGCAGGTCTATGTGGCCCATACCAACTTTAATGAGTGGTGCACCATTAGTTGCCTGAAGCGCCTTTTCATAAATGCTTCGAACATCCTTTAACCTGGCCCCCATGATCTCATCTGTCTCCAGTTTCGTCTGGCCAAGCCAGTATATAGCCTCAATATTATTGGGGTTGACAGCCAGTAGTTTTTCAAAAACTGAGATGGCGTTTTTGATCCTTCCCGCATAGAGATTGTTAATCCCTTCCTGCAGTGTTTGTGCCTGCACCGCAACCGATAGCAGCCCTGATGCAAGTAGTGTAATTAAGGTTTTCTTCATTTTACTTCTTCTTTTAAAAAGTTTGTAAATATAACTAACTCCTTCTTTTACTCATTCAGCCTGATGGGCCGGATTCCAAAGTTTTTTTGTGCCGGTGCCAAATAGGCCCTTCTGAATATCATTTGTCCGATCTCTCCGCTCATAAAATTGGCAAATCCATTTCCTAATCCCTTGTGGTTTTCTTTAAGTATATAAACCAAATCCCGTACCATTGGATACCGCTTAATGTAAATGTTTGCCTGGTAAGCTTTAACATATGCATCTGGTATATCTGTGCTTTCCAATGATGCCACTTTTACCTTTTTCAAAAAACTTAGATGACTTGAATCTTCCGGGTTACCTATCCAGCTAACACCAATGAAGCCAATCACCCCGGGAGTTTTTGCCACATAATCAATCACACCTTCACTACTCCTGGCCGCCATTGCCTCCGGTGTCAGTGAATCACCCCTTAACACTGAATCGATGACAAAACGTACTGTACTGGTTGCTTTTACGCCGTCAAAAACAGGAATTAACTTTTTCTTGTACCTGCCGGTAAGTATTTCCCTTATTTCTGACATAGTAAATAGTGTATCGGGTGAATCCGGGTGAACAATCACCGCAATTGCATCCCTTGCCACCACCATGCTCCTGGGCGATTTTCGTAAAGAGTCAACTATAAAGTCCTTTTCATCCTGGTGGTAAGTCCTTGTCGTAATAACCAGCCGGATGCTGTCAATGAGCATATCTTTCAGGCATTCGGCTTCGGGTTTATAATCTACATTGATTTTAGTACCGGGATAATTGGATTCATACACCTTAACATGCTCATCGATGATCGGCTTGAAGGATTCATCTGCACTGACATAGATTGTACCTCTTCTCCTGTTATCCGGCAGCTCATCCTCCTGCTCTTTAAACGATTTACACCCTATCACAGAAACCAGCATCGTAACTATGAAAATAAAAGAACCGGGGATCTTCCTGATTGTGCGGCAACTCATTTAAAATAGTTTTTCTTATACCCCCTGTAAATCCTCCAGATGCCATAGATGATACACATTACACCCAGTATCTTATCAATATCATCAGGAGGAAATCTTTCATTAAAAGAAAGTTTGAACTGGTTACGGAAGAAGAAAAACACACCTAATAAAAGGATAATCAGCCCCATGCCATAATCCATCAGGGATTTCATCAACGAAACCTGGTTTCGTTTCTTCTTTTCATAATCTTCAAACATTGCCATTTCTTTACGGGGCAGGCAAATTATTAAAATTTATTCTTCCATCCCTATAAATGTTACAGGCAGTACATAGCTTACCGGAACATTTACGCCATTTTGGATAGCCGGTACCCAACGGGGCATTTTCTTCACTACCCTAAGTACCTCGTCATCAAACCCGTCACCACCACTGGTTACAATCTCAAATGTATTGACGCTGCCATCTTTATCTACTTTAAACTTCACTTTAACTACCTTTTTTTCGCCGGCTTCCAGTTCGTCCGGTGTAGAAAGGTACCGGGCAAGGAACTTTTTTAATGCGTCTGCACCTCCGGGAAATTCAGGATCTCTTTCCTGGATAATAAAATCTGCGACAGGCTGAGAAGGTCCGGCAGTACCTGTACCGACAGGATCTTCCTGTTTAGTTACTGATTTTTCCTTCCCATCATCAGGAATCCCGGCTACGTTCTGTGTAGAAGTCACCTTCCCGCTCAGGTCTTCAACCGGAGGCAGCGGCTCTTTTACTTTGTTATCCTCTGTTATTTTGGGGTTAGTAAATTTTATCTCTGCTACTTTAGGTGCAGGTTTAGGTTTGGAAGCCTGCCTCATTTGCTCAGGTTCTTTTGGCTTTTCCTGTGGCATTTGAATAGATCGTATTACTACTTCATTTCTTTCCTTCGACACCTGATGAACAGCAGCACTGGTTTCTTTCTTTAATGCATTCATCAGCGCAAAAACTAAAATGACAGATAGCCCGACACCTAATGCCGTAAGCATACGAACATTATATCCCCTGCGTAGTGCATAAGCGCCATATTCCTTATTCCTGTTCTCGAAGATGATATCGAGCAAATCGGCGTTTAAAATTTCTTTGTTTGTCATGGGTGTGTGTTTGACAGATAGATGCGATGATCAATAAAAATCCACAACCAGGATTGTCATCATTTCTTCATACAAATGACTTGGCGCATACTTCACGAAGCTTACCTTTGTCTTTATGAAAATTTTAATGGTTTGCCTTGGTAATATTTGCCGCAGTCCGCTGGCAGAAGGAATATTGCAGGATAAAGCTTTTAAGGCAGGTTTAACATGGAGTATCGAAAGTGCCGGCACTAATAACTATCATACTGGTGAACCACCTCATCATCTTTCACAAAAAGTTGCAAGGTTCAACGGAATTGATATAAGCCACCAAAGAGCCAGAAGATTTTCAGCCAATGATTTTGACACCTATGATAAGATATATGCTTTAGCCGGGGACGTATTGGATGAAATAAAACGAATCGCAAAGGATAAATTTGACCCTGGTAAAGTTGATCTGCTGATGAATGAAATTTACCCTGGAGAAAATATGGATGTTCCGGATCCCTGGTATGGACCAGAAGCAGGTTATCATGAAGTATATTCCATGATAGACCGTGTATGCGATACAATAATCACCAGGTACGGTGTAAGCATACCTGCAGCAAATCTTTGATCTTTCAATGATATGAGTAAACCAACACTACCACAGGGAACAAGAGATTTTGGACCAGATGTTGTCCGTAAAAGGAACTATATACTGAATACAATTAAATCTGTGTTTGAAGTATATGGCTTTCAGCCATTAGAAACGCCGGCAATGGAAAACATTGATACGCTGATGGGTAAATACGGCGAAGAGGGAGATAAGCTCATTTTTAAAATCCTGAATAACGGATTGGATAATCCGGAAAAAGAAAAGCAGGTAAGGGAAGATTTTGAAAAAGTTTTACAAGGCAAGAACACAAAAGGTATTACCGAAAGAGCACTTAAATACGATCTCACTATTCCTTTTGCCCGTTATGTAGCGATGAATCACAACCAGCTGACTTTCCCTTTTAAACGCTACCAGGTGCAGCCGGTATGGCGGGCCGACAGGCCACAAAAAGGACGTTACCGTGAATTTTACCAATGTGATGCAGATGTGGTGGGCAGCCGATCCTTACTCAACGAAGTAGAACTGGCTCTCATTTATCATACCGTTTTCAATAAACTGCAACTCACCGGTTTTGAATTAAGGATTAACCATCGCAAAATATTGGCAGCCCTAGCAGAAGTTTGCGGCGGAGTTGATAAGATGACAGATATCACCATTGCCATCGACAAACTGGATAAAATTGGACTGGACAAAGTAAAAGACGAACTGGTACAACGTGGATTAACGAATGAGCAGGTAAACACCATAGAAAAATATCTTTCCGTAAACGGCAGTAACGAATCAATCCTAAATAGCCTGGAATCTTTAATTGGAAAAACAGAAACGGGCAAAAAAGGAATTGAAGAGTTGCGGTTCTTATTTACACAACTTAGCACTCATAATGTTGATTTGATCGTTGACCCTGCCTTGGCAAGGGGACTTAATTATTATACAGGTACCATTTTTGAAGCCAAAGCACCGGCATCTGTAAAAATCGGCAGCATTGGTGGAGGCGGCCGGTATGATGACCTGACAGGTTTATTTGGAGTTCCGGATATACCCGGTGTTGGTATTTCATTTGGTGTCGACCGCATTTATGATGTAATGGAGGAACTGCAATTTTTTCCGCCAGATGTACATATCGGCACACAGGTTTTATTTTTCAATCTTGGGGAAAAAGAAAGTCGTTATTCTTTTGAGCTGATGCAACAGTTAAGGGAAAAAGGAATCCGCTGTGAACTCTTTCATGAGAACAGCAAATTTGACAAGCAGTTCAAATACGCAGAAAAGAAAAATATTCCTTATGCCATTATTAATGGTGAAGCTGAAATGATGGAAAATAAATGTAAAATTAAAAGGCTGGCCACGGGTGAACAGGAGACCATTCCTTCAGGGTTCCTGGTTAAATATCCTTTTTGAAATAATCCGTACATCAGTAACTGATGTACGGATTATTTAATATGTTTAATATATTGTTGTCGTATTGCCAAACCTTCCCCTTTAGTTCCTTCCATATTAATATCCTGTACCTGAATTAACACACCCACCACTTTGTTCTGATCATTTCTCCTGAAAGTTGCCGTACCTGCATAAGCCACTACTTCAAACACATCTTTTGTATCAGTTTTCCTGAATTCTGAATTGCCCATAGCAGATGTGGCCATTAATATACCGTTCTCAATAACGATCCCAATTTCTGTAACCGGGCTTCCATCGGGGAACTTGTATTTACCAGTGTATTGTTCCAGCGAATCAGTTTGTGCATTAATAGATAAACTGCCAATGATCATCAACAGAGAAAAGAAAATAGTTCTCATATATTGTTGGTTTATAGTCGTAAAACGAATTTAAAAAGAAAAAATTAACAAAATCAATCCATATTCTCATATATCACAGCCGCCCCCTGCCCCACTCCTACACACATAGTAGCTAAGCCAAACCGGGAATGCCTTCTCTTCATCTCATACAACAAAGTAGTTGAAATGCGAACTCCGCTGCATCCCAGTGGATGGCCTATGGCAATAGCACCACCATTTACATTTACTTTTTTCTTATCAAGATGCAAATCTCTTATGCAGGCCAGTGCCTGTGAAGCAAACGCCTCATTCAGTTCTATAAGATCAATATCATCGGTTTTTAGTCCGGCCCTTTGTAAAACTTTTTTTACCGCCGGTACCGGCCCAATACCCATTATGGAGGGATCTACCCCAGACACTGCCATGGCCATAACCCTTGCCATAGGTTTTAATCCATATTTGTTGACAGATTTTTCGCTTGCCAGCAACATAGCTGCTGCTCCATCATTAATTCCAGAAGAATTTCCGGCTGTAACTGTTCCATCTTTGATAAACGCCGGTTTCAGGGCCGCCAGCTTTTCCAATGATGTTTCCCGCGGATGCTCATCAGTACCTACAGTTATTTTGTCTTTTCCCTTACTCACCGTTACAGGAATTATTTCTTCCTGCCATTTACCTGCAGCTTTTGCTTCGGCATAACGCTGCTGTGAAGTCATTGCAAACTCATCCTGTTCTGACCTGCTTATGTTCCATTGCCTGGCAACATTCTCCGCCGTCTCTCCCATTGTATAAGGATGGTACATTGCCGCCAATTCTTTATTAATGAAACGCCAACCCATTGTAGTATCAAATATTTCTGCCGACCTGCTGTATGCTTCAGTACTTTTTGCCAATACATATGGAGCCCTGGTCATACTCTCAGCCCCTCCTGCAATAATAAGTTCTGCATCTCCGCAAATGATCTGCCGGGAACCATCCATAATAGCCTGCAATCCTGAAGCACAAAGCCTGTTCACAGTATTGCCAGCCACAGTTACCGGCAACCCTGCCAGCAGTGCCGCCATTCTGGCTACATTCCGGTTATCTTCACCTGCCTGGTTAGCTGCCCCGGCAATTACATCTTCTATTTCATTTATATCTATAGTTCTGTTTCTCTCAACCAGGGCCTTGATAACTATTGCCAGCAGATCATCTGGCCTGACAGAACTAAGTGCACCTCCATACTTACCAACCGGAGTTCGTACGGTGTCAATTATATAAACAGGGTTCATTCAAAATATTTGAAAGCAAATATCTGTGAAATCTGATGAATGCCTTGTTTGCAGGCTATCTTTGCAGCCGATGAAGAAAATCAGCAGGAACATACGGCATTTATCCTTACAGGAACTTGAACAGTATTTTGAGGAACTCGGCGAAAAAAAGTTCCGGGCCAAACAGGTGTATGAATGGCTCTGGCAAAAACATGCCATGAGCTTTGCCGATATGACCAACCTCAGCAAAGACCTGCGCCAAAAACTGGGGGAAACCTTTACACTCCCGGCATTAACTACCGATGCTACACAATATTCCGCTGATGGTACTGTAAAATCCCGTTTCAAAACACATGACGGACACCTCGTGGAAGGTGTACTAATTCCCACTACTTCCCGTTTTACAGCCTGTGTTTCTTCCCAGATCGGTTGTTCGCTGAGTTGTAAATTTTGTGCCACCGGTTATATAGATAGAAAAAGAAATCTTGATTTTGATGAGATCTATGATGAAGTGGTGCTGATCAACCAGCAGTGTGAAAGAATTCATGGAAAAAAACTAAGCAACATTGTTTTTATGGGAATGGGAGAACCGCTGCTGAATTATAAGAATGTATTGAAAGCAGTTGAACGGATTACCTCACCTGACGGACTGGCCATGAGCCCCCGGCGCATTACCGTGTCCACAGCAGGTGTAGCCAAAGGGATAAGACAGTTGGGTGATGACAAAGTGAAATTCAAACTGGCATTATCGCTACATGCAGCCAATGATGCAAAGCGGCATGAGATAATGCCAATAAATGACAGTAATAACATTAAAACACTCATTGAAGCTCTCAACTATTTCTATAAACAAACCGCTAACGAGATCACTTTTGAGTATATCCTTTTTAAGGATTTCAACGATTCACTGAAAGATGCTGACGAACTGATTAAGCTATACAGGCAGGTTCCCGCCGATCTTATTAATATCATCGAATACAATCCAATCGATTTTGCCCGGTTTGAAAAACCGGAAGAAGCCAAGGTGCAGGCTTTTATGGAATACCTTGAGAAACACCGGGTCAATGTCCGTCTCCGGCGCAGCCGCGGCAAAGATATTGATGCCGCCTGTGGTCAATTGGCTAATAAGGATAGCCATTAATCCCTGATTTTTTCCACTTACGATCAAATTCTTAGTTCTGGTTAAACCTCTTTTACCGGTTTGGGTCTGTATTTCGTTCACAAAATTTTATAACAAGCCAAGCCGAAAGTTTTTAGAACAAGCCGACGTCCAAACTAAAAATGATAACCATGAAAAAAATATTAGCAGCAGTAGTTGCAGGTGCTATAGCCACCATTTCTGTACAAGCACAGGAAATACCAGAACGCAAACGAGACGGTAAAGGCGTTCATGAACGCCATGGAAAAATGCAGCATCGCCCCGGCGTCATGGAGTTCCAAAAATTGAATCTCACTGATTCACAGAAAGAACAAATGAAAGCACAACGGGAAAATTTCCGTAAGCAAATGGATGACCTGAAAAAAAATGAGAACATTACCGTAAAAGAATGGAAAACCAGGATGGAAAACCTCCGCAAAGAGCAAAAAACAAAAATGGAGAACATTCTAACCACTGAGCAAAAAGGACAGTTGGAAAAAATGAAGACAGAAAGAAAGGCCATACATGAAGTAGATGCCAAAGCCAGGATGGAAAAGATGAAAATACATCTCGGCCTTACTGAAGAGCAGGCAGCTAAGATTGAAAAGAACAGAAAAGAAATGGGAGAAAAAATGAAAGCGATCCGTGAAAATAAATCTCTCAGCGATGAAAAGAAAAGAGAAGAAATGAAAGAATTAATGAAAAAGCAGAAAGAGAATATGAAATCTGTTCTTACCGAAGAACAATTGAAAAAAATGCAGCAAGGTAAGAAACCGGGCCACAGAAAGCCAGGTGGCCCCGGTAAACCTCACGGACCTCAAGGACAAAAACCTGCTGATAAAGAAATTATTTAATTGGATATCCGTATAAGACATTCAAGCCCCGTGTTCCGGGGCTTTTCTTTTTCCGTCATTGACCGGCTAAAGACTATCTTTACGTTTCACTACTGTTGTAAAACAGAAAATTCTCATCATGAAAAAGAAACCCACTCATAATTTTGGCAAGTTTGCAACCAAAAAAAGTAATGCAGCCATTAAAGAACAGTTCAAGCAGGAAAAAAGAAAAATAAAAAAGGAAAAGGAAGAGTACTTTGAGAAGAGGAAAGCTGAAGCCAGGGCAAGAAATACCGGGGCTGCTAACCAACAAGCAATACAAAAAGGCCATGCTGCCGCTCCTGCTGCTCACATCAAACCTGAAGTGGCAGGCGCAATGCCGCTGAATAAATTTATTGCGAATGCCGGTGTAGCAGCCCGGCGTGAAGCAGCTGAATTGGTTAAAAAGGGGCTTGTTAAAGTGAATGGTGAATCAGTGACAGAACCGGGCCATAAAGTTTTTGCAAAAGATGATATCAGGGTTAACGGAAAAAAAATCTTCCTGGCAAAGAACCTTGTTTACATACTTCTCAATAAGCCTAAAGATTTTATTACCACTACGGATGATCCACAGGGAAGGAAAACTGTACTGGACATTATTGGCAGGGCAACAAACGAAAGAGTTTACCCGGTTGGGCGACTTGACAGAAACACTTCAGGTGTTTTACTGCTGACAAACGATGGAGAGCTGGCTCAAAAACTTACTCATCCCAGCAATGAAGTGAAAAAAGTATATCATGTCACACTGAATAAGCCACTCGATAAAAAAGACTTTGATCAGATATTGAATGGAGTTGTTTTAGAAGACGGGCTGGCTAACGTAGACACACTGGCTTATGCTGATTCGAAAGATAAAACACAAATTGGTGTTGAGATCCATAGTGGTCGTAATCGTATCGTACGCCGCATTTTCGAACATTTGGGCTATGATGTAAAAGGACTTGACCGGGTAATGTTTGCAGGTCTTACCAAGAAAAATGTTGATCGTGGTAAATGGAGATTTCTCACTGAAAAAGAAGTTAGAGATTTGAAACACTTTAAAAAAGGAAAGTAACTTCTGATTACACTGCTTAGTATGATTTCAATAAAAATATCCGATTGGGTAATTGAAGAAACAGAGAATTGGGTTGCTGTAAATAAACCTTCAGGACTTTTATCTATTCCTGACAGGGAAGGAAAGGAAGTTTCATTAAAAACAATGCTGAAAGAAAAATATGGGAATATTTTTACTGTCCACCGCCTAGACAAGGATACCAGTGGCCTGATTTTATTTGCAAAAAATGACGAAGTTCATAAGCACTTATCAAGACAATTTGAGGAAAGTCAAACCAAAAAAATTTACCTGGGATTAGTAATCGGATGTCCCGAAAAGCAGCAGGGCAGTATTGATAGCCCGATAGCAGAACATCCCGCCCAAAATGGCACAATGATCATCCACCGGAAGGGGAAAGAATCACTAACAGACTATGAAGTATTGGAAAATTTTGGAATTTATTCTTTCCTGCAATTCAGAATACATACCGGACGTACCCACCAGATTCGGGTACATATGAAGGATATCGGCCATCCTATCGTTTGTGATAATCTTTATGGCGACGGAAAGCCTGTCTTAGTTTCGTCACTAAAATCAAAATTTAAGTTGTCAAAAAATGAAGAAGAAGAAAGGCCTATTCTAAACAGGCTGGCCCTTCATGCTTACCAGTTATCTTTTACTGATATCGACGGGAATATAATTGAACTAGAAGCTCCCTTACATAAAGACATGCGGGCAACTTTGCAACAACTCCAGAAAAGAAAAAAGGGCAAGTAATTATCCTTGCCCAACATCATTTTTACAAATTTTAAGTTATTTCAGGTCAGGCTGAGGCGTATATCTCAAATACGGTTTGATCACCTTAATTCCTTTCGGAAATTTTTTAACAGCGTCTTCAGTGGATACAGCGGGAACCACAATCACATCCTCCCCGCTTTTCCAGTCTGCCGGTGTGGCCACACTATACCCTGCTGTTAATTGCAGGGAATCAATAACCCGTAACACCTCATAAAAATTCCTTCCTGTTGAAGCCGGATAGGTAATCATCAATTTCACCTTTTTATCAGGGCCGATAACGAAAAGTGAACGTACGGTAAACGTTTCTGAAGCATTGGGATGAATCATATCATACAGGGTAGCTACATTCCTATCATCATCAGCGATAATCGGGAATGAAACAGTACAATGCTGTGTTTCATTTATATCTTTTACCCAGCCTTCATGTTTATCTAATGGATCCACACTAACCGCAATGACTTTTACATTCCGCTTTGCAAATTCCTGCTGCAGCAATGCAGTTTTACCTAACTCTGTAGTACACACAGGTGTGTAGTCAGCCGGATGGGAAAATAAAATTCCCCAATTGTCCCCGAGATAATCATAAAAATCAATTACCCCGACAGTAGTTTTTGCTTTAAAGTTGGGAGCTATGTCTCCAAGTCGTAATCCCATAAAATAGATTTTAGGACACGAAAATAATGAATTCCTACTAAATTAGTAGACTTATACAACCAGGTCCTGCAGTGTCCTGTTTTCCAGGATGCCAAGTGTTGCATCTCTTACTTCCACCATCATATCATGGAGGCCGCAATTCTTTTCATCGCAGTTTTTGCATCGTTCGTAAAAATATAGGCTGACGCAGGGCAGCATAGCAATAGGCCCGTTCACCAGCCGGATAACAGTTGCCATCTTAACTTTAGAAGGATCTTTTTTAAGAAAATAACCGCCACCCTTTCCCTTCTTGCTGTCAAGTATGTCTGCTTTTTTTAGCTCAAGCAGAATATTCTCTAAAAACTTTAATGGGATCTTTTTCTTTTTTGAAATCTCAGCAATTAAAACAGGTCCTTTCTTATAACGCTCTGTCAGATACGTTAATGCCTTAAAGGCATATTGTGATTTTTTAGAAAGCATTTGAGCAATTTATTATTCAATTATCAGCTTATAATTTACTGGAGAGTTTTTACGAAGCATTGCTGATACACCGCAATATTTTTCCAGCGACAGATCAATAGCCTTTCTCACTTTGTCTTCATTTTCCTTATCTGTTTTAATCTTATAGGTTATAAGAACATCCTTGAAAACTTTGGGGTGATCATCGGTTTGGGTGGCCTCTGTTTCAATCTCAAAATGTGAAAATTTTACCCGCATCTTTTCTAGTATTTCCACAACATCTATTCCGGAACAACCTGCGAGCCCGGTCAGTAATAGTGCCTTGGGGCTAAATCCATGCTCCTTGCTTCCATCTAATTTGATATAATTGTCGCCTTGGTGGCTTTCAAATTCATGCTTCTTTTTCCAAATCGTGGTTGTTCTCATTCCAGTTCATGTTTTTTGTTATTGGAAATATTTTCAAGTGTCCAGGTAATTTTTTGTTCAAACTGATGTCTTCGTTCCGGGCAACCCTCTTTTTGGCAGATCCTGCAGGAAAAAGGCAGACAACCATCAGAATGAACAAAAAGTTCTAATGACTCTCCAAATTCCTTTCTCACCAGTTCAGCCAGGACATCAATTTCTCTATGGGCTTCATGCACATTCAGATACCAGGGCACAGTGAGATGACAGTCAACATGCAATATACTACCGTATTTAATTACTCTTAAATTGTGCAGGTCAATCCAGTTCTCTTTTCTGTTTGCATTCAATATCCCAACAAACTTCTCCAGCAAATCTGTATCCGCTTCATCCATAATACCAGCAATAGATTTTCTAAGTATACGGTATCCTGTTATCATTATTATTACACCAAATAAAATTGCCACTACACTATCGATCCATACGAGTTTGGTAAAATAAAGCAGAATCAAACCAGTTATAATACCCAAGGTCGACAGTGTATCGCTTTGTAAATGCCTGCCACTGGCAATCAAAGCGAGGGAGCCGTTTCTTTTACCTGTTCTTAAACAGAAATAACCCATTATATAATTGACAACTGCTGTAGCAGCAACAAGCCAAATTCCATAATCAATTTTTTGGAGCTCAACCGGTTTGATCAGGGCTTGAATTGCCTTGTATAAAATAATAGCGCCAGCGCTGCCAATCAGCGTCCCCTCTACGGCTGCAGAAAGAAACTCAGCCTTGCCATGCCCATACGGATGGTCTTTATCCCGTGGCTTTGCCGCCACATACAAGCTATAGAGGCCAATGAGGCCTGCTACTACATTCACAATGCTTTCCAATGCATCAGTAAGAATCGACACAGAGTGAGTAGAATAATAAGCAAGAAACTTCACAGCAAGCAATAGTACCGATACTAGTGCTACCCACTTTTGTACATTCAGATTTTGTTTTGACCTGTTCAAGAGATTTCATTTATTCAAATGATTCTTTTACAAACCGAATCCACCTGCTGCGGGCATGGGTGATGAACTCAGCCGGAGCCTGGGAAAACTCCTTTTCCGATTCATAACGGCCAAAAGTTTTCATGTATTCTTCTTCTGTTCCTTTGTAACCGGGTAACTTTTCGAGATTAGCATCATTTTCTGTAACTGTAAACTTATCCTCTGGGCTTGTGGCTAACCACATCAGTCCTTTCAGACCATATTTTGTACCACCCTCATACATAGCCAGTTTCATAATTGCCGGTGATACATCACTGCGGCAAGCCAGTTTATACTGAACAGTTACTTCTGCCACCTTGTCAGCATCAAGGTCTGTTATACTAACCGCATTTTTGATAAACTCACATGTAACGTCAAAGGGACATGATTTTTCTGCCTCCGAGATTGACCATATTTGCCGATAAGCCCCATCCGTTCCGGCATAGTGTGCTGCATAAAGTTCCCCGGTAAATCCTTCTTCACCATATTCATTCTTGTTCTTATCCTCATACGGAGCTACATAAGAAGTTATAAGCAGGTTATCTCCCATTTTATCTTTCCATTTCCAAACCTCCTGAATGGTGCCGGTAATTTTTATCGTGGCAGGAATATCTGCAGCAGTTCCCTTAAAGGGATCAATCGGGGCAGTTTGCTTGTCTGTAGTATCTGTTTGGGTTGAATCCGTATTTGCAGAACCTTTACTATTTACATCTCTGGAGTTACATCCAAGTAAAGCAGCTATTATTAAATAAACAAATAGCAGTCGCATTGTTATAAGTTTTGGTCTGCCGAAATTACTGAAATAAAATTGCCTTTGCTGTTAACACAACAAAGGCAATAGAGGTTAAGGTTGGTTAAAGGCTATTTGATCACTAATACCTTTTCGGTGAACGATTCACCGGCCCCAAACACATCGGGGATCTTTATCAGATATGTTCCTGAAGTAAGTCCGGATATATTTATACTGTTATTATTGGTTAGTCTTAATTGCTTCACCACTTTGCCGCTCATATCGGTTATGTATGCATCAAATGATCTGTTGACGCCATCAAGCCTGATAGAAAACTGTCCGTAATTGGGATTGGGATACAACAGAACACTAACTTGTGTTTCACCCATACCCTTTACCGCTTTAATATGGGTGTAGGTGTAACGACTGTCACGGTCAATTTGCTTCAGGCGATAATAACTGATGCCGGAATATCCATTTGCATCTGTATAGGAGTAATCTATTTGTGAAGTACTGCTGCCATTCAAAGCTTTTGTTGGGGCAAAGCCGATGGTTGTGAATACTGACTCACCGTCTAATCTTCTTTCTACATCAAATCCAAGGTTATTTTGCTCAAATACAGTTTGCCAGTTCACCTGCACTTTTTGACGGGTAAGTCGCTTAGCATCAAAATCAACCAGTGTGACAGGCAAAACGCCGGAAAGCTGACCAATTCCGAATTGACTGAAACTATTTAAGCTATTCCTCCTGGCATAACCTGAAGAAACAACTCGTCCCGGTTGGTTATTTGCAGGCAATATACTTCCGACAGGAGATAGCCATTCTGCCGCATTGCTTGATGCATTCTGTCTCTTGAGAATAGCAAATGAATTGTCTGTCAGGGCAGTAAAGCTGTTGAAATAAAGCAAAAGGTCATAAGCTCCCGAAGTTGGCATCACATCAGGTGTTAAATACCAAACTCCTCCGGGATTGACTGAAACATAGGGCTGGCCGTTTTCCGTTACGGCTAATCCAACATCGTTTCCGGGTTTAGGACCAAACGATGCATCTATATAAGTAAGATTATTTAGTGGTGAAGTAATTAAGTTGTCTAAAACAGCCCTGTTAACTTTTGCAACATCACCAACAGGAAAAATATACGTAATTACTGATGCAGGCAATACGTACCTCCTAAGGTTTCCATTTACCCAGCTATTGGAAAAATTAACATTAGAAGGATCTGCCTCCACTGCCAGTTGATCTGTACTGAGAGCTATAGCTTTAAAAGAAGAAGTTGTATTCAGCTTACCATTTTTCAGATACCATTTATTAGCCTGCACATCACTCCCCAATGTGGCATGGCCCGAAGCGTCAATATCAACCTGGCCAAAAATGCTTTTGGTATTGATCAAATGCCCGCCATTACCATTAAACACCACTTTGCCTGTACCATAATTATACCCGGTCACGGTATTATCAATCCAATCGGCTGCTCCGGAAGCTCCATTCTGAGACATCCGTATCGTTCCAGAATTACTGATGGTACTCCCATTATCAAGGGAAATTCCTCCTTTTACTACCAGTTCCGCTCCATTTTGTACCGTAATAACGGCGCCTGATTGCACTTTCATAACATCCTGCGCCAACATTGCTTTTCCGGTAACGAATAAGGAAAGAATAAGTAAAGATTGCCTTCTCATAGTTGCAGTAACAGTTTTGGCTGATTGCATAAGCTTAATTTTTCGGTTCAATGGTTTTTATTGATTACCTGAAATTCCGACATTGCCGGCAAGTTTTCATGGCGGAATTAGTAAACGGAAGTCTTGATTGAGTAAGCGGATATATGCTGCATTAAAATTGAAGATTTTCCGGTTACCATCCTATACCACAAACAGGTGATTTTTCGGGAAAATATGGCCAAAAAAGGGGTCAGCGGCCAAAAAGCCTTTTTATAAACCTGGCTGCCCGGTAGTAGAACTCTTTATTGAACAATTGGGAATCCCTCATGGCTTTGTAAGTCAAGAATATACCTACGGGAGTAAGAACAAAAGTAGCCATCCACATACCCGTAAAGGGTGTAAAGGTATTTTCCTTGGCAAATTTTTCTCCTGTAGTACTGGAAAAATAAAAAACCATAAAGAAAATAATGGCAAAAATCAATGGTGTCCCCAGTCCCCCCTTTCGGATAATAGACCCTAACGGGGCGCCTACCAGGAACAAAACCAGGCAGGCAAGGGAAAGGACAATTTTACGGTGCCATTCAATTTTATGCCTGCGTAAAGTCCTGTCTTTGTCGTTGGCTGTACTGATAAGTGATTCTGTGCTGAGCCTGACCGAGGAGGCCATATTCTGCACATTCTGATTTACATTCCCTTCCGCCGAATCTGGCAACAATAGATCAAATCTTTTTACTACCTCCCCTGCAGGTTTTTGATTCAATACCGGCTGAAGCCAGAACGAATCCGGGCGGCTGGCGAAGTGAAACTGAAGCAACATGTCCTTTGTCATCTGGTCCCTGATACGCCGGTTTTCTTTTTGTAATGAGTCAATAGCTTTTTGCAACTGCCGCATGCTGAGCATTTTTTCATTGTTTTTATTTACGCTGTCAGCAGTACGGTTTGTAAAACCCAATGTACTCAGATCGAATTGCTTCTTATACTCTTTAAATCCTATCCTGATAAATTCACTGTTTCCTTGCGCATAGGCATACCCTCTTTCCTGGTAACGCCAACCATCTTTCAGATTAAATTCAAGAAACCTTTTATTATCTGAAACCCGCATTATGCCGCTTTTGGCTACAATGAAATTATCCTGCAATGGATTGCCCTGTTCGTAAATGATCACATCCCTGACCACACTGTCATTTTCTTCCTTCTTTCCAATCTTGATAGCAAATCCGGGTATCTTATCGTAGAATACTCCTTCTTTCAGATCAAAAGCTGGTTTGGCGAAAACAATATCCGAGAGTAAAGTCCTCTGCTTCAGGTTAGCAATTGGAATGACGTTGTTGGCGAAAACAAAGGCAATTCCTGAAATAAGAATCGTTACAAAAAAAAGTGGCCGCATAAAGCGGAGAAGTGAGATGCCTGCCGATTTGATAGCAACCAGTTCAAAACTCTCCCCAAGGTTGCCAAAAGTCATTAATGATGAAAGCAGGATGGCCAACGGTAAAGCCAGAGGGACCAATGTAGCACTCAGGTATAATATAAACTCCAGGATTATACCGGTTCCCAATCCTTTACTGACAAAATCGTCAATATATAACCAGAAAAACTGCATGATAAGCACCAGCAGCGTTATAAAAAACGTTGCAATGAAAGGCCCGATGAAGGCTTTAATAATGAGCTTATCTAGTTTTTTGAACACTTATCTTTAAGTATGAATCAGGCAAAAATAAGGCTTTCATCAACCGAGATTGAACTGATAAAAAATGCTGACTGGATTTTAACAAAGAATGCCATTATTGAAAAAATCGTACAGTTCTTTTCATCATTGCAAGAGGAGCAGAGAAATGTATTACAATTATATAAAAACAAACTTCCTTCAAGGTTCTTTACGGCTTCACCCAAGATATCTAAGGGGGAAAATTATTCAGGTCTTCCTTATGTAGTGCTGGATTACCCCCGTTTTTTTGATGAGTCCGGTTTCGGAGCAATCAGAACGATGTTTTGGTGGGGAAATTTCTTTAGTATCACCTTGCATATATCCGGAGGCAATAAAAAAGTATTTGAGAAAAAACTAATTAACGCCTACCCTTTGATACAGCAAGAAAAATTTTATTACTGTATAAGTGAGAATGAATGGATACACCACTTCTTTCCTGAAAATTATATCTCAGTCTCAGAAATGACGGAGGAGGCATACAGGAAACGAATTGAAGAAGCTTCATTCGTTAAAATAGCAACGAAAATTTCTTTAGAGAGATGGGAAACTGCGGAAGATTTTTTACTCAACCACTATAAGTCTCTGTTAGAAATATTGGCTGGTTAATTACCTAAACGGTGAAAGAGCTCCTTCACCTGGTAGTCCCATAACATACTCTGGTCTTTGATATCCTTCTTCTCAGCAAAGTCTTTTACAACAAGAATAGTTTGATTGGTAATCTCAGACTTATCAATACGGAATTCAAAATATTCATCTTTCGGAGCAGTCAGCCAGCGAAACCTGATAAACTTGTCTTGCTCACTTTCCACTACTTCTGCTTTCTCAAAAGCACCATTCCAGCCAAAATAGAAAACATTGTCTCTTTCGTCCACTTTATCGGCAAACCATTCTCCCAAACCTGCAGGGGTTGACAAAAACTCATACAAAATGGATGGCGAGCAACGAACCGGGAACTCTAAGGTGTATAATTGTTTACTCATTATTCTTAAATCAAAAAATTGATGCGATGGCTGCAATAATAGAAAATAAATCATTGCGGCAAAATATTTTATGGTTTATTTTTCCCTCAGCCTTCCCCAACCTTAAAAGTTGTGAAATAAACCAGCCTTATAAACGTTAATGAGATGTCAAAATTTATTTTGCCGGAATAAGCAATTTCCTTAAATTGCTTTGAAGTTCAATGCTTTCTGAATAACTAAGAAATTGTGGTGGGTATTTTTAGAGTATAAGGCAATACCAAAACTTATAATTCTTTAACCCTTAAAATACACCATTCTAAAAACCATACCTATGAGCATGAGACAACTCAAGATCACGAAGTCTATTACGAATCGTGAATCTCAAAGCCTCGAAAAGTATCTCCAGGAGATCGGCAAAGTCGAGCTCATTACCCCTGAGGAAGAGGTAAAATTAGCCACCCTTATTAAGCAGGGAGATCAACGGGCATTAGACAGGTTGACCAAGGCCAATCTTCGTTTTGTAGTATCTGTTGCCAAACAATACCAAAACCAGGGTTTGTCTTTGCCGGACCTGATCAATGAAGGCAACCTGGGTCTCATCAAGGCAGCCCAGCGTTTTGATGAAACCCGTGGATTTAAGTTCATTTCCTATGCCGTTTGGTGGATTCGCCAGAGCATTTTACAGGCACTGGCCGAACAATCGAGGATTGTAAGGTTGCCTCTTAATAAAGTGGGCCTCACTAACCGGATCCAAAAGGCATATTCACTATTGGAGCAGCAATATGAAAGAGAACCTTCTGCAGAAGAACTGGCTGAAGTGCTGGAAATGGACCTTGAAGAAGTTGCCTCCACCCTTGGTATCAATGCCCGCCATGTAAGTATGGATTCTCCCCTTTCTGAGGGCGAAGAAAACACACTGATTGATGTGCTGGAAAATCCCAATGCAGAAAAAACTGACGGAGAACTTTACCACACCGAATCACTAAAAACCGAGATAGACCGAAGCCTTAAAACACTGACGGAAAGGCAAAAAGAGGTTATCTGCTTTTTCTTTGGTATAGGAGTGGATCATCCTATGAGCCTGGAAGACATAGGTGAAAAATTCAACCTCACAAGGGAAAGGGTAAGGCAGATCAAAGACAAGGCCATTACCAAACTAAAAACATCCAATCGTTGTAAACTATTAAGAACCTATTTAGGCGCATGATATAACTTGTACACTACTTATCTTTGCAACTCTTTAAAAAGTGAACATTTGATGTTCACTTTTTCTTTGTGTGACAGTGAAAACTTTTGTGAACTATGTTCAATTCATTACAGGAAAAACTGGAATCGGCGTTTAAAAACCTGAAAGGCCAGGGACGCATTACTGAACTTAACATCGCTTCTACCGTAAAAGACATCCGCCGGGCATTGGTAGATGCCGATGTAAATTATAAGATTGCCAAAGAATTTACCGACAAAGTGAAGGATAAGGCACTGGGAGAAAAGGTGCTCAATGCCATTTCTCCGGGCCAGTTAATGGTGAAAATTGTAAAGGATGAACTCGCCGAATTAATGGGCGGACAGGAAGCTCCTTTCAACGCCAAAGGTAACCCTGCTGTAATCCTGATTGCCGGCTTACAGGGTTCTGGTAAAACCACTTTTAGCGGCAAGCTTGCCAACTACCTTAAATCCAAAAAAGGCCTCTCCCCCATGCTGGTTGCCGCAGATATTTACCGGCCTGCAGCGATGGAACAATTAAGGGTGCTGGGTGAGCAAATTGGCGTAGATGTTCATATTGAACTGGAGAATAAAGATGCAGTTGACATTGCTAAAAATGCCGTTAAAGAAGCGAGAAGCAAAAATAAAAATGTACTCATCATAGATACCGCCGGCCGCCTCGCTATAGATGAAGTGATGATGACAGAAGTGGCCAATGTAAAAAGCGCAGTAAATCCGCAGGAAATCTTGTTTGTGGTGGATAGCATGACCGGCCAGGATGCGGTGAATACCGCCAAAGCATTCAACGACCGCTTAGACTTTACAGGTGTGGTGCTGACAAAACTGGATGGCGATACAAGAGGCGGTGCCGCCCTTTCTATCAAATACACCGTTAATAAACCCATTAAGTTTACCAGCAGTGGTGAAAAAATGGATACCCTGGATGTGTTCTACCCCGAAAGAATGGCGCAAAGGATCCTTGGCATGGGGGATATCACTTCATTGGTAGAAAAAGCCCAATCTGCCTTTGATGAAGAGCAGGCCAAAAAGCTGGAAGCCAAGATCCGGAAGAACAAGTTTGATTTTGCTGACTTCAAAATGCAACTGGAGCAGATCAAGAAGATGGGGAACATGAAAGATATGCTGAGTATGATACCGGGGGTTGGCAGCAAAGTAAAAGACCTTGACATAAACGAAGATTCCTTCAAGGGCATTGAAGCCATGATAAACTCCATGACTCCGGAAGAAAGAGCCGACCCGGACCTTATTGACGGCAGCCGGAAAAAACGTATCGCTAAAGGGGCCGGAAAAGACCTCAACGAGGTGAATGCTTTTATGAAACAGTTTGAGCAAATGCGGGATATGATGAAGAATATGAACAAGATGGGTGCATTCGGCAGGATGATGCCCGGAATGAAAAAATAAAGATTAGTCTTGAGTCTATAGTTTTACTATGAGGGCTATTTCACCTTGTATTTCGACCCATAAGTCCCCAATTTTCACTTGTCATTCTGCGGTGACCGCCTTATATTTGCCGTCCGGTTTCTACCGGAACTAACAATTATTGTTTAACGCTGTTAAATTTCTATTTATGTCAGCAAAAATCCGTCTTCAAAGACACGGGTCAAAGAAAAGACCCTTCTACTTCATTGTAGTAGCCGATTCCCGGGCTCCCCGTGATGGCAAATTCATCCAGAAATTAGGTACTTACAACCCCCTGACTATTCCTGCTACTATTCAGCTGGATCGTCAGAAAGCCCTTGAGTGGCTGAACAAAGGTGCCACACCAACTGACACCGTTCGCCGCATCCTGAGCTTCAAAGGAGTATTATATCTGAAGCACCTGCTTCGTGGTGTAGGTCTTGGTCTGTTTGATGAAGCTACAGCAATGGAAAAATTCACCAAGTGGAGTGCCGAGCATGAAGCCCAGGTGAAAAGACGCCAGGAAGAATCTTACCGCCAGAAAAGAGCCAGACGTGCCGCTCCGGGTCGCAGACCTGAGAGAAAAGCCGAAGGCGAAGGCGGAAGTGAAGGATAAATCCTCCGCATCCTGAAAGTTCTTAATCCTTCCCGTATTCCGGGAAGGATTTTTTTATTTGGGAGAAGATTATGCAGATTTACACAGATTATATTTTGCTTTGCAACGTATGACGGAATATTTCAAAATAGGGAAATTGGTTGCTGTTCATGGTCTCAAAGGAGAATTGGTGCTGAAACATGAGTTAGGGAAAAAAACTTCTCTAAAAGGACTGTCCGCTATTTTCATAGAAGAAAAGAAAAATTCATTTCTCCCCTGGTTTATTGAATCAGCTAAGATCAGATCCGCAGATGAAATATATGTTAAACTGGAAGGGGTTGATGTAAGAGAAGCCGCACTTAAACTAACCCAGAAACAGGTTTGGCTACCAGAAGCTGATTTTAAAAAATATGCTGCGAAATCAGCACCCGCCAGTTTACTCGGTTACACCATAATCGATAACAATGAAGCCCTCGGTGAAATACTGGAACTTATTGAACAGCCTCATCAGCTCCTTTGCCGTTTGGAAATAAAAGGCAAAGAAGTATTAATACCGTTGCATGAGGAAACACTGCAGAAAGTAAACCACCAAAAAAAGGAAGTGGTGGTAGTATTACCTGAAGGTTTACTGGAAATCTATTTACAATAAGCTTTACGACTAGTGAAAAGTGTCAGATATCAAACATTATATCGCCCACTTCGACCTTGATTCCTTTTTTGTATCGGTGGAGATACTGAATAATCCTGCTCTGAAAGGAAAACCCGTTCTTATTGGTGGTTATGAGAGAGGAGTTGTTTCCACCTGCAGCTACGAGGCAAGAAAATATGGAGTTCATTCTGCCATGCCGATGAAAAGGGCACTACAGTTATGCCCGCATGCTATCGTTACACATGCCAGCAGCAGTCAGTACAGTAAGTATTCCCGATGGGTTACCGAACTGATTGCCTCGAAAGTACCCTTATTTGAAAAAGCCAGTATTGATGAGTTTTATGTGGACTTAACAGGCATGGATAAATATTTTGGCTCAGCAAAGTTTGCGCAGGAGTTGCGTCAGTTGGTCACAAAAGAAACAGGTTTACCAATATCCGGAGGGTTATCATCGGCCCGGTTTATCAGCAAGATGGCAACCAATGAAGCTAAGCCAAATGGTTTTCTTGAAATTCCCCATGGAAAAGAACTGGAGTTCTTATGGCCGTTGGGTATTGAGAAAATAAACGGTGTTGGCAAACAAACAGAACAACACCTCAAAAGTTTTGGTATTTACACCATTGAAGATATTGCGAAAACGCCGATGGAAATTATGGAACGTATAGCCGGAAAATGGGGTGAAGCCCTTTGGCACAAAGCTCATGGCCGTGGCAGTGCAGAAATTGCCACCGACTGGGAGCAGAAAAGTATGAGCCATGAAAATACTTTTGATACTGATTACACCGACATAGATTTTCTGCATAAAGAATTAGTAAGGCTTACAGAAAAAACCTGCTATGGGCTTAGAGAGGATGAAAAAATGACTGGCTGTGTAACCGTAAAAATCAGGTATAAAGATTTTGAGACCATTTCAAGGCAAGAAACGGTTGACTACACTGCATTGGATGATATACTGATTGCCAAAGTAAAAGACCTCTTCAACAAAACATACCAGAAAGGAAGACCTGTCCGCTTATTGGGTGTCCGTTTCAGCCACATGATACCTATTACCACACAAATGAGTTTGTTTGAAAATAAAGTGGAGAAACTAAACCTTTATAAAGCCGTCGATGATATTAAAGACCGGTTTGGCAGTAAGCTTTTGACCAAAGCGGTTAATTCCAATTCAAAAAAAGAAAATCAGCCTGCAACCAATAAGAGGATTGATAATTCCTGATATACGAATTCAGTTTCATAGCATTTATTTTATACATAAAGTACCGTCATACTAGTGCTACCACTCCGGAGCTGATCCATCTACCGGACAAAATCCGGCTCCATAGCATTTATTACATTTTACATAGCTTGTAACGGTTCTGGTAGAAGTGTATGTTATTTTTTTGCCCAATGTATAGGTATAGTCGTTAGTGTGTTTAAAGGTACTGGTACTGGTTTTCGCTATAGTGCCACCTCCACTGCATCCATTACATTTATGATAGTTTTTCCTGGCCTCGGTAAATCCATTGCTCTTAGCCACAAACAACTGAATCGGTTTATTTCCATTACGAATAGTAACATCTGCAGTAGTAGAGTAAATTACCCGGGCCTCGCCTTTTTGAACGCCTGTAATCTTGTAGAAAATTGTTTCAGTACTCCAATTATTTCTTCCCGTGGAGGCGCTATAGGTCTTAAAAAATATTTTTCCTACGAGATTCCTTTCTTCTTCTTCAGATAATACTACTTCTTTGCTTTCTGCTTTTTCTTTATTGGCCTGCTCCTCTGACTTTTTCTTTCTTGCCTCTTCTTCTAACCTTTCTCTTTCTCTTCTTTTTTTCCAGTCTGCAGATACTAAATCAGACAACTCCGACACCATGTTATATTCATCGTCAAGGGTAAATCGGGCTGCTTGCTCACTCGTAAGGTAGGGATAAGCAAAAAGAAAATATTTTACCAGGCATTCTTTGATTTCCGCTGCAGATGAAATAGCAGATTGTTTCACCTGGGCGCCCCGTTTATAATAGTATACAGCTTTAAGCGAATCCCGTTGTATTTTCTTCACAGGATCTCCTTTTTGATACAAGCTTCCGAGTTTAATAGCAGCCTGCGCATTACCATAAGACAGGGCTCTTTTGTAAAAGCCTATTGCCTTCGTAACATCAGGTTTCACTTCTTTTCCTTCAAAATAAATATCACCCAGTTCCAATAGTGCCTGCGTGTTATTATTATTGGCTTCCTTAGCCAGGGAACGAAAAGAAGATTCTGAAATTTTTGGTACCGGCAATTCCTTTTTAACAAACTGGTTTCCCTTTTTAAAAATAAAGTAACCATCGTTAAAAAAGCCTTGAATAAAATTGCCATACTTAAAATAAGTTTCTGATGGCCACAACGTAGTATCACTGTAAACATGCCGGTAATACAAAAAACCTTTACCATCCGGACGTCCATTATCAAAAGAACCAAAATAAAAAAGATTCTCGCTGTAATAGTAGATACCCTTGCCGGTGTATCGGGATGTTTTACGGTTTCCATCTTCACCAAAAATCCAACCAGCATCACCACCTCCATATCGGGTAAGGTCCCGGTAAATTTCCACTGGTTGCATACCTGCTTCTTTCTCCTGTTCCGCATCACCCCATCCTACTTCTATTGAATGCGTATTACCTGTATTAAAAGTAGAAAAGGCCTGTTGAAACAAATTAATATCCGGCATAAAATCAAAATCCCCGGCTCCGTCCCTGGGCTTCCCATCTTCTGTTTCAGCAGATTTAAAATAAAAACCCGGACCAGTGCTATTCCGGATAAAAAAACCATTGAAAACACTGCCATCCCGATATGTTGCTACACCATAAAGAGGCCGCAGGTATTCATCAACAATCCCGGTGAATTTTGAAAAAATATCGGTGGCAGAATATTCCACAGTTGCATACCGGATCTTATCCCACTGAGTCCAGGCTACCGCCTTTTTATAATTATACTTTTTAGCCATGCCTATCAATTGCACTTCTCCATTGCTATAAAAACCCTTTTCATATTTATCAAATACCCCTGTTTTCAAGTCGGCAGTGGTAGTATCAATACGTCTCGCTGTATTTTCCGACTGGTAATCCTCCGAGCTATGATTTCGTTTGAGTGGAAAATAAGTGGTGGTTTGTTGTCCCTCACATACAAGTCCGCTGTCTTTGAAAACACCTTTTGTGATATAATAGATCAGATTTACATTTTGCAGGTATTCTGCTGAATAACCTGTGCCGCCAAATCCCGAAACATAAACCGAAATCCAGGTTCCTTTGCCATCAACACAGTTACCCTCAGCACAACCCGAAAACAAATGATTCGTGTATGCCTTTATCATCTCCTTTTTGACTTTCATGGGAATGGGGTAAAAGTCAGTTAGACTAAAGTTTTGTTGTGCAGGAAGAGTTCCGGTAATTCCCATTGTCAAAATCAGGTAAAATAATAGACGCATCGGCAAAATTTTAATACTAGATGAAGATTTTATTCCCATAATAAGTCTCCAAAACAGCCGGTATTTATTGATTTAAAACCAGCTTATTGATTCCTTTTAAACAGTTATACCAATAATTTTTACCTCCGAAAGCTTTCATCCATTCCTGTTCAAAAAGAGTTTTTTCATAAAAAGGCCGGTCACAAAAAATGCGGTCGCAAGGATCAAGATATAAATGACTGTGATTAAACCCGGTTCCGTGAAAAGATCATGAAAAACCTTCTTATCACTAACAAGGAATAAAGGCAAACCGGCAAATATGATTGATGCTCCCAAACTGAATGCAGTGGCACTAGCCGGATGAAAAAGCAGGCTACGGCTCATCATCAGTAATGTGACAGGCACAGAACTTTGAAGGAAAGTAATACCTGCACATAACATATAAATATTATTTTTTCCGAACTGGAAAAGGATCAGTGCTGTAAAAAGTGTTATATAAATAAATTTTCTGACCCCAACTTTGTCAGCCACAAAACCACCAATTATTTTCCCTAAAAAGGCACTTACACCGATGTATAAAACGCCATCTTCATAATTTTCTGCTACATAGTTTACCACATCAAATAAAAAAGAACGGAAGCACATAAAAAGTAACAACAACAACATCACAAGATCATGTCTATCCAATTCACTTTCCTTTTTCTCCGGAGCCTGATAAACCGGCAAAGGCAGTCTGAAAATAGAAATAGTTACAAGCAATGTCGCAAGCAATAAAATTACGGGCAGCCAATATCCAGCCTCACCCAATAAACCTCCAATAGTAAGGCCCAAAACACCAGGTGCGGTGAATAATCCCAAAGGCCCTGATTTATTATCATGCACCTGAAGACAAATTGTTCCGCCAGTAACATGTACGAAGGCTGATGCCACTCCGGAACATATTATCGCAGCTTCAGCAGATATAAAAAAGAAAAGTAAAGAAAGAGGTAAAAGTGAGACCGAAATTTTTGCAAACAAAGCAATATTTTTTTGCTTATCCAGCCAGAACCCAACAGGCAATTGCCCGCCAAATCCGAGTATCGCATAAATACTGATAAACAAAAAGCTGTCGTTATACCCATGTGTCAATGTATAAGCTGCGAGCAGAAACCCTGCAGCAAGATCATTAACGCCATGTAGCAATCCCCAGTAAACAGGTTGCAAACTCCGGTTATAAGTTAAGTTCATAAAATATAATTATTAATCAGCAGGCCTGCCCCATAACTTACCCCATTGGCAATGAATGAAGCAGCAAACGATTTTTTCCAACTGCTCCTCATTAACAATTTATACCCCGTCATTTCAGCTAAAGCCACACCCAATTCCATTACAGGAAGTGAAATATCTGTTGTCAATAGAAAAAAATGCAGAAGTGGCCAGGTGAAAAGGTTAAGCAAAAGAAAAGTAATGGCAACTTCTTTCCACTGCTTTTTATAAAAGAAAAGAATAACCGGGTATTCTATCACCAGCGTAAGCACAAAAAAAAGCCATGGGTTCATTTCTTATCCTCTTTGTTTTTACGTTGCTTCCAGATAAAGTAAGCTACCAAGGCAACTAAAGCTGCTAATGCAAGCACAATTAACCATGTGTTATTCTTTGCTCTTTCAGTAAAAGCCGGCTCGGGTGGCATATCTAAAAAAAATCTGAACATAGCTTTAAAATTATTTTTTAAATTATCCGTTTCCCATGAAAAAAAAGAGAATAGCAATCGTATTTACAATTAAGGCTGCCGGTATTGCTTTCCACCAGTTTCTTTGTACCAATAAGTTCAATACAGCAATGTCTAACAATATCATAGCCGCATAAACCAGTGTAAAATCCAGGGAAGTTTCATGATACAAAATGGTGATTAAAGGCACCACTGCCAGGCTGGTAAAGAAAGCAACAAGCAGAGATGCCTTCCACTGCCTCAGATAAAACGGCAATTGGAAAACTCCCTTAATTATGAAGAACCCTATTAATGCAATAATAAGTGGCATAGTTAAGAACAGCCTAAGCCGGTTTTATATTTTTTCGTTTAAGGAATAATAACACCAAAAGCATAAGACCTGCTAAAGAACAAAGGATAAATATCCAACGGTTAACCCTGCCATTATTACCTGATTCATCATCAGCGATAACCGTATAATCAAAATAAGCTTTTGATTTTTTCATTTTGTATAGCAACTTACCATCTTTCTGACCGGAGATCATCATATGATAGTTCCATTTTTTCATATATACGGTAAAGGTATCCGTTACTTTTCCGGCGGAATCTGTTTTGGCTAATGCAAAATGTAAGTACCGCTCAGACTCATCCCACCTTTTCCCCCCATCCTGTATAACTATTTTGTAACCATCAGCAATCGTATCTCTCCGGCTGATAAAAGGATTTCTAAGCAAGGTATCCTCACCATGAAAAGAGTATTGTACCAAAACTAATTTATACCCGACCAGGTTACCGGTTCCCTCAAACGTAATCTGGCTTGGGGCCGTTCGCCTGCGGATAGAAAATCCTGCATCAGCCATTGCTGACATGCAGACCAGAACCAACGACACTGTAAATATTGACCGAACTACTTTCATAATGCTAAATGTAGATAATTTCATTGACGACAGCATACCCTAAGCCGGGTATATACAAATCAGGACCGGGCAGCAAAAACCTCAGGCAGACATAAGCTCTTCCTGCTTATCTTCGTCATCCCAAAAAACCAATTTTATGTCACAAACATGGAAAGAATACCAGGAAAAAAATAAAGACCGTTTTCTGAACGAAATGCTTGACCTTCTGCGGATACCCTCTGTCAGCGCTAAAAGCGAACATAAAGATGATATGCTGAAATGTGCCGAGGCAGTAAAGAAAAGCCTTCTGGCTGCCGGCTGCGATAAAGCAGAAGTAATGGCAACTGCCGGACACCCGGTAGTGTATGGTGAAAAAATAATTGATCCATCAAAACCAACCGTTTTGGTTTACGGACATTATGATGTACAGCCAGCTGAACCATTGGAATTATGGCATAGCGGTCCGTTTGAACCGGTTATAAAAGATGGAAAAGTATTTGCAAGAGGCTCTGCAGATGACAAAGGCCAGTTTTACATGCATGTAAAGGCATTGGAAATAATGTCGAATACAAACAGCATGGCCACCAATATCAAATTCCTGATCGAAGGTGAAGAAGAAGTGGGTTCGCCCAACCTTGGACCTTTTGTAGCGGCACATAAAGACCTGCTGAAATGTGATGTGATATTGATCAGTGATAGTGCCCTTCTCAGCATGGAAAATCCTTCACTGGATGTAGGAATGAGAGGCCTTAGCTATATACAGGTAGAAGTAACCGGTGCCAACCGTGACCTGCACAGCGGAACATACGGTGGCGCTGTGGCAAACCCTATTACCATTCTGGCCAAAATGATCGCCTCCTGTCACGATGAGAATAACCATATTACCATCCCTGGTTTCTATGATGATGTTTTGGTGGCATCAAAAGAAGAAAGGGATATGCTGAATAAAGCCCCTTACAATGAACAGGAATATAAAGATGAACTGGGTGTAAAAGAATTGTGGGGAGAAAAAGGTTATACTACGTATGAAAGAACCGGCATCCGGCCTACACTTGAATTAAATGGTATCTGGGGTGGCTATACAGGCGAAGGAGCTAAAACTGTACTACCTTCAAAAGCATATGCAAAAATATCTGCCCGATTAGTGCCCAACCAGTCATCGCATAAAATGACTGAGGTATTGCTTAATTATTTTAAATCCATCGCTCCTCCATCTGTAGAAGTAAAAGCCGAGTTGCACCACGGTGGTGAGCCTTATCTTACGCCTATTGACAGTAAAGGTTATAAAGCTGCATCCAAAGCACTGGAAACCACTTTTGGTAAAACACCAATCCCTGTTCGGGGTGGCGGAAGTATTCCTATCTGTTCAATATTAGAAAAGGAGCTGGGAGTTAAGATTGTTTTTATGGGCTTCGGCTTGGACAATGACAATCTGCATAGCCCTAATGAAAAATATAATATAGATAATTATTACAAGGGCATTGAAACGATACCTTATTTCCACAAATATTTTGCGGAATCGTAAGATCTGCTTTTATACTTTTTAAACCTCATCACTTTTAGATGAGGTTTTTTATTTTTGAGTATGCCTTCCAAAGAAAAATTACGGCTTGATAAATACCTATGGTCGATCCGTTTGTTCAAAACAAGAACAGCTGCTGCTGCTGCTTGCGATACCGGTAAAGTGAAATATGAAGGTATGCAGGCAAAAGCTGCAAAGAATGTATCCGTTGGCGATGAGTATGAAGTAAAAACGGAAGCCAAAAGATGGCGTATTAAAGTGACAGGCCTGCTGTATAACAGGGTTGCTTATAGTGAAGCGATCAATTATTATTTAGATATCACTCCTGAAGAAGAACTGCAAAGGTTGCAATTCCAGGCGGCCAGTTTCCATACCGGCAAGCGGTTAAGTAAAGTTGGACGCCCAACCAAGAAACAAAGACGTGACCTTGATGAGTTTTTCGAATGACTCTGCTCAGTGATGAAAATCATCCTGTTGTATTATTTGCATCATTCACATCCGCTAAGGAGGAGGTTAGCTTCGTCATAAATAACCTTCTCTTTATGCCCTTATCAATAGTGTTAGTAGGAGCTAAGCGAGAACCCTTTGGGTATACTGGGCAGGTATCTGACATTTCATTAAACTATGTTTACTAATTCAGTGAATATGGAGTTGTACATTGCACCTGAGCGGCTGATTAGTGAGATCCAAAAGGATTTCAATAGTGCATTTCCGTTCCTGAAAATTGAATTCTTCAATAATAAGTCCTTTTCCCGGTCAGACTTTTCTGTAAAACAGATTATCCCGCATAACCGAAAACTGGGCGACAATAATCTTTCACTGCAAGGCGGTGTCATTGAGATTGAAGAAGATATGAAAGTGAACGAACTGGAAAAACTATTTAAAGATAAATTCAATCTTGCTGTACAGGTCTTTAGAAAATCAGGTAACCTTTGGCTTGAAACGACCATGACTGACAACTGGACCCTTCAGCAGCAAAATAATCATGGGAGGGAAATAACGAACGGAAAAGATAAAGAATTGCCTCCTGATGACTATGATATTAACAGGGATGCTTTCAGCTAATATCAGCTAATATTTTACTTAATCACTTTTTCCAGCATTGCTGACAAAAATCAGTATTACAACTTACGTCTGTCATTGTTTCTCGCTGAGATCTCAAAATAACTTTCTCCTGAATTGGAATTAATGATCACCTTAAAACTCAGTTTTATGGAAACTAAAGCTGTTGACAAACCCAGAACTTCCTGGCCAACTTTGTTTGACAAAGGCTGGATGGACAAGTTTTTCAACGCTCCGCTGGATGAGTTTTTCAATTTTGGCAAGGTGATGAATGTTCCGGCTGTAAACGTAACAGAAACAGACACTGAGTTCAGGCTGGCTATAGCAGCGCCGGGCCTTGAAAAGAAAGATTTCAAGGTAGAAGCTTTTGACGACATGCTGACCATCAGTGCTGAACATGAAAGGGAAGAAAAAGAAGAAAAGAACGGACGCTACAACCGCAGGGAGTACAATTACAGCAGCTGGAGCCGCAGTTTTTCATTACCTGAAAACTGCGATTATGGCAAGATCAATGCTGAGTACAAGAACGGAGAGTTGAAGATCATGATCCCAAAAATGGAAGTAAAAGAACCTAAAAAGGTTAAAAACATCTCTGTAAACTGATCGTACAGGGACATACCCTGATGAAAAGAAAAACCCTCCGCAATGCGGAGGGTTTTATTTAAAATAATAAGTTTTTGAGCTTATCTAAATTGATGATAGATATTTTTCCATCTTTTATTTCGATGAGTTTCTCGGACTTGAAATCGCTAAGTGTACGGATAAGGGATTCCGTAGCCGTTCCTACATAATGCGCAAAATCTTCTCTTGAAATCTCAAGGGGCTTACTAGGGTTTTCTGCGTTGAATTTACCATGTATATCCACCAACGCTTTTGCTACTCTTTTTCTTAACGAGCTGTAAGCAAGGTTCAGCAGCCTGTCTTCTTTTTCTTTAACATTCTGTGTAATAATCCGGATAAACTTAGCTGCGATATCTATATTGCCGTAGATCATTTGCAGAAAATCTTCCCTGGGTATCTGCATGATCTCTGCATCTTCAAGGATAACAGCAGAATCATCATAGTTTTTATCCTCAATTAAAGCAGGATAGCCAATAAAGTCGCCATCGCTGAACAGATCCGTTATATATTCCTTACCATCTTCATGTGTCTTAAATCCTTTCACCTTGCCCTTGACCAGGTAATAGAGGAACCTTGGCCGTTTTCCCTCCTGGTAAAGTGTCTGCTTCTTTGTATAAACTTCTACATCGTACTGATCAGCCAGCTGGCTCATCAGTCCTGAATTTTTTACATCCTTAATGAACTGGTTGATACCTTGATGAGATGCGGCATACTTATTATCCATGATCGCCGCTTTGCGAAGACGGGTTTCTATGGCATTCAGTAATTCGATGTCTTCGAATGGCTTGGTAATATAATCATCAGCTCCCATTTCCATCCCTTTGCGAAAATCACTTCTCTCTGTTTTAGCAGTAAGAAATAAAAATGGGATTTGCTCTGTTTCCGGGTTCTTTCTGAGCAGGTGCAACACACCATACCCGTCAAGTTCAGGCATCATTATATCACAAACAATAACATCTGGTTTTTCTTTTTGGGCTAACTCAACACCCTTCTTACCATTTTCAGCTGTCAGGGTTTTATATCCTGCCAGCTCCAGGATTTCTGCGGTATTCTCCCTGATATCGGGGTTGTCATCTATTACCAGTATTGATTTCATGTGTTGGTTTTTTGTTGGTTATAGCAACAGGTTATCTATTCTTCCTTTTCAAGTAAATTTACAGGAACCGTAAAGGTAATTGTTGTTCCTGTATTTAACGTACTCTTTAATCTTACATCCCCTCCCAGCAGATCAATATAACTCTTCACAATGTGCAATCCTAGGCCGGTGCCCTGGATATTGGTAGCATTGGCCCCACGGAAGAAGCTGGAAAAAAGATGCAGCTGATCCTCTTCGGATATACCAATTCCCTCATCAATAACGGAGACAATAACATTATCATCTTCTACCTTGCTCTTGATAAGGATTTTCTTTCCTTCGTCGGAAAACTTACTGGCATTGCTGATCAGGTTGATAAGGATATTTTTGAATAGCTTTTTATCCGTACAGGCATTACAATCAGAATCACACTGGAAATCAAAGTATTGATCTTTTTTCAAAATGCCCCTCATCTCATCCATTGTATCAAGTATTACTTCCTTAAGGGAAACCTGGTCGGCTACTTTATCAACTTTTCCTTCATTCAGTTTGCCCAAAGAAAGGAAGTCCTCCAGTATGTCATTTAAGTGATTGACTGAATTCTTGATCCGCTGAATATGTTTATCCCTTTTCTCCTGTTCTTCTCCTGTTTTGTATTTAGACAGCAATGATGCCGAAGAAAGAACAGTACTCAGCGGTGTCCTGAACTCATGAGACGCCATTGAAACAAAGCGGCTTTTGATCTCATTCAGTTGTCTTTCTTTATCCAGTGCTTCACTCAGTTCCAATTGTGACTGCTCAAGCTTCTGCAATGCTTCTTTCAATATAAGTGTCCGTTCTTCTACCTTTACTTCCAGGCTGGCATTAAGCTGCCGTATTTTATCGGTGATCTTTTCCAGCTCCCGCTTTTGCTGAAGCATGCTGCTTTCTATTTCTTTCCGCTTTGTAATATCAACAATGAAGGCAATCACAAAAAGCTGATCCTCCTTTTTATAATGGCTCAGACTAACTTCCACGGGCAGGTCAGTGCCATCTTTTCTTTTACCATACAGATCCCGGCCCTGCCCCATAACCCTGTTTGATGGTTTTTGATAAAACCCATCTCTGTGATGATGGTGATGAGTACTGAACCTCTCAGGAATAAGTATTTCAATTTGTTGTCCGATCAGTTCGTCCGGTTCATAGCCAAACATCCGGCCAGCAGAAGGATTGGCCAATACAATCTCCCCTTGTTGATTTACCAAAATAATTCCCTCTGTAGCATTCTCGAACAGAGATGTCATATGTGCTGCGTCAAGATGCATAAGCTCTTAAAAAGCAGCAAATTAAGGAAAAGGAGCTGAGAGAAAAAATGTGATAACCAACGATTCTAATCCTTTGTGGCTAACAAGATTTTTTCCATTTCAATAGCCCGGGGAAAGAGGATGTTATTCTCCAGGTGCATATGCTGCATCAGGTCGTTATCCAGTTCTTTCAATTTAGAGAATGTGACCTTATGACTAACACAGGCATTTGGCGGAGGAGTGTAATCATTTGTAAGTTCCCTGATACGATGTACTGATCTCACCACGGAAGCATGTTCGTGGTTCATTACTTCTTCCACAGGTTTGCGAAGTGTTCTTACCAGCAAACTGGCATAAGACTCACTGCTTTCATAGGCATGAGCTATCTGTCGTATATAAGGGAAAATGATCTCTTCTTCTTGCTTCAGGTGAGGAATCATTTCCTTATATAATTGGAGGAATATTTTTTCAACCTCCTGCAAAAAAGGATATTTTTTTAAATGCTCCTCTGAAAACTTCCGGATCAGTTCCTTTATTTCAGGAAGCTGTGTACGCAAATAATGATGATGAACATTTACAATATAATCAGCTAAAAAATCAATATGCCATTCATTAAAAGGCAATGAATTGGGCACCTGTACAGAGCGAATTGACTGCTCCAATTCCCTGGTGAGGTCGTTTATATTAAGTCCTTTTGCATGGCAAACCATTTCTAACGGCCATCTTCCGCCACAGCAGTATTCGATATCGTATTTACGAAATACTTCTGCAGTCCGGTAATCAGCCGTTACAATATCTGTTACAAATGAAGTTGGTTCTATTCGTAATGGCTTCAAAAACATAATACTCTCATTTCTTTTTTAAAAAGAAAATTTGGAGGCAAATTAGAATATGTAATATGCTGCTGACCTGACTTAAATCAGGCCGGAGAATGATTTTTATATCGTCTTTCTGACTTTAAATAGTTGCCAGCCCTTCCAGGAAGCTGACTTCATCTTTGTTCAAAAGGTCTCCTATACTGGTTTTAGAAAATATTTGTAACCATTGCTTCCTGTTAGCTTCAATCTGGTCATGAAGCGGACAAGGACGGCTGGAATTGCATTTTCTTAATCTTAGCACACAGGTATTGAATTGTTCAAACCCATCTGTGATCTTAAGGATATTAATCAAAGGACTTGAAAGCGTAGTTTCATTTAAAGAAAAACCGCCATAAGGACCTTTTGTAGATGATAGGATACCTTCTTTCACCACCTGCTTCATAATCTTACCCAGGTAATGCTTGGGTACAGATAGCTTTTCAGCTATTTCTTCTACCTGTACCCGGGGCTTCTGATCATTCATCAATGCAACATAAAGTATCCCCCTTAGAGCATATCCAAAAGACTTAGAACATACCATTTTGCAAAAAAAGACCAAGCTGTCCTATTTCAAGGTGATAAATATCAGCTGATTATTTGATGGTTGTCATATTATACAGTTTTACTCCCTGATACTTTTGACCCCATTAAAGACATCGATGTCTTTTTTAAAAACCATGTAACTTTAGTTTAAAGAATTATATCATCTAATCACTAAAAAATTAAACATGAAATCACTCAAACTTTCGGCCCTTGTATTAATCGCCGGCGGCGCTTTTTTATTTGCCTGCAATGAAGGTGTAAAAAAAGATGAAAAACCTGTTGATGTACAAGACCTGACCAAGAACCAACCTGAAGTTCATGGCACAGAATTAAAAGAAGGGGATATCACTTTAAATACCCCTTTAGACCAGGCAATGGTCAGCGCCGGAAAAAGCACTTATGAGTTGAAATGTCAGTCTTGCCATCGCCTTACTGAAGAAAAACTGGTGGGTCCCGGATGGAAAGATGTTACCAAAAGAAGAAAGCCTCTTTGGATCATGAATATGATCACCAATGTTGACATGATGCTTGAAAGTGATGCCGAAGCACAAAAATTACTGGAACAGTGTATGGTGAGAATGCCGAATCAAAACATCGCTAAAGAGGACGCAAGGAAAGTACTGGAGTTCATGCGCAGCAATGACGGTGAAAAATAAAAGAACCAAAACAAGAACCAACGGAAGCAAAGGAACCTCTTTTCAAAACTGCTAAATACATATTATGAAACACAAATTTTTAAGAACAACAATACCATTCCTGTTATTAACGACTGGATTGGTGTTCATGCAGGGCTGTAAACCCAAAGGATCGCAATCAGCCGTAAGCGGAAATGCTGCTTCCAAGGTTTACGTTGCCCCCGGTAAATATGATGAATTCTACAACTTTGTTTCCGGTGGTTTCAGCGGGCAAATGTCTGTGTATGGTTTACCATCAGGACGTTTGTTCCGTGTTATACCCGTTTTTTCCGTTGATCCTGAAAAAGGCTGGGGCTACAGTGAAGAATCCAAACCTATGTTGAACACATCACATGGTTTTGTACCCTGGGATGATCTGCACCACATAGCACTGTCTGTTACGAACGGAGAGCATGACGGTCGCTGGGCATTTGGTAATGCTAATAACACTCCTCGTATTGCCCGCATTGACCTTAAAACATTCAGAACAGCAGAAATTATTGAAATTCCCAACAGTGCCGGCAACCACTCTTCTCCGTTCATAACTGAGAATTCCGAGTACGTTGTGGCTGGTACCCGTTTCAGTATTCCTATTGGTGATAAACAAGATGTACCCATTGAAACATACAAAGAGAACTTTAAAGGAACTGTAAGTTTTATCGGCATTGATAAAACTTCCGGCAACATGAATATCGCTTTCCAGATACTTACCCCGGGTGTAAATTATGACCTTGCCCGTGCCGGCAAAGGCAAATCTGCTGGCTGGATGTTCTTTAGCTGTTACAATTCTGAAAAAGCCAATACACTGCTGGAAGTGAATGCTTCCCAGAAAGACAAAGATTTTATTATGGCAGTGAACTGGAAAAAAGCAGAAGAGTATGCAAAAGCAGGCAAAGGAGTTAAGAAAGCCGTGAAGTATGCACATAATGTGTATAATGAAAGCACTCATTCTGCCACTTCAACTATGGAAAATGAAGTACTGGTACTTGATCCAAAAGATTGCCCCGATATGGTGTATTATATGCCTTGCCCCAAATCACCCCACGGTTGTGATACCGATCCTACCGGTGAGTATATTGTAGGCAGTGGTAAACTGGCAGCCGTAATACCGGTATTTTCTTTCACCAAAATCCAGGAAGCAATAGCCCAGAAGAATTTTGATGGCAACTTTGATGGTATACCTGTTTTAAAATATGAAGCTGTTTTACATGGTGAGGTACAAAAACCAGGATTAGGCCCTTTGCATACAGAATTTGATGCAAAAGGTAATGCCTATACCTCTTTCTTCGTATCATCTGAGATAGTAAAATGGAATATTAAAGACCTGAAAGTGGTTGACCGTGTACCTACGTATTACTCAATTGGTCACCTCTGTGTGCCCGGTGGTCCTACTAAAAAACCACATGGCAAATATGTAATTGCTTACAACAAAATCACAAAAGACCGTTACCTGCCTACAGGTCCTGAACTGACACAAAGTGCCCAGTTATATGACATCAGCGGTGAAAAAATGAAGCTATTGCTTGACTTCCCCACAATTGGTGAGCCGCACTATGCTGAAGCCATTCCTGCTGAACTGATCATGAAGAATTCAACCAAGATCTATAAAATCGAAGAAAACAAAAACCCTTATGCTGCATTGGGTGATAACAATGCAAGAGTGGAAAGAAAAGGTAATGAAATACATGTGTACATGACCTCTATCCGCTCTCACTTCACTCCTGACAATATCGAAGGTGTAAAACTGGGCGACATTGTTTACTTCCATGTTACTAACCTGGAACAGGACTGGGATGTGCCGCATGGCTTTGCAGTTAAAGGTGCTAATAACGCCGAACTGTTGATCATGCCTGGTGAAACTCAAACATTGGCATGGAAACCAGAAAAAGTGGGTATATACCCCATGTATTGCACAGACTTCTGCTCTGCACTGCACCAGGAAATGCAAGGGTATGTAAGAGTAAGCCCTGCCGGGTCGAATGTGCCGCTTACATTCAGTACTGGTAAAACAGCCCCAGTTACCCCCAAAGACACCACTCAAAAGAAATAATTAAGTAAAGAGCAACCGCATATGCGGTTGCTCTTATCAACTTTCATACTTAAAATATAAGTATATGAAAAAACTAATCTTACTGCTGCCAGTCGCACTTATCATATTTACAAATGCCTGCAATAATGAAAAAAAAGAAACTGCTGCTACTGATGAAACAGTAACAGCGGGGGGACAGGAAAATGTGAAGGACGATGTATCACAAAAGGATATAGTAAAAGTAGCTGTTGGCTCACCCGATCATACCACATTGGTGGCTGCCCTTAAACAGGCTGAATATGTAGATGATATTTCAAACGCCGGGCCTTTTACCGTGTTTGCACCAACCAATGCTGCTTTTGATAAACTCCCTGCAGGAACTGTTGATGGATTAATGAAAGATGATAAAAAAGCAGATTTGCAGAACATTCTTGAATACCATGTTGCACTAGGCGTATTTAAAGAAAATATGCTGCAGGACGGTCAGCAAATAGGCCAGGCCAACGGAGATAATATTACTATCAGTAAATCTGCAGATGGTAAAATAAAAATAAATGGCAAAGCAAATATTGTAGCTGCCATTCCCGCAAGTAACGGACTTGTATATGTAATTGATGAGGTATTGCTACCACCGGCTAAAAAATAGCTTTTCTTGTTGAAGGTTTAAAAATTGAAGCTTCCGGGGTGCAATGCCCCGGAAGTCATTAAAAACAGGGTTATGAACAACAAACTGAGTGTCGCATCGAGGATTCTAGTAGCATTTGCATCTGGTGCATTGATTGCCGTTTTCTTTCTTCCCGCCTGGCGTATAGACCTTTTTGCTCCCCAATATCCGGAAGGTCTGACAATGAACATTTGGATAAATGGCCTTACCGGTGATGTAGATATTATTAATGGCCTGAACCATTATATCGGTATGGAGCACATTACGGTTGACATGTTCCCTGAATTTAAATACCTGCCTTATGTAGTCGGCTTTTTCATGCTGTTGGGTATGATAGTCGCCATTACTGGTAATCGCAAGTTCCTGCTTGCCTATATAGGTCTGACTATCCTGGGTGGCATACTGGCTATGTGGGACTTTTACCAATGGGGCTATAAATACGGACATAACCTTGATCCAAAAGCACCTATCCAGGTGCCGGACATGTCTTATCAGCCGCCGCTGATTGGCCACAAACGTTTACTGAATTTTGATTCTTATTCATTTCCAGACGTAGGTGGCTGGATAGTGATTGGAGCAGGCTGTCTCGCCTTTGCAGTTTGGTTTGCGGAGTGGTATAAGCACCGTAAAGCTTCAAAAAAACTTAAAACCACCACATTTGCGGCACCTGTTATTTTGCTGGGGCTCTTTCTTAGCTCCTGTTCTGCAAAACCAGAACCATTTAAGTACGGACAGGATAATTGTCACTTTTGTAAAATGGGTATCATGGATCCCAAATATGGATGTGAAGTGATAACCAAGAAAAGTAAAGTATACAAATTTGATGACCTCGTATGTATGATCAATTTTCTGAAATCCGGTATGTTGGAAGAAAAAGAAATTTCACAAAGAGTTGTCATCAATTTTGAAAAAGAAAATGATTTCATTGATGTGGAAAAAGCTACCTTTTTGGTAAACCCGCAATTAAGAAGCCCGATGGGAAGTAATGCCGCCGCATTTTCATCAAAAGAAGCGGCTGAAAAAGCCAATAGTACAAAAGAAGGTACATTACATACCTGGGAGGAGTTGTTCAAAAGCCAGCAATAATGCACCGCTTCGTCCTGATATTATTAATTCTGTTACCGGCAACCGGATTTGGCCGGAATATTATCGTGGGTAAGAATCAGTCAGTAACATCTATCCGGAAAGCCATCGAAATAGCCAAAGATTATGACAGCATCACTGTGATGCCGGGGCTCTATAAAGAAGGTGCTTTACAACTAACAAAATCAATAACGATCATAGGCCAAAACTATCCCATACTGGAGGGAGAGAATAAGTATGAGATTATGCTGATAAGTGGCCAGAATATCAGCATAAAAGGCCTTGCATTCAGAAACTCCGGATATTCTGCATTAAATGACTATGCATCCATAAAACTGGTGGACGCTTCAAAAGTCACCATTGACGGGAATAAAGTAACCAATGCCTACTTTGCTATTCATGTATCTAATACCAGCTATGCTACCATTAAAAACAATATAATAACAGGCTCTCCCAGGTCTGAACAATTGACCGGAAATGGTATTCATTTGTGGAAATCGAGCTATGCAGTAATTGAAAACAACAATATCCAGGGTCACCGGGATGGTATTTATTTTGAATTTGTGACCCATTCAATCATCAGAAATAATCATAGTGAGAAAAATATTCGCTATGGTTTACATTTTATGTTCTCCAATGATGACGCTTACCTGAATAATACTTTCATAAATAATGGAGCTGGTGTGGCTGTGATGTATTCCAAAAAGGTTAAGATGGAAAACAATCACTTTGATCAAAACTGGGGGTCATCTGCATATGGCATACTTTTAAAAGATATTTCTGACAGCTATATATCTCATAACACTTTCTACAAAAACACAGTGGGCATACACATGGAAGGCACCAGCCGCATGACGATTGAACGGAATACTTTTAGGGAAAACGGATGGGCCATTAAAGTTCAGGCGAGTTGTGAGAATAACATTTTTCAGCGTAATAATTTTTCAGGCAACAGTTTTGATGTTGGCACTAACGGGTCGGTGTCACTGAATGAATTTAGCAGTAACTATTGGGATAAATATGAAGGGTACGATATCAACAGGGATGGAGTGGGCGACATTCCTTATCATCCGGTGAGCATGTATTCTATGATCATAGAACAAAACCCCAATGCCCTGATGCTGTTGAGAAGTTTTACCGTTCAACTGCTTGACAAAGCTGAAAAAGCCATACCAAGTCTTACCCCTGAAAACCTTGTAGACAAAAAACCAATGATGAAATCACTGAAGCTATGATCAGTATTGAACATATCAGCAAGCGGTTCCGCAAACTCCAGGTATTGGACGATATCAACGCCAACATGGAAAAAGGGCAGGTAATTTCACTTATCGGGCCAAACGGATCCGGAAAAACGACCCTTATCAAATCCATTTTGGGGATGGTACGCCCCGATAAAGGCAAGATCACAGTTGACGGGCATGTGATCAGCGGGGATCACTCCTATCGGGCCAATATCGGTTATATGCCGCAGATTGGACGGTATCCTGACAATATGAGGATCGGTCAACTTTTCCGTATGATTGAAAACATTCGGGGAGTAGCGACTGATAAGCAGGATGAAACATTGATCAGGCAATTTGAACTGGAAAAGATATATGATAAACCTATGCGGACATTGAGCGGAGGCACCCGTCAAAAAGTTAGCGCTGCATTGGCATTCCTGTTCGATCCTGCCATATTAATTCTTGACGAACCCACCGCCGGTCTTGATCCGCTTTCTTCTGAACTATTAAAAGATAAGATCATTGCTGAAAAGAAAAAAAATAAGCTGATCCTCATCACTTCTCATATACTAAGCGATCTTGATGAACTGACCACACATGTGATGTACCTGCAGGAAGGTAAAATGCAATTCTTTAAAGATATGCAGACATTACAGGAAGAAACAGGCGAACTGAGGCTGGGTAAAGCTATTGCCAGGATTATGAAAGGTGAAAAGCTCACAAATGAGTGGATAGACAAGATACTGGAAGTTAAAAAAGACGAGAAAATCTATTAAACCCCGCAGCTATGATGAAGGTATCAAAATATGTGCTGTACGATATACTAAGAAGCAAGATCGTATTAGCCTATACCCTGTTTTTACTGGTTGTTTCACTGAGTATGTTCAATATGGAAGAAAACAGCAGTAAGGCCATGCTGAGTTTGCTAAATATTGTATTGATTGTTTTGCCGCTGGTTAGTCTTGTATTCACCACTATTCACTATTATAATTCTTATGAGTTTATAGAACTGATGTCATCGCAGCCAATGAGCCGTACCCGCATCATAATAAGTGAGTTTGCCGGTGTAAGTATATCATTACTCAGCGCCTTCCTGATCGGCGTAGGTTTGCCCATCCTCATTTATGCACCGGATGAAACCGGCTTTGCACTGCTTTTGACCGGGATGGCTTTAACTGTTGTTTTTGTGGCTATTGCCTTTTTTGCATCAGTCAGGTCAAGAGACAAAGCCAGGGGTATCGGTGCCGCTCTCCTGCTTTGGTTTTACTTCACCCTTATTTTTGATGGCCTTATTTTACTCATAATCTTTAATTTTAGCGATTACCCGCTGGAAAAAATCACATTGCCCCTCATATCGCTGAACCCGATTGATGTTGGAAGAATCTTTGTTACATTAAAGATGGACATCAGTGCATTAATGGGAGTCACAAGCGCCTTATACAAAGATTTCTTTACCAGCAGCACTGGTCTGCTGTTTACAATAGGTATCATGCTACTGTGGACAGTATTACCCCTTTGGCTAGCTATACGCAGATTCAATAGAAAAGATCTCTAACAAAGAGAGCAGAGCTAAAAGTCTTTCTGGCATAACATACGATTATGCTTTTTAGTCCATTAAAAAAGTAGAATAAATGAGAACTATCAGGCCGGTGGCTGAGAAAAATCACCGCTGCCTGCAAAGCCTGAAAATACTTTCGCCCTTTTAAACAAAGTACTGATGATCAAAATAGCAGTCTTTCTCACTTTATTCACCAGCTATGCGGTTTACAGTACAGTCATTTATTCAAAAGGAACGGAAAGTGAGATACAATTAACAGGACAACAAGCAGAAAAAGTATCCCGTGGTAAATACCTGTATGAACAATACAATTGCGTTGCCTGCCACCAGATATACGGTTTAGGCGGCTACCTGGGTCCTGAACTGACAACTGCCTACAGCGATCCGCAACGGGGTGAAGTTTATATGAAAGCCTTCTTACAGGCAGGTGGACCCAGAATGCCCAATTTTCATTTTAAAGCTGATGAAATCGCTGATATTATCAGTTACTTAAAATATGTAGACTCAACTGCTGTAACCTATAAATCCAAGCCCTGACCTGTTATGTTTAAGGACACTGCTATATACACTTCTGACAAAACAGCAAAGGCATTTTTACTGCTTTCTGTAAGTTACCTCCTGATTGGTTTGTTGCTGGGAGTTATCGGCGGGCTGCAATATATCCTTCCACCATTTTTAAAAGATCAGCTGGCCTTTCAGAAAACAAGACCGTTGCATGTATATCTTGTTATCAGCTGGATATTTACGGCAGCACAAGCCGGTTTATATTACTATTTACCAAGAGTAACAGGCAGACCTCTTCACTGGCAACAAGGTGCCTGGATACACTTTTTTCTCCACTCAGCAGTTTCTTTGCTCATTTTAGTTTGTTTTTTTCTTGGCTATTTTGGGGGAAGAGAATACCTGGAGTTTCCCCCGTTACTCGGCGCAGTAATCATGCTGTCATGGGTACCTTTTGCTATCAACTTCTTTTTTACCCTTAAGCCTGATTATAAGAACGCACCTGTTTATATCTGGAGTTGGTCAACAGGTATACTTTTCTTCTTTATTACCTTGTCTGAATCCTATTTGTGGCTGCTGGATTATTTTCATACCAATATCGTCAGGGATGTGACAGTGCAGTGGAAAGCACTTGGCTCCATGGTAGGTAGCTGGAACATGCTGGTGTACGGCACCGGTATGTATGTTATGGAAAAGTTGAGCGGTGACACCAAAGCCAATCGTTCGCCTATCGCTTTCTTTTTTTATTTTCTCGGGTTGACCAACCTGATGTTCAACTGGGGCCATCACACTTATATAGTACCAGCTGCACCCTGGGTAAAAACAGTAGCCTATGTGATAAGTATGACGGAGTTACTTATACTGGGATACATAATAATGCAGTGGAGAAAGACCATGACACAGGCACGGAAAAATTATCATAACATACCCTATCGGCTGCTTTCCTATGCCGATATCTGGATATTTCTGAATCTTACATTGGCTATTGCGATATCTGTTCCGTCCTGGAATTATTATACTCACGGTACTCACATAACAGTAGCTCATGCCATGGGCGCCACTATTGGTATTAATACAATGCTGTTATTTGCATCTTTATTTTATATTATCCAAAACGAAAACAGAGCCGCAATTGAAAAGAAAAAACTGCATATAAACTGGGGTATTCTCATTACAAATATTTCGCTACTTCTTTTCTGGATTTCTCTGTTGGGCAGCGGGCTGCTGAAGCTCAGCGGTAAACTCAACAATGAAGTATTTGCTTCTATCATGCAAAAAAGCCAGCCATGGTTCAAGCTATTTGCCTATAGTGGCATCGCTATTTTCGCCGGTCTCTTTCTTTTGATCTTTTCTGTTTATAAAATACTGGCCAGCAGCACCCAAAAGAAGCCTACCGTTGAAGAAGAGCTGGTTACGATCCAGGCTCCCCGCCATGTTGCTGAAGAAAGGAACTGATAAAAATCAGTTTACTTTTTGAGGTTGCTCAAATAAAGTATTTTAACAGTGGAATACTTTCACGCATTATTTTGGAAAAAAATGCTTTCACCTGACAGTATTACCAAGGAAAAAATAAGCTGCTATCACTGCGGTGAAGCTTGTCCCAACGATAAAATTCAGCTGGAAGAAAAACATTTTTGCTGCGAAGGCTGTAAAATGGTATTCCAGATTCTGAATGAACATTCTCTCTGCGACTATTACTCACTGAATGAAAATCCTGGTCTCAGCCAACGGATCAAAGTAAGGAAAGATAAATTCGCTTTTCTTGACGATGAAAAAATTCAGCTTCAGCTGATCAGCTTTAAAGACGATAAGCAAATACATGTTACCTTTTACCTTCCGCAAATGCATTGCAGTTCCTGTTTGTATTTGCTGGAGAATTTGCATCGTCTTGATCCTGGTGTGGTTTCCAGCAAGGTCAATTTTACCCGAAAAGAAGTGGAAATTGTTTTGCTTACAGGACAAACCAGTTTGAGAAAAGTAGCTGAAGTTTTGACCAGCATCGGTTATGAGCCATATATCAGCCTGAATGACCTGAAAGAAAAACGTCCGGCTATTAATAAGAGCATGGTTTATCAATTAGGTGTGGCTGGCTTTGCTTTTGGTAACATCATGCTGATGAGTTTTCCTGAGTATTTTGGCATAGACGCCAGTGAAACGGGCCTGAGAGGTGTTTTCCGCTGGCTGAATTTTGGCCTGGCCATTCCTGTTCTTCTATATTCTGCTCTTCCCTTTTATCAATCATCCTGGAAAAGTTTAAAGCACAGATTTCTTAATATAGATGCACCCATTGCATTAGCCATCATCATCACTTTTGTAAGAAGTGCTTATGAAGTACTAAGCGGAACAGGCGGCGGTTATTTCGATTCCATGACAGGCATCGTTTTCTTTATGCTGGCCGGCAGAATTGTTCAGGACAAAACCTACCGCCAGCTTTCATTTGAAAGAGATTACACTTCATATTTTCCCATTGCCATTTCCGTACTAAAGGATAATAAAGAAGTTCCAACAACATTACCCGAAATAAAACCTGGCGATACACTGCTTATTCATAATGAAGAACTGATTCCGGCAGATGGCATCTTAACAAAAGGAAAAGCGTTTATTGATTACAGCTTCGTCACTGGTGAATCATTACCCGTATTAAAAGAAGTAGGAGAACTGGTTTATGCCGGCGGAAAACAGACTGAAGGCAATATTGAGATACTGGTGGTAAAAGAAGTAGCCCAGAGTTATTTAACCAAACTCTGGAACCGGGATGAATTCAGGCAGGAAGAAACAAAATCTGTATCCTTTGTTCACCTTCTCAGCCGCTACTTCACCTACATAGTATTTACTATTGCAGTTAGTACTGCTGTATACTGGCAAATCAATGACCCTGCAAGAATATGGCCTGCCGTAACAGCTATTTTTATTATTGCCTGTCCCTGTGCCCTTCTATTGTCAAATACCTTCACCAACGGTAATATCCTCAGGATACTTGGCAAGAACAGGTTTTACCTGAGGAATGCGCAAACCATCGAAGACATTGCAGATATCGATCATGTAGTCTTTGACAAAACAGGTACACTGACCACAACTCAGCAACAGGATATTTCCTTTGAAGGTGAACCCCTTGATAGCAGGCAGCAAGAACTGCTGGCATCGCTGGCTATTCATTCCTCACATCCGTTAAGTAAAGCCCTCTCACTGCATCTTGCTCCCCGTAAAAGAATTGATGTAACAAATTTTAAAGAAATCACTGGTCAGGGAATTGAAGGGTATATGGGTGAGAAATTTGTAAAGCTTGGATCTTATGGTTTTGTAAGCGGCAGCCCACATCGCCACGATGGCACAGTAGTTTATGCCAGTATTGATAATGAGATGCTTGGCTTTTTCAAGTTCAGCAATCACTACAGGGATAACCTGTCAAGCTTTCTGGCTCAAATTAAAAAGAACTACAGAATATCGGTTTTATCAGGTGACAACGATACTGAGAAAGCAAATCTCCGGAAACTGCTGGGAGAAAAAGCTACTCTTTTATTCAACCAACAGCCAGAAGACAAACTGCAGTATATACATGAACTACAGCACAGAGGCGAAAGGGTAATGATGATTGGAGACGGTTTGAATGATGCAGGTGCTTTAAAGCAGGCTAATGTAGGTGTTGCTATTTCTGAACAAACCAACAATTTTACTCCTTCCAGCGATGCTATTATCGGGGCATCAGAGCTACCAAGACTTACAAGATTCATCAGCCTTTGCAAGGCAAATAAAAACATCGTGATTGCCAGCTTTGTGCTTTCTATTGTTTACAACATTATCGGTTTGTCATTTGCTGTACAAGGCACCTTGTCGCCATTGATCGCAGCGATACTGATGCCGGCCAGCTCATTAAGCATTTTATTGCTCACATTTGGCAGCAGCAGTTGGATAGCCAGGCAGATGAAACTTTAGAAATCATTGTCTTACAGGCTATTTGAAGAGGGAAATGATAAAAATCAGTTCCCTGAGTGATAATTATTACCTGACACCCTATACCCTCAAAATACTTTTACAAATCCCGGCAGCTGCCGGTGACAAAAAAACAGGACATGAGTGTGATACTAATACTTCTTATTGCCAGCATATCCGTTGCCGGCCTTTTTTTGGCTGCCTTTCTTTGGGGTGTTCGCAGTGGCCAGTTTGAAGATGATTACTCTCCTGCCTCCCGCATCCTGTTTGATGATAAACCTGCGAGTAAAACCAAAACGCAATCACAATAAATCTAAAAACAACCCAGCTTATGCAAGTAGAAAAGTTTTATTATGACAATAAGATCGTTAAAGCCTTTGGTTTGGCCACGATCTTATTCGGTATTGTAGGTATGCTGGCCGGCTTATGGGCTGCTATACAGATCTATTATCCGGAAAGCAGCCTTAACCTTGCCGCTACCACCTTCGGACGCCTCCGTCCGTTGCATACCAACGCCATCATCTTTGCCTTTGTAGGTAATGCATCGTTTGCCGGTATTTATTATTCTTTACAACGTCTCTGTAAAGCCAGAATGTTCAGTGATAAGCTAAGCTGGGTTCATTTCTGGGGCTGGCAGCTCATTATTGCAGCAGCAGCCATAACTCTGCTGATGGGTAAAACAACCGGTAAAGAATACGCCGAACTGGAATGGCCAATTGATATCGCTATCACCCTGGTATGGGTAATTTTTGGTATCAACATGTTTGGTACCATTATTAAAAGAAGAGAACGTCACCTGTATGTGGCCATCTGGTTCTACATAGCTACCTGGGTTACTGTGGCTATGCTGCACATAGTTAACTCCATTGAAATACCAGTTTCAGCATTGAAAAGCTATAGCTGGTATGCCGGTGTACAGGATGCGTTGGTACAATGGTGGTACGGACATAATGCCGTAGCCTTCTTCCTTACCACACCTGTATTGGGACTTATGTATTATTTCCTACCCAAAGCAGCTAACAGGCCGGTATATTCTTACAGACTTTCTATTATTCACTTCTGGGCATTGATATTTATTTATATCTGGGCCGGCCCTCACCACCTTTTATATACAGCTTTGCCTGACTGGGCACAATCACTGGGTGTTGTATTCTCCGTCATGCTTATAGCACCAAGCTGGGGCGGTATGCTGAATGGCTTATTCACTTTACGGGGAGCATGGGATAAGGTCAGGGAAGATCCTGTTCTGAAATTCATGGTAGTGGCTATTACCTGTTATGGTATGAGCACCTTTGAAGGCCCGATGCTGAGTTTGAAAAATGTAAATGCCATCTCTCACTTCAGTGACTGGACAATAGCCCACGTACATATCGGTGGATTAGGCTGGAATGGCTTCCTTGCATTTGCGATCCTTTATTATATGATCCCTAAAATGTGGGGTACCAATCTATATTCAAAGAAGTTGGCTACTAACCACTTCTGGCTGGGTACCATTGGTATCATTTTATATGCTGTCCCCCTGTATTGGGCTGGTTTTGAACAGAGCCTGATGTGGAAACAATTTACACCGGAAGGTCAGATTAAATATGACTTCCTGCAAACTGTGACCAATATCAAGCCCATGTATATTGCCCGCAGTGTGGGTGGTTCTTTATACCTCATCGGTGCATTAATGATGGTTTATAATCTTTATAAAACGATCGTTGCCGGTAAGTTTATTGCAAACGAAGCTGCTGAAGCAGCACCATTGGTGAAGGGAGAACATGCTAAAAAAGAATACTGGCACAGGGTTATTGAAAGAAAACCTGTTACTATGCTGGTATTGAGTTTAATCCTTGTGGCAATAGGTGGCCTTGTACAGATGATCCCGACATTCCTGGTAAAATCAAATGTTCCGACCATTGCCAGTGTGAAGCCTTACACACCACTTGAACTACAGGGCAGGGATATTTATGTGAGAGAAGGCTGTTATACCTGCCACTCTCAAATGATCCGTCCGTTCCGTGATGAAGTGGCCAGGTATGGTGAATATTCCAAGGCCGGTGAGTTTGTTTATGATCATCCGTTCCAGTGGGGAAGTAAACGTACCGGTCCGGACCTGGCAAGAGAAGGACACGATAAAAACAAAAGACCTGACTCCTGGCATTACACTCACATGTATGACCCAAGACTTACATCACCCGGCTCATTAATGCCGAGATATATTTGGTTGCTGGATAATAAAATTGACACAGGTTCTACTCCTGCAAAGATCAGGGCGATGAAGACACTGGGTGTACCTTACCCGGATGGCTATGATAAAATTGCCAACCGTGACCTGATGCACCAGGCTGATTCAATTGCTGCCAATCTGAAAAAAGATAAGATCGAAACAGCTTCCAATGTTGAAGTGATAGCACTTATTGCTTACCTGCAGCGTTTAGGCCGGGATATACAGGGAGAAGCTAAAAAACCCATTGCTGAAAACAAATAAAATCTGAATCATGAAATTCATTAATTATTTAGAAAAAGTAAGCGGTGTGGAAATAATGGGACTGGCGTCCTTATTAATATTTGTCATCTTCTTTTCGGTGATGTTAATGATGGTTTTCAGAACCAAAAAGAAAGAATTACAGGAAATAAGCCGTATTCCATTAGACAACTAAGCAATTAAACTAACCAATAAGCTTATAATTATGCGAAAGAATTTAAAATACATATTCGGTCTTTTCTCAGGGCTATTGCTCTGGGCTGCGCAACCCGTTTGGGCTGCAGGACCTCCGGCACCATCACCTTTCAGCAATCCAATGATCATCATGCTGGTAACATTGATGTTGCTGCTTTTAATTGTAATCGGCATCCTTGCCAATATCCTGATTGGTGCGGCAGATGTAAAACTCAAAAAGAAGAAAGCGATGGAAAAAGGCCAGTCGGTTGCTGCTGTGCTGGTAATATTTTTTCTCTTGGGTGGCACAAGTGTTTTTGCCCAGGGTACAACTCCTGAAACCACTTCTACTGCCGCTAAAACAATAGCTGGTATGTCAGCCGGTACATTTTACATCATGGCAGGTGTGCTTTTTATTGAATTGATGATCATAATCGGGCTGCTGCTAAATATCAAATTTCTTCTTAAAACTGAGAAAGAAAAATTTGTTACAGAGACCGCAACTCCTGAACAGATTGCAGAAGTCAAAAGAAATAAACTCAGTTGGTGGGACAGGTTCAATAAACTGAAACCCGTTAGCGAAGAAGCAGACCTGGATCTTGGCCATGATTATGATGGTATCCGAGAACTGAATAACCGGCTTCCGCCATGGTGGTTATATGGCTTTTATTTCACCATCATTTTTGCAGGTATTTACCTGTGGCGTTACCATGTATCACACACCGCACCTTCCAGTAAAGAAGAATATGAAAGATCAGTAGCAAAAGCAGAAGCAAGGATAAAGGAATACATGAAGAAAAAGGGAGACGCTGTAGACGAGAACACTGTAAAACTACTGACCAGTGCAGATGACCTGGCTGCAGGAAAAGCAATCTTTACTGATCCGTCTAAATGTGTTGCTTGTCATGGACCTGAAGGCGGTGGAAATGCCATTGGACCAAATCTAACAGATGATTATTGGATCTATGGTGGTAATATTAAAGATCTGTTTAAAACAATTAAATACGGAGCTAAGAATGGTATGAAGAGCTGGAAAGATGATTTATCACCTAAACAGATCGCACAGGTAGCCAGCTTTATTAAATCATTAAGAGGTACCAAACCGGCAAATGCGAAAGAGCCACAAGGTGAATTGTATAAAGAAGAGGAAGCTGTGCCAGCAAAACCTGCTGCAGACTCAAGTGTCAATAAGAATAATTCAGTGACGATGAAATAAGAGAGCAAAATGGAAAATCAGGCAAAGAACAATTTAGAGAATGAGAATTCAACCGGTGAGTCCTTCAGGGACAGGATAGCAACGGTTGATGAAAAAGGAAAACGAAAATGGGTCTTTGCCCAAAAACCAAAGGGTAAATTTTACAATATCCGTACCTGGGTTAGCTGGGGCTTCTTTGCATTGTTCTTTGCGCTTCCCTTTATTGAATTGAACGGAAGACCACTATTCCTTTTCAATATCCCTGAAGCCAAGTTTATCATTTTTGGAAAAATTTTCTGGCCCCAAGATTTTTTCATCTTCGGGCTGACGATGGTAACCTTCATTATCTTCATTGTACTTTTTACAGCAGCATTCGGAAGGTTGTTTTGCGGATGGGTCTGTCCGCAAACTATTTTTATGGAAATGCTGTTCCGTAAAATGGAATACCTGATTGAGGGTGATGCAGCCAAACAAAAAATTCTTAACAAATCGCCGTGGACTGCTGAGAAGATCAGGAAAAAAGTAACAAAACATATTGTCTTTTACCTGCTTGCTTTCATCATCGCCAACTTTTTCCTTGCTTACATCATTGGGATGGATCAGTTGCTGAAGATAATCAGCGAACCGGTAAGTGAGCATTTTGTTGGCTTCATGGCCATATTGATTTTTTCTGCTGTTTTTTACGGAGTTTATGCTTTTTTCAGAGAACAGGTTTGCACCGTTGTTTGTCCTTACGGCCGATTGCAGGGTGTACTTCTTGACAGAAACTCAATGATCGTAGCTTACGATTATAAACGGGGCGAACCCAGGGGTAAATATAAAAAAGGGCAGGCAGCTGAATTGAATACGGGTGATTGTATTGATTGTTTTCAATGCGTAAAAGTCTGCCCAACCGGTATCGACATCCGTAATGGCACACAAATGGAATGCGTAGGCTGCACTGCTTGTATTGATGCCTGCGACAAGATGATGGATGCAGTAGACAGACCGAGGGGCCTTATAAGATATGCATCTGAAAACGGTATTGCGGAAGGAAAAAAACTCCGGTATACCGGCAGAATGAAATTTTACACTATTATTCTGATTGTGCTTACGGGATTACTTTCTGCTCTGCTGCTAAGCCGAAAAGATATTGATGGTACTATTGTCCGGACAAGAGGGCAGCTCTACCAGGAAAGAGGCGCCGACAGCATTTCTAACCTGTATAACATTAAGATCATCAACAAGACCATAAAAAATATACCCGTTACATTAAAACTGGAAGGAGACTTCGGAAAAACCGGGCATGTTCAATTGATAGGTACTGAGAATATACTGCTGAAAGAAGAAGACCAGGCGTCGGGTTCATTTTTCATAGTGCTGCCTAGAAATGTTATCGACAAGAGGAAATTAAGGTTGAAAATAGGTCTGTATGAAGGTGACAAAAAAGTAACTTCTATCAGCACTAACTTTATGGGACCTTTTAGTAAGCTATAATAAAACCAACAATACAACATTATGAACTGGGGCAACAAATTACTGGTTACATTCATCGTTTTCGGCCTGGGCATGGGCTACCTGGTCTATCGTTCAATGAGTACAAATTTTGAGCTGGTAGAAAAAGATTATTACAAAAGCGAACTACGCTACCAGCAGGTGATTGATGCCTCCAACCGGACAAATGAGCTCGGCTCATCCGTAACGCTGGTGCAATCTGAAAATGGCGTCATGCTGCAACTTCCTGAAGAAATGAAGAACAAGAGTATCACTGGTGATGTTTTATTCTATTGCGCCTACGACAAGAAAAAAGACAAAAAATTCACCTTACAGGTAAATGAAAATGGCCAGCAGCAATTCCCTTTAACCGAAATTGCTTCAGGTAACTATACAGTAAAGATCAGCTGGGCACAAGATGGTAAAACATATTATTCAGAAAAAAGCCTGACCGTTTTATAATGCTATGGCCGGTATTAATATCAGGATTTACATTGGGTGCAGCAGGCAGCCTGCATTGTGTGGGCATGTGCGGCCCGCTTAGCCTGGCATTACCGGTAAATCATTTTTCAAAACCACAAAAATTTTTCTCGCTATTAATCTACCAGTTTGGCAGGGTCATTACTTATTCCCTGATCGGACTGGTATTTGGCCTTGCCGGCAGAAGAATTTATATCTCTGGTTATCAGCAATGGTTTTCTATCGGGTTGGGAATAATAGTCCTGTTACTTGCAGCATTATACTTTTTTAGCCGGTATACTGTTCATCTAAGTTTACTGAACAGGTTTTATGCTTCAATACAAAAAATGATTGGTAAAATCTTAAAAAATGCCGGCAGTCCTTTCAGTTTTCTCTTAATGGGGCTTGCCAATGGGTTATTACCCTGTGGACTAGTATATGTAGCTGTTGCAGCTACCCTGTCCTTTACCGAAGTCTATCACAGCATTGGCTTTATGGCCATGTTTGGCCTGGGTACTCTGCCTGCCATGATGCTGGTAGCCTATGCAGGGCAAAAGCTGAAGCTGGAAACAAGAGAATTATTGAGAAAAGCTGTCCCTTATTTTGTAGTGGCTATGGGACTAATACTCATAATGCGTGGATTAAACCTCGGAATACCTTTTATCAGCCCCGAATTACCTCAGTCACCCGGGGAAGCGGTCGTCTGTCATCCCTGATCATAGTTTATCTGTATACCCGAACTCTTCATCAGATTTTAGCTCCTTTCCTTTATATTCGCCATGACGGATTACAGAATATACCAGCCAAATCACCAAAAATGGTGAGAATGAAAAAATAAAGGATGTAAAACCCGAAGCCTTATCCAAAAAAGCCAGCACAACATAAAAAAGAAGTAAACTGCTTACAATCAGAACAGGTATCAATTCAGCTTTTTTCATATTCAGGTAACATCTTTGCGGAATTAAAGTTCGGGACAATCCGCTTACTAATTTTTCTTGTGCTTCTAACCTGACAGCAATCAATAAATTAATTGATAATAATCAGTTTTTTCTGAAATCCCCAATATTAGCTTTGTTTCCAGGTGAAAGTATTACATACACTTATGTAACTCATGAAAATGAGTTATTGTTGGTTTTTGTTTCTACACGACCCCCGGTTCTCCGGGGGTTTCTTTTTGTTTAATTTTGTAGCATGAAAGCCTGCTATGCACATTTAATAATAATGACTTCATTAGTGGTTTCTTGTTCTAAGAATAAGGAGAGTGAAAGAGATAAAGTCTTTCCGGTTATCACCATCAATACTCCTGTTAACGGGCTATCATTCACAGCAGGCCAGTCCATACCTATCAGTGGTAATATTACTGACAATGAGTATATCGCAGAAGTGCATATACATGTCAGCAATAGCAATACAGGGACCTTACTTATGGATGTACATATTTATCCCGGGTCAAATTCAACCAGCTTTAATGAATCTATTACCGCTTCTGCCGGCATCAATTATAAAATACAGGTAATAGCCAAAGACAGGGCGGTGAATGAAAGCCGCTCCGTTGTGGAGGTTTCCTGCAATTAAGCAGTTCCTATCTTTGCCGCATGCACATCGATATTCTGACTGTACTTCCTGAACTGCTGGAAAGTCCTTTTCACCACAGCATGATGAAAAGGGCGCAGGAAAAGAACCTGCTCACAATCAAGGTTCACCAGCTACGCAAATGGGCTGTAAACGATTATGGGCAGGTGGATGATTACCAATATGGCGGTGGCGCAGGTATGGTAATGATGTGTGAACCGTTGGCAAAAGCTATTGATGAATTATCACTGAACAGAAAATACGATGAGATCATTTATATGACTCCTGATGGGATAACGTTTAACCAGAAAATGGCCAATGCTTTCTCTTTGAAAGAAAACCTGCTGATCATATGCGGTCATTACAAAGGCATTGACGAACGTATCCGTCAACAGTATGTAACAAGGGAAATTTCCATTGGCGATTTTGTACTAAGCGGCGGCGAAATTCCTGCTGCTTTATTGGTAGATGCAATAGGCCGGCTTATTCCGGGTGTTCTAAATGATGAAACCTCTGCTCTGACAGATTCATTCCAGGATAACATGCTGGCTCCGCCGGTTTACACCCGGCCTGTGGAATTCCGTGGATGGAAAGTTCCGGATGTATTGATGAGTGGCAATCATAAACTGATTGACGAATGGCGCCACGAACAGGCATTGCAAAGAACAAAAGAAAGAAGGCCTGACCTCCTAAGGGATTAATCCTGACATTTTACCTTACTTTTAAGGACATTCAACTACATCATATTAAAGTAAGAAAATGATACGTCATTTCATTAGGACGACAGCAATCAGTTCAATTTTGTTTCTGATAGTTGCCTGCAGCACTACACAAAAAACCGCTACGACCACAACCACTAAGACTCCAGGCAGTGTCTTACAGGAATTCAGGGCTGCCTGGATTGCCACCGTAGCTAATATCAACTGGCCCAGTAAGCCGGGATTAAGTACTGAAGAGCAAAAAAAAGAGGCAATAGAATTACTTGACTTCTTACAAAAACATCATTTCAACGCAGCCATACTGCAGGTGAGGCCGCAATGTGATGCCCTTTACAAAAGCGAACTTGAACCATGGTCATATTACCTGACAGGCAAACAAGGACAGGCTCCATCGCCATTTTATGATCCGCTTGAATTTTGGGTGGAGGAGGCACATAATCGTGGAATCGAACTGCATGTTTGGCTGAATCCATACAGGGCCCATCACAAAGACGGTAAAGATATAAGCGAGAATTCCATTGTAAAAAAACGTCCTGAACTGGCCCTTTATCTTAAAGAAGGATACTGGTGGCTGGATCCTGCACAAAAAGGGACACAAGATCATTCTGCTGCTGTTGTGATGGATCTTGTTAACAGGTATGATATTGATGGCGTTCATTTTGATGATTACTTCTACCCTTATCCTTCCTATAACTTAGGTGCGGATTTCCCCGATTCAGTAAGCTGGAATGCTTATGTGAAAGGCGGCGGTAAATTATCAAGAGGCGACTGGCGTCGTGAAGCTGTGAATGTATTTATAGAAAACTTGTATAAAAAAATAAAAACAGCAAAGCCGCATGTAAAATTTGGTTTGAGTCCCTTTGGAATCTGGCGGCCGGGTTATCCTGAATCAGTTAGTGGGTTCGATCAATATGAACAATTGTATGCCGATGCAAAACTTTGGCTGAACAAAGGATGGATTGATTATTTCACGCCGCAGTTATATTGGCCCATCAACCGGCAGACTGCAAGCTTCCCGGTATTATTGGGATGGTGGGAGTCAGAAAATACGAAGAAAAGACATTTATGGCCCGGGATGAGTGTAGGAAGAGATACAAGTATAAAATCTGTGAATGAAACATTGAACCAAATCATGATAACAAGGGGTATGGTTCCTGAGAGCAAAGGCGCTGTGCATTGGAGTATTTCCTCTGTTACAAAGAATACCAGTCTTGCCAAAGCCTTGCTTGAAAGTACATACAGGAATGAAGCAATTGTTCCTGCCAGTCCGTGGCTGGATAATAAAGCCCCGGAATCTCCCAAAGTGACAACTGATAAGACTGACAAACTAACTATCAGCTGGACCCATCCCAATGAAAGAGATGTATTCAGATGGGTGGTGTATTACAAATATGGAAGCAGCTGGAGCTATACCATTCTTAACAGGAATGACAGATCATACAGTTTAAGTAACAGTATTGAAGTCAATAAAACAACAGTTCCATTGAAACAAATTGCTGTCACTGCTGTTGATCGTACCGGTAATGAAAGCGGCAGATCAGAAATTAATCTGCAATAATAATTACAGGCCGCATTACTCAGCAATCGATTGCCTCAATTGCTCAGCAACTGTTTTTTTATTAATTAATTCAGGAACTTGCAGCAACACAAATGCTTACCGTATGAGTACCAATCGCAGAAATTTTTTACGCCGTATGGCTATTGGCACCGGCGCTTTAGCTGCCGGCCTTCCATCGTTTGCCAAAGTAACAGGTGTTACGGATGAGCAAATGGGCCGGTCTGAAATTTTTGAGAAAAAAGGGCAGCGTTTCAATATGTGTGGTTATGCTGCTCCTAAAATTGATGTTTTAAGAGTAGCAATCGTTGGCCTTGGTATGAGGGGATCAGATGCGGTGGAAAGGCTAAGCTATATAGATGGGCTTGAGATAGTGGCACTTTGTGATAAATATCCCGACCGTGTAGCAGCATCTCAGAAAATTTTGGAGAAAATGGGAAGACCTAAGGCAAAAGAATATAGCGGTGAAGAAGGATGGAAGGCTCTCTGTGAAAGTAACAATATTGACCTGGTATACTCCACTACTCCATGGCACCTGCACACTCCTGTTTCTGTTTATGCCATGAAGAATGGCAAGCATGCCGCAACCGAAGTGCCGGCAGGAAAAACAATGGATGAATTATGGGAACTGGTTGAAACATCTGAAAAAACCAGGAAGCATTGTATGATGCTGGAAAACTGTTGCTATGATTTTTTTGAGCTGCTTACACTAAACATGACAAGGCAGGGTATGTTTGGTGAAATTGTACATGCCGAAGGCGCCTATATACATGATTTGAGCAAAGATTGGTTATTCAACAAAAAGGCTTATGCAGATATGTGGAGACTGAAAGAAAATATCGGGCATAATGGAAATCTCTATCCCACTCACGGTCTCGGACCGATCGCCCAGTGTATGGACATTAACCGGGGTGATAAATTCGATCACCTGGTAAGTATGAGTACTAATGATTTTACATTAAATAATATGGCAAAGGACCTGGCTTCAAAAGATGATTTCTTCAAGCCATATGTTGACAAGCCTTATCGAGGCAATATGAACATTACCCTTGTTCGTACTAATAAGGGGAAAACCGTGATGGTGCAGCATGATGTTTCAACCATCCGGCCCTATTCCCGGATTCACTTAGTAAGTGGTACAAAAGGTGCTGCCCAAAAATGGCCCGGCCCACAAAGAATTGCTTTTGGTCACAGCTGGGTGAAAACAGAGGAATTAAAACAACTGGAGGAAAAATATTCACCTCCTATCGTAAAACATATTGGCAATATTGCCAAAGAAGTGGGTGGCCATGGGGGTATGGATTTTATAATGGACTGGCGGCTGATCGATTGCCTTCGTAATGGTCTTCCGCTTGACCAGGATGTATACGATGCGGCGGCCTGGAGCTGCCTGATGCCATTGAGCGAAAGATCAGTATCCAAAAAATCCCGGACGATTGATATTCCGGATTTTACCCGGGGGGCCTGGCAATCCAACAAACCAGTAGACCTGACGTTAAATGGTGGCGCAACGACCGGCGTAAGAAACATCAAGCCCGAGCTAAAGATGAAATAGGGTGTTTTACTGATCAGAATCATAATTGATTTTAGTTAAACAATTCCGGCAACTATTTGATAATAGCGTAATTTTACGCCTATCCTGAGATAGTTAGCGTCGAAAATCGTTATGAACATTCATAACCATATTTAAGTCACAATAAGTTATTAATGAAGGCACTTACAGTTATCACTGATCCTGTATACGTTGAACCAAAAGAATTTTCAGCCTACGAGAATTTTTGGCTGAGGTTCATGAATGATAAAAGGGATCTTCCTTTCATTCACTTACTCACAGCAATACATATACTCGTTATCCCTGTTGCCATACTATTATATACTCCTGTTTTACAAGGGTGGTATTGGTGGCTGGTATATGTTCCATACTTCTACATTTCTCAAATGTATTTTAAAGGCCGCTTTGGATTAATGCTGCACTGTATCTGTCATCGCAAGATGTTTAAAAAAGCCTATACCTGGATATTCCATTATATAATTTGGATTGTTTGCCCGTTTTTTGGCCATACCCCCGAAACCTATTTTGCTCATCATATGGGTATGCACCATGTTGAAAACAACATGATGGACGATGCCAGCAGTACATTACCATATCAAAGAGACAGCTTCCGTGGCTTTTTATCATATGTTGGACGCTTTCTTATCCTTGGTTTCCGTGATACATTCATGTACTTCTTCAGCCGGAAGAGAAAAAAATTCTATATGCGCCTCACCGTTGGCGAAATGGCATTCTACCTCTTTTGCATCGGAATGAGTTTTGTGAATTTCCACGCCACCCTTTTCATTTTTATCATCCCCTTTGTATTTGCAAGGATAGTAATGATGCTGGGTAACTGGACACAACATGCTTTTGTAGATCTTGAGAATTTAGAAGACAATACCATCAATTGCATCAATACAAAATATAACCAGGCCTGCTGGAACGACGGTTATCATGCAGTACATCATGTTCGTCCGGCCTTACACTACACTGAGATACCCGGTGAGTTCCTAAAAAACAAAGAATTCTTTGTAAAGCAAAAGACACTGACCTTCGATGGTATTCATTATCTCCATATTTTCTTATGGCTGATGACTAAACGCTATGATAAACTGGCAAAACATGTAGTAAATGTCGACAACATGTTTTCCAGTGAAGAAGAAGTCATTGCTTTGATGAAGGAAAGAACAAAAAAATATATTCCTGCTAAATAACTTAAAAGAAAGGGCTTCAGTTGAAGCCCTTTCTTTTACTCTTTTTCTTCTTTCTTTATTCCTATAACCGGCACTTGTTTTTCATAAATCATTTTATTAAGCTGGATCACATCTTCGTCCAACACCCTTTTAAGCTTAGTTAATTCAGCATTGATAAGTACTTCCAGCTCTGCATAAGCCTGTTTTACTTGTTTGGAAGGAGCCGTATTTCCGGCTGCTGCAGCATTGTAAACTCCCGCCAGTTTATCATCCAAACGAATCGGGTAATTCAATACGTCCTGGCTGCTTTTTGCTTTTGTCTGATGAAGCGCTTCTTCCACCGCTGTCATTTGTTTATTGATCGTATCTATTTTTTGTTTGATTTCTTTTGGTATTCCCTTTCCAGCCCTTGCAGTAATATCTGTCATCTGCTGCTTTATCTCCTTTATGTTCTTTAAAGCCTTGATCACATCAGAAAATTTATCTCTGACAGTTAGCAGGAAATTTACCTGCTCTTCATATTCCACATGGGTTGTTTTATAATTAGGATCAGCCAGGATGGTGAATTTTACCTCGGCAGAATCTGTACCCGATTTGAATTTTGCAAAATACTCACCCGGCGCTGCCTTCGGTCCTCTTACAAATCCATTCCATAAAATCAGTCCTTCCATTCTTTCTGCTACCGGGTAATTCATATCCCATTCAAACTGGTTCATTCCGCTAACAACAGCTATTTTATCATCTTTTGATGAAGTGGAAAATGTTTTAATTTTTTCCTTTTTCTTATCAAGAATATCAATAGAAAGCTTTGTTGAATCAGTTGCACTCCTCAGGTAATAGTTAATGACAACTCCATTAGAGGGATTCATTCCGGCATTTCTCACACTTACAGAAGCAGCTGCACCACCACCTCTGCGTCCGCCGCCTGGCATGAGATAAGCCGGGTTTACTTCAAATACATGAAGGTTTTTTGAAAGGATGGATTCACTTTTCTGCTGTATCACCGACAGATCATCTAAAATATAAAGACTGCGACCTTGTGTGGCAACGATGAGATCATTATTCTTAATAGCCAGGTCAGTAATGGGTGTCGCTGGTAAATTCAGTTGAAAAGACTTCCAGTTGTTACCTCCATCATAAGAAATATACATACCATACTCTGTCCCTGCATATAGCAGACCCTGTTTAATCCTGTCGGCACGCATAGCCCTTGTAAAATGCATCGCAGGAATACCATTGGTGATCAGTTTCCATGTTTTACCATAATCCTCCGTTTTATAAATATATGGGCGAAAATCATCCAGTTTGTAACGGGTGCCTACAAAATATGCGGCACCTTTTTTAAACGGATCAGACTCTATACAATTCCACATGATAAATGAAGGACAATCTTTCGGTGTAACATTTTCCCAATTCTTACCGCCATCCCTGCTTACATGTATCAACCCGTCATCACTTCCCGTCCATAACAGATCTTTCTCATAGGGAGATTCAGCCGCGGTGAAAATGGTACAGTAATATTCTACTGATGTGTTATCCTTTGTTACAGGTCCACCACTGGATGCCTGTTTGCTTTTATCGTTAGTAGTAAGGTCAGGTGATATTTGCTCCCAGCTTTTTCCTTCATTCTCCGTTACGAAAAGATGATTGCCTGCCGCATACAACCGTTTTGGATTATGTGGCGAAAAGAAAATCGGGTAATTCCATTGGAAGCGATATTTCGCCGCATCGGCGCCGGCTCCCATATTATCCACCGGCCATACATTGATCATCCTGCTTTCTCCGGTTCTGTGATCAAGCCGCTGCAGCATACCCATGTAATTACCACCATAAGTAATATCCGGATTCAGCGGATCTGCAACAACGTATCCGCTTTCACTGCCTGCCGCCGTTTCCATATCAGCTGCGGTAATCGCAGAGCCATAAGTTCTGCTACGTATGCGAAAGGCGCTGTTATCCTGCTGACCACCCATAATGCGATAAGGAAATGCATTATCAGTGCTTATCCTGTACACCTGTGCAGTGGGCTGATTCAGGTACGTACTCCAATTAGCACCTCCATCAAAAGAAACCTGGGCACCACCATCATCAGCTACAACCATTCTGTTGCCATCCTGCGGGTCAATCCAAAGATCATGGTGATCTCCATGCGGTGTAGATATTCCTTTAAACGTCTTTCCTCCATCTGAACTGACCATGAAGTCCACATTGGGGCAATACACTTTATTCTCATTTTTGGGATCTACAAACACTTTAGTATAGTACCAGGCCCGCTGACGGATATTATTGTCATTGCTGGTCAACGTCCATGTTTCGCCACCATCAGCACTCATGTACAAACCGCCGTCTTTATTTTCAATAAGGGCATACACTTTATCTGTATTAGAAGGAGCAACAGCAACACCTACAATTCCCCAGGTATTTTTGGGCAATCCTTTATTTGCTGAAATATTTGTCCAGGTTTCACCACCATCAGTACTCTTCCATAATCCGCTTCCTTCACCACCGCTCTCCAATGAATAAGGTGTACGGATTAAGCGCCATGTACCAGCATAAAAAACAGAAGGATTTCCCGGTTCCATCACCAGGTCGCTGCAGCCAGTTTGATTATTGACAAAAAGGGTTTTCTTCCAGGTTTTACCACCATCCGTTGTTTTGAAAATTCCCCTTTCTTCATTTGGTCCAAACAAATGCCCCATCGCCGCCACCCAAACAATGTCCGGATTTTTTGGATGAATAATGATACGCAGAATATGGCGGGCATCCTTCAGGCCAATATTTTTCCAACTACGGCCCCCATCATCACTGCGCCATATACCACCCAAACCCTCACTCACATTTCCCCGCATGGTATTCTCCCCTTCGCCTACATACAAGATTGTCTCATCAGAAGGAGCTACTGCCACTGCGCCAATGGAACCACCAAAATATTTATCTGAGATGTTTGTCCAGTTGCTGCCGCCATCAACTGTTTTCCAGACACCACCACCCGTACCTCCGAAATAGAAGGTTGTTTTATTAGAATAACTACCGGTAACCGCTGCACTCCTTCCGCCACGAAATGGACCGATAAGGCGATACTTAACATTCTTTATCAGTAATTCGTCCTTGTTGTCAGTGGCAATAGGTGGGCTTGTTTTTGTTTTTTGTGCAAATGATTCAAATAAGGAAACAAATGCAATGGCAAGGAGGATAATTTTTCTCATAAGCTGTATTAGTCTTAACCAATTAAATACCGTTTGAAGTTACTGATTTAACTTTAACCAAATTATTCTTATGTCATCGTTTTCCGTCAGTGGGAATTTTGTAGATATACACCAAGAAAACATTTACCCCGCAACCATAAAAGTTGAAAACGGGAAGATCATTTCCATTCAGCCCGATGATCAATTAACGGATAAACCGCTTAACTATATCCTCCCCGGTTTCATCGACAGTCATGTGCACATAGAAAGCTCCATGCTGGTTCCTTCTGAATTTGCCAGGCTGGCAGTTGTCCATGGTACTGTGGCTACCGTAAGTGATCCACATGAGATTGCGAATGTATGCGGCATGGCCGGTGTGGAATTCATGATTGAAAATGGAAAAACAGTACCGTTCAAATTCAATTTTGGCGCACCCAGTTGCGTACCTGCCACCAGCTTTGAAACAGCGGGAGCAGTACTTGATTCAACCGATGTTGAACAACTGCTGCAAAGAGATGAAATAAAATACCTGAGTGAAATGATGAACTTTCCGGGTGTGCTTTTCAAAGACGAGGAAGTGATGAAAAAGATTACTGCAGCTCACCGGTTAGGAAAACCAGTTGACGGGCATGCGCCAGGCTTACGGGGAGAACAGGCAAAACAATATATAGATGCAGGTATTTACACCGACCATGAATGTTTTACGGCCGAAGAAGCTTTGGATAAACTCAGTTATGGCATGAAGATCATTATCCGGGAGGGCAGTGCTGCTAAAAACTTTGAAGCATTGATTGGCCTGCTAAATGACTGGCCCGATAGGATAATGTTTTGCAGCGATGATAAACACCCAGACAGCCTGGTACTCGGTCATATTAACCAACTTTGTGCAAGAGCAGTAGCTAAGGGTATTGACATTTTCAAAATACTGAAAGCGGCCTGTATGAACCCGGTTTTGCATTATAAGTTGGATGTGGGTTTATTAAGGGAAGGTGATGCTGCTGATTTTATTGTAGTAACGGACCTGAAAGAGTTTAAAGTAGAGAAGACTTTTATTAATGGTGAGTTGGTAGCTGAGGGTGGAAAGTCGTTAATCCATAGTAAGAAGTCGGGAGTGATAAACAACTTCGCTTGTAGCAAAAGGAATATTGAAGACTTTGCGGTTGTATGGAATGGTGAAAAAGAAATCCCGGTTATTGAAGCATTAGACGGACAGCTTATTACCAATAAGCTTTCTTATGAACCAAAAATTATAGACGGAAAGATTGTAAGTGACACTGACAGGGATATTTTAAAGATCGTGGTGGTAAACCGATATTCTGATGCTGCGGTAGCAAAAGCCTTTATTAAAAATTTTGGACTGAAACAGGGTGCATTAGCTTCTTCCGTAGCTCATGACAGCCATAATATAGTAGCCGTGGGAGTGGATGATGACAGCATCTGCCGGGCCGTAAATAAGGTGATTGAAAAAAATGGTGGTGTAAGTGTAGCTACTAATTACCAGTCACCTGATGGCAAGCTTAGTATGCAGACTGAATCAGTGGTAGCTCTTGCTGTAGCCGGACTAATGAGTAACGAAGATGGTTATATAGTGGCAGAGGCTTATACAACCATCGACAAAGAAGCCAAAGAACTCGGTTCAAGCTTAGCTGCCCCTTTTATGACGCTGTCCTTTATGGCATTACTGGTTATACCACATCTGAAACTGAGTGATAAAGGGTTGTTTGACGGGGATAAATTTGAGTTTGTGAAATGATTTTTATTTTAGGGATAACCTCTATGTTATGTTCAGAAGACTTGACCAATTTATTAAACGGCCAACTAAAAGACAGTTAATCCTGTTTACAATCTTTTGGTTGATCCTTGCTTTTATATTGATTTTGATAATGACAGATTTGTTTACAGAAAGCCTTTTCCAAAGAAGATTTTTTGGTGCTTTTTTTATACTTATTTTCTCATTACTCCCGATTCTTAATTTATGGATTCAGTATATTAAAAACATAGGCGGCAAGTAAATTAATCTCTACGGTAACTTTCACATTCCCTTAATAACCAAAAACGACCTTCACCGCATCTAATTCATAAACAAGGTTACAAAGCCCTCTGAGGGGTGGATAAAGTGCAGCAGGAAAAGGGCCGAAACAAAAACCCTTGAGTTATGAAAAAGCACCTGCACATCTCCGCCGCCTTCGACCAGCCAGAGCTGGTGCAGAACCTGGTGGAACGGCTCGCCTACCGCCGTTACGAATTGGGATATGGCAAACAACTAATGCCCCGTGGCCTGAAAGCCCTCGAAACTTCCTCTACTGAAACGTATGTAAGCGGCACTATGGCCATAGATGCGGGTACTGATGATATCATTAATATGCCTTTTATCACCTGTTTCCTGTTTACCTGCATAAAAGGTAAAAGTGAACCCTATCAGCTGATATGGAGCAGCTCATTGAACTAGGTCCGTTTTTAATTCGTACTCTGTAAATGATATAAGTTTAGTGAGAATGTCTCCGCTTGATGATGCCCCCTGACGCTTCTTTAATTGTATTGGCAAATACAAATGCCTTTGGATCCACATCGTAAACCAGGTTTTTGAGTTTACGAAGTTCAAGCCGGGTAATTACTGTAAAAATAATATCACATTCAGCGCTTACATCGTACTTGCCGGGAAGAAAACCTCTCTCCCCTTTGTACACCGTAATACCTCTGCCAAGTTTATTTACCAGCTGATATTTGATAGCTTCACTTTTCCCGGAAACGATGGTAACACCAGTGTATGCCTGCAAACCTTCCACCACATAATCAATACAACGGGTGGCCGTGAAATAGGTAAGAATAGAATA
>CAZWIM010000003.1:127519-129265 GCA_964634265.1 uncultured Chitinophaga sp. | reverse complement strand
GGCAGGTATTCCCTCGCCCAGATGCAGGAAATTTCCTCATGCCCCTCAGCCTGCTGCAGAAATCCGGCATCATGAAACAAAGCAGCCGTTTTCAATAACTGCATGTCTTCATCACTAATTTTTTCCAGCGTTCCGAGATATTCAGCAGCAGCAATAACACTTTTTGTATGCGCTGCATTATGATAGGTATAATATTCCGGAAGTTCTTCTTCCAGTTTCGGCATCAGGAAATTATAGACGAGCTGGTACTGCATGTGGTTAGTCTCTTTAATCCAATACTTCGTAGATCATCACCGGGTTTGATTTATTCTTCAAAGTCGCTTCTCCGATTCTATTGCAATTAAAAGATTGTTTGATCTTTTCATAGCAACTTTCTGAAATAACGATCTGGTTGGGGCCCGCAACTGTCTGAAGCCGTTGTGCTGTGTTAACGGTATCTCCAATTACGGTATAATCAAGTCTTTTTAATGTACCTGAACCGATATTGCCGGAAATCATTTCCCCGCTGTTGATGCCAATGGAAACTTTGGGAGTAAACCCATCCGTTTCCGGAAGAGCAGCAATCTTATTGCGGATAGCGAGACAGGCATCTATAGCCCTGTCCAGATGATACTCCCCCTTGAAAACTGCCATCACACAGTCACCGATAAATTTATCAACCAATCCTTTTTGCGCAATGATCTCCTTCACCATTACATCAAAATAGTTGTTCAACAGTTTCACCACTGTATCAGGTTTTTCACTTTCACTGATCGCTGTAAAACCGCAAATATCAATAAACGCAACAGTGGCTTCTACAGTTTCATTTTCCAGTAATGATCTCTCAAATTCCTTACCCCCCATGAAATTTAATACAGTTTCATCCACATACATCCTAAGGATATTATTTTCTTTGATAGCCCGCATGGTTTCTTTCATCTGCTCTACATGCTTCAGGGTTTTCTGCATCGTCAGTTCCAGGTCTTCAAAATTCACCGGCTTCGTGATAAAATCAAAAGCGCCGCGATTCATGGCAGTGCGGATATTATCCATGTCCCCATAAGCCGAAACAATAACCGACTTCAGCAAGCTGTTTTGTTCATTCAATTTTGACAGCAGGGTGAGTCCATCCATCTCCGGCATATTAATATCACTCAGCACCACATCCACATCCTGGTGCTGTTCCAGTTGTTCCAGTGCTTTAACGCCGTTCATAGCAAATACAAATTCGTACTGCTGCTCCCTTATCTTCTGCCTGAACTTTTGCCGTATCAGTGTTTCCAGATCGGCTTCATCGTCTACTACAAGGATCTTTGCCATCAGTGTATTGCTTTTAGTTTTTCTTTTAATACGACAAAATCGACCGGCTTGGTCAGAAAATCATCGGCTCCCAGTTGCGTGGCCTGGTTATAATTTTCAGCATCACCATAAGCGGTGATCATCATTACCACCGGTGGTGGCTCATGATATTCCTGCTTAATATGCCTCAACAACTCAAGTCCGCTCATACCCGGCATATTGATGTCGGACAAAATCAATACAGCCTCCTGGCTATGCGTATGCATGTACTGTAATGCTTCTTCACCGGAGAAGGCAAAGGCAAACTGCATCTCCCCGCTTTTCATTTCCTTACGAAAACGCTGCTCAAACAGTGTTTGTACATCCCTTTCATCATCGACAACTAAGATCTTCATTTGCTGGTCGTTTAATAGTAATTGAAAATAATGTTTAAATGGGTAATATGATGGTGAACCGGGCAAATTCTCC
>CAZWIM010000003.1:113944-127419 GCA_964634265.1 uncultured Chitinophaga sp. | reverse complement strand
TAATTGAAAATAATGTTTAAATGGGTAATATGATGGTGAACCGGGCAAATTCTCCCTCTTTCGTTTCCACCTGCAATTCACCACCATGACCTTTGGTAATAATTTCATAACTCATACTCAGGCCCAGACCGGTTCCTTCGCCGGTAGGTTTGGTGGTAAAGAAGGGTTGAAAGATTTTGTCAATCACTTTTTGTGGAATACCCATACCATTATCTTCTACTACAATTTTCACTTTGCCATTTTCTTTCATTGTTTTGGCTGAAACAACAGGTTCGTAACTGCCAGAATCGTTCTTTTTCTTCTGTGATACAGAATAAAAAGAATTGGTAAAAAGGTTGAGTAACACCCGTCCGATGTCCTGGGATACCACTTTTACCCCGGGCAGGCCGGCATCAAGCGACATATCTGTTTTGGCGTTGAAGCTTTTGTCTTTTGCCCGCATACCATGATAGCTCAGTCGCATGCATTCGTCTACCAGGTTATTCAGGTCAGTCAGTTCTTTTTGCCCGCTTCCCTTACGACTGTGTTGCAACATTCCCTTTACTATGGAATCAGCCCTTTTGCCATGAAAAGAAATCTTTTCATTGTTAGCTTTAATATCTTCTGCAACACTTATTGCATCATCAATTTTGCCCGTTTTTAATTCTTCTTTCATTTCTTCTATCAGTTCTGTATTTACTTCTGAGAAATTATTAATGAAGTTCAACGGGTTTTGTATTTCATGGGCAATACCAGCGGTGAGTTCACCGAGGCTTGCCATTTTTTCAGCTTGGATGAGTTGGGTTTGCGTGGACTTTAAATCGGTAAGCGTTTTTTCAAGGATTGCATTTGCCTTCTGTTTTTGCCGGTTACTTCTGTAAAAAATAAAAGCCAGCGCAGACAACAGGCCCAACCCAATAAATAAAGCGGTGGTCCGTACTTTGTTTTTAAATGCAGCGTTTTTCTGTGCTTCCTTTTCAAGAAATAACTGTTCTTCAAAATTGGCATTTTGAAACTGGGTAAGCTTGCCGGTAAAGTCTTTGTGCAAGCTATCTCTCAATGATTTTGATAAAGAGAGATAAAAAAAAGCGCTGTCTGTATTACCTTTCATTTTCCAGGCACTGGAAAGAAGGTTTGTAGCATCGCTAATGTAAGCAGGTACTTTTAATTCGGTAGCCAATTGCAAAGCGGTGTTGGCATAATATTTCATTGAATCGGGCTGCAACAATTTTTGGTATAACTGTGCAAGGGCAATATGGGTGGGAATCTCACCGGCTACATTATTCTGTTCTTTGCTTACCAATAAAGATTGCCGATAGTAATGTTTGGCAGAATCTATTTGCCCCTTTTTAAAATAAATTTTCCCGATATTCCTGAGCATACTCCCTGCATAAGTTTTCCGGCCTGTGAGATTTGCATTTTCAAGGCCACGGGTAGTGTACAGAAAAGCAGAATCCAATTTCTCCATTTCTCCATAGATGTTACCAATATTCATATTACTGGTTACCAGCCCACCTTTGGTATTAAGTTTCTCCGCAATACGGATTTCCTCTTTATAATATTCTATAGCCTTCGCTTTGTTACCGGCGCCTGACCAGGTATTGCCTAATTGGTGAAAAATAGAGATAAGAAATCGTTGTCTGTATTTTTTGGGATCAGTTGCAAACTCCGCCTCTTTTGGTATATACGCATTTTTCTCATTTCTTTCATCCTCCACAATAGCCAGCGCCTCATTACAGAGTTTAAGACTGAGTGAATAATTGGCCTGCTTCTGCACCAGATATGATTTAGAGAGTAAGAACTCGGCTATCCAAAGTTGCTGATTCATTTTTTTTGCAATGAGAATAGCCTCTTCTATAAATAGCATGGAACTATCCCTGTTGCTTTCTGCATAATAGCTGGCTAAGTTCTTAAGGGTAACCATCTTTACCGTATCGTTAGCAGCATTTTTCAATGCAGTATGTATGCTGTCCAGTTCTTTTTGCTGCGATTGGGCTTTTGAAGCAAAAGATAGCAACAGTAATAAAGTTATTTTCAGTAATAATTTGCTGTTCATTTTAACTTGCCGGAAGTTGAATGATAAATATTGTTCCTTCACCCTCTGTTGTTTTCACTTTTAAATCACCACCATGACCCTTTGTTACAATATCATAACTCAAGCTTAATCCTAAACCCGTTCCCTGTCCTGTTGGTTTGGTGGTAAAAAAAGGTTGAAAGATTTTTTCAACTATATTGTCAGGAATCCCGCTGCCGTTGTCTTTTACGGATATAACAATCTTGCCACCTTCTTTTTTTGTTGAAACGGATACAGTTGGTTCGTATCCGGCATCAGCCGCTTTCTTTCTTTCACTTACTGCATAAAAAGCATTATTAATAAGATTGAGCACCACTCTTCCAATATCCTGTGGTATCACATTCAGTTTACCAGCTGCTTCATCAAAATCAGTTTCAAACTTTGCATTAAAGCTTTTGTCTTTTGCCCTTAAACCATGATAGGCCAGCCGGAGGTATTCATCACATAAGGCATTTATATCTGTTATCTCCTTTTGCCCTGTACTTGTTCTTGAATGTTGCAGCATCCCTTTTACGATACCATCTGCCCTTTTTCCATGGTGGAGTATTTTCTCCAGGTTCTGGATCACATCGTCTGCAATTTCTTTGGCATCGGTGGTGTTTCCCATGTCCAGTTCTGTCTTCATCTCATCCAGCAACTCTTTACTTACCTCTGAGAAGTTATTCACAAAATTCAACGGGTTTTGTATTTCATGGGCGATACCGGCAGTAAGTTCACCCAACGAAGCCATCTTTTCAGATTGTATCAATTGCTGCTGAGCCGCCTTCAGTTCTTCCAGCGATTTTTGTAACGCTTCATTGGATTCCTCCACTGCCTTTCTTTTTAACTCCAGTTCCTGGATGGTTTCTTCGAGCAAAATGGCAGTGGTACGTTTTACTTTTTCAGTACGGTCTAATTTGAAAGCCGTTATTTCCAATTCCTTATCTGCATCTTTCAGCGACTTTGTAATAACTGCCTTTTGTTCAGCAGATAAATTTTCATCCTGCTGAATCAAATTCAAAACATTTTGCAAGTGCTGATTCATCTTATTTCTCTTTTAATGCCACACAACAGGTAGTTATGTTGTGCATTTCTAAATTACCTCCAGTGGCCCTGCCCAGTTCAGCATTGCTGAACATACCCGCCATCGGCACATTCCATACATTTTTTACACCTTCCAATTCGCTTTTCATCATGGGCCCTAAGGCAAGAATTCTGCCTGCGCAGCTAAACACCACCAGCGCATCCGCTTCCGGCATTTGGGTATCCCGTAAATTCTCTACTCCTTTTACCACCTTCTCCGTTACATCCCAATCGGGTGGTAAAGAAAAACGGACTTTTGACCCTTGCGGCACCGTACCACTGGTATAAAAGGAATGATCGTTCCAGTCAACCACCAGGCCCGGCCGCATAACAGGATCACCTTTTTCTCTTTGTAGCTGTAAAGGGAAATTGGCAGCCAGTTCTACCAACACATTTTTGTTTTCAGGTGTTATGTTTTCCAGTCCGCCATATTTTACTGTGATATCCAGCGCAGGGATATTGTCAATTGTGTACACATGGTTGCCCTCGCTTTTGGTAACAATTTTTTCTGTACCCACTGCTTTCCATCCGCAGGTAGCAATTCCCTTTATATCTATTTTTGTTTCATCCAAAGCAATACAAACTATCCCGTTTTTACTTTCTTTATCGTTACAAAAAACTACTGTTTCTGTAAATGAGTAGTCATCACCGGCAGCACCGCCAAAAACATTTACATCCAGGCCAATCACATCCTCAAATCCATGTAAAATTTCTTCGCCGTCTGTGGCAGCATCACTGATACCTACTAGAAATGCCGGGGTGGAAAACCTAGCCTTTGCCTGCCTGGCAATGGAGCTCGCAACTTCTCTATAATTTTTTTCCAGGTATTCTTCAAAATATATTTCAAAATACTCTTTGTTGATATCCAGCAAGAGTATGGCAGCGGATCCTGTTTCTGTTTCCTCATCAATAAACTCTCCATTGGTGGTACAGCCAAAAACGGCAATACCTTCCGCATCAAGTATGGCGGTAATGGCTGATCTGTCCTGGCTCTTTGAAATAAAACAGATGGCTAATGTCGGCTTGAATCCCTGCCTGTCCGGCAGGCAGGCATCGGCCATACTTTGTTTAAGTTCCTCTTTAACTTCTTCTGTTGATTTACCTTTTATTGATTTTGCTTTCATTGTAATTTCTCTTTTAATGTAACCACACAACAGGTATTATTATGAAATTCATGCTTTCCTCGTTTTGATTTTCCAAACTCACCATAGCTGAAAAAACCGATAAACGGGGAATTCCAGACATTCACTACTCTTTCAATTTCTTCACTCGTCATTACGCCAAATGAAAGATAACGGCTGATACAGGAGAACATAATGACTGCATCGGCACCACCTTGTAAATTGTCTTTCATTCCGGTACATTCCTCAACCACCGTATCGATTACATCAAAATCCGGGGGAAGTGAAAAGCGAACTTTAGCTCCTTGCGGTACGTTACCTGCGCAGATCAATGACCTGTCCTCTTTATTCCCCAACATGGCTGTTCGCATAACCGGTGGTGCATCATCTCTTTCTAATTGCAGCGGATAGTAAGCACCGAGGTTGACCACCGTATTTGTAACCGCATTCATATCGTCCATATTCAACCCAAGGTATTTTATTACAAGGTCAAATGCCGGCTGATCATCTATTGTATAAACAATATTACCCTCGCTTTTTGTCACCACTTTAGTAATGCCAATAGGTTTCCACCCACAAGTGGCAATGCCAGTTACATCTACTCTGTTTGTATCAATTATGATAGCTACCAGGCCGGTGATGCTGTTTTTACCTTGTGTAAACACTACAGGTCCGCTCAATGCGAGGTCATCGCCGGCCATTCCGCCGAAAATAGCAGGTTCTCCCCCGAAACCCTTTTCAATTCCTTTGATGATCTGCTCACCATCGGTGTGTAACCAGCCTGAAGCCACAATAAATGCCGCCTGATCAAAACTGTTTCTGCCGGTCTCCCCTAATTGTTTTGAAACTTCATAAGCTGAACCTTTTCCAGTTTCCATGAAAACTAATTTGAAATAAGCTGGATCGAGGTCAAGCAGCATAATAGCAATACCACCTTCGCTGATCTCGCTACTGATAAATTCGCCGGAAGTGGTGGAACCGAAAATCTGAATTCCTTGATCGTTCAGCAATGAGCAAACTGATCCTATATCCTGTTTTATCGACATGAAAACAACTGCCAGGGTTGGCCTGAATCCGTCTTCCAGACTTTTTTCCAGCGTAATTTTTATCTCTTCCGGTGATTTCCCTTTTATGGATTTTGCTTTCATGTAATTTTTTAATGCTGTTCTTTCAGATAATGCTGCTTTAAAACATCTTCTCCAAATTCATTACCCTTCTCCCGCCAGATGGCATGAATATGATTAGCCGCCCTGTTGGGCCCACCGCTCCTGTCATCAAACTCAATCAAAAAGGTAGGTCCATTAATAACAAAGTAATGCTGCTTATCCTCGGTGTAGGAGCCAATCCAGCCAAACCAGACATTATCAATCCCTGCTTTTTTAATTTTATCATACTCAGCAACTGCTTTATCATACTCAAGGTTAAAAACAAACTCTCTGATAATATGCTCCAGTACTGTTTTTTGTAATGCTGTCAGTTCAGATGCCTTTATTCCCCAGTAGTCAACTAAACGTTTGCCACTTTCAGCTCCGGTAATAATATCCGCCGGTACTTCTGCATCCATTGTAGCTTTCTTCTTAAGTTCCGGAGAAAGCATGTTGATAAACCGGAGGCCAAGATCTTGTTCCTGTCCAAGCACCCGCCAACCAGCATATTCTGAAACCAGGTATTCCGCCGGATCCGTTCCAATAAAAAATGGTGTCACTGAAATATTATCCCCTGAGAAAGTGAAATTTACTGATAAATGATGGCCTTCCAGTTTGTAACCCCACGTCTTTTCCCAGGGGTTGCCAAAAAAAGCGAAGAAGAAATTTTTATGCGACCACTGCAATGCTTTTATCCTTTCGTAAACAGTATCACTAAATTGTTTCTGGTAGTAAAGGCTGTCGTAATAACTGTTGATTAAATTGTCCAGGTGCATGATGCCGGTTGCCTTCAGGTAACCTTGTGAACTCAGGGAAGCAGAAAGCAGGCGGTGAATAAGCCTTCGCTGATCATTGTTCATATTGCCAATGTTCAGCCCGGCCCTTGCTCTTAATCCCAACGGCAGGTTATTCCACTTTAATCTTGCTGTGTCTGTGAAAGAAAGAAGGGCATTTCTTTTCTCCAGTTTATTAAATGAGTTATACAAGGAGTCCGCATACACCTTAATCTCATTATAGTATCCTGTCTGTGCTTTTGGCGTCAATGTACCAGACAAGAAAATAACTAATAATGCAAGCAGGTTTATTAACAGCCTTTGTATTGAAATCATAATACTATATTAATAGTTCCTATATCCGCAAAATCAATTTTCAACAGCGCCGATAATCATCGTTACGCCGCCGGTTGCGAAATTGGCCAGGTCAGCCGCCGCCGCCTGACCCTCCGGCGAACTCATGGTTTGCTGTAACTGCCCGGTATCTGAAAAGAATAAATCAGCCTGGCGGTAATAGGCTGCCTTGCTGCCGTCAGGGGCTGAAATAAATTTCGTCAGCTCCAGTTTAGCCACACCTTTCATTTTTGCTGCAATTGGTAAATGTGTTTCTGCATAATACTTTTCAAATGCTTCCGGGTCTGCCGGATGTCCATAGAGTAATGTTGCTTTTATCATATTAATTAGTTTTTGATTTTACTTTTCTTTTAATGCTACCCAGCAGCAGGTCATATTATGAAATTCATTATGCCCCCTGCTGGCCCTGCCAAATTCGCCGTAACTGAAAAATCCGGTCATGGGCTTATTATAAACTGAGCGAATTCCTTTTAACTCATCATCCACAAGCGGACCTAATACATTCAGGCGGCCAATACAGGAGAACATGATCAGCCCGTCTGCATCCGGCATCTCTGTATTTCTGAATACCATTGCCTGACTGTTTAAATCATCAATTATCTCAAAATCGGGAGGCAGCATCATCCGTACCCGATCTCCTTCCTGTACTGTGCCGGAAACAGCAATTGCTTTGTTTTCCCAGTTGAAACCTGCAGCAGAACGAATAACAGGATCTGCGTTACCCCTGTAAAGGCCCATATAAATGTCCTGCATATTGAAATCTTTATAATCATGCTGATTTAAAGTAACACCTACAAACCGGGGAATAAATTCTGCAGCAGGCTTATGATCGATCTCTATAATCCAATTACCATTTGCTTTTGTGATTGTTTTTTCTATTCCGGCCGGTTTAAGTCCGCTTGCCGCATGTCCCTTTACAACCACATTTTCGCCGTCAAGCACCAGTAATAAAATCGCCTTACTACCGGATCGGGCATTTGTAAATACAAAAGTTTCTCTAAAAGCCATATCATCACCTGCAGAACCACCCCAAACTTCAGCCTCTTCGCCAACTACTTCTAAAATAGCTCTTAGTATTTTCTCTCCCACATCCAGCCTCGCCATGTTGGAAGTGCTATTGGATACTATAAAAGCAGGGCGGGCAAAAAAAGATTTGGCTTTGGCAGCAAGTTCTTTTGCCAGGTTTTCCGGGGCCAATTCGTCATAATCGCCATACAATAATTGAAAATTCGATGGCTGTATATCCATCAGTAGCACAGAAATTCCTTGATGGGTCGCTATGTCGTCAAAAATCTCACCACCGCTGGTAGCACCAAAAACTGCAATACCTTGTTGGTCGAAAAGATTTGTTATCGCTTTATGGTCATGTACTATTGAACAAAAAATCAAGGTCAATGTAGGTTGAAAGTCTGGCCCTATGCTTTGCTCCATTGCTAGTCGAATTTCTTCCGTTGAATTTCCTTTTATTGATTTTGCTTTCATAATCTATTCACTAATTAAATTGGCAGTAAGATAAAAAACTCAGTTCCTTCCCCTTCTTTTGTTTCCACTTTCAATTCCCCACCATGCCCTTTGGTAATGATATCATAGCTCAAACTCAATCCCAACCCTGTTCCAAGGCCGGTGGGCTTGGTGGTAAAGAAAGGCTGAAATATTTTGTCCAACACCTTTTGGGGAATCCCTGTTCCGTTATCTTTCACCCCGATCACAACTTTGTTTCCATTTTTGTTAGTACTTACTGAAACGGTTGGCTCATAACCCGGCTGGTTTAATTTCTTTCTCTCACTTACTGCATAGAATGCGTTATTAATAAGATTCAACACTACCCTTCCGATATCCTGTGGTATTACATTCAGGTTGCCTACTGTCTCATCAAATTGCGTTTCAAATTTTGCATTGAAGCTTTTATCCTTTGCTCTTAATCCATGATAAGCCAGCCGGAGATATTCATCACACAAAGCATTGATATCAGTTAATTCTTTTTGTCCTGTGCTACTACGGCTGTGCTGCAACATTCCTTTTACAATACTATCTGCCCGTTTGCCATGATGATTTATCTTTTCTAAATTCTGAATCACATCATTCATGATTTCTTTGGCATCTTCCGTATCCCCCTTCTCAATAGCTTCTTTCATCTCATCCAGCAGTTCTTTGCTTACTTCACTGAAGTTGTTGACAAAGTTCAACGGGTTTTGAATTTCATGAGCAATCCCTGCGGTGAGTTCGCCAAGGCTGGCCATTTTTTCTGACTGTATAAGTTGTTTTTGGGTGGACTGCAGTTCTGTTAATGCAGCTTCTGCTTTTTGCTTAGCCTCTTTTATAGCAATTAAATCCTGCTCTGCCTGCAGGGCATGTGCTTCAGCAATTTTTAAATCATTAAAACGAGTGAAGGTGAGATTGAAAACTGCGGCAAAACGTTCCAGCAGGTGTAATGTTTCTGCAGACTGCTCATCAGGTGAAGCCATACCAATTAAACCATGACTGAAATAAGCAATGTATTGTATTCTTCTTTTTTGTTCCAGTCCGCCTTTGAACGGAACTTTCAATTCATTATGCAAGTAATGAAAATATTGCTGTAATTCTTCACCCTGCATATCTATCACCAGGCTTTTCTTTTGTTGCAGCCAGCCTTCATACATTTTTTTTAGTGATGGGTTTTTTTGGTAATCGCCTGTAAAGCCCATGCTCACTTTGCTGCCATCTTCATCGGTAACCCAAGCCTCCATTTCATTGTTGTTTTCTTTGGTGAGAATGATATACAAACGGTTGGGTGCAATACCGAGTGCTATCAACTGCTGAAATAAAACCGCTGCTGTGCCAGAAAGCTCATCAGATTTTTGCATGGCCATTGTCCGGCTTCTTACTTTTTCCAATGCAGCTTCTATCTGTGCTTCTCTTGTATTGGCCTCTGCCTTGAGTAAATCGAGATATCGTCTGTATGTTTGTCCGAAGACAGCCGCAAACCGTTTAAATATTTGCATCATCTCCACGGTCAACGGCTCTCTTGCAAAAGCAAAAACAGTTCCGTCAGGAAAATAGAAAGAATGATGAATCAGTTTTTCCGGCAATGATGAAACATCAACATGAAAGTCGTAATGAGGAGCATCGTTAAGCACCTTATAGTAATTCATCAAATCTTCCCCTTGCAGTTCGTAATAGAATGTTGACTTATTGTTCTTCCACGCATTAGCAGCACCAGAGAGCAACGGATGTGATGAAGTATCAATTCTTCCAAGAACCAAAGAAACGTTATCGCCCTCACCCCAGTATGCAGTCCATAACTCAAGCTCTGTGGTATCTTTTAATATTCCTATACCACAACGAACGGTTTTCGGTACACCAAGTTTTACTAATTCTTCAAACATGCTTGTAACAGTAGCACCAACATCCTGGCTATTGTGCATTGACATCGTTTTGCTTCTCACTCTTTCCAAAGAAGCTTCTATCTGCGCCTCTCTTGCCTGGGCCTCTGCCTTTTTTAAATCTGCAAACCGGCGATAGGCGAGACCGAATACTTGGGAGAACCGGATCAAAAGTTTTCTTGATTCAACATTCGGTTCTGAAAATGTGATCATGATAAGTGTGCCACCGGGAAAAAATGCGCAAGAAAACCAAGCTTTGTGAAAGCCTGTGTCTGAATAATGAACCGATTCATCAACGATGGCAAATATATCAGGTCTGGCTGCTGCCAGCACTTTCATCCATTGTCCCATTTTCTCCCCTTCCAGTAATATTAAAGTTTCTGCAGCACCGGATGAATAGGCCTTTATCATTTCATCTATCAACGCAATTCCTTTTTTGGGAAATGAAAAATTAAATACTCTTATATCGTTTTGATTTTCCGGGGGCCGCATTGCTCCCCAGGCTATTACTTCATTATCCAGTTCATCATAAAGATTAATAGCACATGTTTCTAATTCTTTTGAGCCCAGTAATCCAATTTGGTTTCTCAGTTCAAAAGCTACAGACTCCAATTCAGAAGATGTATGCATTGCCATTGCCTTTGACCTGACTCTTTCTAATGCTAATTGTATTTCAGCCTCCCGTGCCTGTGCTTCTGCTTTTTGCAAATCAAGGAAACGGGTATAGGTTAGATCAAATACCTGTGCAAAACGTTTAAAGATCTCTTCTTCAGCACTGGGTTCCCTTGTTATGATGCATAAATATCCTTTGGAAAAATAAGCACAGTGCAGTTTTTGCCATTCAGGTTTTTCATACCCTGCTGCGGACATTTCTTCAAATATTTTTTTGGCAACAGGTAAGGTCATTAACCAGTTATAATGCTGTTGCAATGCTTCACCTTCTAGTTGTTCAGTATGATATGACTCACCGCTTAACCAGCCTTGATAAATATTTTCATGTGTTATATCGCCTGTATTGGGTAAATAAAATGCCGGGATAAAACCGCTTTCGGTACTTATCCACCATTCATCTTCGCCTTTGTCTTTTTCACATAATACAAACCCACAGGTCCAGAGGTTTTTTACCAATACATTTAATTCTTTGAATAAAACAGTTGCTACATCACCCAGTTCATCGCTTTTCTGCATGGCCATTGTGCGGCTTCTTACCTTTTCCAATGCCAGCTCGATCTCGGTTTCCCTGTTCTTTTGCTCTGCCAGCTTCAAATCTTCAAAGCGGCGATAAGCAAGATCAAATACAACGGCAAATCTTACCAGTGTTTTTATATCATCGTCCGGAGGATTGGGAACAACACCCGGTAAACTGTAACCGATTTCACCATGCATGGTTCTTGCCATGATAAAGGTGAGTCCGCCAATATGCCGTATATCATCAAGGGTGGGTGCCTGGGGATCCACCTGTTCAAAATCACCGAGGTTGATCATTTTGTCAACATAGTCAACAGCTGTTTCTACATCCATTGCAAAAACAAGAGTGGGTTCATCGCCTTTTTCCCAATCGGCAACCAATTTAATATCTCCGTGTATGTGCCGGGGCAAAGTCATCACCATTCCGATACGGGTGCCATCACCCGATGTCATTGCTTTTTCATACTTATCAGGCAGCCATCGCATATACCAGAAATAATGTGCTTCATGCCCCAACCTCGTAAATTCATTACGCATGGTAACCACAACGTCCAGCAGGTCGGCAGACTGACGCATGGCCATGGCTTGCGAACGAACCCTTTCCAATGCCGCTTCGATCTTTGCTTCTCTTGCCTGTGCTTCGGCTTTTTTTAAATCGGCAAACCTTCTGTATGCAAGGCCAAACACATTGGCAAACCTTCTTAGTAAATTCCTTGTGAGGTCATTCGGGTCTTTCATGGTAACCATGAGTAAAGACCCACCAGGAAAATCGGCAAAGGACCAGAAAGCCCGCAGGTTCTCAATATTTCCGTTTGCTGATTCCATTAAAGTATTATAACTCTCCGGTGATTCCTTTTCCAGAAATGAAAACCATTGCTCCCGCTTTTTACCTTCATTCATAATAATGTAATCCTGCCGGTTTGAATCGTATGCTTTCATTGCCTCTTCAATAATCAACAACCCTTTTTTTGGAACATTTATTCTTGATTCCAGGATTTCGCTTTCCGTTTCAGGTGGTTTAATAGCTGCCCATGAATGAATGAAGTCAGGCGATTCGTCATGTAAATGAATGACACAGGTTTCAAGGCCTTTTTGTCCCAGCAAGCCCATTTGCTTTCTCAGTTCATGCACCACTTCATTCAACTCATTTGATGAATGCATTGCCATAGCCCTGGCTCTCACTCTTTCCAATGCAGCTTCTATCTGTGCTTCTCTTGCCTGTGCTTCTGCTTTTTGCAGATCGAGGAAGCGGATATAGGACTGCTCAAAAACTTTTCCGAACCTTTTTAATATTTTATTTTCATCTTCAGTAAACGCTTTACCATTATGATTGGTAATAGAAATGCTGGTATAATGTGAGATGACCACCGACCGGGCAAACCCGCCTTTCCGGGAAAGCAATTCTTCCTTTCTTTCCTTCGGCAGGCTTTTCCATGGTTCGTATTTGAACAGATGGGTAAACAATTCCCTTTTTTCCTTATCACTGAACGATTCGATCAGAAAACTATTCCCCCTTTTGATAGCATCCCGCAACGTTGTAAAAATCGGTTTGTTCAATTCGGGAACAATAACTTTTTGTATATAGTCAGCCATTCCTCCTGATGCCCAGATGGATAGTTCTTTTTCTATTTCCGTATTGATTGCAATAAATACACCCCCATTGATATCCATACCGATACCATGTAATTGCTGTGCAGCAATGTTCACTACTTCCTGTAATTCGGAAGTATGGTGCATGGCGAGGCTTCTTGCCCTTACTCTTTCCAAAGCCAATTGAATTTCTGCTTCCTTTGCCTGCTCTTCGGCTTTTTGCAAATCGAGAAAACGGGTATAGGTTTGGTCAAATACTTTGGCAAATCGAATGACCACCTGCTCTTCCTCGGCTGTAAAAGGTTCAAGGCTAATAATAAAAAGATAACCATTGGAAAAATTTGCCGAATTGAAAATCATCCGTTCTGGTATGTGCCTGAGTATATCATTGCTGAATTTCTCAGGTACTTTAGATTTCAAAAAACGGTGATGTTCCTTGTTCACTTTTCCTTCTACAACAACAGAATGCAAAGCTTTCATATTCTTCCATTGTTTGTAGCGTTCATTCAATATAGGATCGCCTGTCAAAGGAAAATCAGTGAAGTCCTGCAACAGGGTGCCATCGGGAAGTACAGTCCAGCCACCCTGTGTATTTTTTTCTTCATTAATAAACATGTATCCACAGGTAAATGTGCTAATCTTAAGAGAATGAAATTGCTGATATAGCAATTGTGCAGCATCTGCCAGCTCATTACTGTGACGCATTGCCATCGTCCTGCTTCTCACCCTTTCCAATGCCATTTCAATCTGTGCTTCTCTTGCCTGCCTCTCTGCTTTCTGCAAATCAAGGAAGCGGGTATAAGCTTGCTGGAATACTTTTCCGAAGC
>CAZWIM010000003.1:18837-113844 GCA_964634265.1 uncultured Chitinophaga sp. | reverse complement strand
GCTTTCTGCAAATCAAGGAAGCGGGTATAAGCTTGCTGGAATACTTTTCCGAAGCGTATGAGGATGTTATTCTCTTCATCTGTATAAGGTGTTCCATCAAAATTTTCAATGTACAAACCAACACTCTCCAGCAAAACGGTGGATACGGCAAGCCCCTTGCATTGCAAATAAAATTTCTTTGCTTCTTCAGGTATCGCAAATAATTTAAAAAGGGACCTGTAGAACTTATTTTTTGCTTTAAAATCAAGCAGGTCGGTGTGAAGAGTTATTCCTTTTGATTTGGCTTCCAAAAAGCTGTTCCATGTGGGTGTGTCAAAATAAGGAATCACTGCATAGAAAGGTTCAAGATTGGGGTCGGCCAGCCAGATGTGCATATCATCATGGGCTTTGTAATCAATATAAAAACCTGCATGCTCAGCTTTGATGTTGAGCTGAATAAATTGTTCCAGTACCATCCGTATCACCTCTTTCAATTCCTCACTTTTATGCATGGCAAGTGAGCGGCTTCTCACTCTTTCCAATGCCGCTTCAATCTGTGCCTCTCTTGCCTGTGCTTCTGCCTTTTGCAGGTCAAGGAAACGGGTATAGGTTTGATTAAATACAACAGCAAACCGGCTGATGATATCCTGCTGTTCTTCCGGCAAGGGCTCAAAACTGCCGGTTACCAATGAACCAAATTGATCGGAAGAACCGGAGAGATATACTTTCTTTGCTGCGGACATAAACGCTTTAACGGGCGCAGGTAACCTGGCCAATTCTGTTTTACTGAATCCAAATCGATCCCAGTCTCTTTTTTCTTTTCCTTCAAACAGGTAGGTCCATTTTTTCTTACGTTGCTTACAATGATCGAGGTACATCAGGTGAGAGGCATGCTGATTCATTTGAACAAAAAAGCCATTCTCTGCCAACAAACCTTCCTGGCCGGCCATCCACCAGGTGATGCCCTTGTTTTCCTGATTTACAATCATGATAAAACACCGGTCAAGTTTGGCATCCAGTTTTGTAAGTTCAGCATACAGCCTGAAAATGATTGTGCTTAATGCTGAGGAATCTCTCATGGCCAGAGAGGCAGCTCTTATTCTTTCCAACGCTGCTTCTATCTGTGCTTCTCTTGCCTGCTCTTCCGCTTTTTCAATATCCAAATAGCGGCGGTAAGCCAGCTCAAATACTTTCAGGAAACGGCTGAATAACTGCTGTTCTTCTTTTGTAAGTGGAAAATAAGTTGAAATGCCCAGCGCAACCGGACCCAGTGAATACCAATAATAAGTAAGGGAGGTTGCTTTGTTAAGAAACGAATCAATAAATACATTCGTTCCTTTCTGATAGTTGAGCCACTCTTTTACCTTTTGTTTTCCTTTTATATGCGTAATGGAAACCTCTCCTCTGCCTTTCAGCATTTTTGCTGCAAAAGTTCTTGCAACCTTGTGGTTGGTATATAAAGTTTCGGTGATGAATGTTTTATTGTGCTTGGCATAGTATTCATAATTCATGTATGTACCGCGGGGCACATTAAAAATAGCAGTCTGCACATTTCGTATTTCCTTTACGCCAAGCTTTGCCATTTGTTGTGAAATGGTTTTGCATATCTGGAGCATATCTTCCCGCCTCTTCATACCCATGGCAACAGTTCTGACTTTTTCCAGCGCTGTTTCTATTTCCAGTTCCCTGTTCTTTTCTTCCAGTTCAATAGTGCGGCGCTTAACAGCTTCCTTCAGTTGCAGGTTTTCCTTTTTTATTTTTTGTGTTGCAATCTGGTCACCTTCCTCTGTTCTGGTATCGGGAAAAGAGCCATGCTGATGAACACACTTCCAGGCATTACCTTTCTGTTCAATGATTGCAGTAATACGGGCATGGTCATAAAATGTCCATAGCCCGTCAATCAGTACATACAGGTCGCATTGTTCGTTTACCACCACCGTATTGCCTGCCGTTTTCATTTTAATTCGCCTCTTCCGGAAATCAGCCTTACCTGTCATCTGATCGGCTGTGGCGGAATAAAATTTTATGGCTTCCTTTTTATTGGTAAAAACCTCCCCCAGCGCAGTTCCAAATACAGTAACATTCTCATCAAGAAATGAAGCAAAATTTTTGAGATCTCCTTTGAGATAGGCCTCCCAATAAGCATAATATACTTTTAGTATCTCCGATTCCAGTTTTTTGGTCAGTCTCATCTGAATAAAAATTATCTTCTGAAAAACTCAGGCAGCAGGATGCAGGACTTAAATAAATCGTAGTTTAAAAGGGAGTCAGAAGTATTCCCCTAATATAACCAATTATTGGAAAGCGGATAATGAAAAAAAGGTAATTCTCAACAGCATTCAGTTCTCAGCACATCAATGGTTTTGTTGTAAAAATACCGGGCTCTTTCCGGGGTGCTGGCAATGCATACAATACCGATTTTGCCATATTGCGAAAGTGCCCCGATGAGGTGAAACATCACCCCTTCTTCCCGGGTATTGTCGTAATGCAGCTGATTTTGCACGGCAATTTCAATAAGGTCTTCAGGTGTCAGACCTTTGAATCTTTCATCATGAAGGTTATCAGTGAACAGGTAACACTTTTCTTCGCCATTTGGCAAAAGGAACTTACCTGTATTCGCATCATAATCCCCGTTAGTAAGAAATTGCAGCATGATATAAGGATGGGTGGTGCCCCCTTTTCTCAGGTTGATCTCAATGGCATAGTGCAGCCATTTACCGTCCTTTTTAACCGAAAGAAAGTCAATGCCAAACCGGCCCAGTACTCCCTTACTTCTAAGTGCCTCCGAAATTCGTTGTCCCAGTTTGCCTATCTCAATCCTGTACTCCTCATCAGCAGGAAATATACCGCCGAGAAAAATTTGCTTTTCCAAACCACCCATTACCTGGTCATGTGTTGAAATAACATCAATCCTCCCTAATGGATTGATACGGCACTGAACAGAAGGCGAAGAAACATGCGATCCTTCCACATAGGTTTCCACAATACCGCCCATACCTTCAAACTTCCTTATGTACATTTCGTAAGAAAGGCCTGTAGCAATAATTTCCAGTTCAGTAGGCAGCAACTCCCGTATCTGTTGCTCAACATTATCCGGTGCAGCTAATTTATCATAGCGGAATACCGCATTACCCTCACCACTGAACCCGTCATTCATTTTAATTACTGCCTTTTTTAAATCGGGATAACGGTAATGCAGATCGGTAAGTGCATCGATAATATCTTCTTCATTTTGCAGGTTTTCATAACCCGGCGGCATATCCACTCCGCACTCCCTGAAAATTTCACGGCTCCCAGATTTGGTGCCCCAATACAATAAATCAGGATTGCAGCCATAAACCGGTAAGTCGAGCATGACAGCTAACTTTCTCTCATGATCTGTAACATTGAAGCAGGCAAGATGCGCCAGGTGATCTTCTGGAATTGCCTTTTTTATTCGCTTAATCAGCCTCGGTCTTGCCAGGATTTTTTCTGTCAATGAAACCTGTGGGGAAGCATCATAACAACTGAAAAAGTGCAGCCTTTGCCTGGCATGGTGACCAGTAATTCCGGGCAAAAGATGGAGATAATAATCTATAATTATAGGATCTACCGGTGTACTGGTTATATAAATAACATGTGTTCTGGGCATCCGAAGCAACAGCAAAAGACATAGCAGCCTCTCTTCATAATGAACTATGCCGTCAACTTTGGCTAAAATGACCGGATCGAGTGTAAGACTTGGAACAACAACAACTGTTTTTGGAGCCATTTTATCATGAAAAACAGCTTCATATTGCGGAATGAAGTTTTGCTGCAGTTGACAAAACTCCTCCTTTTCAGTCAGTATGTCCTGGCCGAACATATTTATCTTACCACCCATCAGGCAAATCGTTAGTTAAGCCGTAAGCTACTTAGCCAATCTGCGGGGTACAATGATAATAACTGAAAAGATGATTGATTTTTATCAGGCTTCCTGCCCGGTCCATAAGGCCCCTCCAATACTATTGCGGCTGGCACCGGTTACGGAAGCAAGTACATTGTATTCCTGCCTCCAGCGAAGCACCCCAATAAATGCCATGATCAAGGCTTCTTTATAATTGACCAGTTTGGTATCGGGTACCACTACTTCAATATTTTCTGTCATTAATAACTCAGCAAGTCTTTTTACCAGGAATTTATTGTGTGCACCGCCTCCGGTAACCAATAGTTTCTTTTTGCTGGTTGATACTTGCTGTCTATTTAAAGCAGTAAGATCATTACCAATTTGCAAAACAATATGCTCTGAAAACGTTCTTAGCGCATCAGGTATACTTAAGCCTGCCGATTTTATCATGGGGTACACCAGATCAGTTCCAAAGTCATTGGCCAGTGATTTAGGCCAGGGCTTGCGGTAATAATCCAGTGAATTTAGCTTTTCCAAAAGTGGCAGATCAGTTTTTCCTGCCGATGCCATTTCTCCATTTTCATCAAACGGTTTTCCTTCATCATTTGCCAGCATATTCAATACCCGGTTGGCCGGACATACATCAAAAGCCCAACCGCCAGAAGGGGGCTCTCCAGCCACCGAAATATTGGCGATGCCTCCTATATTCAAAAAATAGTTATAATCAGACCACAAAAATTTCTCACCTATCGGTACAATAGGCGCCCCTTGCCCGCCAAAAGCTACATCCAATGCCCGTAGGTCTGATACCACCGGCAATTGTGTTTTTGCAGCTATTGCAGCTCCGTCACCCAATTGCGCTGTCATTTGACTGGCCGGCATATGAAAAGTGGTATGCCCATGTGAAGCAATTACGGCTACCTGGTAATGAAGTTGGTTCGACTCAATGAATTTGTTGACCTGCTCCCCAAGGTAATGGCCATATTCCGTATGCAGCAAAAGGTAATCCCTGGCGGAAAGATTAATAGCAGTTCGCAGTTTTTCGGTCCACTCTGGTGTATAAGGGTAACAGTCTGTCTGTAATATTTCATAGCTCCATTTCCTGCCCTGTTCCTGGAATTCAACAAAAACAATATCAAGCCCGTCAAGGGAACTGCCGCTCATTAAACCAATAGCACGATAAATCATTGTTGATTTAAGATTTTAGATTTAAAGATTTTATCCGCCCGCCCCCAAATAGTATTTTTGTAATAGTAAGGAACAGGAGTTTGCTGCTATCATTCAGCTATTGCAAAGGTTTTGATTGTTCCTCAATATTCAATCAACAATATTAAATTTTCAATTGATGATCGTTAATTTAAGTGAGCAGCATTCATTGGTCAGTAACTGGGTGGCAGAATTAAGGGATGTAAATATTCAAATTGACCGGATGCGTTTTCGGCGCAACCTGGAACGTATTGGTGAGGTAGCTGCTTATGAAATAAGCAAAATTTTACCTTTTGAAGAGAAAGAAATTCAAACTCCCTTAGGTATAGCGGAGCATAAAACATTGAAGGAACAACCTGTTCTGGCTACTATACTAAGAGCAGGGTTGCCATTGCACCAGGGATTACTTAATTATTTTGACAAAGCTGACAATGCCTTTATCTCTGCCTACCGTAAACATCATAAAGACGGTAGTTTTGAAATAAGCCTTGAATATATTTCCTGCCCCGAACTTGAAAACAGGGTACTGATCATTTCTGACCCAATGCTGGCAACAGGAGCCTCACTGGTAAAAACCATCCAGTACCTGAAAGATGAAGGAAGTCCTTCTGCCATCCACATTGTAGCCGCTATTGCCTGTACAGTTGGGATTGAGTATGTTAAGAGAGAAGCACCCACTGTCACCATTTGGTGCGGAGACATTGATGATGAACTGACCGCCAAAGGATATATCGTTCCGGGATTGGGCGATGCCGGCGATCTTGCTTTTGGTACAAAAATTCAAATGTAACCCGGTCTATAATTGATTCTGCACAACTACTCTTCTATATAAATAACTGATTCTTTGGCGGATAGCCCCAAACCTGTTGAATAGAATTAATTCTACAAAACCAGGCCAATTACTTTTTGCGGGTCTGTAAATTGTTGTATTTTTCAGTTTCGTACCGGACCGGAACCGGGTAAGGCAATCTTTAGTTTAAAAAAGCGTTTACTGCTGTATCCTTCCGTCTGAAAAGTGAAAAAATTTATTGGCAGTGATGAAAAAAATCGTTTCTACTCTTTTGGTAAGTGTGGCTTTGGTAAGTGTGACAAACGCCCAGGATCCCAACTTTTCGCAGTTTTTTGCTTCTCCGCTTACATTGAACCCGGCATTGACGGGCAAGTTTGACGGAACATTTCGTGTAGCAGGAAATTACCGTAACCAATGGCCTACTATCAACAACGCCTTTGTTACCAAAACAGCTTCAGTGGATTTTGGAGTTTTAAAAGGCAGAATACCGGACATCGATCAGATGGGTGTAGGTATTCTTGGCTTTACAGACAGGGCTGGTGATGGTGTATTAGTTACGAATATGGCTGGATTGTCTCTTTCCTATCATAAAGGGTTAGATGAAAACGGGTATCATTCTATTGGCGCCGGCTTCCAGGGAGGATATGTAAATAAGCGGTTAGATGTTACTAAAGTGGTTTTTGAAGATGAATTGACACCACTGGGCTTTGTACCCGGCACCACTGGTGAAATCTTTACTAATAAACAGATCAATGTAAGCTATGTTGATGTAAATGCTGGTGTCATTTATACCGGAAGTACTAATGGATACAACAGCTTTTATGTTGGCGCCTCCATGTATCATATTAACCGTCCGAAAGAAAGTTTCCAGGGGGGCCAGTTCTTATTAAATGCAAGGACAACATTACAGGCAGGAGGCCGTATACCAGTTGGCTCTTATCACAACGTTCATTTTTCAGGAATATACAGTATGCAGGCAAAGGCTACCAATACGGTAGTGGGTGGTGCCTTTTCTTATAATGTAAATAACAGCGAAGAAAATCCTACCAACGTTTACCTTGGTGCATGGTATCGTTTTAACGATGCAGCAATCCCATATATTGGTATTGAGTTTTCTGGTATCCATATAGGTGCCACTTATGATGCCAATACCTCCAGCCTGAAACCCGCCACCAACACCAGGGGCGGAATGGAGATTTCACTGATTTATATTAAGAAGCCAAACGATCCAAACGCAAAGAAGCTAAACTGTCCCAGGTTCTGATAAAAATTTATTCCAAAAAAGCGGGTCATATGATCCGCTTTTTTTGTTCTTACAGTTTAATTATCAGCGGCACAACATACCAGGTAAATAAGGTGATCAGCACTACGGCAATCAGGTTCATAACCAATCCTGCCTTTATCATATGTTTTAGTTTGATATGACCACTGGCAAAAGCAATGGCATTGGGTGGTGTGCCCATAGGCAGCATGCTGGCACAACTTGCCGCCAACGTCATAGGTAAACCAAGAATCAGCGGATTCATCCCCACATGTTCTGCCAGCGAACAAACCACCGGAGCAAAAACAATCACCTGCGCCACATTGCTCATCACTTCACTGATAAAGATGGATATAACAACAACCGTCAATACCAGTATGATTCCGCTTCCGGCATATTGGCCCATCCAGGCGCCTAATTGCTGAATGAGGCCGGCTTTTTCCATCGCATCAGCTAAGGCAATACCGCCCCCAAATAATAATAAAATACCCCATGCCATTTTTTTGGTATCCTCCCACTCCAGGAGCATTTCGGGTTTTTCTTCCTCTTTGTCTTCTCTCTCCACCAGAAGCTGTTTTTTTCCGGCAGGACACATAAACAAAGCCACTGCTCCTATGATGGCAATCATATTATCATCCAGTTTAAACAAAGCCTGACTTTTGTTAATGATGTCTTTGAATATCCATAGCAAAGCAGTACTGATAAAAATGATCAACACTCTTTTTTCTGATACAGATAGCTTCCCCAGTTTTTTTAATTCATTTTGAATATGTTGATGAGCTGCTTGACTGCTCTTTATATGACTGGGAAATAGAATACGGGTAGTAACAAAATATAAAGCCAGCATAAGCAACAAAGCCAATGGAGTGCATATCAGCATCCAGTCAGTAAAATCTATATTACCATATTTTTTCTCGAAATAATTGACGAATTGAACATTTGGCGGCGTGCCGATAATGGTAGAAATACCACCAAAATTTGATGCATAGGCAATTGCCAGCATCAGGCAGAGGTTGAAGTTGGCATAATTGCCCTTTTCATCGCCATTGCCCTTCATTACCAGAATAACAGACATGGCAATGGGAAACATCATCATGGTGGTGGCTGTATTACTTAGCCACATACTCAGCAGCCCTGTTGCCAGGATGAATCCGAGAACGATCCTGTTACTGCTTGTTCCCGTCACATTGACGATAGATAAAGCAATTCGCCGGTGCAGGTTCCATTTTTCAATGGCCAACCCGAGCATAAAGCCACCCATGAAAAGAAAGATCACTTCATTGCCATATAGTTTTGATGTGTCTTTAATAGAACTGATCTCCAACAACGGAAAAAGAATAAGTGGCAATAATGCCACCACCGGCATGGGCAATGCTTCTGTAACCCACCAAGTTACCATCAATCCGCCTACGGCAAGAATTCTTGCCGAATGCTCCGGTACATTAAACGGATTAATGAAGTAGAGTATGAAAGCGATCAATACACCTGACAGAAGTGAAATGTATTTTAATTGATGTTTAGTCAAGCAGCCAGATTTGATGGGAAATTACAACCTATTTAGGTTTACCACTCACATAAGGATTACCTTTTGCATAAAACCGGTAGGGCAAATAAGCATCTTTCCCTGCATAGTTAACACCTATACGGGGAGACGAGCCAATTTCATTCTTTGAAAGTATAAATCCATCATCAGCTATATATAATTGGCTACTTAATAAAGAATGACCGCTGTGTGAAGTATAAATACCTAATGCTTTAGATACATTTCCCGGGCCTCTCGTCAGCGTATTGTCAGGTATTTTCTTACCCGTTCTTTCCAGCATCAGCTCAATACCTTTTACCGGCTCTATTGCCCTGACCAACACTGCATGCGGGATTTCCCTGGTATGTGTTACCACATTGAAAAGATGATGAATGCCATAACACAAATAAACATATGCCATTCCACCCGATGTATACATGACTTCATTTCTCGCTGTTCTCCTTCCTCCGTGGGCATGTGAAGCCATGTCGTTGATACCGGCATAAGCTTCTGTTTCTACAATTCTGCCAGATGTGATAACTCCATTCCAGTTTGACACCAGTATCTTTCCTAGGAGTTCTTTTGCCACCTTCAACACATCACTCCTTTGGTAAAATTCTTTGGTTAACTTCTTCATTTTATACCAGCTTTGGCTTTTTTCTGATCTATTCACCACACACTATTACCCTTTCACTATATTTATTGCTCAAAATAAGGCTTTGCTGAAAGAAATTGTCATAGCATTCCAGGGTTGGGACCAGGCCAGGTTATTCATACAACAACACCGTTTATTCAAATGGATACTCATACCCGGTTTCATATATACAGTGCTTTTTATTGTCGGAATGTTTTTTTTCTGGCAATCTTCAGACAATGTTATTTCCTGGGTAAGCAACCGGCTGGGTATAGAAAGCTGGTTACAAAAAGAAAGAAGTGAGTGGCTTAGCTTCTTGTTTGTAATGACAGGGATGATGCTTCGCCTGATACTGGTACTTTTTTATTTCTCCTTTTTCAAATACCTTATTTTGATAATAGGCTCTCCTGCATTTGCTTACTTAAGTGAAAAAACAGAAGCCATCATTGAAGGAAAAGAGCATCATTTTAACTGGCCGGAATTAAAAAAGGATTGTATCCGGAACAGCAAATTGGCTCTTCGTAACTGTGGCTGGCAATCTGTTTATTTACTGGCCCTGATCATTTTATCACTGGTGCCTGTTATTGGCTGGATAACACCAGTGGTAGCCTTGTTCATGGAATGTTACTACTTCGGTTTTTCCATGCTGGATTACAATTTCGCCAGGCTAGGTTTTTCCCCCCAACAAAGTATCACCTTTACCGGCAGGCACAAAGGTCTTGCCATTGGTAACGGTATGTTGTTTTATCTTATGCATATCGTATTGATACTGGCGCCAGCCTATGCCATAATCGCCGCTACATTAAGCGTTCAAAAAATAAAAGAATAAAGGTGGGTACCGTTTATCTGATACCATCATTGTTGCATGAGGAGGGATTAAATGCTATCCCCGCTTATGTATTGGACGCTATAAAAAACTGCCAGGTTTTTTTTGCAGAAAACGAAAGAACAACCCGCCGTTATTTTAAGCAGTTATGGAAGGTTAACCTGCCGGGGCAGGATATAGTAATTGATGACTATGAGTGGCATACAATTGATGATAATTCAGCCGGTAAATTCCGAAGTATCTTAAAGGAAGGTAAAACCATCGGGATCATTAGTGAAGCAGGATGTCCCGGTGTGGCTGATCCCGGCCAGATATTGATTGCAGCAGCACAGGAAATGAATGCCACTATTCACCCGTTGGTTGGCCCAAGCTCAATATTACTGGCATTGATGGCGAGTGGCATGAACGGCCAGCAATTCCAGTTCGTTGGTTATCTGCCAATCGATAATCAGCAAAGAGTGAAAGCCATAAAAGAACTGGAAGCAGAATCTGGCCGTAAGAGCTGTACGCAAATATTTATTGAAACTCCGTACAGAAATAATCAATTGCTGGATGCATTAATTAAAAACTGCAAATCCTCAACCCGACTTTGTATTGCAAAAAATCTTACGGGGAAAGATGAATACATCAGAACAAAAACCGTTAGTGAATGGAAATCAGGCGTACCTGACCTTTATAAGCAACCCTGCATTTTCTTATTACATAGCTAAGGCTGTACTTCTATCTTTACACTGTCAACAAGATACTTACTGTCACCCCGCCATGGTAACGTACCATTCTTCATTTTATAGTGTACAGTGATAAAATGTCCCTGGAGATTCTCCAGTTTTTTGGCGGTTTCTTCATCCATTACTGAAAAAAAGAATTTTTCGGAAGCCAAAGCCACATTGGCCTGTGAACGTATGCTGCTCAATATCAACTCTCCTTCATAAGTCTTAAAAATTGTACCCTTATAGGAAAATTTCTGTAGTAAGCCGGTACGGTTACCCTCGCTGTAAGTGAAAAAATATTTCCAGTAGATCAGGCCTGCCAGCAACAAGATGAAAACGATAATAAAATTCCTGCTGAATCGCCTGAACCTGGAAGGACGTTTCTCTTTCGCTAACACTGGTTCGTCTAAAGGCTGATAATTTTCCGGAGGGTTTGCAGCTTCCATTTGCTGTTGTTTATAACAAAATATTTATGGCTATAAATCAATTATTATTATACATTTGTCCCCAATTTACAACTTGTTTGTAAACATAACCATGACGAATATTTTGACACATACCAAGCAATTTGCGTTTCATGCGCCGATTACCAGCGGAGTATACTCTGTTGGGTTTGATGTGTTTACCTTTTCCCGTCCACGACGTCGCCCTGTTATCTGACAGGACGAACCCTTCACCATGGTCCCTGTCAGTGAAGATCACCCCGAAACAAATTATTCAGGACTGGTGAGCCGCTATATCTCAAGCATTGACAAAAGTGGAAAATCAAAATATCATTATCAGGGTAGCAACTGTTTCTGACAAGGTCTACTCTAAGACAATCACCGATGAAATGGAAGCCTCTGCGGCCGCAAGAGGTACCGGCATCGCTAAGCGTTCGCCTGATTATATCGAACAAAAAATTGATGAAGGCAAAGCAGTCATCGCCATCACCGATCAAAATGAATGGGTTGGTTTTTGCTATATTGAAACGTGGAGCCACGGTGAATATGTAGCCAACAGCGGCCTGATTGTAGCCCCAGCCTTTCGAAAAAGCGGAGTAGCCAAACAAATCAAGAAAAAAATATTTGATCTTTCCCGGCAAAAATATCCTGAGGCGAAAATATTTGGCCTCACTACCGGGCTGGCAGTCATGAAGATCAATAGTGAACTGGGTTATGAGCCTGTAACCTATTCAGAGCTTACACAAGATGAAGCTTTCTGGGCCGGGTGCAAAAGCTGTGTGAATTACGAGATTCTTATGAGCAAAGAAAGAAAAAATTGTATGTGCACAGCTATGCTCTACGATCCTAAGGACCACTATGAACCAGAAGAAACGACCAAGTATTTTGAAGAGAATAAAAAAGGATTTGAACGATTGCTAAAATTCAAGCAATGGAAATTGCTGAAGCCATTTATGCGAAAAGACAGGGAAACCCGCCCGGACAACCCGGTCGGACGGGCTAATGGCGGGGCAGGTAAGCCGAAATCATTACTGCATTATTTCTTCCACTTATAAAAGCAGCTAAGAAAATGTCAAAGAAAGTTGTTTTAGGCTTTAGCGGGGGATTGGACACAACCTATTGTGTAAAGTATCTCAGCGAAGACAAAGGCTATGAAGTGCACAGTGTAATCGTTAATACCGGGGGTTTTAGTGAAGAAGAGTTAAGAAAAATTGAGGCCCATGCCTACAAATTAGGTGTAAAGACACATACGACAGTCGATGCAGTAAAAGGATACTATGACAGAATTATCAGATACCTCATTTTTGGAAACTGTTTAAAAAATAACACTTATCCTCTTTCCGTATCTGCAGAAAGGCTTAGCCAGGCGCTGCATATTGCCGAACATGCCCAAAAACTAAAAGCTGATGCTGTAGCACACGGCAGCACCGGTGCAGGTAATGACCAGGTTAGGTTTGACATGATATTTCACATCATGATACCCGGCGTTGAGATCATTACTCCCATAAGAGATCTGAAACTTAGCCGTGAAGAAGAGATCGCTTACCTGAAAAGTAAGGGTGTTGAAATGAATTTTGACAAAGCCATGTATTCCATCAACAAGGGCCTGTGGGGTACCAGTGTGGGTGGTAAAGAAACTCTTTCTTCCAATGGAATGTTGCCGGAAGATGCATGGCCAACACAAGTAACAAAAACAGGCAACGAAGAAATAAAATTGAGTTTTGCAGAAGGGGAACTGAAATCGGTGAATGAACAATCATTCACACATCCGGCAGATGCCATTCAATATCTGCAAACTATCGCCGGCCCGTACGGTGTGGGTCGTGACATACATGTTGGTGATACCATTATTGGCATTAAAGGCCGTGTGGGATTTGAAGCTGCGGCGCCTATGATTATTCTGAAAGCACACCACGCATTAGAAAAACATGTGCTAACAAAATGGCAGCTACAGTGGAAGGATACCCTAGCCCAGTTTTATGGTAACTGGATGCATGAAGGTCAGATATTGGATCCTGTAATGAGGGATATTGAGGCCTTTCTTGAAAACAGCCAGCAGAATGTTACGGGTGATGTACTTATTCAATTAATGCCTTATCGTTTCCAGGTCATAGGAATTGAAAGCAAATACGATCTGATGAATAGCAAGTTTGGCAAGTATGGTGAAATGAATACAGGTTTCACCGGAGATGATGTAAGGGGTTTCAGTAAAATTTTTGGCAACCAAACATCCATTTATCACCTGGTAAACAAAGATGCTGATGGCAAAAATTAATGTTGGCATAATCGGAGGTGCCGGCTACACCGGAGGTGAATTAATACGACTGTTGTTAAATCACCCCGGTGTGGATATCTCCTTTATACATAGCCGGAGTAATGCCGGCAAACCCGTTCATACAATTCACCAGGACTTGTTGGGTGATACTGATTTAAAATTCACCGGGGAATTAAATGATAATATTGATGTATTGTTCCTCTGTCTCGGACATGGTGAATCAAGAAAATTTCTTACAGAAAACAATATCCCAGAAAAAACAAAAATCATAGACCTGGCAAATGATTTCCGGCTAACTATGCAATCTGAGATCGCAAATCGAAAATTTGTTTACGGTCTTCCTGAACTAAACAGAGACAAAATAAAGACAGCTGATAATATTGCCAATCCGGGCTGCTTTGCTACATCCATTCAACTTGGGTTATTGCCATTGGCAAAAGCTGGTTTGTTAAGCGATATTTATACAACAGGGATTACAGGATCCACAGGCGCCGGCCAATCTCTTTCATCAACATCGCATTTTAGCTGGAGAGCCAATAACATTCAGGCTTATAAAACACTTACACACCAACATCTGGGAGAAATTGGTGAATCTCTTTTACACCTGCAATCAACAAATGATATTGACCTGAGTTTCATTCCATGGCGGGGCGATTTCACCAGGGGTATTTTTATTAGCTCTACTTTACATTGTGAGCTGAGTCTTGAAGAGTTATACAAGCTTTTCGAAGATTATTATATTGAACATCCTTTTACACATGTTAGCAGAGAACAAATTTTCTTAAAACAGGTGGTAAATACCAACAAGGCCGTTGTCCACCTTGAAAAAGCCGGTAGCAAGCTGGTGATTCATTCAGCTATTGATAATTTATTAAAAGGTGCAAGCGGACAGGCCGTACAGAATATGAACCTGTTGTTTGGGCTTGACGAGACCAGCGGATTAAAACTTAAAGCTAATTATTTTTAAAATGAACCTGTTTGACGTATACCCGATCAACGAGATCACCATCGTAAAAGCAAAAGGCTCTTATGTGTGGGACGATAAAGGTGAGCAGTACCTCGATTTATACGGAGGACATGCGGTAATAAGTATCGGCCATACACATCCTCATTGGGTACGGCAGATTGAAGAGCAGCTGGAAAAAATTGCTTTTTATTCTAATTCTGTAAAAATTCCATTGCAACAACAACTGGCTGAAAAACTTGGAAAAGTTTCTGGCAAAGAAAACTACCAGTTATTTCTGTGTAACAGCGGAGCTGAAGCTAACGAAAATGCCCTGAAGCTGTCATCATTTCATAATGGCAGAAAAAAAGTCATTGCTTTCAGTAAATCCTTTCATGGAAGAACTTCATTGGCTGTTTCGGTAACTGATAACAGAAATTATGTGGCTCCGGTTAATGAAACCGAAAATGTCATCTTCCTTCCATTCAATGATGCTGATGCGCTGGAAGAGTGTTTCAAAAAAAATGGTAGTGAAATTTCTTCGGTTATTATTGAAGGCATACAGGGCGTTGGTGGCATTAACGTTGCTGAAGATTCATTTCTCAGAAAAATAAGGTCGCTATGTGATGAATATGGCGCTGTTTATATTGCTGACAGTGTACAGTGTGGCTATGGCAGAAGCGGCAAATTTTTTAGCCACGATTTTGCAGGGGTAAATGCAGACATCTACACAATGGCTAAAGGTATGGGCAATGGTTTCCCTGTTGCCGGTATTATCATTGCTCCGCATATCAAACCAAAACATTTTCAACTGGGCACCACATTTGGCGGAAATCATCTTGCCTGTGCAGCAGCACTGGCTGTATTGGATGTAATTGAAGAAGAAAAACTAATGGGTAATGCAGTGATGGTGGGTAAATACCTGAGAGACCAGTTGGCAGAAATACCACAGCTAAATAATGTCAGGGGCCGGGGATTGATGATTGGTTTTGATGTTCCGGATGAACTGAAAGACCTGAAGAAAAACCTGCTCTGGAATCAGAAAATTTTTACTGGTGAGGCCAAACCTAATATAATCCGTTTATTACCCTCGCTGGCTTTGAAAAAAAGAGATGCTGAACAGTTTATTGAAAGTATTAAAGAAGAAATCGGCCTGTTACAGACCGTATAAAGCATAACAATGAGAAATTTCGTTTCTGTTCATGATGTAACCGATATTGATGCTCTTGTAAAAAAAGCATTAGCCTATAAAGCGAATCCGTTTGTAGATAAAACAATCGGAACTAATAAACGTATTGGCTGTTTGTTCCTGAATCCCAGCATGCGGACAAGACTAAGCACTCAGATTGCGGCGCAAAACCTGGGAATGGAAGCTATCATTTTTAATGTTGGCAGTGAAGGCTGGGCACTGGAATTTGAAGAAGAAGCTATCATGAGCGGCACAACCGTTGAGCATGTAAAAGATGCAGCACCCATTTTCGGAAAATATTTTGACATATTAGCCATAAGAACATTCCCTTCTTTAAAGAACCGGGAAGATGATTACAGCGAACTTTACATTAAACAATTCATTAAGTACGCCGGTATACCGGTAGTTAGTTTAGAAAGCGCAACCTTGCATCCGCTCCAATCTCTTACAGATATTGTTACTATAAGTGAATCGTTACAAAACTCCCCTTTAGGGGCTGGGGGTAAACCCAAAATTGTTCTCACCTGGGCACCGCATGTTAAACCCTTACCACAATGTGTAGCTAATAGTTTTTCCCAATGGATCACAGCCTGGGGAAAAGCAGATTTTGTAATTACCCATCCCGAGGACTATAATCTGAGTGAAGAGTTTACGAAAGGAGCAACTATTACTAATAACCAGGAGGAAGCATTGAAAAATGCCGATTTTATTTATGTGAAGAACTGGAGCACTTTTAATGACTATGGCAAGATCTATGAAAGCGACCCGAAATGGATGCTGACCAATAAAAAGCTTGAGCATACCAACAATGCCAAAGTAATGCATTGCCTTCCTGTAAGAAGAAATGTAGAATTGAGCGACGAAATACTGGATGGCCCAAATAGTATAATTACACAGGAAGCTGGCAACAGGGTTTGGGCAGCACAGGCAGTATTGTCAGAGATATTAAGATCAAATGGATAAGCTATACGTAATAAAGATTGGAGGAAATATAATTGATGATGAGGCTAAACTGGCATCATTCTTAACTGATTTTTCCGCTATTGGTGGAAAAAAAATACTTGTACACGGTGGGGGTAAACTTGCCACAAGAATGGCTGAAAAGCTCGGAATCGAACAAAAGCTGGTAGACGGACGAAGGATTACAGATGCAGAAACGCTGAAGATTGTCACAATGGTATATGCGGGGTTCATCAATAAGAATATTGTTGCATCCCTACAAGCAAAGAATTGCAATGCTATCGGGCTTTGTGGCGCTGACGGGGATGTCATATCAGCTCACAAGCGACAACATGCGGCACTTGACTATGGTTATGTCGGTGATGTTGACAACATCAATAAATACTTTATAAAAGACCTGCTGGAAAAAAATATATCCCTAGTCTTTTCCCCCATCACTCATGATCAGCAAGGACAGTTACTGAATACAAACGCTGATACTATTGCACAGGAAATCGCCAAAAGCATGGGAGAATTATATGATGTACAGCTTATATACTGTTTTGAAAAAAGTGGCGTGCTGCTCGATATCAATGACAACTCATCCGTAATTCCTGAAATCAGGCCTTCCTATTATGAGCAACTAAAAGCCGGAGATAAAATATTTGCCGGCATGATTCCAAAACTGGATAATGCCTTTATCGCACTGAAAAAAGGTGTCAGTAAGGTGATTATCGGAAAGGCAGAGGAATTATCCGGGCTGATTAATGGAATTGCCGGAACAGCTATAATCAATGACTAAAGAATTGACCATATTGCAAAATGATGCGATCGACCTTTTAAAAAATCTCATCGCCACCCCTTCTTTCAGCAAAGAAGAAGATAAGACGGCCGGCATCATTGCAAAATTCTTTGCAACAAGAGATGTTGCCGCTACCTGGGTTGGCAATAATATTTTCGCCCAGAATAAATATTTCGACGTTTCCAAACCAACCCTATTGCTCAATTCCCATCATGATACTGTAAAGCCGAACCCGCAATACACCAAAGACCCCTTCTTACCTGTTGTTGAAGATGGAAAACTATTTGGCCTTGGAAGTAATGATGCCGGAGGCTGCCTTGTATCCCTGGTAGCTGTATTCCTGCATTTTTATGACAGAAAGGACCTCAAATATAATCTTGTAATAGCTGCTACAGCTGAAGAAGAAATCAGCGGTACTGGTGGAATTGAGTATACTTTAAAATACCTGCCCAAGATTGATTGCGCTATTGTTGGTGAACCAACACAAATGCAGATGGCAGTAGCTGAAAGAGGCCTTATGGTGCTGGATTGTATCAGTCATGGAAAAGCAGGACATGCTGCCCGTAATGAAGGCGAAAATGCTATCTACAAAGCATTAAAAGACATAGATTGGTTCAGGAGTTACCAGTTTGACAAAGTATCAGAACTGCTGGGGCCTTCCAGGATGAATGTAACAGTTATTGAAACGGAGAATAAAGCACACAATGTAGTGCCGGCTGTTTGCAAATTTGTAGTTGATACCCGGATAAATGAACTATACAGTTTTGAAGAAGTACTTGACATTATTCGGGCAAATGTAACTTGTGAAGTAACGCCGAGAAGTACCCGGCTTCGCTCTACTTCTATCGGCTTGAACCACCCGTTGGTTAAGGCTGGTTTGGATCTTGGACGAACTTATTATGGTTCGCCAACTACATCTGATAAAGCATTAATGCCTTTTCCGGCATTAAAAATGGGACCCGGAGATTCTGCCCGTAGCCACACTGCAGATGAGTATATTTATATTGATGAAATAAATAAAGGAATCGAACTTTATATCCAGCTATTAAATAAGATAGTATGAAGCTCTGGCAAAAAGATAAAGCATCACTAAAGCAGGTAGAAGAATTTACTGTCGGCAAAGACCGTGAAATGGATATGTACCTTGCTGCCTTTGATGTGTTAGGATCTTTAGCGCATATTGAAATGCTGGAATCAGTTGGTTTATTGACAAAAGACGAACTAACACAACTACAGAAAGAACTCAAAGCTATATATACGCAAATACAAAACAGAAAGTTTACGCTGCAAGACAATGTGGAAGATATTCATTCACAAGTGGAGTTGCTGCTGACGGAAAAACTCGGTGATACAGGAAAAAAAATTCATTCAGCCCGCAGCCGAAACGACCAGGTATTGGTTGATATCAAGTTATTTCTCCGGAATGAACTGGAAGAATTGGTAAAAACTATTCAGCCGTTCTTTGAGCTGCTGCAAACCCAAAGTGAAAAGTATAAGAATCACTTACTACCCGGATACACACATTTACAATTGGCCATGCCCTCCTCTTTTGGTCTGTGGTTTGGCGCTTATGCCGAAAGCCTGGCAGATGATGTTACCACCATTAAAGCTGCGTATGATGTAGTAAACAAAAACCCGTTAGGATCTGCTGCTGGTTACGGATCTTCTTTCCCTATTAACAGGACACTTACAACAAAATTGCTCGGTTTTGAAGACTTGAATTATAATGTGGTATATGCACAAATGGGTAGAGGCAAAGCTGAACGAATCGTAGCTCAGTCTTTGGCGAATGTAGCAGACACACTTGCCAGGTTAAGCATGGACGCCTGCCTGTACCTGAATCAAAACTTTGGATTTATCAGTTTCCCTGCGGAATTAACTACCGGCAGCAGTATTATGCCACATAAAAAAAATCCGGATGTATTTGAGCTGATCCGTGCTCATTGTAACCGGATCAAATCCTTGCCCAATGAAATCATGATGATGACCACCAACCTTCCCTCTGGTTATCACCGTGACTTACAGTTATTGAAAGAACACCTTTTCCCGTCACTCAGAACATTAAAAGATTGTATTGAAATGGCTGGCCTGATGCTGTCAAATATTGAAATCAGGAAAGATATTCTTGCTGACGAAAAATACAAATACCTGTTCAGTGTGGAAGAAGTAAATAAGCTTGTAAACTCCGGGATACCATTCAGGGATGCCTACAAGAAAATAGGACTTGATATCGAAGCAGGTAAATTCAGTTATGTTACTTCTATCCACCACACACATGAAGGAAGTATCGGAAACCTATGCACTGAAGAAATAAAAAAACAGATGCAAAAAATCATTGACTCATTTCCCTTTGCATCTGTAGAAGTTGCTATCAGCAACCTTCTTAAATAAACCTTACAGTCCGTATTTGTCCACCAGGTAAATAAAAGCAGCCATATTCACGGCGCCAAGTTCCAGTTCCCTTTTATTCACTGCCTCAAACACATCACTTCTTGCATGGTGAATATCAAAATAACGCTGTGTATCCGGGTTCAGGCTGGCTGTTGGTGTTTTCAATGCACGGTTCAATGGCCCGATGTCAGCTCCACCACCGCCTTTATTAATTTCTGTGCAGCCATATGGGGCAATCAGGGATTTCCAGGATAATACTTTAGCATACTGCTCATCACTACCCGAAAAACCAATAGCCCTTGGTGTAAAACCTCCGGCATCACTTTCCATTGCCAGCAAATGTTTTTCATTTTTAGCTTTTGCTTCTTCAGCATATTTATTACCACCTCTCAGGCCATTTTCTTCATTGGCAAATAAAACAAAGCGAATAGTCCTTTTAGGCTTATAGCCGATTGCTTTAAAAGCCCGGAGAATCTCGATAGTTTGTACACATCCTGCACCATCATCATGGGCGCCTTCACAGTTATCCCAGCTATCAAGATGACCGCCAATGGTTATTATTTCATCAGGAAATTCTGAGCCTCTTAACTCTCCAATTATATTGTGGCCAATGGTATCAGGTAAAAAATATCCGTTTGTTTTTAGTGTGAACTTTAAAGGCCCTTTTTGAAGCTGCTCACTAATCCAGTCTGCATCTCTTAAACCGACAGCTACCGCTGGTATTTTTTCGTAAGCACTATCATATCGTGTAGCACCCGTATGCGGATGATTGTCTGCTGCATGGCTAAGGCTTCTTACAATAACAGCTTTTGCTCCATACTTTGATGCACGGCTGGGTCCTTGTCCGCGGTACTGACCTGCATCACGATATGATAAAAACGTATTTACATAAGTCGGATTGAACTTATAATTATAAAAAACAATTTTATCCTTTACCTCATTTTTTCTCTTTTCCAGTTCATCAAAAGAATTGACAAGTAATACCTCCGCAGTAATACCGGCTTTACCAGTACCAACAGAATTGCCCAATGCCACAACATCAAAGTCCTTTCTAACCATTCTTGCATCCGGCTTCTGAGGGTTATTAGCTGATACTATTTGAGCATACCACATTTCATCTTTACCACCCCGCACCCAATGCGGCACCATGCATTCCTGCATCCAGGCTTTATCAGCCCCGCTTTCTTGCATTACTTTTAATCCCCATTGCTCTGACTTTACCATTCCCTGCGATCCGGCAAGTCGTGAACCAATTTGTTTTGTCAGGTAACGTAAGTTCTCGTAGGCTTTTCCATTAGTAAGTATCTCGTCCGAAATGCGCTTAATTAAAACAGAGTCTTCGTTTTGTGAGAAGACAGTAATGCAAGGCAGGACCAGTAGTAAATGCATTATTAGTTTTCGCATGTATATGAATTTTGCTAAAATTACAGGAATCAAGGAATGAAGATAATTATTTAAGATAAGCGGCAAACCAAACCCATACAAAACCGTTACCTTAGATGTCCCTGAATAAACTGGTATGAAAATAGGAATTGTTTGCTATCCCACCTTTGGTGGTTCCGGAGTATTAGCTACTGAATTAGGAAAAGCCCTGGCCCAAAAGGGACATATGGTTCATTTCATTACTTATCAGCAACCCGTGAGGCTGAATGAATTCATGCCGAATATTTTTTATCACGAAGTGCAGGTACCTACTTACCCGCTTTTTGATTACCCTCCTTATGAAACGGCTTTGGCCAGCACAATGGTAGATGTAATAAAAAACCATAATCTTGACCTTTTGCATGTGCATTATGCCATTCCACATGCCTCTGCTGCTTATATGGCAAAACAAATTCTAAAAAAGGAAGGAAAGAGCATTCCTGTCATCACAACCTTGCACGGAACAGATATTACACTGGTGGGCCGTGATAAGATGTATGCTCCGGTTGTTACTTTCTCCATTAACGAAAGTGACGGTATTACTGCAGTATCACAAAACCTGCGGGATGAAACTTATAAGCATTTCCAGATTGAAAAGGATATTGAAGTAATCGTCAATTTTGTTGATGTCAGCCGCTTCAGCAGAAAACCATTAGACGCTTTTAAAAAAGTAATTGCGCCTAATGGCGAACGAATTTTATTACATGCCTCCAATTTCAGAAAAATTAAAAGAGTGCAGGATGTTGTTAAAATATTCTATGAAGTTCAAAAACAAATTCCTTCTAAACTTTTATTTGTAGGTGACGGACCTGAAAGAAGCACTGCAGAAGACCTGAGCCGTGAATTAGGTGTATGTGATGAAATACGATTTGTTGGTAAACAGGAGCAAATGGAGGACATATTGGCTATCGGTGACCTGTTTTTGCTTACCTCTGAATATGAAAGTTTCGGCTTGGCGGCTTTGGAAGCAATGGCAGCAGGCGTTCCGGTCGTTTCAACAAATGCCGGTGGTCTGAAAGAAATAATTGTCCAGGGTGAAACAGGGTTCATGAGCGATGTAGGAGATATTGAATCAATGAGCAAGCAGGCCCTAAGTATTTTAAAAGACAATAAAACCTTGCAGTCTTTTAAAGAAAAGGCAGCTGCACAAGCCAGGAAATTTGATATACATAATATTATCCCTGTTTACGAGAAACTGTATGAACGATTCCTGTAATTAAAAAGACCCGGTTAAACCGGGTCTTTTTTTAATTACATTAGTTCACAACGATTTACCTTCTCAACCAAGGCATAGGATCAACATTTTTGGTTTCAATCATCAAGATGAAATCGACTTGTCCACCGCTTCCCTCATCATCTTTACCTGCCTTTCCTATTTGCTGACCTGTTTTAACAACAGAGCCTTTTGAAACAATTACTCCGGATAAATTACTGTAAGTTGTAAAATATTTACCATGCCTGATGGTTACCACCATTCCATCTCCCAGGTTGTAAACCCCACTTACTTCCCCATCAAAAACAGCTTTTACAGCCACTCCTGGAGATGGTGTTGAAATTGTAATCCCGGGATTATCAAAAGTAAGCAGTGTATTTTCAATCTTATTTGAGCCAAAACGAAGAGTAACTATACCGTTATCAACCGGCCATGGTAACTTGGCCCTGTTAGCCGCAAAACTGCTGTTCAACGCAACATCCTTTGCATTCAGATCAAGATAACTTGACGGCTTAGCCGTAGGTTCGTTTCTTTTTGTTACAGATGTTGTGGTAGTTGGGGTAGTTCCAGTGGTGGTTGGAGTCACATCAGGTTTTGCTGGTGTATTGTTCTTTTTAGCAAGTTCTTCTTCTTTCTTTTTTGCATCAGCTTCGGCCTTAGCTTTTGCTTTTGCAGCATCTTCTGCAGCTTTTATCTCTCTTCTTACGATGGCCAGAATTGCGTTTTGCAGATCACGGTCCTTTTTCTTCTTTGCTGCAATTTGTTTCTCAAGGTCTTTTTGCTTTGACTTCAATTGGGCAACCACAACGTCTTTTTCTTTCTTTTGAACAGAAAGCTCCTGCACCTGCTTTGCCTGGTTTTGTAATGCTACATTCTTCTGATCTTTTCTTGACAGTTGTTGTTTCTTTCTTGCAGCAATCAACTGTTGTGTTTCTTGTATTGTATTTACCTGCCTTTCCCTATAATCTTTATAACTTTTCAGGTATGATATCCTTTTGATAGCATCATTAAAGCTATTAGCCGAAAATATAAAGTTGAGATAGTCGTAGCTGCTCCTGTTTTTATAAGCATAGACTATTGTTTTTGCATACTGCGCTTTCAATGTATCCAGCTGCTTTTGCAACCGATATATTTCCAGGTTACTGAGATAAATATCATCATCTATAGACTTGATCTCTTTATTAATACTGCTGATATACTGTTCGTAAAGACTAATCTTCCTGTTTAGTACATTCAACTGTCCGAGGGTCTGCTTTGTTTGTCCTTTTACCTTATTATAAAGGTTCTGTATCTCTTGTAATTCCTTCTGAATTTGTTGTCTTTCCTTCTCCAGCTGGGTTTTATCCTGTCCAAATACCATTAAACCTGCAAATGCAACAAAGAATGTCAGTAAGATTATTTTTCTCATGCTAAAGGGATATGGGTTTTATAATACAGGGTGCGGAATAATTCCTGAATAACGATGAGATGCAATTTAAATTTTATTACCTAATTACGTTTGTAATTTTTCGGTATTGAAAAGGGGAAACTTAACGTTTCATTAAAGTCATATTGCCTGAAATCCAGTTCGATATCCAGTTTTTTCTTGTCTGTAACCGTAACTGAGCGCCGGGTTGAAAAATTATACCCTTTTTTATTTTCATAAGCAGAGTAAGTTAGATAACAAGTTCTGGCTCTAGCTGAATCCAGGTCATTGAGTTTACTGCTTTGAAGATATTTATCAGACTCACCAATGGTCAGAAGGTTATTAAAGAATTCCCCGGCACTGAATAAAGAAATGCTTCCGGGAGAAAGACTGTAGCCGGTAATAGTTGAATCAAAAAAAATGGGATTGCCTGCCAGCAGGTTTTGCAACGAAGACAGGTCAAGAGGTAATTCAGTCACTTCCTGTAAATAAGAAACACTCCGGGCCGTATATATTTTATCCTGTTTGTTCAGGAGTTTCACAGAATCCTTTGTTATATAAGCCCTGATACCCTCAATTCCTAAAGGGCCTGTAAGAGAAAGCCATATTACACTGTCTTTATACATTCTTAAATGAGCATTGGCATTTATGTCTTTGCCATCGGCATCCCTGTATTCTACATCGATCTTTGCATTAAAAGTGGTGAATTGGATCTGGCCGGCAACTATTCTATTATAATTTTCTTTAATAACTCTGGCAGAGTCTTCTTTAGGATTATCAGTTGGGGTAACAGTAACAGATATTGTATCTGCTACAGGAGGAGTGGTTTGAATGTTTCTTACCGGCCGGCAGGCATATAATAAGCAAGCTATTGCGATAAATGAAACTGATAGTTGATTCATGCCTGATTTTAATTATTGATGACCTGTATGACCAAATCCACCTTCATTCCTGGCAGTTATGGCCAGTTCGTCTGTTTGCTTCCAGTGTGCCCTTTCCACTTTTTGTATTACTAATTGAGCAATTCGGTCACCATGGTTTATGACTTGTTCCTCACTGGAAAGGTTGATCAATATTATCTTAATTTCTCCCCGGTAATCTGCATCAATAGTTCCTGGTGTATTAAGACAGGTAATACCCTGCTTAATAGCCAAGCCGCTTCTTGGACGCACCTGGGCTTCGTAGCCGGCTGGTAATTCAATAAAAAGACCTGTAGGTATCAGCAGTCTTTCCAGAGGTTTAAAAGACACAGGTTCCTGCAAATTTGCCCTGAGATCCATTCCTGATGAGCCAGAAGTTGCATACTCAGGCAGTGGGTTTGCTGATTTATTAATTACGCTAATTTCTAATGCGGGCATGCGGCAAAGATAGTTATCAGCAGATGGAAAAAATTTCGTTTCTTATCAAGCTTTTCTTTCCAACAAGACAGTGGCGTAGGCCATCAGGCCTTCTTCACGGCCAACAAACCCCATGTTTTCTGTTGTGGTTGCTTTTACTGATACGCTTGAAGCTGGAATTCCGCAAACATGTGCAATTACTTCCTGCATGGAGGATACATAAGGCTTTATTTTGGGTTCCTGCAGGCATAAAGTTGAATCGATGTTTACAATGCTGTACCCTTTTGCACTGACCATCTCAACGGTCTTCAGCAATAAAAGCTTACTGTCAATATTTTTATAAGCAGGGTCTGTATTAGGGAAATGCAGTCCAATATCCCCAAGACTTAAAGCCCCCAACAGAGCGTCACAGATAGCATGTAATAATACATCAGCGTCACTATGGCCAAGAGCACCCTTATGATGTGGAATTTTGACACCACCAATCCATAAATCTCTACCCTCGGTCAATTGGTGAAAATCAACTCCGGAGCCTATTCTAAATGACATACATTTTTTTGCAAATATCCAGAAAATAAAGCGTCCTGCCAGTTGGCAGGACGCTTTGTATATAATCAGCTATAAAAATAATTATTTAGCAGCAGGTCCATTGAAATCAAACAGAATTGAGAAACGCAGTGTGTTTGACAATGGGTTGCGGCTTACACCACTTCCTGTAGGTACAAGGTATGCAAAGTTGAAACCGAAGATGTTGTATTTAACGCCCAGACCAGCTGTGAAATAACGACGGTTACCTTTTGTCTTATTCTCGTAGAAGTAACCAGCACGGAGCATGAACTGATCGTTGTAAGTATATTCAGCACCCAGAGAAGCCTGGAATTCTTTGATTTCTTCGCCGAATCCATCAGGAGCATCACCGAAAGAACTGAACCAGCTACCAATTACACTCTTGCTTCTGTAATCAGCCAGTTCCTGAGCAGTTGCAGGATCAGCAGGAGGAGTAGGTACCAATAATTTATTTAATTCTACACCGAAAGATATTTTATTCTGAGCATTGAACTTTTTAGTGTAGTTAGTACCGAATCCGAGGTTAGCAGGGATGAAATCCTTTGCGTCAGCATTATCAGTATAAGAAATTTTAGAGCCGAGGTTTGATAAAACAACACCCCAGTTCCAGCCACTTCCTGTAGCACCAACGCCATTGTGGAACCAACCAAGGTCAGCAGCCACAGCATTACCAGCTTTGTAAGTAGTGCTACCAACTGTAGTGTTTCCAGCGAGGTTAGAGTTGATATACTTTAAAGTGATACCAATACCATTTTTTGCATTCAGCTTACGGGAATATCCGATATCAATACCAAATTCACGGGGGCGGAAGCTTCCGAAATCGTTACCCAGGTTATCGGTAAATGTGATATTACCGAGGCTGAAATAACGAACAGCACCATGAATGGCCTGGTTGTCAGCGAATTTATAATATCCTGCAAGTGAAGCAAGGTAAACGTCATTTACCAGGTCTTTCAACCATGGAGTGTAAGTTGCACCAACACCTCCTTTACCTGTATTGAAAGCTACTTTACCCACATTCCACAATCCAGAATAAGCATCAGGAGAAGTGGCTACGCCAAGATCTCCCATACCACCTGAACGGGCATCGGGTGAAATACGCAAAAAAGGAACGGCGGTAGTAACAACGTTTAGGGGTTCAACCTGAGCTTTTACTGTGGAAGATAAACCACATAAGAGCAGGATTCCGGCAGTTAGTTTTAAAGCAGTTGGTCTCATTAGTAAGTTTTTAATAATGGTGTAAATATAGAGCTTTTGATTAAATACAAAACTAAAATAGAGAATTTTATCCGAAACCAAAAAAAACTGGTTTTTAATGGCTTTGGGGCTTTGTAGCGATAATCGCAGCTCCGGATTTGGTCGCAAATTTCGAGAAAAAACGTAATCTTTCCGGCTTTTATTGTTCAAAATTTATTTTAGCTGACGAAAATCATTCTAACACTACCCAAAAAGCTGGTTCCTGGTTTCGCATCCAAAGACACTACATTTTATGATTTCGCTGCCCACTGGCTGAAATAAATGTGATTTCTATGATTCTGTATACAACCTTAAAGTATTACCAATTTTCCTAAAAACTCTTTTTGCTTTCTGCCGGGCGCAGTAACCCGCATTTTGTACAAATACACCCCTCTTCCGGGCTTATCGCCATACTCATCTCTGCCATCCCAGGTAATGTCCGTTGACCTGTTACCTTCTGTAGTCACTACCTGTTCGATTGTTTTTATAATCCTTCCGGAAATTGTCATGACCTGCAACTGAACAGCTAATGGTTGTCCCGGTTTGTTATGTTCAAACCAGAATGAGGTAGCGTTCGTAAAAGGATTGGGGTAATTAAGCACATGGCTAAGTTCCAGTTCTGAATCATTTGCCACTATAAAATCCAGCAAAACCTCGCTTGAATTATTTACCACATCCCAAGCCTTGATTTTTAAAGTATGGGGACCGGGATCAAGAACTGGAAGTTGAAATCGTACCGACCCCTGCTGGTAGCTATTTAACTCCCCCTGGTAATAATCATTGAGAATAAAATAACGGTTATTATCATTATCTAATGTGGCAATAATATCATGACCGATACCCGTACCTGCCGTATTTATGCCGGATGTATCCGCCAGCTTAACTATCAAAACCGGGTTCTGGTTGGTTATTCCTCCATTCACGAATAGTGCATCATTTAAATAAGCCTTTATTCGGGGACCTTCTTTGTCAGCATCTGTTCCGCTAGTACCTCCTCCAATAACCAGGTTGGTAAAAAATCCGTTGGCATCCGATACCCCGTTTTCTGCATAAAGACTCACCCTTCCATTGCCAAACTGATAGTTGATATCTCTCGGCACTTTGAAAGTGAAAGAAAACCGGCCATTGGTCGCAGTAGCTTTCCCTTTGAACAATATGTTTCCCTGTGTGGTAAAAGAAGTAACCTGGCTGCCGGGGTCATTGCCCAGGGTGTTAACTGTTTTTGCTTTGTCAAAAACTGAGGGAAATACATTACCGTTAAAATCATTCAGGATATTTCCCTGCCAGTCAGTAATCTCTCCTTCCATTGTTATTTTTTCCAAAGCACTCAATGTATCTGCGCTTGATACATCAATTCCATTCACCCTGGAAATTCTTGCTTTCATTTTAGGAAATGCTAAAGTCAAAGCCGGATCACCTAACAAAGTGAATTTTCTGTTATTGGCAATATCCCCAGAATTCTGATAGGTAAAATTCTTGGCATCCTTTACTGCATCTCCCAGTGACCGGTATTTTCCGTTAGCATCCTGTTGTAAAGCAAACTGCAGGTAATTAGTATTGATAATCCTGTTGCTAAAGGCAAACACCAGCCGGGTAGTTGTCATTAATGCAACAGCACCGGTTTTTGGCCTAATAAGAATGTTTTCTCCCAAGGAATTGACAAACGGGTTATCATAAGGTGCAAAATCACAGGTTGCAGTAATAAACAAGGGCAAACGCTCTGGGTTATTCCAGCTATTTATTGTTGGCTGATCCAGGATATTTTCTTCTGCCAAACGGGAAGAGCCACCATGACCATTATAGTTCCATATTAAAGTGCCGTTATACACCTGGTTGTTACTGGTTTCATTTGCCTGTGGATAGCGACTGCCTCCGGCACCACTTTCCTGCAAAAAAGCATCCAGGTAAATTTTTTGCTGGTCAAAAACAGCAGCCACGGTACCCGCAGTACCAGTTATTACTTCGGCATCCTGTAAGTGAAGATTATTATCCTCATCATCGGCAATAAAAGTGAGGTTATTTCGCCATGAACCCAGACTCTGCGGAGATAGATAAAGGGAAACTTTATCAACAAAATTTTTCGCATCTTCTGCATTTTTTGCAGGCACTCTGCCGATACCAATATCCAGAAGGTTGGTCACAAGTCCCGAGTTGATGTCTTCATTATCATCCAGGAAACCATAAAAATCATCCGAGGTATAAGTTGAAAGCGGATCTAACGAAAAATTGTTTTGCCACGCCGGAACAAGGTTAGTATTATTTGCCAGCCTGTCCTTATAATCAAAGGAAGCATCCCCAAAGAGCAACAAATATTTGGGCCTGTTTACAGGGTTCGCTGCAGCACGGTCATAAAACATTTTTACAAAATCCCGGATAGCCACCGGATCTGGGCTGCCAGAAGAAAACTCATTATAAACCTGTTCTGTTGTTATAACCAACGAACTCAAATTATCATATTGCTGGTGTAATTGAGCAAGCCGTTGTGCCTGGCTTAAAAAAGGCGGATGTGTGACGATCAAAAAATCTGCAACAGGAGCACCGTGAAGATCCTGGCTGCTAATCTTTCCTGCCAAAACTGGTGTCTTGAACAACCCCGATGTAATATTAAAGGCAACATATTCTCTTAATCTTTCGCAGGTATTCACAAACCTGAATTCACCATTAGAAAAAACTCCCTGCATTCGAACAGGGTTATTAAAATCCGTTATATCCCATACTTGTGTGGCTGTCGTTGCATTCCTGACTACAAACTCGCCATTGTTATTACCTACACTATTCCAGTCACGGAAAAATAGCGGTTCATTGCCGTTAAGAATAATATTTCTGCGGGTAAAAACTTCCAACCAGTTGATCCATCCTTGCGAATTAAAACTTCCGGGTACATATGTATAGCTTATACTAACCGCCTCTGATTGGGCATTGGCACTGAAAACCGATAAAGATGACTGCGCAAAAAGATCATACAAACCACCACCAACCTGGGGAATAGTTAATTGACCAGCCGGTTGGTTATTAATGATAATATCAAACCGGCTGAAGATCCCGGCAGATCTCGCAATACATTCTGTCCTTAGGTTTAAAACTGAATTTTGAACAATCCCCGGAATATTGAATTGGAAAACTTTTGTCAGCGATCTTCCGGGCAAACCTGAAAGCTCTTCGCCATACCATTCTTTCCCGCTGCCTAAAAAATTGACTGTATCGAGTTCATGAAAATATCTTTCAGAAAATGTGCTGATGGTAATAGCCGGCGAAGTGACGAGCGGTGCTGTTGCAATTCGTTTCCCATTATTTCCTATGCTTAAGAAATAATGCGATTTATCAGTATAAATATTTTTTCTATGAGAAAATCGCTGATTGACAGAATCCCTCAGCCACTCATCGGGTCCCGGGGCATAAAAAAGAAAAAAATCAGTTCCATTGAAAATTCCATCCCCGCCGTCTGCCATATAAACGGCTACCTCCTGCAAATCATCTACCCTGCTGATAGCATTGCTTTCCGGCAGCATTTGACCTCCATTTCCAAATAACCTGATGGACAAAGTGCTTAGATTTGATGTATTAATACCAAGGCCGGCCAAAAAAGACAAGTCGACTTTATAAATTCCGGCAGAACCTATACTCAGTTTGTACCAGTTCCCCGATGCCAACACCGAATTGGAAGCATAAGTACGCTGTCCTTTTACAGGTAAAAAGCTGCTGATGAAACCAAATCCAAGTAGCAATAACCGGAGCTTTATCATGCTTGTAAACCAATGGGTTTTAAAGGGATTTTCCGCCCGAAAAAAAGTATTTCTGCGTACCTGTATATTACGAAAGTGCCTATATTCGCAATCCCGGCAGGTAAAACCTTTTACCAGGTGCAATATTTTTACCTCATCCGGCGTTAAAAATATTCCAATTCATAGGTTTATGCAAAAAACATTGAGTGTGAAAAACTTTACGATCCTTTTATCCTGTGTGGTGCTGCTGGCATCTTGTAAAGGCAAAGGCCTTTTTGGCAAAAAATATGACAAGTCAGACGTCACCGGCTGGAACTACAATGACAAAAACCAGGGTGGTTTCCAGGTATCAAAAGCCAAAGAACAAGGTCTCGGGCCCGGTCTGGTGTTTGTTCAGGGTGGTACATTTACTATGGGACAAACAGAGGAAGATGTAATGGGCGACTGGAATAATATTCCCCGCCGTGTATCTGTTCCTTCCTTCTACATCGACCGCACTGAGGTTGCCAACGTTCATTACCGTGAATACCTGCACTGGCTGTATAAAGTATTTGATCCTTCTGATCCGGCTAATGCCAAAATTTTGGAAGGTGCTTTGCCTGATACCCTTTGCTGGAGAAGTGAGTTGAGCTATAATGAGCCATTGGTAGAATTTTATTTCCGCCACCCGGGCTTTAACGATTATCCGGTAGTGGGTGTTAGCTGGCAGCAGGCAAAAGACTTCTGTCTTTGGAGAAGTGACAGGGTAAATGAAAATGCCCTGGTAAAAGATGGCTACATCAACAAAGCAAATCAAAAGCCCGGCGCTCAGCAGGGAGACAATAATTTCACTACCAAATCTTACCTCCTGGGCCTGTATACGGCGCCTCCCGGTAAAAACCTGAAGTCTAAAAAAGGACAGCCAGCAATGGCCCCGACCATGGAATCAGGAAAACTGCTCCCGGACTATCGTCTGCCTTTTGAAGCAGAATGGGAATATGCGGCTTATGGCCTTATCAATCAGAATCCCCGCCCCAGTGTGAAAGAAGGCAAGAGAGGTGAGGAATTAGCACAAAACAAACAATTATATCCCTGGGCCCAGAATGTAAATGGCCTTCGTGATACCCGCCGCGGTAGCTGGCAGGGTGTTTTCCTGGCTAACTTTAAAAGAGGTTCTGGTGATAACGCAGGTGTGGCTGGTGGTTTGAATGACCGTGCCTTCTATACTGCCCCTGTAAAATCATTTTATCCAAACGGCTTTGGCCTATTCAATATGGCAGGTAATGTGAGTGAGTGGGTAGAAGATACTTATCGTCCGCTTTCAACATTAGACTTTGATGATATGCCAGCACCTTTCCGTGGTAACGTATTTAAAAAATTGTATGTAGCTGACTCCAGCTCTATGGATCCTGCTACCCGCTACGAAAAGGATAGTACCGGCCGTGTGAAGATGGTGAATGTAACTGATGATGAAGCGAAGAAAAGAAGGAATTACCAGAGAGGTGATGTGATCAACTACCTTGATGGTGACTCTCTCTCCCAGGCTTCTTATGGATACGGAGCAACAACGCTGGTTAGCGATAAGTCAAAAGTTTATAAAGGTGGAAGCTGGAATGACAGGGCTTATTGGCTCACTCCCGGTGCAAGACGCTTCCTGGAAGAAGACCAGGCCTTAAGCACCCTTGGTTTCCGTTGTGCTATGAACCGTATGGGAAGCCCTGAGGGCAATAAACGTAAAACAGGTCAGCACTTCAAAACAAGAAGACAAAAAAGATAGTTTAGTATAATATCTTTATTAAACCCTCCGAAAACCGGAGGGTTTTTTATTGACTACTCTCCTACTTTTGCTACATGCTAATTGAAGAACTTTACCAATTATTTGAACAATACCCCTCTGTACAAACGGATACCCGTAAGCTCAGTCCCGGGGATATTTTCTTTGCATTGAAAGGAGATAATTTCAATGGAAACAGTTTTGCAAAAAAAGCAATTGATGCAGGAGCTGCCTGTGCCGTTATTGATGAAAAAGAATTTGAAATTCCAGGTAAAACTATTCTTGTTGAAGATGTACTAACAGCCCTGCAACAACTGGCCAAATTTCACCGGGAGCAGTTTAATATCCCCTTCCTTGCCATCACAGGCAGCAATGGTAAAACCACAACTAAAGAATTAGTGCATGCTGTACTTTCTTCTACTTTTAAAACTTACACAACGGAGGGCAACCTCAACAATCACATAGGCATCCCACTGACCATTTTAAAAATCAAAAAAGACGCCGAACTGGCCGTAATTGAGATGGGTGCCAATCATCAAAAGGAAATTGCCGGTTATTGTGTTTATGCAAAACCAACGCATGGACTTATTACCAACTGTGGCAAGGCTCACCTGGAAGGTTTTGGCGGTGTGGAAGGTGTAAAAAAAGGGAAAGGCGAACTTTATGATTATCTAAGAGAAAATAAGGGCACCGCCTTTGTAATGTGGGATTATGATTACCTGCAGGTAATGAGCAAAGGAATTGAGCATATTATTAAATATGGAACCGCCAATGCAGACATTGAAGGACATGCAATCAAGAGTGAACCGTTTCTTGTTGTAAACATCAGTAAAGGCTCAACATGTGGTACTATTCATACAAATCTTGTGGGAGATTATAATCTTCCTAACGTATTGACAGCTGTTACAGCAGGAAAGTACTTTGGAGTAAAGGATTCAGCCATAAAAATGGCAATTGAAAATTATATTCCCTCCAATAGCAGATCTCAGCTACTTGAAAAAGGAACTAACAAAATCATCCTGGATGCATATAATGCCAACCCAAGCAGTATGAGACTTGCTATTGAAAATCTTGCGAAAATTGATGCGCAAAACAAGGTGCTTATTCTTGGTGCCATGGCAGAATTAGGTAATGAAGGCCTGCAGGAACATAAAGACATTGTTGAACTTATCAAACGACATGACTGGAAAGCAGTTGTATTGGTTGGCGGTGATTTTCTGAGATTTGACCACCCTTTCAGTACTTTCGCTACTTCAAGCGAAGTGAAAAGTTGGCTGAAAGAACAACACTTTGAGCATACACATATGCTAATTAAAGGCAGCCGAAGTATGCAAATGGAGAAGGTATTAGATAACTAACACTCAGATCATGAATTGGAAAGAAATATTTCCGCAGTTCGAACCCGGCTTAGTTGAACTGATTGAAAAAGAAGCCGTGCAAAGGACCTTCCTTGCAGGTGAAATAATAATGCGTACAGGCCAGTATATTAAATCCACTGCATTGGTTTTGGAAGGAAGGGTTAAGATTTATCGTGAAAATCCTGATGGCGGAGAGTTCCTGATGTATTATTTGGGGCCGGGTCAGGCCTGTGCTGTTACAATGATCTGCGCCATACAGTCACAGCAAAGTGAGATCATGGCAAAAGCAGAAGAAGATACAGAAGTCCTGATGATACCCATCCAGCTGATGGATGATATGATGAACAAATACAAAACATGGTATCAGTTCGTCATCATGACTTACAGAAACCGTTTTGATGAATTGTTATCTGTAATCGACAATGTAGCCTTTCGAAATATGGATGAGAGACTCGAATTCTACCTGAAAAGGCACGCAGACGCCACGGGTAAAAAATTGATCGAAACATCTCACCAGCAAATAGCGGATGATCTTAACAGCTCCAGGGAAGTAATCTCAAGGCTGTTGAAGAAAATGGAACAGCGTAACCTGCTGAAGCTCCACAGGAACATGATCGAATTATTGTAGGGGGCCGCTGTGATTTGAGTCACAGTACAGCAATTGTATTCCGTTCACCTTTGCATAAATAAATATTGCATGGAAATAATCGGATACATAGCTTCTCTCCTTATCGGAGTTTCACTTGGCTTAATTGGCGGAGGCGGTTCTATTCTTACAGTGCCTGTTCTCGTTTATCTTTTTGGCGTAAACCCTGTACTTGCTACAGCTTATTCGCTTTTTATTGTAGGGGCTACCAGCCTGGTAGGCACTTACCCGAAATATAAAAGTGGTGAAGTAAACCTGAAAACAGCTCTCATCTTCGGCATTCCATCAATTATAGCTGTATTTGCAACAAGAGCCTTCATTGTACCAGCAATTCCCAAAGAAGTATTTCATATCGGCGATTTTGTTGTAACGAAATCATTGCTGATGATGATACTATTTGCCATTCTCATGGTCTTTGCTTCTGTTTCGATGATCAGAAATAAAAAAAGTAAGACAGAAGAAAATGGTGAGCAAAAATTCAACTACCCCATGATCCTGCTGGAAGGCGCTGTAGTAGGTATGCTTACCGGCTTAGTGGGTGCCGGAGGCGGATTTCTTATTATTCCCGCATTAGTGTTATTAAGCAAGCTGCCCATGAAACAGGCAGTTGGCACTTCTCTTTTAATAATAGCTGCGAAATCACTGATAGGTTTTACCGGTGATCTTGGCAAACAAACCATGGACTGGACACTCTTATTGTCGGTTACCGGCCTCGCCATTGTTGGTATTTTCATTGGCAATGCACTTAGTAAAAAAGTATCCGCGGATGGCCTCAAAAAAGGGTTCGGGTGGTTTGTACTCGTAATGGGTATATATATAATTGTTAAAGAGTTATTCTTCCCCGGAGGCGGTAGTCATTGATTGTGATTGATGTCACTGTTCAGCATGTTTCCTGATCCGAAATTTGATTTTCAATAAAAAACAAAAAAAATAGCAAATGAAAGTTGAACAAATTTATACAGGTTGCTTAGCACAAGGTGCTTACTACATCGAAAGTAATGGTGAAGCCGTTGTAATTGATCCGCTGCGTGAGGTAGAGCCTTATATCCAAAAGGCCGAACGTAACAATGCAAAGATCAAGTACGTTTTTGAAACTCACTTCCATGCAGACTTTGTAAGCGGTCACCTTGATCTTAGTAAAAAGACAGGTGCACCGATTGTATATGGACCTAATGCAAAGCCGGCGTTTGATGCCCTTATCGCTGAAGATGGCCAGGAATTCAAAGTCGGAAATGTAACACTGAAGGTACTGCACACTCCAGGGCATACAATGGAAAGCACTTGCTACCTGCTGAAAGATGAAAATGGTAAAGAGGTTGGTTTGTTCTCCGGTGATACTTTATTCATTGGTGACGTAGGACGTCCTGATCTGGCGCAGAAAGTTGTGGCTGACCTCACCCAGGATAAATTAGCCGGTTATTTGTTTGATTCTCTTCGAAATAAGATAATGCCATTAGCTGATGATATCACTGTTTACCCTGCTCATGGTGCAGGTAGTGCTTGTGGCAAAAACATGAGTAAAGAAACCACAGATACCCTGGGCAATCAGAAAAAAACAAATTATGCACTGCGGGCAAATATGACAAAGGAAGAATTCATTAAAGAAGTAACAACCGGACTTGTTGCTCCTCCTGCGTATTTCCCCTTGAATGTGATGATGAATATACAAGGCTATGAAAGCATCGATAAAGTTCTCGAAAGAGGTCAGCATGCCTTAAGTCCGGATGCTTTTGAAGTTGCAGCAAACGAAACCGGTGCACTGGTATTAGATACAAGAGATCCGCAAACTTTTGCACAGGGATTTGTTCCTAACTCCATAAATATTGGAATTGATGGCCAGTTTGCCCCATGGGTTGGTGCCATGATTCCCGATATCAAACAGGAAATATTACTGGTAACTGATGAAGGCCGCGAAGAAGAAGTAGTAACAAGGTTAGCCCGGGTAGGTTATGATTATACAATTGGCTACCTGAAAGGCGGTTTCAATGCATGGAAAAATGCCGGAAAGGAAGTGGATACAATTAAATCCGTAACCGTTGATGAGCTGGCAGAAATTGCACAGAAGGAAAATTTAAATATTCTTGACGTTCGTAAAAAAAGTGAATACCTGAGCGAACACATCATTGATGCAGAAAATGCGCCTCTTGATTTCATCAACGACAGTATGGCCCAAGTTGATAAGAATAAAACTTACTATGTTCATTGTGCCGGTGGATACCGTTCTATGATTTTCAATTCTATTCTCCGTGCCAGGGGATTTGATAACCTGATCGATGTAAAAAGCGGTTTCAAAGCCCTGAAAGAAAGTGGTAAGTTCAAAATAAGCGATTATGTGTGTCCTTCGACACTACTATAAATGTTGGTTGGTTTAATGCCTGCCTGCCGGCCAGGCAGGGTTAAGGTAAAAGTGCCGGGGAATCTTCCCCGGCCTTATTGAAAATCAATTAAAAATCAAAAAATGGAAACGACTACGATATCAATGCCGAGAATTGGTGATAAAGCACCTGATTTTACCGCTGTCACCACCAAAGGTGTAATCAAATTTTCAGACTACGCAAAAGACAGTTGGGTAATCTTATTCTCCCACCCTGCTGATTTCACACCTGTATGTACTACAGAAATGAGTGGCTTTGCAGCAGAACAGGAAAGCTTTTTTGACAAGCATAATACCAAATTGATGGGATTAAGTATTGACAGTATTCATTCTCATATTGCCTGGGTTGATAATGTGAAAAAAAACACCGGAGTATATTTTCAGTTTCCCATCATTGCTGACCTGGACATGAAAGTAGCTAAATTATATGGCATGCTGCAACCCAATGAAAGTGAAACAGCTGCTGTAAGAGCCGTATTTTTTATCGATCCGAAGGGAACGATTCGTCTTATCATGTATTACCCGCTGAATGTAGGAAGGAATATGCATGAGATAAAAAGAGTGCTGCTTGCCTTACAAACAAGCGATGCCAATAAGGTGGCAATCCCTCTTAACTGGGAACCTGGTGATAAAGTAATCGTACCTCCGCCCAAAACGTTAGCCGATTACGAAGCAAGATTAGCTGACGACACGGTAGAAAAGGTAGACTGGTATTTAGCCAAAAAATCATTATAAAAACCAAGCGGCTGCCATCACAACAGCCGCTTTTTTAAAACTAAAAAAAGCAATGCAGTCATTAAAAGAAATAGTAAAGAAACCTGAAACAGTTATTGTCGATGTTAGAAGCCCATGGGAATTTGACATGGAACATGTTCCCGGAGCCAAAAATATTCCTCTTGAAGAGGTAATGTACAAAGTGAAAGAATTCAAAGAATTAAAAACCCCGATAGTTCTCTATTGCCGTAGTGGCAACAGAAGCGGAATGGCTGTAAACATTCTGAAACAAAATGGTATTACTGAAGTGTATAACGGTGGTGGTTTAGGTGATATGCAATTTTTATTAAACTAATTTTAAAACTATGCTGGGATTTTTAAAAAAGTTATTTGGTGGGGATTCTGTTAATTACAAAGAACTTGTAAGCAATGGTGCTATTATTATAGATGTCCGGTCAGCCGGTGAATATAAATCCGGTCATATTCCTGGTTCTAAAAATTATCCTTTAGATATTATCAGGACCAAAGTGGCCGAACTAAAGAAGTTAAATAAACCAGTTATCACTGTATGCAGAAGTGGTGCCCGGAGTGGCATGGCTAAAGCGATATTAAAATCAGCTGGTATCGAAGCCTATAACGGTGGTGACTGGAACAGTTTTAAAACCAAAATAGCATGAGTACAATACTAAAAGAAATCAAACGCAATGGCTGGATATTTATTGCTGCCGGGCTAATACTGGGAGGTCTTTGTGGTTCTGTTTGCGTACAGGCCCAAAATAATCCGGCGGGTAAAACAATAAGTCAAAAAAAATTTGAACGGCTTAGTAAGAAAAAAAACACAGTAGTGCTGGATGTCAGAACAACAGATGAATATAAAGCCGGACATATCCCCCATGCTACACAAATTGATGTGTTGAAAAAAGAAGACTTTAAAGCACAGATTGCCGGGCTTGACAAGAATAAAACTTACCTGGTCTATTGCCGCAGTGGCAAAAGAAGCAAGGATGCCATGAATATTATGAAAGAAATGGGCTTTACAAAATTGTATGACCTGGATGGTGGCTATACTAGCTGGACCGGAGTAAAGGAACAATAACAACCAAAAGAACAACTATGAATAAAAAAATCATACTGGCTGTCGTTACATTGTTATTGGCATTGCAGGGATGGTCTCAAAATACTACTGTACCGGCTTCGCAACACCGTATCGTTATGCAACTAAGCAGTAATGACACATTGGTTTGGAAAGGCCTGATGAATAACCTTAAACACCTGAAAGCCGGATGGGGTGACAGTGTAGTCATAGAAGTTGTGGCGCATGGCCCGGGTCTTGACTTTTTAACAAAAGGAAAAACAACCCAACAGGAGAAAATCACTCATTTCAAACAAATGGGTATCACATTTATTGCCTGTGAAAACACCATGATGGAACGAAAAATACCTAAGGAGTCCATCATTGCAGAAGCAGCTTTTGTAAGAATGGGTATCGGGGAAATTGTCAGAAAACAAGAGCAGGGCTGGAGCTATATCAAAGCCGGTTTCTGATTCCACAAATAGACTGTTTGCCAATTACTCAATACTTTAATGCTTATTGCATAATGAAGAAGATTTTCATATTCATCATTTCGATAGTGATTTCACTTTCAGGATTTGCACAGCACCAGGAGATCAATGAAAAACCGGGGTTGTGGAAGGAAAAAGAAAATGAGGCGGATTCTACTTCTATTTTATCTGCTTTCAGGAAGGGTAATTTCAGTGGTCATTTCCGTTATTATTTTATGGCAACGGATAACAAAGAAGGACTGACTGATTATTATGCTAATGCTGTGGGTGGAGGAATAAAATTTGAGACAGGCAGGTTCAGAAACTTCCAGGTGGGAGTAAGCGGATTTTTTGTTTACAATATTGGATCATCAGATCTTTCGCTGCCTGATTCCAAAACCAAACAAATGAACAGGTACGAGACTGGTCTGTTCGATATCGAAGACCCTTCAAACAAAAAGGATATTGACAGGCTGGAAGAATTATATATAAAGTATCATTTTAAGAATAACCAGATTACCCTTGGAAAACAACTGATCAATACTCCTTTCATCAACCTGCAGGATGGCCGTATGCGACCAACAGAAGTGGAAGGCCTTTGGGCAGAAATTAACTCAATAAAAAAAGTAAAACTTCAATTGGGATATATCTATGGTATTTCCCCCAGAAGTACGGTCAAGTGGTTCAAAGTAGCAGAATCTATTGGCGTATACCCTGTAGGAGTTAATGATGAGGGTATAAAATCAGCTTATGCAGGAAACCTGGAAAGCAAGGGAATTTTTCTGGCTGGTATTACCACTCAACTTAGTGATCATTTAAAAATTCAGCTTTGGAACCAATACACAGAAAACATCTTTAACAGTGCTATGCTGCAGGCAGATTATGAATATCCACTGTCCAAAAATTCAAAACTTTTTGCTGCGGCACAAATGGTGAGACAGGATGCCGTAAATGATGGTGGCAATGATGATCCTTCAAAAGCCTATGTTGAAAAAGGTGCGAAAGCACTCACTTTCGGTGCAAGGCTGGGATGGAAAAATGAAAAATGGGAAACCAGCCTGAACTACAACCGCATTACTTCACAGGGAAGATACCTGATGCCAAGAGAATGGGGACGGGACCCTTTCTTTACTTTTATACCCAGAGAAAGAAATGAAGGCCTTGGAGATGTAAATGCCCTGTTAGGAAAGATTAATTATAAAATACCGAAAGCCAGGATCACTACTTCTTTGGCATTTGGTCATTATAACCTGCCGGATGTAACGGATTTCAGGCTCAATAAATATGGAATGCCCTCGTATAACCAGCTGAATATTGATGCCCGCTACAAATTTGACGGTTTACTTAAAGGACTGGAAACACAGCTTTTATATGTGTACAAAGGAAAAACAGGCAATACCTATGGAAATGACAAGTTTGTTATCAACAAGGTAGATATGAGCCTTTGGAATATTGTTTTCAATTACCAGTTTTAAAATAATAGCAGCTATGTGACTGATGTCACGAACCGGGCTGCTTAAAGAGAGCATTTTTAATTCTCGTACTTTTCACCAAATAAACGATTGCCGATGTCTTTATCGAAAAACATGGATATTAATTCCCGCCGGGATTTTTTGAAAAAAGCTGCGCTGGCTGGCATGGGTACAACCCTGGGATCCGTAGCAGTAACCGGTACAGATGAACTGGTTAAAAAAACAGAGTCGGGTACACCAGGCAGATTTACGATATTATACACTTCCGATATTCATGCTCAGTTGCATACCCATGATGAGTTCTTCTGGGAAAATGGAAAAGCTGTTTACAGGAAAAGAGGCGGATTAGCAGTACTAAAAACCATGATCAATCATTTTCGTAAACAAAATCCTGCAAACACTTTATTGCTGGATGGTGGCGATTATTTCCATGGCAGTGCTGTAGCCTCACTGACAGAAGGTGAAGCACTGATCCCCCTGCTTAACGAATTTCATTATGACCTCATTCTTCCGGGCAACTGGGAAGTAGTATATAAGAAAAAGAAAATGCTCTATGATATGGGGCATGCCACAGCAGCAAAGATTTGTGCCAACATGTGGCATAAAACGAACGATGCTGATAATGGGGAATTGATCTACCCACCTTATTGGATAAAATATATTGCCGGGGCAAAAGTTGGATTTATCGGCTATACTGATCACCTGATACCCAAACGCCAGTCTCCTGCTTACAGTGAAGGAATTCGTTTTGAACATGCTGATTTTAATTTAGCTAAATACATTAAACTGCTGAAGGAGGTGGAGGGATGCGGAATCATTTTCATTGTTACCCATATGGGATTGGCCCAACAGGTTGGTCTGGCCAACACCCCTGCAGTTGCCGGAGCTGATTTTATACTTGGTGCGGATACCCATGAAAGAGTAAGGGTTCCAATAGAAGGTAAATACACTAAAGTAGTAGAGTGCGGCGCTTTTGGTTCATTTCTTGGTAAACTGGATATTGAAGTGGAGAATGGAAAAATGAAGAGTTACAAATACCAGTTACTTGATGTAGACCCTGCCAAATACCCGGCTGATAAAAAATTACTGGTTCAGATAGATAAAGCGACTGCGCCTTTCAAACAGCAATTATCCAAAGTAATTGGAACAACTACTACTCCACTGGTAAGATACTTTGTAATGGAAACCCCGATGGATAACCTGATTACCGATGCCATCCATTGGAAGTTCAAAACAGATATTGCATTAAGCAATGGCTTTCGTTTCTGTCAGCCATTAGCGATAGATCCAAAAACCGGAAAAGCTGATATTACAAAAGAATTTTTATGGAACATACTGCCCGTTGACAGTGAAGCAAAGACAGGAACAGTTACCGGCAGGCAGGTATGGGATTGGCTGGAAAAAGAATTGCAGAATGCATTTGCCAAAGATCCATCCAAACGTTTTGGTGGATGGTTTGTGCGATTCGCAGGCATGGAAGTGAATTTCACCATTGGCAATGAGTTTGGGAAAAGAGTAAACTGGGTGAAAGTAAAAGGAGAGCCATTGAACCTGGATAAAGAGTATAGCATTGTTGCCTGTGAAAGAGAAGGTGATCCTGACGATACACTTTGTCGTATGGAAAAAGTAAAAAATCCAAAGAGGCTTGGAGTTTTAATGCATACAGTTATTGAAGAATACCTGGCTGTTCATTCACCTGTTTCGCCAAAACTGGAAATGAGAGCTACCGCAACCGACCAACCACATACACTGCTTACACAATTACAGGGAACAACTTACGAATTCAGATAAGCTACAAATTATGTGGAAGACAATCAGATCAAACTGGCAGTTAGTTATAATTGCCGCCGTCGTTGGAATAGTTGCTTTAGTGGAAATTGCAAAAGCGCTAAGACCATCCGAAAAAAAATCACTTGTAACTGCAACTGCAGATAGTAGTTGGGTAACACCCAGCTTATTTACCGATAATGAGCTTCAGGGTGCAGAAAGGGAACTCGTCATTTATGGTGAGGATATTATTGTAAATACAGCCCGGTACTTTGGACCGCATGGCTCTGTAGCCGCCATCACCAACGGGATGAATTGCCAGAACTGTCACCTGAATGCAGGAAAAAAAACCTGGGGCAACAATTACAGCGCTGTTTATTCTACCTACCCCAAGTTTCGTGACCGGAGTGGTAGTATGGAAAGTATCTATAAACGAGTCAGCGATTGTTTTGAAAGAAGCCTGAACGGCACCGCACCGGATAGTAACAGCAGGGAGTACCAGGCTGTTTATGCCTATATCAAATGGTTGGGTAAGGATGTTAAGAAAGGAAATAAACCTGTTGGAAGCGGCATTACTAAACTAAGCTATCTCGACAGGGCTGCTGATCCCGCTAAAGGAAAAGCTGTATACATAGTACAGTGTCAAAGTTGCCACGGAGCAAACGGACAAGGACAACTAAGTCCGAATGCTGTTAGTTATGAATATCCTCCTCTTTGGGGAGAACATAGTTACAATGATGGTGCTGGTCTTTTTCGACTGAGCAATTTTGCAGGTTATGTAAAAAGTAATATGCCCTTTAAGCAAGCTACACATGATAATCCAAAACTTACAACCGAAGAAGCCTGGGATGTAGCTGCTTATGTAAATAGTCAGCCAAGGCCAAAAAAAGATTTAAGCAAAGACTGGCCTGATATCTCCAAGAAGCCCTTCGACCATCCGTATGGTCCATATGCTGATGAATTTTCGGAGAGCCAGCATAAATATGGGCCTTACAAACCCATCATTGCCAGGAAAGAGGAACTGGCAAAAAAGAAATAACTTAACCTGTGACAAAAATCACTCGTTACCCTTTCAATTAAAATCAATTTTGAACTTTAAATACAAAACAAGAGTATGTTAGACTTTCTGAAACAACCCTGGCCCTGGTATATAGCCGGTCCGCTGATAGGACTGATGGTACCTTTATTGCTCATCATTGGAAATAAATCCTTTGGTATTTCGTCCTCGCTGAGGCATGTATGTGCCGCTTGTGTACCTGCTAAAATTCCCTTCTTCCAATACGACTGGAAAAAGGAAATTTGGAACCTCTTTTTTGTAGCGGGAATTGTGGGTGGTGGATTTATTGCTGTTAGTTTATTAGGAAATCCCGATCCCATTCAGGTTAGTCCAAAATTACAGGCTGAACTGGCAACCTATGGCGTTACTAATTATGACTCATTTGTACCAGCAGATCTTTTTAACTGGCAGATGCTGGGCAGCGCCAAAGGCATTATTCTGATGGTTGTGGGTGGTTTCCTTGTAGGTTTTGGGACCCGTTATGCCGGCGGATGTACCAGCGGACATGCTATCATGGGTTTATCAAACCTGCAGTGGCCTTCACTGGTTGCCACTATCAGTTTTATGACAGGTGGTTTTATTGTAGCCAATCTTATTCTTCCATTAATTCTAAAATTATAATATAGTATGAGTGTAAATGAAACATTACAGGAAAAGAAACATCATGAATTTCTTACACAGAATACAGATTTTGAAGTTCGTTCATTAGACGCTGTTTGTTTTAACGAATCCGAATTAAAACATCCCTGGTGGTATAATCTCAAATATGCTGTAGCGGGAATATTATTTGGAGTAATTCTTATTAAAGCAGAAGTGATCTCCTGGTTCAGGATTCAGGAAATGTTCAGGTTACAAAGCTTCCACATGTTTGGTGTAATTGGTTCTGCAGTAGCCGTAGGCATAGTATCTGTTTTGCTTATCAAAAAATTAAAAATCAAAACAATCTACGGAGAGCCAATTGAGTTTGTTGATAAGAAGTTTAATAAAGGAAATATTTATGGTGCTTTGATCTTTGGGTTTGGCTGGGCTATTACCGGTGCCTGCCCCGGCCCGCTGTTTGCACAAATCGGAACTGGAGCTCTTGTGATAATTGTAACGCTTTTCAGCGCCATTGCGGGAACATGGGTCTATGGCAAATTCAGGGATAAACTCCCTCATTAAAAATAGTTTTATTAATATTTAGCAGTAAGCCGGGGGATTCTTCCTCTGGCTTTTTTTCAATTTACCGTGATGAAAATCACATCTTAACCAGCCGCATTGGTATAATTTAGCAGAACTAAAAAATTAAAGCTATGAAATCGAACAGGATAGGGCTGGATGCCGCAAAAGCAAGGAAACTTGCAGAAAAGCTTAACTCCCTTTTAGCCAACTTCCAGCTTTTTTATATCAATTCAAGGGGATTCCATTGGAATATAAAGGGTGATAAATTTTTTGAGCTTCATGCCAAGTTTGAAGAATTATATACTGACACACAACTAAAGATAGATGAGGTTGCTGAAAGGATCCTCACACTTGGCCATATTCCCGGTCATTCCTATACTGATTATCTTAAGCTGGCAACAATTAAAGAGAGGAGAAATGTGCATGACGGCAAAGAAGCCGTAAAATCAGTGATTGATTCTTTTGGCGTTTTGCTGGAAATTGAAAGAGAACTCCTGGATCTCTCAGCTGATGCAAACGACGAAGGCACCAATGCGCTGATGAGTGATTATATCCGCCAGCAGGAAAAATTAGTCTGGATGTATTCAGCCTACCTCGATAAATAATAGTATTTGTAATGAAAATAATTTTGACAGCCCTCGTTAGCTTATTGCTGTTTTCATCACCTCCTGCAAAAGTGAAAGTGGCTGGTGAAATGAAAAAAATTATGAGAGAGGCAGACTTGTCCGCTCACATTTCGCTGGATACACTTGTAAACAAACCTCATATTTACGGATTGGGTCCGGCTGAAGGTATCAGGGGTGAAATACTTATACTAGACAGTAACCCTTATTGGTGTAAAGTTGATGAAGGAAAACCAGCTACTGTGATCAACGAAAAAGTAAAAGCGGCCATGCTGGTTTATGCACAGGTGGAGGGATGGAAACAAACAACTATCACTGATGACATAAAAGACTATTCTACGCTTGAAAAAGCAGTTGAAAAGTTTGCTTCACAAGAAGGTCAGCGCCTGGAAGAACCTTTTCCATTTTTGATCAAAGGAAATATTGACAGCGCCTCCTGGCATGTAATTGACTGGAAAGATGGAGTAGTTCACACTTTTGATAATCATAGGCAGTTTGCAAAGTATGGCAGGTTCAGCAATGAACCGGTTACTTTATTGGGATTTTACTCCAATAAACATCACAGTATTTTTACTCATCATACAACCAATATGCATATCCACATAATGGATAACAAGAAAAAAATTGTGGGGCATTTGGAAGAGTTTGCAGCAACAGCAAAAAATCTAACATTACTAATACCAGGAAACTAATGAAATATTTTTTCGTTTCGGTCTTTGCTGTACTATTAAGTCTCAAAGGGAATGCACAAAGTGAATTCCCTTGCAACATTTCTCTCGAGCCCATGATCCCTGAAGGTTTTACTGGCCTGCAGTCTTATGCATGGGCAAAATCAGGAAATAAAATTCTGCTTATTGGCGGAAGGACGGACGGATTACATCGCAGGCAGCCTTTTGCCTCTTTTAATAAAAAGTATAATAACACAGATCTTATTGTTCTGGATATAAAAACAGAAAAAGTCTGGAAAAAACCGGTAACAGAACTTTCAGCCGCTATTGCTGAACAATTACAAAGTACCAATATGAATTTTTACCAGCAGCAAAATGATTTGATTGTTATTGGTGGCTACGGTTATAGTGAAACAAAACGGGACCATATCACACATCCCGCCCTTTTAAAGATCAAAGTAAAGGAGATGATAGAAGGAATCATTAATAACAAGGATATAACCTCATTTATTACACAACTCACAGATGAACGTATGGCCGTAACAGGTGGCCATTTGAATAAGTTGGGTAATTTGTTTTACCTGGTTGGTGGACAAAGATTTGATGGCCGCTATAACCCGCATGGACCCGATCATGGGCCCGGATTCTCACAAGAGTACACTAATCAAATCAGAAAATTTTCAATAACTGAGAAAGATGGAAAAATAACAATTGAAAATTACACTGCTGTAACTGATACTGCATTGTTGCACCGCAGAGATTATAATCTGCTGAACCAGTACGATGATAAAGGCAGGGAAATGCTGACTATCTATTCAGGTGTTTTTCAATATGAAAAAGACCTCCCCTACACTACGCTGGTAGATATCACCACCAACAACCACAGTGAGGTTGAAAATTTCAACCAACAATTCAATCACTATCATTCTGCCACACTGCCTGCATACGATAAGAACAAGAAAACGCTTTATGCTATTTTCTTTGGCGGTATTGCACAGAAATATGTTGATGCATCCGGCTCAGTAAAAACAGATAACGATGTACCATTTGTAAAACATATTAGTGTAGTTGAAAGAAATGCGAATGGCATAAAAGAATACTTGTTACCTGAACAATTATCCGGCTACTTCGGGGCAGCAGCAGAATTTGTACCTGCAGACGAAACCTTGTTTAGCAACAATGGTATTTTACAATTGGAAAAAACAGGCACTAAATCATTACTGGCTGGCTATATTATTGGCGGAATTGACAGCAGGGCACCAAATGTATTCTGGAGTAATCAAGCAGAACCAAGCAGGGCCTCACCAGTTATCTGGAAAGTTTATCTTAGTAAGAAGTGAACAGGGGGCATAATATACAACACGGATTAAAGGATAACTGGCAACAGTTTTCTTTATTAGTGCTGGTTAATGCATTTGTGGGTGCAATGATAGGCCTGGAAAGAGCCGTACTACCCGGCCTTGGAAAAGATATTTTTGAAATAGATGCCAATACAGCGATTTTAAGTTTTATCATGGCGTTTGGAATTACTAAAGCCATCAGTAACTATAGCGTTGCAAAACTGAGCAAACAATTCAATCGAAAACATATACTGATAGCAGGCTGGCTTTTTGCTTTACCCGTGCCATTGCTTCTTATGTATGCTGAAACCTGGACATGGATAATTATTGCCAATATTTTTCTGGGTATCAACCAGGGATTGGCCTGGTCCACTACCGTTATTATGAAAGTGGATATTGTGGGTCAAAAGAACCGTGGCCTTGCCATGGGGATCAATGAATTTGCTGGTTACTTATCTGTAGGGTTGGCTTCTTATCTCGCCAGCTCGATTGCCGGTAGCTACGGATACGCCTGGTATCCTTTTATACCGGGGTTGTTTTTTGCAGCCGCCGGTTTGCTTATTTCAGTACTGCTTGTAAAAGACACCACTCATTTTGTGCATGCTGAAAGTACTGTCAGTAAACTGGCACTGATGAAAAATGTATGGAAAGAAACAACCTGGATGCATAAAAATATCGGCACTGTTACATTGAATGGCCTGGTGAATAATATGAATGATGCTGTTGTTTGGGGATTGTTACCTGTGCTTCTGCTGCAAAAATCATTTACCATACAGGAAATAGGGATTATTGCGGGAATCTACCCGGTTGTATGGGGAGTGATGCAACTCCTTACCGGTAAGATGGGTGATGTTTATTGCAAAAAACAGATCATCACAGCAGGTATGTTGTTGCAGGCCGCAGCAATTATTATACTTGCCGCAGCTTCAGTTCTTTGGCTGCTCATCATCGCTTCTATACTTCTTGGGCTGGGAACAGCACTGGTTTATCCCAATTTTCTGACAGTGGTAGCGGAGAGTAGCCACCCCTCTCAGCGGGCTGAAACATTGAGCATTTTCCGGTTTTGGAGGGACAGTGGTTATGTAATCGGGGCATTATTGGCTGGTATTCTGGCAGATTTTATCGGGTTAAGTGCTGCAATCATTGTAATAGCTTTTTTAACCGGTGTAGCCGGTATTTTAGCACACTTCAGAATGTGCTGTACATTAAAGAAAATATTTCCATCTGAAGATTGTTTTCAACCTGGATTGTATTAGCCTATTTAACCATTGGCTTATCCGATGCTGGCTGTACTTTGCATTTCTTTTGGCAAATTTTCAGGCTGATCCAGACTATATTGGTGATATTTATCACCGCAGGTGTCAGCGCAGGGTGGCATATTGCACAATAAATTATTACCGAATGAAATATTTCTTTTTCTCAGTCGTCATGCTCTCAATAGTGTCTGGCTGCAGTAATTCAACAGCTGAAGAACCTGTTACAGAAAAAAAAGAAACTGTTGTTTCTAATGAGCCAGTTACAACAACTGAGCCACCTGCACCTGCTGTGGTATCAGCACTACCATCCTTACAAATGATCAATACAGATAGTCAGCCATTTGAGCTTTCCCAATTCAAAGGAAAGAAGGTTTTTGTAAACCTTTGGGCCACCTGGTGCCCACCCTGCAGGGCAGAAATTCCCTCTATTGAAAATCTTGCCAGCAAAACAGATCGTTCAAAAGTTGAATTTATAATGCTTTCTTTAGATGACGACTTTGTAAAAGCAAAAATTTATGCAGCAAATAACAAGATGAAGCTGCCCGTTTACTATCCTGCCGGAAATTTACCACAACTTTTCAATGTAGAAGGCATACCTACAACATTTGTTTTCAACGAAAACGGTGAAATCATCTACGAACACACCGGCGGGCTGAATTATGACACAAAAGAGTTTATTGAAATGCTGACTACTAAATAAGAAAAATTTACACCAATAAAAAGGCCACATTAATTAATGTGGCCTTTTTGCTACAATCAAAATCTCTTACTCTTCTGTTTTCACAGGTGCTAATAATTTTTCTTCAATTATCTTTTTTAAAATATGTTTTGGGAATGCACCGGGCTGCATCATGGGTTCACCTTCTGAATCAATGAAAAGCAATGTTGGGATACTTTGAATACCAAATACGGCGGACAGTTCCTGCTCTACATCCGTATCCACTTTATAAATAACCAAACGGCCTTCATATTCTTTTGAAAGTTCTTCTAATATCGGAGCTACCATTTTACAGGGACCGCACCAGTCTGCGTAAAAGTCAATAATAGCCGGAAGCTGCCCCTGGTATTTCCAGTCTTTTTCAGTTTCATAGTTAAAAACCTTGTTCTTGAAATCCTGTGTGGTCATTTTTATTGTTGCCATAGCTGATAATTTGTACAAAAGTAACCAACTTACATGTGGTGATGCGTGACGAATATCACAAAAAAGCCAGCCTTCATAAGGCTGGCTTTCAACATAGTAAGCAATCATCAGAGCATGGTAGTAGGCTCTACATAATGTGTTTTCTTTAAACCTGTCTGGCTTAAAGATTTGTAGCCACCTTGGATATTGACCAGTTTATCAAATCCCCTTGATTTCAAAATTGAGCACATAATAACAGAACGATAACCTCCTGCACAATGGATAAAGTACTTTTTATTCCTGTCTAATTGCGACATGTTCTGGTTGATAAAGTCAAGTGGGAAATTTTCAGCTCCCAATAGGTGTTCTGATTCAAACTCACTTTTACGTCTCGCATCCAGCAGGTTTATATGCTCTGTATCCATCTGGTAAAGACTGGCAAAATCGTTGGCACTAATTTCTTTAAGGGAATAAGTTTCAAAACTTGCTTCTTTCCAAGCTTTAATACCTCCTTGCAGGAATCCAACTGCATTATCATAACCCACCCTTGATAAACGAATCACTACTTCCTCCTCTCTTCCTTCATCAGCCAGAAATAATATGGGCTGTTTCAAGTCAGCAATCAAAGTGCCGGACCACGGTGCAAAGTTGTCATCAATACCAATAAATATTGATCCGGGAATATATTCCTCCACAAAAGCTTCCTTTGTACGGGTATCAATTACCAAAGCTTCCATGCTTTCCCATACAGTCTGAAATTCTTTTGCACTCAATGGCCTTTTGCCTCTTGCAATAATATCATCTATACTGTCGATTCCGCCTTTCAGATTCATTAATACATTATAAGGGAAGTATTGTGGTGGTTCAACTAATCCGTCTGTTACTTCTTTAATAAATTCGTCTTTTGTCATATCAGCCCTAAGGGCATAATTGACTTTCTTCTGATGACCTAATGTATCAGTTGTTTCTTTGCTCATATTCTTTCCGCAGGCACTACCAGCTCCATGGCCGGGATATACAATCACATCATCAGCCAATGGCATAATCTGGTTTCTGAGTGAATCGTATAGATAACCTGCCAGTATCTGTGGAGTTATCTCTGCTTTAACTTTCTGTACTAAATCAGGGCGGCCCACATCACCGATAAACAATGTATCACCGGTAAAGATGGCATGATCCTTTCCATTTTCATCTATAAGCAGGTAAGTTGTGGATTCCATCGTATGGCCCGGTGTATGTAAAACTTTTATTTTCACATTACCCAGTTGCAGTAATTCGCCGTCTTTAGCAACATGTACATCATATGCCGGCGCAGCAGTAGGACCAAAAACAATTGTTGCGCCTGTTTTTTTAGCCAGGTCAATATGACCACTTACAAAATCTGCATGAAAATGTGTTTCGAGAATGTATTTGATCTTTGCTCCATTTCTCTCCGCCTTATCTATGTACGGTTTTGTTTCCCTTAACGGATCAATAATGGCAGCTTCTCCGTTGCTCTCAATATAATAGGCTGCTTCTGCCAGGCAACCGGTATAAATTTGTTCTACTTTCATAAAATGAATTTTTGATTTTGATAATGAGTATTAATAAAATATCCTCTTTTGCTAAAAAGTGAAATGATATTTTATTAAGGGCAACGGGTTGTACACAGGTATTCCATTGGCCATAAGTTTTGATTAATAAATTGATTAACTAAACAAATTTCTCAGTGGATGGCGCCGGCCAAAATGACAAAAGTCACAGAAAAAGCTGACTGTGGTCAGGAGAATGAAGCCCATTGTATGATTATCGTTCAAAATGCTGAGGGTGTGACAATTGTCACTACATCCGGCTGTACCCCCGTACTACTTTAGTGCTCTAAATTGATTTATATGCAAACCAAACATCAAATCGTAATTGTAGGTGGAGGTAATGCCGGTATTTCCACTGCTTCACAACTTTTACGTAAAAACAAAAACCTGGATATAGCTATTATTGAACCTTCTGACAAGCACTATTATCAACCAGCATGGACATTGGTTGGCGCCGGTGTTTTCAACATGAAAAACACTATCCATAAAGAAGCTGATGTAATGCCCAAATCAGTAAAATGGATTAAACAAAAGGCTGCAACCTTTCAACTCGAAGCAAATACGGTGACGTTAGATAACAATGATGTGATACAATACGAATACCTGATTGTAGCACCCGGCATTCAACTGAACTGGGGTGATATCAAAGGTCTGAAAGAAACACTGGGTAAGAATGGTGTATGCTCCAACTATAGTGTAGATAATGTGCCTTATACCTGGGAATGCCTGAAAAATTTCAAAGGAGGCAAGGCATTATTCACCAATCCAAATACTCCGGTAAAATGTGGTGGAGCCCCGCATAAAATAATGTGGCTGGCTGCGGATTACTTTAAAAAGCATGGCGTATTTGATAAAACGGAAATACAATATTGGAGTGGTGGCACCAGGCTTTTTGGTGTAGAGAAATATGAAAAGACATTGAAGAAAGTGGCCGAAAGAGACAAGGTACAGATGAATTTCTTTACCAAACTGGTAGAAATAGACGGGCCTAACAAAAAAGCAAAGTTTGTTGGATTTGGAGAACAAAATAAAGACAAAGAATATTGGGTGAGTTTTGATATGATACATGTTACACCACCTCAGAGTGCCCCTGATTTTATTAAGAACAGTCCGTTGGCCAATACTGCCGGATGGGTAGATGTGGACAAATTTACTTTGCAACATGTGAAGTATCCGAATGTGTTCTCATTAGGAGACGCCTCTTCATTGCCAACCTCCAGAACCGGTGCAGCTATTCGTAAACAAGCTCCTGTGCTAATAAAGAACTTACTGGCTTTTATGGAAGGCAAACAACTTACAGGAAGTTACAACGGTTATACTAGCTGCCCTGTAGTAACAGGCTATGGCAAATTGGTGCTTTGCGAATTTGATTATAATAACAAACCACTTGAAACTTTCCCTATTGATCAGAGTAAAGAGAGGTGGACCATGTACCAGTTGAAAAGAAGAGTTTTACCGTGGTTATACTGGCACAAGATATTACCCGGTAAGATGTAGACAATAATGTAAGGTTTGCAAAACGGCTGTCTCTGGCAGCCGTTTTTATTTGTAACAAATGTCACTTCTGGCTTATCTACACTATCGGAAATTTGCCATCAAATCAAAAAAATGACTCTTATAGATCGGTTAAAAAGCGGATGGACCTCCTTAAAAATCATCAGGGTAGCTTTGGGTATCTTAATTTTGTCTTCCTCCATCAGTTCGGGTGAGATATCAGGGATTATTTTGGGTTCTGTTTTCACTCTTTTCTCTTTGTTTACTGATGGTGTGTGTTGTGCAGGAGGTAGTTGTTATACACCTGTAAAGAAAAATAATTCTAAAACAACTGAAAATATTGAATATGAAGAGCTGGGTGCTAAATAATAAATTGCTGATTGCCGGAATAATCCTTGGTGCCATCGGAGGATACGTTTACTGGCAACAAATTGGCTGCAGCAGCGGCACCTGTGCTATCACATCTAAGTGGCACAACAGTACAGCCTATGGCGCATTGATGGGCGGTTTGTTATTCAGTATGTTTAAAAAAGAAAAAAATGACAACAACAAGCAATAAAAGGGAAACATTTGGTGAAATTATTAATGGGAATACGCCGGTATTGGTTGATTTCTTTGCTGAATGGTGCGGACCATGTAAACTGATGAAACCTGTACTTGAAGAACTTCATGCAAGAATGGGAGACAAAGTCCGCATTCTTAAGATTGATGTAGACAAAAGCCCGTCTGTTGCCGGTGCATTGCAGATTCAAAGCGTACCCACCCTGGTGCTTTTCCAGCATGGAAAAACTTTGTGGCGGAAATCGGGAGTGGCGCAGGCTTCACAATTAGAAAAAATTATTCAGCAGTATTCGAATAACTCATAGGACATGTCCGACAACAAAAAACACAGAGGTTATCTTTCATCTGCCATAACCTGCCATTGTCCCCGTTGCAGAGAGGGAAAATTATTCAAACATCCGGTAACTGTAGGAAAGAAAAACCTGGAAATGCATAAAAATTGTACAGTATGCGGCCAGCCAACAGAAATAGAAGTTGGCTTTTATTATGGCACTGGTTATGTGAGTTATGCATTAGGTGTGGCTTTTACCGTATCAACCCTTATTGCCTGGTATGTTATTATTGGTATGTCCACTTCGGATAACCGTTTTTTTTATTGGTTGGGAATAAATTCTGTTTTACTCATTCTCATTCAACCATGGCTGATGCGGTTGAGCCGTAGTCTTTGGATATCCTGGTTTGTAAAATTTGATCCCAACTGGGAGGAAAATCAGCCAGTAGATGTATCAGAAAGATTAAACCCCGATCAGGCTAACAACTGGTAAGTCAATAATCCTTATTTTTGCCGCCCTTCACAATCCATGGAGACCTGCTCGAGTGGTTGAAGAGGCACGCCTGGAAAGTGTGTATACCCCTAAAGGGTATCGAGGGTTCGAATCCCTCGGTCTCCGCTCTATCCTCCGTTAATTGTAAACGGAGGATTTTATTTTTTAAACAATTTGTCTGCATTGGTAGTAGTAATAACTGCAACTTCTTTTACAGAACATTTTTTCAATTCTGCCAATTTCTCCACCACATACTTCAGATAAGAAGGCTCATTCCGCTTCCCCCGAAACGGCACCGGTGCCAGGTAAGGGGCATCTGTCTCTAAAACAACATAATCCAGCGAAACCATTTCCATTACTTTATCTAAACCTGAATTCTTAAAAGTAACAACACCGCCGATACCCAGGTAAAAGCCAAGGTCAGTTATTTGCTGCGCCTGCCTGTCATTTCCAGAAAAACAATGGAATACGCCTTTCAACTTTCCTTTTTGATGTTCCGAAACCACAGTGATACATTCATCAACAGATTCCCTTGAATGAATAACAACGGGTATATCATACTGCATGGCCCATTCTATTTGTTCATGAAAAGCAAGGTATTGTTCTTCGGAGAAGGTTTTATCCCAGTAAAAATCCAAACCAATCTCGCCAATGGCAATAAAGGGTCTTTTATCCAGGTATGCCCGGGCAGTTTTCAACTCCTCGCTGAAATTACTTTTTACAGAACAAGGATGTACTCCCATCATAGCGATGCATACCCCAGGAAATTTTTGCTCAAGCTTAAGCATGTTTTCATGGGTTTCGGAATCTATTGCCGGCATCAAGACCTTCCTAACCCCTTCTTTTTCAGCCCGCTGCAACATGGAATCCCTATCGGTCTCAAATTCAGGCAAGTAAATATGGGAGTGTGTATCTATCAGGTTCATTATCAGGGATCTTTGAATGACAAAACTCAGCAAAAAACTTTAAGATTCCTTTAAACTTTGGTCAATAAAACTGTTCTTAAAGGCGTTAAACTACCTTAACTGCAAAATTATTGTTTATGAAATCAAGGATCATTTCCTTCCCGCTGGCAGCAATTTTCTTATTCTTTGCTGTTTTATCCATTACTTCTTGTCAAAAAGAGCAGAGTCAAAATGGTACTGAAGAAGAACAAGAAATGGAAGCTTCAAGAATTTCCAGCGAAGCTGATGGTGAATCAGAGATTGTTTTCAATGGTGTGTTTGATGACGTAATGGGGGTAAATGATGAAGTAGGTGTTGGCGGAACCGGAATTTTTGGCCGGGTTACTGCCTGCCCTGATGTTATCATTGACCGTTTAAACCCTCCGGCACCATTCCCGGTAAAAGTTACACTGGATTTTGGTCCTGGCTGTGTAGGCCGTGATGGACATTTCCGCAAGGGTAAAATTGTGACAGTTTATACCGGAAGGTTGATAGTTCCCGGGTCAGTTGCCACTACCGAATTTGTTGATTTTTATTTTGACAGCGTAAGAGTGCAGGGTGTACACAAGATAACTAATACAAGTTCGCCTGTTGCCAATATTCCGCCAGCCAGGCAGTTTAAAGCAGAAGTAATCAATGGCAAACTTACCCGTCCTAATGGCAACTTTACCGAGTGGAACAGCGTAAAAGTCATAACTCAAATAGAGGGTTTAGCCACCCCAATTCCACTTGATGATATTTTTAAAATTGAAGGTTCAGCAAGGGGTCGTGTAAAAAGAGGCAATCTCTTAACTGTATGGGAATCAAACATTATTGAACCCCTGGTTAAACGATTCAACTGCCGGTGGATAGTCCGCGGGAAGATAAGAATTGTGAGAGCCAATGCTACCACAAATAGCCCATGGATTGCAGTACTGGACTTTGGAAGCGGTAATTGCGACAACCAGGCAACCATATCGATTAACGGCGTTACTCACCAAATTACTTTGCCGTAATTAAAAAATTATTATACCTTTAAACCAGTTTTCATAGGGTACGGATTAAAAACGGGCCAGGGTTTCTACCCAGGCCCTAACTTTTTTATAGAGGTATACCTCACTATTGGATAGGAATCGGCAAAAACTTGTACTCTTTTTGGCTAAAATGCTCAAGCACCAATGGCAGTGAATAGCGTAATTTTTCCAATGCCTTCTCACTGTCATGAAATACAACAATAGATCCTGAGCTGGTATTTCGTAATACATTCTGTAAACAAGCTTCTTTTGAAATTGTCAGATCAAAATCACCACTCAGTACATCCCACATTACAATCTTATATTTATCTAACTTCCTGGCTTGCCCGGATCGGATTCGGCCATAAGGCGGTCTGAAGAGATTGGATTGAATAACTCTTGCTGCTAAACTGACATCACTCAGATAAGATTCATCTGCTGTTTTCCAACCATTCAGGTGGTTTTGAGTGTGATTTCCCGTTTGGTGTCCCTCAGCGATTATACGGTCATACAGTGCAGGATTTTTTTCAACATTCTTGCCAATACAAAAGAATGTCGCTTTGGCATTATATTTTTTTAGTTCATCCAATACAAAAGTAGTAGCTACAGGATGCGGGCCATCATCAAACGTCAGGTAAATACTTTTTTCAGCTGTATCAATACTCCATATCCTGTTCGGGTACATTTTTTTTAACCACCACGGAGTTTTGATAAAATATTTAAGCATTTATACAAATATAGCTCCCCTTTAGAGGTTAGTGGTTTTATCTTTGCAGCCTATGAGTAAAAAAGTAAGGGTTCGGTTTGCACCTAGTCCCACAGGTGGCCTTCATCTCGGTGGTGTAAGAACAGTTTTATATAACTACCTGTTTGCCAAAAAACATGGTGGAGATTTTATTGTAAGAATAGAAGACACTGACCAGAACCGCTACGTACCCGGAGCAGAAGAATACATTTTTGACACTCTGAAATGGTGCGGACTGGAACCAAATGAAAGTGTACAACATGGGGGCAGCTTTGGTCCCTATCGCCAAAGTGAAAGAAAAGAAACCTACCGGCAGTATGCAGAAAAACTGGTAAATGAGGGGCATGCCTACTATGCTTTTGACACTCCTGAGGAATTAGAAAAAATGCGCCAGGATTTTAGAAGTGACCAAAATCCTTCTCCTCAATACGACCATACCATCCGCATGAAAATGAGGAATTCACTCTCATTATCAAAAGAAGAAACACAAAAGTTGCTTGATGAAGGAACCAGGCATGTGATCCGGATAAAAATGCCAGAGAATGAAACAGTGAGCTTCACAGATATGATCCGCGGAGAAGTAAGTTTTGACACATCAACTGTTGATGATAAAGTTTTACTGAAAGCAGATGGTATGCCTACCTATCACCTGGCGGTAGTAGTGGACGATCATTTAATGCAAATAAGCCATGCTTTCCGGGGTGAAGAGTGGCTGCCCTCAGCACCGGTTCATATCCTTCTCTGGAAATATCTGTTCGGGCTGGAAAATATGCCGCAGTGGGCACACTTCCCTCTTATTCTTGGCCCTAATGGCAAACTCAGTAAAAGAGACGGAGCCAAATATGGTTTCCCGGTATTTGCTATGAACTGGACCGATCCAAAAACCGGCGAATTGACCGAAGGTTTTAAAGAAAAAGGATTTTTACCAGAAGCCTTTATCAACCTGCTGGCACTGCTTGGATGGAACGATGGAACAGCACAAGAAATTTTTTCCAAAGAAGAATTAATTGAGAAGTTTTCGATGGAAAGAGTGCACAGTGCCGGGGCAAAATTCGATTATGAAAAAGCGAAGTGGTTTAACCATGAGTGGATCAAAAAGTTGAAAGTTGAAAGTTTAAGGTTGAAGGTTGAAGAACTGCTTTCTCAAAATGATATTACCATTACTAATGAAGCGCTGCTTGACAAGATAATAACATTGGTAAAAGACAGGTGTACGCTGCTGACAGATTTTTTGCAACAATCTGCTTTCTTTTTTAAAGCACCGGAAGTATTAGATGTGGATGCAGTGAAACCAAAATGGAATGAAGGCAAGAAACTTTTTTTTGCAGAACTTATCCGCAATTATGAATTAAGCCCTGATTGGACAGCACATACTTTAGAAACCAATTTTAAAGAAATAGCTTCCGTTAATGACCTGAAACCAGGTGAACTGATGCTGCCATTTCGTATCATGCTGGTTGGCGGAAAATTCGGCCCGGGTGTGTTTGATATTGCGGAACTTATTGGTAAGGATGAGACAATAAGGAGAATCCAATTTGCATCAAGCCAGTTTTAACCTTGTTGCCTGATCATTTCCATAATTGAAACAAAGGCACCACTACCCAGCTTTTCAATCATTTGCCTGTCAGGAATTTCCAATTTAACTAAACCGGTTGTATTTCCTGCTACATGTTCCTTTGTCCGTATCCCCGGAATGATGACTGACACCTCAGGGTAACTCAGCACAAAACTCAACGCCAGTTGTGTTTTAGTACAGCTGTATTTTTTACATAAATCCCATACCGGACCTAGTGCTTCAGCACAATCTCTTACAACCTGGTCCGTAAGCCTGTTTTTCCGGTGATCATTTACAGGAAATGAAACTCCCCTATCAAACTTTCCGGTCAGTAGCCCAAACTGCAATGGCATTCTTGCTATGATGCCATAACCCTTTTCTCCGGCCTTTCTCAGCAGTGGTAAAGAATGCTGGTTTAATAAATTCAACACCAGTTGAAAACCATTACCCAGTTCTTGCTGCAATAAATACTCTGCTTCGGGTAACGGATAAAAAGTATTCAGCGAAAGCCCCCAATACCTGATTTTCCCTTCCTGTTGTAACCGCTGCATGGCTTCGATACAATCACCTTGTTGCAAATGTGTAAGTCTTGCTGTATGCAACTGGTAAAAATCGATTGCTTCCCGTTTTAGTCGTTTAAGAGAAGCTTCACAGGCATTAAGTATGTGCTGCCTGCTGTAGTCTGTAGTAAATTCATTATTCCTGGAAACATTACCTGCCTTACTGGCTATGATCACATTTTTTCTGCAACCAATAGTTTTCCCTAATAATTCTTCAGAATGGCCCAGGCCGTATATATCAGCGGTATCAAAGAAATTAATACCTGCTTCCAGTGATGCATAAATTGCCTCCTCTGAAACTGCATCATCAGCATTGCCCCAGCCAATAGCTGTATTACCAATCATTGCCCCGCCACCGATAGCCCATGCACCAAAGCCGACCTCACTTACCAGCAATTCAGTAGCGCCAAACTTCCTGTATTGCATAACCTAATATACGCTGCTGAAGCTGAAAGAACCTAATTTTGCAATACAATATTTTACGATGAACAGACCTATCAGAGTTTTGGTGGCAAAAGTTGGTCTTGATGGCCACGACAGGGGCGCCAAAGTAATTGCGACAGCCCTGCGGGATGCTGGTATGGAAGTAATTTATACCGGTCTCAGGCAAACTCCAGAAATGGTAGTAAATGCCGCTTTGCAGGAAGATGTGGATGCCATTGGCATCAGCATTCTGTCCGGTGCCCACAATACCGTATTTCCTAAAGTGATAAACCTTATGAAAGAAAAAGGAATGGACGATGTGCTGCTGACCGGCGGAGGCATTATACCGGATGAAGACATTGAAGAACTAAATAAAATTGGTGTCGGCAAATTGTTTCATCCTGGTACCAATACCCATGAGATAGCTGATTATATAAGTAACTGGGTAAAAGAACACCGCAATTTTTAAATCTATTATTACATGTATCAAACACTGCTAGCCAGCCTGGAAAATGGTATTTATACAATTACCATCAACCGGCCTGATAAATTGAATGCTTTAAACAAAGACGTATTTACTGACCTGAATACTGCTTTAGATGAAATCGAAAACAACCAGGAAATAAAATCAGTTATAATTACCGGTGCCGGGGCAAAAGCCTTTGTGGCTGGTGCCGACATCACCGAATTTAATGCGTTGAACAAAGAACAGGCCATGGCCCTGGCCAAAAGAGGACAGGACACATTTGCAAGAATTGAAAATTCTTCAAAACCGATTGTGGCAGCAGTAAATGGTTTTGCATTAGGCGGCGGATGCGAGTTAGCCATGAGTTGCCACTTTCGTTTAGCCAGCGAAAATGCAAAATTTGGTCAGCCTGAAGTAAACCTGGGTTTAATTCCCGGCTATGGTGGTACACAACGTTTAGTTCAATTGATTGGAAAAGGCAAAGCAATGGAGCTAATGCTATCAGCACTTATGATCGATGCAAATGAAGCAAAGCAGCTTGGCCTTATAAACTATGTTACCTCTGCCGATACATTATTGGATCATACAAAAAAGATTCTGGATATCATTAACTCAAAAGCACCACTTGCCGTAGCCGGATGCATTAAGGCGGCCAATGCCGTATTTGATGAAAGCAAAGATGGCTATGCACTGGAGATCGAAGAATTTGGAAATACTTTCGATACCGAAGACATGAAGGAAGGTGTGGCAGCTTTCCTCGAAAAGAGGAAAGCTGATTTCAAGGGCAAATAAGCCAGCTACTCTTCCACCAGCTTATTATCAATCAGGTAAGCGGCAATACCTGTGATATTGTCATTTCCTTTTGCATCTTCAAGGTATACCCGGAATGAAGTAATGGTAGTGGCAGGAAAAGTGAGAATTCGCTTTCTGCCCACACTGGTTCCCTGCACCTCACCAATTGGCTTATCGTTATTGTATAACACAATACTGAAACGACGAATACTTTGTCCTAAATGAATTGCCTCCCGCAATACAATGCAATTTGTTTTTACCGGCTGTGACAGTTGCACGATGAAGTTCTGCAGATTAATCCCATAATAAGCAGAAGTGGTATCAAATCCTCTCAGTAAAAGAGGTTTATTGTGAAGATCTTTTTGGCTAAACTCATAATAACTGTCTGCTTCCTTCAATAAATTAGCCGAGAAACTTTCATCCCGCAATCTTCTGAATTGTATTAATGCAGCAGAGTCTGCTTCATGAATCAGTCCTCTTTTGTCTGGCGGTACATTCAATAACAGGTTAGCTCCGCGGCCAACTGATTTCAGGTATATATCAAACAGTTTTTCAGCTGATTTCACTTTACTATCTTCCGCTTCCCGGTAAAACCAGCCTGGACGTATACTCACATCACATTCTGCAGGAATCCAGTGTTTACCATAATAATTTCCATGATTAAGGGTATCATTGGCAGGAGCTCCAATGCCCCGTTTATAACCAGCAGTATCTAAAAAATTCCAGTTAGGATCACCCACAAACCCATTTTCATTGCCCACCCAGCGAATATCAGGGCCAATATCGCTGAACACAACTGTTTTAGGTGAAAGTTGCCTTACTGTATTTTCATACCTGCGCCAGTCATACTCCTGTTTTTTGCCGTTTGGGCCCTCCCCGTTTGCACCATCCCACCAAAGCTCCCATATAGGCCCGTAGTTCTGAAATATTTCCTTCATCATACCTACAAACACATCGTTATACTTCTCTGTTCCATAGTCCGGATGATTCCTGTCCCACGGAGAGATGTAAACGCCAAACTTTAATCCAAACTCCCTGCATGCCTGTGAAAGCTCTTTCAATACATCTCCTTTTCCATCTTTCCATTTACTTTCCCTTACTGTATGCTTAGAATATTTACTGGGCCATAGGCAAAAACCATCGTGATGTTTAGCCGTAATGATAATTCCCTTTGCACCTGAAGCTTTGGCAATCCTGCACCATTGCCTGCAATCCAGTTCAGTAGGATTGAAAATATCCTCCGGCTCATTTCCTTCACCCCACTCTTTACCGGTGAATGTATTAGGGCCGAAATGCATGAACAGATAAAACTCGTTTTCATGCCAGGCTAACTGTGCCTTTGTGGGCAACGGAGGTGTATCATTTTTTTGGGCAAAAGCAAAAATTGAAACAAAAAGGAAAAGCAACAGGAAAGATTTTCTCATTTCTTCATTTTGAAAACGTAAAGTATTGCATCAGCAACCGGGTGTGATGCTTTGTAAGTATAACCCATCAATTGAGCAATAGTTTGAGCAAATTGTTGCTGGTAAAGTTGCATAGCAGAATTAAGCTCACCCCTTTCAGGAGTATCGGGACCTAATACTGCAAACCAAATCTCATTGGCGCCTTCTATACTGCTTCCATGGCTTGTCCACTCTTCTTTCTTTACATCTCCCCGCCCATGATCAGTTGTAATAAACAAGGTTGTTTTATCCTTATACTGAGGATCTCTTTGTACAAAATCCCATATATCTTTGATCCAGTCATCTACCTGCCTGGCTGCGTCAAGATAAGAGCGGTAACGTCCTGCATGTGCCCATTCATCTGTTTCTCCATAAGCGATATACAACACTCTGGGTTTCCTGGTTTTCAGCCACTCCATGGCCGCATAGTGAGTAAACATATCCAGGCATTCATCTTCCAGCCAGGGTTTATATGAATCTTTCAGCATACGGTTGATCAGTTTCTCATTGGCAGTGGGTGATTTACCTCCTGTCAAATCAAAGCCACAAATCACCGGTATCTTATTTCTTTCTTCGTTTAAAATCCTGTCAAAAGCATTCCAGGCGCCAAAGGCTGCAATTTTTCCTTTCAGGTTTGGCTGATTATTCAAAAACTCCAATACGGTAACATGCGGATTGGGAGGATAACTATTGCTGTTTATAGCCGTATCAGCGTAGCCGGTAAATATTTCACTATACCCGGGATAGCTAAACCAATAAGGATTGGCGTTATCCACTTTGCTTCCCAATGTCCTGTTTCCAAATACCTGTCCTTTAGATACGATCGTATTCCAAAGAAACGGCATTAGTTTTTTCCTTCTCTCTTTCTCATCAGCCGACCAATAAGTTGAATAGATATAAGCACTGTCCCCCTCGTTATATTTTGGATTTTTGGCGATAGCAGTGTCCAATCCCCGGAATACCTCCTGCCAGCGCAATCCATCCGTAGTGATGATAATAATATTCCTGCTTTGCTGTTGTGAACTGGCACCTATAGACAGGAGAAACAAAAGGAGGAAACAAACTGGTTTCATTGGGGGAAATTAGCATTCTTTTCTTATCAAAAATCAGGTACCCGATTTATTGATTGACCTACCTTTGCGGGACATTTAAAAACCCTCTCTACTATGGAATACAGGATTGAAAAAGATACAATGGGCGAAGTAAAAGTACCGGCAAATGCCTACTATGGCGCCCAAACCCAACGCAGTATTGATAATTTTAAGATTGCGCAGGATATCAACAGGATGCCAAAAGAAATCATTCAGGCATTTGCCTACCTGAAAAAAGCTGCTGCTATCACAAACCTTGAAGCAGGGGTACTACCTAAAAACAAGGCAACACTTATTGGTAAGGTATGTGATGAAATATTGAAAGGAAAATTGGATGACTATTTTCCGCTGGTAGTATGGCAAACCGGAAGTGGCACACAAAGCAATATGAATGTAAATGAAGTAATAGCTTATCGTGGCCATGTACTGAAAGGCGGTAACCTCACAGACAAGGAAAAATTTTTGCATCCAAATGATGATGTAAACAAATCACAATCCTCTAATGATACTTTTCCAACTGCTATGCATATAGCAGCTTATAAAATACTGGTGGAAACAACCATACCTGGTATTAAAAAGCTGCGTGATACCCTGGCAAAGAAAAGCAAGCAATATATGCATGTGGTGAAGATCGGCCGCACACATTTTATGGATGCAACTCCTTTGACAGTTGGCCAGGAATTCAGCGGCTATGTATCACAACTGGACCATGGTTTGAAGGCAATCAAAAATTCATTGGCACATCTGAGTGAACTGGCCCTGGGAGGCACAGCTGTTGGTACTGGTATAAATACACCACCCAACTATGCCGAGAATGTAGCTAAACATATTGCAAAGCTCACAGGCTTGCCATTTGTAACAGCTGAAAATAAATTTGAAGCATTGGCAGCACATGATGCCATTGTGGAAGCACATGGCGCCCTGAAAACAGTAGCTGTAAGCCTGATGAAAATTGCTAATGATATCCGTATGCTTTCCTCCGGACCCAGGAGCGGTATTGGTGAAATATTTATCCCGGATAATGAACCGGGATCATCCATTATGCCCGGAAAAGTCAACCCTACACAATGTGAGGCATTAACCATGATTGCTGCACAGGTGATGGGTAATGATGTTGCCATTAATATTGGCGGCGCAACGGGTCATTTTGAACTGAATGTGTTCAAACCTGTGATGATTTACAACTTCCTGCACAGTGCCAGGCTAATTGGCGACGGCTGTGTTTCATTCAACGATAAATGTGCTGTTGGCATTAAACCAATTGAAGCCAATATCAAAAAACATGTTGATAACAGCCTGATGCTGGTAACATCACTTAACACAAAGATTGGTTATTATAAAGCAGCAGAAATAGCACAAAAGGCACACAAAGAAGGAACTACACTGAAAGAGATGGCTGTAAAACTTGGCTATGTTACACCAGAACAGTTTGATCAATGGGTGGTTCCTGCCAATATGGTAGGAACACTGAAAAAATAATTATCGTAAAACTCCTATCGTAAAAAGAGAAGAATTCAACATTCTTCTCTTTTTTTATGGACATAGCCTTGGCGAAACAAGAATTAACTCATTACCTTAACGGTAGTAAAATTCCAATACTCTTAAAAACCAGTAAATACCCGACTATGAAAAATGCAGCCTATCCATCACTCTTTTTCCTGGCTAATCCTCTGAAAGCGGTTCAAGCTGAACCAGCAGCTTTCGCAGATGATAATTACCAGACACCCTATTTGCGATCAATACTTTCATCAAAATCAGCACCTTCCAGGGTCTATTCACTAAGGAGCATTCGGGATATTTTCGTCAGTACAGTAAGGCCATTTGTCAGTGCATTACCTGATGATATAGAAGAATCTGAAAAAGACTGGTTCAATAATTACGAATAACCGTAACCCTTGAGCATAACCACAAAAACAAATGTCCCGGCAATTGCCGGGACTTTGCTTTATATACTCTTCCTAATCTACGATTGATTAATCGTTCTATTACGATACACCAAACAATGGTTTACACTTAGAAAATTCATTAAAAAACTACTTTGTAAAAACCACGGGTATTTTTTTACGTATTTAAGTAGAAAGTCCTATTGTATTACAATGTAGATTAATCTATTTTTATTTCTCAGAGTCAGACTTTGTGAAAAGAAAATCCGATCCATGAAAAAAAGAAGTGTACCCTATACTTTCTCCTTCTTTTGCTTTATTACAATTATTCTATACTTTGTAATCAGCTCGGGTTACAGTTATGCACAAACAGTAGACTTTGGCAAAAGCTATATCAATGTTACAAAGGGTTTGAACGGCGGCACTCTTGAAACAGGTGACACACTTGAAATAAGAGCTTCGTTTGTTGTACGCTCCGGTACATATGATAGCTGCCGCTACAGGGATAATGTGCCGACAGGTACCACATTTATTCCCGGAACAATAAGGGTATTGACTAACGAGGGTAAAATATACAAACAGCTTACCGATGGCTATGGAGATGATCCCGGTTGGATCACAGGAACACAAGTTACCATACATCTTGGTTTTAACCCATCAGCAGCACCTGCAACAGCTTTCAGAAGAGGAAGAGTGGCTAACACACACAAACCTTCCTTTTACAGCAGCACCTGTATAATGATTGCATCTTTCAGGGTAGTAGTAACAGCTGTAACAGGTTCAAATATCAGTACTGGCGGAGGAACAATTACCTACAAAAATGGAGTCAATCCTATTCAAACATATACTTTCCCTTCGAATACTGTAAGAGTGTATGCAAACTATGGTATTTGTTCCAATACAATTGGTACTAACGCCATAGGTACAGAATTCAATGGTACATTTGGAAGTGGTCAACCACGAAACAGGGGAACTTCTGCTAATGTACCTACAGGGTACACATATAATATTTTCAATACTAATTCCCCACAGGACTATTATTATGGGATCGCTAATAATACTTCTACCCGTGTAAATTATACAACAGTAAATACATGGGCTAAACCAGATAATTCATCCCCAACTCACAGGGTATTTAACGTTTGGGACATCATTGGCGACCATACCAGTGCTACAGACCCATATGCAGGAAACCCTCCTGCAGATACAGTAGCAAATCCTAATGCAGGATATATGCTGGTGATCAATGCTGCATACAGAATTGACTCCGCATTTCAGCAAACGATTACAGGGCTTTGTCCAAATACCTACTATGAAATATCCTGCTGGATGCGCAACATTTGCTCCAAATGTGGATGTGACTCAAATGGCCGGGGTGCCACAAGTTCTGCTGGCCCTCCTTACTATATACCAACAGCAACTGGTGATTCATCGGGTGTTCGTCCAAATATCACTTTTGAAATAGATGGTGTTGACTACTATACTACCGGTGACTTGCTTTATTCAGGTCAATGGGTAAAGAAAGGTTTTACGTTTCTTACAGGCCCTGCACAGACAAGTTTTACCTTAAAGTATTTCAACAACGCCCCGGGAGGTGGTGGTAACGACTGGGCATTAGACGATATAACGGTGGCCACCTGCTCACCGGATATGAAGTATGGGCCCATGAATAATCCAATAGTTTGTGATAGTAACGTACTGGTACTTAGTGATACGATTCGCTCCTATTTTAATAACTATACTGAGTACAAATGGCAACGCAGTACAGACGGTGGTGCTACATGGATTGATATACCCGGTGCAACGGGATCTGGTGTGCCTGTATGGAATGGCACCGCCTGGGAATATGTTGCTTACTATACAATACCTGTTTCCCAGACACAAATGTCCAATAATGGTGATATGTACAGGCTGGTTGTTGCCACTACGGTATCCAACCTTTCAAACGATAATTGCAGGTTTAGTGATGCACTGACCATTACTGTTGGTGTGATAGAATGTGGTATACCCTTGCATGCCCGGTTATTATCTTTCAATGGAAATTTAAATGCTCAGCAACGAACAGATCTGCAATGGACTACCACTGGAGAGGATGAACCTGTGATGTTCGATGTTGAAAGAAGTACAAACGGAAATAATTTTACTGTTATAGGAACTGTAAACGGTCACAATGATTATTCTTCTGTATATAGCCATTATTCCTTTACTGATCCTGTCCCCGTAAGCGGTAAAATATATTACAGGATACGGATGAGAAACAATAACCAGTCCGTTTATTCAAGAACTATCCAGGTATCTAATGTTGCAGATCATTGCTCTTTTGTTACTGTAATTAACCCTTTTAAGTATAAACTTGACTTTGAACTCAGTTCAGCTGCGCAAGAAAGAGCTGAAACAATGCTTATTGACCAGGCAGGCAGAATTGTAAAACAAAAATCATTTTTGCTCTCGAACGGCATCAATACCCTTAGCATTGAAAATACAGAGGAACTTCAACCCGGTATATATTACTTAAGAGTTGTGGCCGGGGGCACTGTTTTACAAAAGAAGGTGATGAAACATTAACTGGATAAAAGGAACTACGAAATCTGCACCTTATCACTTACATCAGTATTAGTTTCAACGGTAGAATGGGTTTCAATCCCCGAATGTTTCTTGAAAAATCGTTTTTGAAAGATAAGCAACGTTATTACACCAATAGAAATAGATGCATCTGCAATATTGAAAATCGGGCTAAAGAATTCAAATTCCTGCCCTCCTACAAAAGGCATCCAGGAAGGAAAATTTGATTTAATAATGGGGAAGTAAAGCATATCCACCACACTTCCATGTAAGAATGATGAATAGCCACTTGAAGAAAATTCAGCAATTCCAGAATAAGTTACGTATTCATTAATAGCCGCATCATAATGAAGGCCTTTATCAAAGATCATCCCATAAAACATACTGTCAATAAGATTACCCAATGCTCCTGCGTAGATCAATCCGGCGCACACAACAAATCCACGGCTGTATTGCTGTTTTACAATTTTTCCCAGGTACCATGTACCAAAGATTACCGCAGCCAGCCTGAATAAGGTCAGAATCATTTTACCGGTTTCATTACCGAACTTCCAGCCCCAGGCCATTCCCGGGTTTTCGATAAAATGAAGGCGAAACCAGTCCATACCAAATACCCGCAACACTTCCCCTGTTGGATGCGATGTTTTGATCCATATCTTCAATGCCTGGTCGACAAAGATGATTATGCTGATAAGAAGTATGACATGTCGTAGCTTAAGCGTCTTCATAATAGGAACAAATATAAGAAGATTGAGGTGAGCGGATAAAGCGATCCGGTGAAAGAAATCATAATAGAAAACTGTCAGAAAAGCCGGCTATTCTTCAAAATAAACCCTCTTTACCCGTTGAGAAATACCTGTCATTATTTCGTACGGAATAGTGTCAGCCCATTGGGCAACTGATTGCACCGATAGGGTTTCGCCAAATATGATGACATCATCCCCTTCCTTCACATCCGGAATCCCAGTCACATCAGCCATAAACATATCCATACAAACCGTTCCGATTACCGGTACCATTTTTCCCCTGATCAATACTTTTCCGACTCCATTACCCAGACTCCTCGGAAAACCATCAGCATATCCGATTCGGATGGTAGCGATCAGTGACTCCTTTTCAACCCTTCCTTTCCTGTTGTAGCTGACAGAATCACCTTTTTTCAAATGCTTGAGCTGGGCGATGGTGGATTTTAATGTAGCGACTGTTTGTAAATTCAGTAAACCCGAAGCAGCACTATCCACACCATAAAGCCCGATGCCCAACCTTACCATATCCAGCTGAAGATCCGGAAGTCTTACTGCAGCAGCTGAATTGGCAATATGTTTAATAATTGAATAGCCCAATTTTTCTTCCAGTTCTGACGTTGCTTTATTAAAAACCGAGGACTGAGTTAATGTGAAATCATCATTCGCTTTTTCCTCACTTGCTGCAAGATGAGTAAAAACAGTTTCAACTCTAAAAGAGGGACATGACAATAAATAATCTGCAAGTTTCCCGGTATCCTCAGCTGCAAATCCGAGCCTATTCATACCAGTCTCAATTTCTAGGTGAACGGGGTATTGTTGCAGACCCTCCTTTTGCAGAAAGAGATCAAATGACTGCAACAATTCAAATGAATAAATTTCTGGTTGGAGGTTATAGTCAACAATGGCTTCAAAAGCATTCTCTTCGGGATTCATTACCATTATTGGCAAAGCAATGCCAGCTTTTCTTAATTCAACCCCTTCATCGGCATAAGCAACACCCAGGTAATCCACTTTATGATATTGTAAAATGCCTGCGATCTCAGCCCCACCGCTTCCATACGCAAAGGCCTTAACCATCGCCATTATTTTTGTGGAAGGCTTAAGCCTCCGCTGGTATTCTTTCAAATTGTGAACTATAGCAGAGAGATTAATTTCTAATACTGTTTGATGAACTTTTAGTTCCAGTAATTGAGCAATTTTTTCAAAAGTAAATACCCTGGCCCCTTTTACCAATATCACTTCTTCCTTAAAATGAGATGACCTGAACTGGTGAATAAACTCATCTGTTGACCGAAAAAGCTGTATATCAATTCCGTTATGTCCTTTAGGAAAATGAGAGTATAGTTGTGTTGTAATCTTTTCACCAATTCCGATCAAACGGTTCACTTTGTGTTTTAGGAGGCTCTCCATTACCTGCCGGTAGAGTAATTCATCAGCAACTGAGCTCTGCAGAAAATCTGAAAGTATAACTGTCTTTTTGTTATTACCTGACTGCTGGTCCAGGAAATTGAGTGCTATTTCCAATGAACTGATATCGGCACTGTAACTATCATTAATAATCGAGCAGTGATTGAGGCCTTTCTTTAGTTCCAGCCGCATATTGACTGGTGTAAGCAAAAGCATTCGTTCCTGAATCACTTCCTGCCTGTACCCCAGATGAAGCATTACCTGCCAGCAGGTAATTGCATTTTGTACCGATGCATCATCAGTAAAAGGAATTTGAATTTTAAGTTCCTGGCCCGCCAATGCAGCTGAGATTACTGTATTACTTTTTTGTTTGCTGATATCTTTTACCAGCAACTGTCCGGGCAAAACAGCATTCTTAAAAAGCTTTCTTTTCTCTGTCTCCTTTTCCTGCAATGAAGCAAACCCTTCACTATGCGCTTCTCCAATATTCGTCAATACACCGATCGTTGGCTGAATAATTTTTTGCAGTTTTTCCATTTCTCCGGGACGGGAAATTCCGGCTTCAAAAATGGCAAGAGTATGCTGCTTATTGATTTGCCATACACTTAATGGCACACCGATTTGTGAGTTATAGCTTTTAGGACTACGGACAATTGTATGATCATGATGCAGCAACTGGGAAAGCCATTCCTTTACAATTGTTTTGCCATTGCTTCCGGTAATACCAATGACCGGTATAGAAAACTGCTGGCGATGATTAGCTGCCAGCAACTGTAAAGCTTCCAATGAATCAGTAACCTTTAAGAAATTAGCCCCGGGGTACTTATTAGTTTCTACCTGTTGATCCACAACAAAATTCATCACGCCTCTTTTATAAAGTTCAGCGATAAACTGGTGACCGTCCCTGCGGGGACCCTGTAAAGCAAAAAAAAGTGATGATCCGGGGGCAAACACTTTCCGGCTGTCAAGCAATAAATTTTCAATTACCGAGTCGTTGACAATTACGGCATCTGCCTCTATTATTTTGGCAATATGATGAATAGTATAGGTCACAAAACTAATTAACCCGGTAACTGGCTTTCGTCAGTCACATCTTCCGGTTCACCTTTTTTCTGCATAAAGATGGAGTAGAAAATTGAACCGGATATACAAACCATAATCACTCCCAATGAAATGATCACTTGTATCTGCTTATTTACCCACTGGTTGATCCAATGTTCGCCCAGCATTTTACAGCCGATGAATACCAACACAATTGCAATGCCCTGCTGCAGGTAGTCAAACTTGCTGACAGCCCCCCGTAGCAGGAAGAAGAGCGAACGCAAACCAAGCACAGCAAAAATGTTAGAAGTATAGATCACCAGCTTATCTCTTGATATACCCATTACTGCAGGTATGGAATCTAATGCAAAAACAAGATCGATAGCAGCCAGCATAATAATCACAACAAACAGCGTTGTGTAAGCAGGTTTTCCATTTACCATCACCCTGTATTTCCCGTTACCATCATGCGGCACCAGGGGCAGGAATTTTTTCATGAAGCGGTATATCTTGCTTTCCTGGGGATTAAATTCCTCATCATCTGACGCCGTGAACATTTTGTAACCGGTGAAAACAAGGAACACACCAAACACATATAATATCCAATGGAATTTTTCGACTAAGGCGACTCCCACTGTGATGAATATTACCCTGAAAACGATCGCCATCAGGATTCCTATCAGTAGTACACGGCCATAGTATTTTTCTTTGACCGAAAAGGCAGAAAAGATCAGGATGAATACAAAGATGTTGTCGATACTAAGACTCCATTCCATCAGGTATCCGCTCAGGTATTCTAATGCCAGCCGTTCACCCTCTTCTATCCACATAAAAACAAAAAAGGCCAGCGCCAGACCTACCCAAAAAAAGGTTTGATACAATGCCTGCCTGATTGTGATCTTCTGGTCTTTCTTGCTTAATAGTCCCAGATCAAAAACCAATGCCAGCACCAGTATAATGCCGAATACGAGATACTCTACCTGTTCTTTTGTCATGAATATAAATTAATGATGTGCAAAGATAGGATAGTGAATACGAGGTTCAGACCCGGTGAATCTACCCGGCAAATTGCTTTAAAAACCGGCAGCATACTTTCGTTTTCGTAAGCCCTGGTATAACCAACCGAATAGCATGACCAATAATACGGGTAAAGCAATATTGATGAACTGCCAGGTAGCTTTTTGTTCCTTTACTTTTTGTCCGTCCAGCAAACGCAGCACTATATCCTTATTTCTTGTTTCAATAATACCGGGTTTATTCACCAGGTATTCAAGGCAGTTCAGTAAAAATTCACGGTTGGCAAACTGGTATTCAAACTGCGAGCCAACTGTATAAAAATTAAGCCCCATAGGCAAAGGTCCTTCTTTAGGAGAAACATCGTTTAGCACCATATCACCATCAGCTACTACTATGATCTTCCCATTTCCATTACCCTCAGCCAGAAAATTGCTACCGGTTGCTGCAAGGCTGTCCAATTGGGAACGGGAAGCCCTGTTACGGTATAAAGAAGTGAATTTGCCTTCCAGTAACATGGCAACGGGGATATCACTTTTATTAAATTTGATATCCTTCGGTACATTCTTATTCTCATTCAGGCTGATCAGGGCTGGAGTACTGATGATCCGGGAGTCTGCAGAACTGGAAAGCAAAACTGTTTTATTTACACCTGGCGTGGCAATAGTATCAACCGAATTCACAAACCTGCCTGATACAAGACCAATATTTTTATTGATCGTATGATTGCCTTTTGATTCAAATAAAGGATAGTAGTTCCATTTTAAAAACTCAAATTGCGGATTCTGCATATCACCTCCTACTACAAAAGGCATATAATCACATTGCAGGTCCATTACAAGATCCGTATTAATACGAACGCCATAACGGAATAACTGATCTGTAAGATTAAGGTTTCGGTCAAAAGCTACCGTTTCTTTAACAGCACTGAGGCTATCTTGTTCCGCAATCAGGTTGTCAATGAACATCAGGAGCTTACCACCTCTCATCAGGTATTGATCTATTTTCAGCTTCTCCTCTTCCGTAAATTGAAGCGTTGGCTTCACGATCATAAATACATCAATCCTGCTTTTGTCATTGAGGTCTGTAGAAATCTTACTGTGCTTATTGAGATCAAAAATACCAAGCTGGTAATCATTTTTTAATGCCTCTTGTATTCCATAGGTTTTTGCATCAACCGGTTCGCCATTGCCAACTGAATAGGCCACATGTGGTTTTTCTGTAGTGATCAATCCATCTAATGCCTTAGCAAACTGGTATTCCATTAATGCTTCTGCGCTGTTCATTTCAACAGGAGTGATCATTCTTTTACCACCATAATAAAGATTAACCAACGTTTGCCTGCCTTTATATCGCATCAATGCGACAGGATATACTCTCTTATTTTCCTGACCTTCGGCTACCTGAACAGTAAGATTGATGGCATTAGCACCTAATCCAATTAATGTATCCTCATACGTTTTGCCTGGACTACCTGCCATTTCTTCCTGTGGTGAAATAAACCGGTAATGCAGTTTAGAACCATTCCAGTCCTTCATTAACTGTAAAAACTCATTGGTACTATTGGCCAGTTTCTTAAAACCGGCAGGAAATTGACCTTTTAAAAACACTTCTATCTCTACATCATCCTCCAGATTTTTCAACAAATCCCTGGTAGCCTTGCTGAGTGTATAACGCTTTTCTTTAGTAAGATCTAAACGGGCATGAAAAACTGAAGCCGCATAGTTAATAATAAAAAGCAGCAGCAGCAACCAGACCCACCAGGCTTTTGAAGCAAATAATTTATTGATGCTTTTCATAGGTTATCTTTTCAGCAGGTTTCGGTTAGTGATGGTAAGAAACAAAAAGATCATACTCAGAAAATACACCATATCTCTTGTATCAATCAATCCTCGGCTTATACTGCGGTAATGAAAATCTATTCCCAGCATTTCCACATAATAATCAGGGCCATTAGCCAACGCAGGCAATTTACTCATTGCACTAAATCCATAGTATAACAACGCACAGCCTATCAAACTAATGATAAAAGCAACCACTGCATTATTGGTAAAACTGCTGCTGCAAATACTTATTGCAGTAAATACGGCTGCCAGAAAAAATAAGCCGATATAAGAACCAATGGTTGCACCGATATCCAAGCCCTGGTTAGAAGAAAGCTGCTGAATGGTAAAAATGTAAATAACTGTGGGCAACAAGGCGATGAAAACAACAATCAATGAACCCAGGTATTTTCCGCCGACCACCTGCCAGCGGCTGAGAGGCCGGGTTTGGAGGATTTCAAATGTTCCTGTTTTAAATTCTTCAGCAAAACTGCGCATAGTTATGGCCGGAATCAACAACAAAAGTATCCAGGGAGCTAACCCGAAGAAACGATCAAGTGTGGCATAGCCGAAATCAAGAATATTGTCTTCAAAAACAAATAACACCAGGCCGTTTACCAATAAAAAGACAATTATTGCAATATAACCGGTAAGGCTACTAAAAAATTGCCGGAGTTCTTTTTTACAAACAGGCCACATTGTTGCAAAATAGGTATAAAGTTGAAAAGTTGACAAGTTAGTAAGGATGTTGTTCCCTAACCTGCCAACTTTTTAACGTATTAACCAGTGATCAAATATTAAACCGCAAAACTTTCGCCACATCCGCAGGTACGGCTGGCATTAGGATTACTGAAATAGAAACCCTTTCCATTTAAGCCGTCTGAGAAATCCAGTGTAGTATTCACCAGGTATAAAAAACTCTTCAGATCAGTTACCACCTTCACTCCATTATCTTCAAATACCTGGTCCATGGGTTTTTGTTCATTATCAAAATCCAACTTATAGCTAAGACCGGAACAGCCACCGCCCACCACACTTACCCGGAGGAAATAAGATGGATCATCTGCAACTCCGGCATCAGCCAGCAGTTGCTTTACCTTGACCTTTGCCTTGTCACTTACATAAATTGCATTATCTAAAGAAACACTCATAATTAATGAACTACGCTTTCTTCAAATTTCAATTCAGGTAAACCATTCTTTTTACGATAATCATTTACCGCTGCTTTGATAGCATCTTCTGCCAGTACAGAACAGTGAATCTTCACCGGGGGCAGGTTCAGTTCTTCTACAATGGTCATGTTATCAATCTTAACTGCCTCATCTACTGATTTGCCTTTGAGCCACTCAGTAGCCAGCGAAGAAGAAGCAATAGCTGAACCACAGCCAAAAGTTTTGAATTTGGCATCTTTAATAACACCAGTTGCTTCATCCACCTCGATCTGCAGGCGCATTACATCACCACATTCAGGGGCACCTACGAGGCCGGTGCCTACATTGTTTTTGCTTTTGTCCAGTGTTCCCACATTCTTGGGATTCTGGTAGTGATCGATTACTTTTTCACTATATGCCATGACTATTAGTTTTTGTTTTAAATAATAATTGTTTAGTGATGCGCCCACTCAATGGTATTCAAATCGATTCCTTCCTTATACATTTCCCAAAGCGGACTCATTTCTCTCAGCTTATTCACTGTATTCGTTACCTGCTCAATGGTATAGTCGATTTGCTCTTCGGTTGTGAATCGTCCAAGGCCGAAACGCAGCGAACTATGTGCCAGGTCATCACCCAAACCCAATGCTTTCAACACATAAGAAGGCTCCAATGATGCAGAAGTACAAGCCGAACCAGATGACAAAGCAATGTTTTTATTGAAGCCCATCAGCAAACCTTCTCCCTCCACATATTTGAAAGAGATATTTGACACATGTGGCAGTCGATGTTCTTTGTCCCCGTTCAGGTATGCTTCTTCGATACCTAAGAGTGCATTTTCTAATTTATCCCTGAGTTTGCTGAGGCGTTCCGCATCCTGCTGCATTTCGTTCATAGCCAATTCACAAGCCTTACCAAAACCAACAATACCGGGAACATTCAAAGTACCGCTTCTCATTCCTCTTTCATGACCACCACCGTCCATCTGGGCTGTTACTTTTACCCTTGGATTTTTACGGCGTACATATAAAGCACCAACACCTTTGGGTCCGTACATTTTATGAGCAGTAAATGCCATCAGGTCAATACCATCCTTGTTTACATCCACAGGTATCTTACCCACAGCCTGCACCGCATCACTAAAGAAAAGTACACCATGTTTTTTGGCTATGGCACTTATTTCTTTTACCGGGTTTACAGTGCCAATTTCATTATTGGCATACATGATAGCGATAAGAATAGTGGTGGGCTTGATGGCAGCTTCCAGTTCGGCCAGGTCAATCAAACCATTGGGCTGTACTTTCAGGTAAGTTACTTCACCACCTTCTTTTTCAATATGCTTGCAGGTATCAAGTACGGCTTTGTGCTCAATATTGCAGGTTATGATATGATTGCCTTTACTGGCATACATTTCATATACACCTTTTATGGCGAGGTTATCACCTTCGGTGGCCCCTGACGTGAAAATGATTTCTTTGGGGTCGGCCCCAATCAATTTGGCCACCTGCTCCCGGGCATAATCCACTGCTTCTTCTGCCTGCCAGCCAAAGGGGTGATTACGACTGGCCGCATTTCCAAAGTTTTGTGTGAAATAGGGTATCATTGCTTCCACAACCCTTGGGTCACAGGGAGTTGTGGCATTATGGTCTAAATAAACAGGTAATTGCAACATAAAATAAAGGGTAAAATATTAGTTTCTACAACAACACAAAAGTACCTCAAAAGGTTCTAAAAGAAAGGATTAAAGCTGCATTGGAACTTGATTTTTCGGATTTCGAAAAGACGATTACAGCTGACATGAAAATCAGTGCAAAAGAGCCGCAAAAAGTATTTCAACCGGGTGCAGAGCTTTTTTTCCGGTCCCATCCTTTACCTGGTGCCGGCAGGAAGTACCGGATGCAGCAATAATGTCTGATTCTGCAGCCGCCCGAACCGCAGGAAACAACACTAATTCACCCACTTGCTGAGAAACGGCATAGTGTTCCTTCTCATATCCAAAACCGCCGGCCATTCCGCAACAACCGGAAGGAATCAAACTGGTTTTGTAGTTAACAGGTATTTCCAGGAAAGTGCTGATATACTTTTGTGAAGAAAGAGCTTTTTGGTAACAATGACCGTGAATCAGAATATTTTGAGCCTCGGTGGTAAATAGGGTTCGGTCAATCTTACCAGCGTTAAACTCATTTGTCAAAAATTCTTCGATGGTGAATGCAGATGCAGCCAATATTTTCGCTTTAGCATAATTAGCATCGTTCGCCAGGTCTAAATATTCATCCCTGAACGTTAAAATGCCGGAAGGCTCAATTCCAATTAACGGAGCCCCTGGTGAAACAATTCCGGAAAGCAATTCAATATTCCGGTTGGCGATCTCTTTTGCCTTTTTCACCAGGCCTTTGGACAAGTATGTCCTTCCGCTTTCAATATGCTGCGGAATTACCACTTCATAACCTAAAGTTTCTAATAAAAGGATGGCTTTCTTCCCGATTTCAGCATCATTATAGTTGGTGAATTCATCGCAGAACAAGTAAACCTTTTTGCTTTTTTGAGCATTAGCTGGTACGCTTTTTCTTTTGCGATACCAGCTTTGTAATGACTGCTTCGCCAGTTTGGGCATCGTTCTTTCAGGATGAAACCCAACCATTGTATGCGCCAGCCTGCGGAAAAAAGGGACTCCATAAAACCAATTGAAAGCCGATGGAAACTTAGAAACCAGTTTCATTTGTTTGCTGAAGTTGGCTATCAGCTTTGCCCGGAAAGGCACCCCGTTCTTGTCGTAATATTGCTGCAAAAACTCTGCTTTCATTTTTGCCACATCCACCGCTGAGGGACACTCTGTTTTGCAGCCTTTACAACTTAAACAGAGATCCATGATCTCTTTGATTTCTTTGTGATTGAAAGGCTGATCATCCAGTTCGTTACTTAAAAACTGGCGAAGAATATTGGCCCTGGCTCTTGTAGTATCTTTTTCCAAACGGGTTGCCATATAGCTTGGACACATCACACCACCAGATACGGGCATCTTCCGGCAATCACCCGAACCAGAGCATTTTTCTGCCAGTCGCAGAATACTATCCTGTTCAGAGAAATTGAAAGTAGTATGTAGTTTTCTTCCGGCTGGTTTTTGTTCCACTCTTAAATGGGTGTCCATAGCCGGAGTAGCAGTTATTTTTCCGGCATTAAACACATGGTTAGGGTCAAAAATATTTTTCACTTTTTCAAAGAGCTGGTAAGTTTCTTCCCCCACCACTTCTGCGATATATTCACCCCGCAATCGGCCATCACCATGCTCGCCTGATAAAGAGCCATTATATTTTTTTACCAGTTGCACTGTATCGGCCAGTATAGCTCTGAATTTTTTCAGACCTTCCGTTGATTTTAAATTAATAATTGGCTCTACATGTAGCTCGCCGGCTGCCGCATGAGCATAATAGGAAGCTTTTACTTCATGTTTATCGAGTACTTGCTGCAGGTCAGTTACATAACCGGGAAGATCATCAGTCGTAACAGCACAATCTTCGATGAGATTTACCGGCTGCGCATCACCCTTGATATTGCGGAGCAATCCTAAACCGGCTTTGCGCATATCCCATGCATATTTTGTCTGTTCATTATACAATATCGGCCAGGCAAAACCCAATTGCTGCTGCTTCAGATCACTTACTAATTGTTCTGCTTTTTCTTTTGCTGTTTCATGACTATGCTCCATAAACTCCACCATCAATATGGCAGCCGGATCACCTTCAATAAAAAACCGGTTTTTGCTATACTCCGGGTGACCGATGGTAAAGTCCATGATGTATTTATCCACCAGTTCGCCGGCCATAGGCTTATGTTTTAAGGCCACAATATTAGCCCGCATGGCTTCTACAATGCTGTTACAATGAATACAGACAACGGCGATTTCTTTTGGTGGTAAATCAACCAGGTTGAGTTTTATTTCTGTTGTAAATGCCAATGTACCTTCTGATCCCGCCAATAACTTACAAAGATTAAATGGCTCTCCCTGCGGGTCATAGGGTTGCATTTTTAGTAAATAGTCCAGTGCATAACCGGTATTGCGCCGATGTACTTTTTCCTGCGGGAATTTATTGCGGATTAATTGCTGGTTTTTTTCATCCGACAACAATGTATCAAGCTGATGATAAATAGTGCTTTTTAATGAATCCTTTTCGTTTATCCTGATATCATCTTTTCCAAAGGTCACTTCTGAACCATCACTTAATAACGCCTTTACCTCCAATACATGATCTCTTGCAGAGCCCCAGACAATGCTGTGTAATCCGCATGAATTGTTACCAAGCATGCCACCAATCATGGCCCTGTTAGCAGTAGAGGTTTCGGGACCAAACATCAAACCAAACTGTTTCAGGTAATGGTTCAGGTCATCACGGATAACGCCTGGCTGTACCCTAACCCATTTCTCCTCTTTATTGACCTCAAGAATATGAGTAAAATATTTTGAAATGTCTACCACAACGCCATTGCCCACTACCTGCCCGGCCAGCGAGGTGCCGGCTGCCCTTGGAATAAGTGTTGTTTTATTTGCTGAGGCAAATTTTATTAGTTGCTGAATATCTGCCACCGACCTGGGAATGGCTACAGCCATCGGCTTTTCCTGGTAAACGGATGCATCGGTTGAATAAATTCTTAATTGCGCCTGGTGAATGGATGAATCATCAAAAAAAAGAAGTCCTTCTAAATCCTTTTCCAGTTGTCTTAATTGCTGCAGCATCCGGTTTCTGATTGATCGTTTACAAATCTACCAACTTCCATCATGTGAAAAGCTGATAAAAGTCTGTTTGCCGGTCATAAAATGGAAATACCAAAGCGGCTAACTTTGAAAAGCAAATCATCAACCATGCAAAAAGTTGAACATATAGGCATCGCTGTTAAAAGCCTGGAAGTATCTATTCCGATTTTTGAAAAAATACTGAATACCCCCTGTTACAAAACTGAAAGGGTGGAGAGTGAAAAGGTAAGCACAGCCTTCTTTCAAAACGGCCCCAACAAAATTGAATTACTGGAAAGCACCGATCCTGATGGGGTGATTGCCAAATACATCGAAAAGAAAGGTGAGGGCATGCACCATATTGCTTTCGCTGTAGATGATATAGAAGCAGAAATGGAGAGATTGAAAAAAGAGGGTTTTGTTCTATTAAATGATAAACCAAAGCATGGTGCCGACAATAAACTGGTTTGCTTTCTTCATCCCAAACACACTAATGGAGTTCTAATAGAAATTTGTATGGAACGAAAGGATTAGTCATTGCTTGGCCTCGTCGATCTTCTTTTGGAGATCATTTTCGATCAGTTTCATCTTATTCTTTTGAGCAAAGTCTTTTTGGGCATTGTGAAAATCCTTATCAAATTTTTCTTCTTCCTTGCTGATCTTATCAACAATATCATTCATTTCAACGATATCCTCTCCGGTGGCATTTTCATTTTTCCTGATTTCAAGAATGCGCCGATAGTCCTGTTCAAAAACCCTTTTGTAAAAAGTAAATGATTTTACTGCTGCACTCCGTAAAGTTGTGTCTCCCTTCCAGGCAGGCATACCTTTCAGTTCAGTAATCATTTTTTCAGTTTCCGGGATAAATTTATTCAACAGGGCTTCAGCAGAATCCAGGTTTACCTGTGCCGCTTCCCCGAATTTCAAAACGTTTTTGATAAGTATATTTTGCCTGCCAACAATATAATCATTGTAGGCAACAGCATTCTTGTAGGTAACGCCATTGGGGCCTTTTACAGGTTTATTACAGGCAAATAGTACCAGTATAACAGCTAAAACCGCCAGGTTCTTTTTCATCTGTTTTATTTGAATTATTCTTTCCAATTAATATTCTTCCCCAATTGAATCAGCATTAATGATACCCAGTTTTTCTACTGCCACCTGTGCAGCAATTTGTGAAGCATCTTTTTTATTGAACGCTTTTCCTTCGGCTACATTCTTTCCGTCTATAACTGCTGCAACGGTGAAAAGACGACGGCCATTTTCCAACTTTTCATTCAATGTTTCAAATTCAAGCACTTTTCCATTCTTGTTGGCCCAGCCGTACAATTTGTTTTTATGATTGATCTCAAGATTCTCCAGGTCATCCATGAACATATGGGGCTGAATGATTTGCTCAAATACCCATTTACTGGCTTTTTTGTACCCATGATCGAGGTAAATAGCCCCGACCAGTGCTTCCAGTGTATTACCAAATATCTGGCTCACTTTTAAGGAACCATCCAGTTTATTGTACAGGGTAATTTTTTTCAAGCCCATCCTTACAGCAATATCATTTAATTGCTGCCGGTTCACCATCTTACTGCGCATTTCCGTAAGGAAACCCTCTTCTTTGTAGGGATAACGTTTGAAAAGATAATCGGCTATCAGGGCACTGAGAACAGCATCGCCTAAATACTCCAGGCGTTCATTGTTCTCATCAATGCTTTCTTTTACCGAACGATGAGTAAGGGCTGTTTTATATAGCGACAAATTCCCGGGCTTAAAACCAAGGATATTTTTAAGCTCTTTCTTAAAAGTTGAACCGGAGTGTTTGGTAAATAGGTTCTTGAAAAAATCCACGGCCGTTAAGCTACGGAAAAGTTGACAGGTAATAAAGTTTACAAGTTGAAAAGTTACACTGATTAACTCAGGCCTGCCATTTTCCCTGTTAACAATTTAAGTTCTAAAACTTTTTAACTATTACACAGGCGTTATGGCCGCCAAATCCGAATGTATTACTCAGCGCTGCCCTTACTGTTCGTTGCTGTGCCTTGTTGAAAGTAAAATTCAGATTGGGATCCAGTTCCGGATCGTCTGTGAAGTGATTGATGGTTGGCGGAACCATATCATGTATTACTGCCTGTATACTGGCAATAGCCTCAATAACACCGGCCGCACCAAGGCAATGTCCTGTCATCGATTTGGTAGCGCTGATATTCAATTTATAGGCATGATCACCAAATACCTGCGTTATCGCTTTTACTTCAGCACCATCTCCGATCGGTGTTGATGTGCCGTGAGTGTTGATATAATCAATTTCATCAGGTCGCATTCCCGCATCATCCAGTGCGGCCAGCATTACATTTTTTGCACCGAGTCCTTCAGGATGCGGAGCGGTAATATGATGGGCATCGGCAGTAGCGCCACAGCCGGCAATTTCACAATATATTTTAGCGCCTCTTGCTTTGGCATGTTCCAGTTCTTCCAGCACTAATATGCCACAGGCTTCACCCATTACAAAACCATCCCTGTCTTTATCATAAGGGCGGCTGGCCGTTTTGGGGTCATCATTTCTTTCACTCATGGCTTTCATGGCATTGAAGCCGCCTACACCGGCTTCGCTGATCACGGCTTCGCTTCCCCCCGTTAGAATAATATCTGATTTTCCCAGCCTGATCAGGTTGAAAGCATCCATGATGGCGTTGGTACTGCTGGCGCAGGCACTTACCACGGCAAAATTGGGCCCGCGGAGATTATGCCGCATACTGATCTGGCCTGCAGCAATGTCCAGGATCATTTTGGGAATGAAAAAGGGATTGAATCGGGGAGTACCATCCCCTCTAGCAAAATCGGTCACTTCATGCTGAAAAGTAATCAGACCGCCGATGCCGCTGGCAAATACCACACCTACCCTGTCCGGGTTGATATTGTCTTTGTTAAGTCCTGCATCTGTCATGGCCTGGTCGCTAACCACCAGGGCAAACTGGGTGAAGCGGTCAATCTTCCTGGCTTCTTTTTTATCAAGGAACTGAACGGGGTCAAATCCTTTTACTTCACAGGCAAATTTTGTCCGAAACTTGGAAGCATCAAACAAAGTGATCATATCGGCACCAGACACACCATTTATCAATCCGTTCCAGTAGTCAGAAACCGAATTTCCCAGTGGTGTAATGGCACCCATGCCTGTAACAACAACCCGTTTTAATTCCATAGAATGCTAAGATAAATCAGTTAATTAAATAAACAACCAGCCGGAAAATTAAGAAGTATTGTCTATAAGATAAGAACCGCCTTCTGTCTGAATATATCAGCATCAGAAGGCGGATAAATTTATTACTGCTATTGGCAGTTATTCCGGTTAATTCATCTCACCAAGGTGAGTTATCATTAATCGATGCACTTATTTGGCATGCTCTTCCAGGTAAGCAACAGCCTGGCCAACAGTAGTGATGGTTTCAGCCTGCTCGTCGGGAATAGAAATATTGAATTCTTTTTCGAATTCCATAATGAGTTCTACCGTATCTAATGAATCGGCGCCCAGATCGTTGGTAAAAGAAGCCTCATTGGTTACTTCTGCTTCGTCTACTCCAAGTTTGTCAACGATGATCTTTTTAACTCTTGATGCAATGTCTGACATGTTCTTTAAGTTTTGTTTATTGGCAGCAAAAATATACTTTTTGAATTAATCAGCATGGGAAAGCTGTTTTTTTCCGGTTTTTTCCAAACAGCTGAAAAAGAAGGCTTAGGGATTAAAAGAATTTATCCCGGCCAATAAAATATGCCTACTAACGGTTGGCAGTTTTCGAAGTTCTTTGTATTTTGAAGTTCTTCGGGGTTAAACTTCTGGTTATGGCATTAAAGATTATAGAACACGGCTCTCCTGAATATGGCCTGATGGTCAAGTTAAGGGATGATATCCTGCGTAAACCGCTTGGCCTCACTTTCGCCCCGGATGAACTGGAACATGAAAAAGAAAATATCCTGATCGGAGCTTTTGACGATGACGACATACTTGGTTGCTGTATGCTGGTAGAAGAAAACCCTGGTACGGTGAGGCTGCGCCAGATGGCAGTACTAAATGACCTGCAGGGTAAAGGCATTGGCAGGGCGCTGATGACATTTGCGGAAAACATTGCCCGGGACAGGGGTTACAAAATTCTGTCAATGCATGCCCGCAAAAACGCCACCGGTTTCTATGAAAAAATGGGCTATAAAGTAGCCAGCGATGAATTTACAGAAGTAACTATTCCGCACTATGTAATGGAAAAGGAACTCTGACCTATCCCTTCTTTACTTTTGATTTTATCAGTTTTCTTAGCTCAAACACTTCATCGGTGTCCTTACAACCACTTTTGGGTACCAGGAAAAACGAACGGCTGTCAAAATACAGATGAAAAAAGTGAGGGCTTTCCAGGTAGTTTTTTAAAGCGGCCCATGCCCATGTCTTTGAACCTCTCTCATGCGCCAGCTGAAAACCATCTTCTTCAAAGGTCATACTGAACTCATGTTTAAAAGTGGCTGCCCTCCTGTAAACCAATGCCGGCAAGATGAACCAGAAACTTATCATTAATACCACCCACAAAAAAGAACCAATGAAAAATGCCATTGGGGTAATCTTTTTCAAAGCATAAAGTGTAATGGACATAATGGCAAATACATTCACCAGTATGAGCATTATCCTGATCTCAGGACGGCTGATAAAATGATACCGCAGGGCTTGGAGCACTTTAGGTTTTTCGTACCCAAAATAAATAGTCATATCAACTTTTTTCAATCGTTACCAATCTTCGCAATCTTCCATTGTCCATTTTCCTTTTTCAGGCCTACAAACAACAGTAATGAACCGGATATATAATTTTTGTCTTCCGGGGTCCCGATCTCTACAGATGCTTCATCACCGTTGATGCTGATGATCCACTTACCGGATGAACGGATGCCTGTTAACAAATAAGATGGTTCCTCCTGGCTATTAGTATACCAATCGTAATCAAAACCATATGGTATTTCGTCTGCCAGGTCAACTTTAAATGCCGAATCACATTGCCTGAACATTTGCATTTGATTGTCCAGGAAATCCTGTCCCAATTGAGGTATAGAATCTTTTATAAAAGCCTGGTATCTCTTCACCTCATCCCAATTTATCTTATAAGGAGGTTGATCCATTTTCCTGATACCGCTGTACAACTTATAGCCCATCATCTTATCATAGTTACTAGTATACCAGGTATAAAAATCGAGAATAACATTACGGATATTGACCGAATCGCCGGTATCAGCAGCTGTAATTTCAACAGGCTCTTGTTTTTGAGTAGTATCCTGTTTGCTGTTATTATTACAGGCAAACAGGAAGGTTGCTGCAAAGAGCATTAGTATTAATTGTTTCATTTACCTGATTTTTGATTAAGGTTTTTTAGTTCTTTTTCTGATATAGACCACTCTCCCAGTTTTTCACCTTTTACTCCAAGATATTCAATTGTAAGTTTTCGCTCATTTCTTTTACCACTAAAGGAGAACCGTGTATAATTCTGCTTCTCATCAATTCCCAATACCCTGTAAGGGTTATTCTTTTCGGCTGCGCCAAAAGTATGGGTACCGGATGTAAGCGGGGAGCAGGTAATATCATACAAAGGATAAGTACCGTCTCTTTCCACTTTAATGATCTCACTGTGATGCCTGTCGCCTGTTAAAAACAAAACACCGCTGATATTATATTCCTTAAGGAAATTCATCAGTTCATCATACTCAACGGAAAAGTCTCTCCATTTATCGAAGGGAGAAACCGGATTCAATACCTGGCTGCCCACGGCTATGATCTTGAAAGTGGCATTGCTGTATAAAAGTGAATTTTTCAGCCACTCCATTTGTTGTTTGCCCAACATCCTTTTCTCAGGGTTAGGTTTTCCATCCACTGAATCTTTCATACGGTCTGCGCTGCGCCACCAGCGGTCGTCTGTCATGAAAACATCCACATCACCCCAGCTTGTCATTGTATAAATACCCTGCCCGTTTTCACCGGCTGAAGGATTACAGAAATAGCTGTTGAAGACTTTACGGCTGGCATCTTTCAGGATGTAGTTTTTTCCAATATCATTCGGGCCATAGTCATGGTCATCCCAGATAGCCAGTTGCGGCATAGCTTTTAAAAATGGTTGTAAAACAGGTGTAGCCCTGTCACGACTGGCTCTATACCACAAGCCCCATTCACTGTAATAATCCACATCACGGGTATACCAGGCATCACCCAACCAAAGCATGAAAGCTGCTTTTTCTTTTGCCATTGCATCAAAAATGGAAGAGTCTTTTCCATAAGGTATTCCCGGTCGGTCAAACACCGGTTCATTGAAATAAGAACAGGAGCCGGTGAGAAAACTGAAATCAGGTGCTGGTTTGCGCCACTGCCAGAGATCTTTGGTGGTAAACTCACCGCCATAGGTAGTCGGCTTACCGTTAATGAGCAGTTTATATTGGTAGGTAGTATTAAAATCAAGACCACCGACTGTAAAAGTGATAGGATTGAATTCATTTCCCAGTATCCCTTTGTAAATAACCGTTTTTGATTTTGTTTCTCCCTTCTTATTATACTGTAATGAAGCAGTTTTTACTTCAGGAGAAACTTCCACCCAGATCTTTGCATCCCTTAATTCTACCGGGCCCAGCATAGGACCAGAGATAATGCGTGGCTGTGCCAAAACAGCAAAAACAATAAAAAAGAAGGTGGCTGATAGTAGTATTTTTTTCATACAATAAATTGGAGGCACAAGTTAAGGCAGAATGTAATTCAGCTTTAAAAGAAAAAGCCGCCCCGAAATGAGGCGGCTTAAAATATTTTACCTATTCAGATTAAGGCTGAATATTCAGTAAAGAGCAAACTTGCTGATAGGACATAGCTTTCAACTGGCTTTCGGTATAAACCTGGCCTTTGATTTGACATGCTTTTTCTGCAGTACGACCACCAGCAACGCCTCCTGGAATAATTACATGTCTTACTTCACCACTTCCGGTTAGGTTTACAGCAGTAGCGTTACCATCAAGGCGGCCAAAGTAATAAATAATTTTTCCAACAGCCAATATCTGACCAAAGGTATGAGCAACACCTCCAAATGGGAATGTGTATGGTAAAGCTACAGGCCCTACTGTTGATCCTACCTTCCAATAAGAGAGTACAACACCATTATCTAATATTGCCTGTGTTATAGAGCTACTCAATCTAATATCCCTTTTAACAGTTCCACTAAAGTCAGCAATAGTTGTGTCTATTAAAGGGTAGCTTGCCCTTAATGTAGTTAGGGTAGCCCATGAAGAATAAATTACATTGGCGGTTCCAGCAGGACCTTGTGGACCAGTGGGGCCAGTTGGACCAGCAGGACCAGTTGGACCAGCAGGGCCAGTTGGACCTGTTGCACCGGTAGCACCTGTAGGACCTTGTGCGCCTGACGCTCCTGCAGGACCTTCAGGACCTTCTTTTGTACAACTAACAGCTAAAAAAGATATAGCTAATGCTAAAAGGAACAGAGGTTGAAACTTTCTCATAGCGTTTTGATTTGCGTTTTTTTGGTTTTGGTTTTAAAAGTAAAGGGAATTTTCCGCTTCACCAAGACAATTTAAAGGTAAAGCAAAAAAATACATTCCGGCATTATTTACCAAAAAAAATGCCTTTTCTGAGGCACTACCAATCCGCCTATATTTGCCGGGTAATCAAAATCGTACATATGTATATTCGTCTGCTTTTAGCGTTTTTTCTGACAGGTACATTTGCTGCCAGTGCCCAGTTTTCAAAAGGAGATAAAATGGTGGGTGCATCTGTCGGCAGTGTGGTCGTCAATTCGGGTACCTCAGACATTACTGTAGCCCAGATTGGCAGTAATACTTCCCGGATCACCAACTTCAATATTAATATCAATCCCTCATTAGGTTGGTTTATATCTGACAAAACGGTTGTCGGGGCTTCTGTTATTATAAACCCGTACAGTAATAAAACCACCTACGAACAAAGCGGCTCTACTTACCAGAGTGACAAAAACAACAATTTCAGTATCGGGCTGGGAGGTTTTGCCCGTCATTATTTTAGCGGGTCGGGTTCCATGATGCCTTTTGGGCAAATCGGTTTAAACTTTGGCATTAATACGTTAAAAACAGAAGGATTTTTCTACGGCGGTTCCGGCAACAATGCTTACAAAATAAGCTACGATGGAGAAACCAATGGCGGTTTTTTTGCCAATTCCACTTTTCAGTTAGGGCTTACTAAAATGGTAGGCGACTATACAGGTCTTGATTTTTATGCAGGCTATAATTTCTCTTATAACAAAAATACTTTCAAAAGAACCACACTCAGAGATGACGGTAATAATGGTTCCATTGAAGAAAGATCAGAAAACGAAACCACCACCAAATTCACCAATCACGGATTCATCATTGGTGTGGGTTTCCAGGTATTTCTGAAGGGGAAAAAGAAATAAAACGGCTCAGAATACCAGCTTAAGCTGCAGGTAAATATTTCTTCCCGGCCTGGCGATATTACCCCAGTCCATATGATCATGGTATTGTTTATCCAGCAGGTTTTCTATGCCTGACTGCATCTGTATCTTGCTTCCGAAAAGATCTAATACATAGCCAACCCTTGCATGTACCAATATATAACCGGGTGTTGCATCTTCTCCTGTATTATTGTTAATCCTGTTTTGTTGCAATACTGCTTCGGATTCCAGTTGAGCAGAAAATTTACCCGGCTGGTAGCGGAAAGAAGTATTACTTTTTAACGGCGGCATAAACGGCAACGGTTGCTTATTATTGTCAATACCCCAATTATACCGCAGTGTGGAAACCAGCTCTGTTTGTGCAACAGGCTTTGCTACGACGGATGCTTCAAAACCCACAACCGATGCTTTCGCAATATTTGTAAATGATTTTACACCTCTTGCACCCATTGTCATAGTGCTGAATCCGGGGTTGACAATTCCTGAAACATAATTATTGATAAAGGAACCAAAAATTGTTAGCTGTACCCTTGTTTTATTCCGGCTATAGCTGCCTGATACCTCAGCCTGCCATGAACTTTCGTTCTTCAGTTCAGGATTACCAATATAATCGTAACCATCACTGCTGTTGAACAAATAAAAACCATACAACTCACTGGCCGTACCCACTCTTTCACTATAACCGAAACTGGCCGTTGTTTTGAAACGGTTACCAAACCTCTTCATCAGCTGAAAGGAAAAATTTTTAAGCCAATCCGATCTGCCGGCTGATGAATAGCCAAAAATACTAACCTGGTCTTTGGCTTCAGTGGTGATCAGGTCATACTTAATATAATCAGCCCGGCCATTGAGCTGCAATTTGGCAGAACTGTCAATTGGCAATGACCATGATGCGGCAATTCCATACTGATCTTTCCGGTTGTCCGGCCAGGTAAGCATGTACATAGGTAATTGTCCGGGCTGGTACATTGTCATGGATGCCTGTAAAAAAGTGGAAGAAGCATCTGCCTTTACCTGCAATCTGCTTTTAACCGATGATTTAATGTCACCCTCAAAATAACCGCCATAGGTTACACTTTTTCCCGGCATATCCATATGCATGGGTACATTGGGCCGCTGTGTATCATCCATAAAATGCCTGATTTTATTGGCATAAATCTTTGCCTGCCACCTGTACAATTTCCTGGCATTATTTGCCTGTTCAATACTTACTGCCCCGATCCTTGCTGAGGCGTATCCTACATCCATGGGCAATGCAGGGTAACCTATGTTCCATCCATCATCACCAAGGAAATCTGCCTTTACAGAAGTGAATTGATTCAGCAGGTATTTTGCAGACAAGGAATAATTTGCTTTCTCATATTGGGAAAAGGGAATGATTTTGCCGCCGCCACTGCGGTAATTACTGCTTTTCCGGTATGTACCGCTTGCCCTGACGGCCCATTTAGGGTCAGCATAATTTACCAGTACAGCTTCATAGAAACTTTTAGCAGCAGACTGGTATCCACTGCTGACAATGCCTGATATTTTTTTGGCATTACCAAAATCCGGTTCAGCCATTTTCATATTTACGGTACCTCCAATAGAAGAGCCGCTAAGAAAGCCCCCATTAGCAGTTTGTACCTGCAGGTTCTCCAGGTTTAGTGGTTCTATATAAATAGTGGCGGGATCCATCTTATCTGTACAGGCACCATGAATCCGCATACCATCCACCAACACATTTATTTGCCCGGCCGAAAAAGAACGAATAGTTGGTTCCATACCATACGCACCTCTTCTCAATAATGATAGCTCCGGCAACCTGCTCATTATCTCTTCCAGTGTTGCAGCATTATTAGCCCTGAAGAATCCTACCAGTTGCTGCTGTGGTGTTTTTTGCAAAGAACTTATTATTATTTCTTTCATTTCAATTACACGGCTGCTGTCATCACTCATGGTGGATACATATGCCTGCGCCTGCAATAACTGAAAGGATACGATGGATATAAAAAGTAAAGAAAGCTTTTTCACTTTATATAATTTAAGCGGACAGGCATTACACCTGCCCGCTGTTTTTCAAACTGCTAAAATTCTACATCAAAATATTGAGTGGTATCTGCCACAGCTGCACCTGACATAAAATCAAGGTTAAGTCTCCAGAAACCAGTCATGGTAAAATTCACTTTGCCTTTGTAATGCCCTTTGCCGATATGAACAGGGTCAACATTATTAGGCGACCCATGTCCCATGGTTGGCATTTCGGGTGTTAACAGCACTGACAAACTACTGTCTGCCGGCCAGTTCATCATAGATACCTTTTTGTAAATGGCAATTTCCATGTCGTTGATACCTACTTTAGGAGAGGAAGGTTCGATCAAAGAAATAAAGTACTTGGCGCCGTTATGCTGAGCGGTAAATGATTTTTGCTTTGATTTTACCGGTTCATTTACCGTAAGGGGAATAGTGAGTTCCCCCTCCTTATTATTGGAATGGTTGTGAACATTTATTTTCACAGTCCAGGTTCCGCCCATAGATGACATAATAAAAGTTACGCTGCAGGGGAATAGCTTATTGACTGCCTCTTCAGATTCCGGATTCTCGTAAGGTGCAGAGTGCATCATAGCACCCATATCCATCATAGGCGTTAATTGAATATGCGCATCTTCGATTCTTTTACCAGAAACTGAGTCATATAAAGCCACATAAAATTTTGTATATCCTGTTGTAATGACAGATGATTTGGTATATAAAACCACTTTAGCAGAGGCTCCGACAGCATAGCCCTCAGAAATTTTTGTCAACCCGGCTGTTGGGTCCTGCTCCGGCTGATCCGTGTCTTTTGAACAGGAAAAAATAATAACTGAAGTAATAATTAATAAAAGGCAATATTGGAATGTATGTTTCATTGCAATTAAGTTGAAAGAGTAAATGAATGTAATGTCCTCCCTGCTGTGATACACAGAAGTATTGCAGGAAATTATCTGATCAGGAAATATGATCAGCTAACAGCCGGGGGATGGAATATGGACCGCAGGAAATAAAAGGAATAATGATCCGCCACATCATAACCAGTACTAGTTGCTGTAGTAAGGGGATCTAACTTGAAATGCAGATATGCCAGTGTACAGGGGGCTGTCTCCACCCATTTTACCTGGAAGGGAGCTTGTTTTTCTTCTTTTTGTTCTGCCTCTTTAATTTTTTTGGCCAGGAAACATTTACCATCACATTTCAATTGGGGCCGGGCTTTATTTACACAGTGCTTTTTTGCCAATATTTTCTGGTTGGCAAAAAACCATACAGTAACACCCGCCGTGTAAAATGTTTGCAGGGAAAAAGCAAAAAGCAGTATTAAAGCCGATAACGTCTTCACAGATACAAAAATCAAAGGAGCAAAAGTAAACTATTATGATAAAAGTCAACTAATAACATGATAAAAGACATCAGGGTCTTTTATAGTCGCTAATATTAATAATAGCCTGGCAAAAATTAAACTCCACCTCATCATTACTGCTCACCACCACCATACGGTTATTGCAGTAAGTAGATATTAACTGATGGTATAGTTCAATGCCCCTTGCATCCAGGTTGGTGCAGGGTTCATCCAGTAAAACCAGCGATGTGTCGGAAAAGATGCACTGGGCCAGCTTCACTCTTTGCTTCATGCCGGAGGAATAATAACGTATTTGTTTGTTTACAGCCTTTCCTAACCCGGTTATGTCAACGATATCAGCCATACTGATACCGGAAAGAAATGGCTTAAAGCTGCTATGAAATTGCAGAAACTCATTCAGGGTCATCTCCTCGATCAGTTCCAGGTAAGGGGCACAAATAGAAACATGGTTATATACTTTTTCATCAGCCAGTATTTTTCCATTCAGTTGCCATTCAATTTTGCCTTCATTGGCCATCGTATTGCCGCTGAGTACCTGTAATAAAGTACTTTTTCCGGAACCATTCGGTCCGGTTATGGCATATGATTTTCCTGCTTCGAATAGGTAAGTTAAATGACGGAAGATCCAGTCCCGGTTGTAGCGTTTGCCGGCATCAGATAGGGAGATCGTCATCGTTGCTGCCTTTGGTGAAACGTTTGATGATGCCACGGCCGCTTTCCCTGATAAAAGTTACAATCTCATCTCTTTCATCCGTTGCCGGCATTTCTTCTTCGATATACTCCACTGCCTGGCTGGTGTTCATCCCTTTATTATAGAGTACCCGGTAGATGTCCAGAATATGATTGATGCGTTCAACATTAAACCCGCGGCGCTTTAAACCTACAGAATTTACACCGGCATAGCTCAGAGGAGTACGTCCGGCTTTAATATAAGGTGGCACATCCTTGCTGACCAATGACCCGCCGCTTACAAAAGCATGGGCACCGATCTTTACAAACTGGTGCACCGCACACATGCCGCCTAAGATAGCCCAGTCGCCGATGGTTACATGTCCTGCTACCTGGGTGTTGTTACTCGTAATACAATTATCACCCACAAAACAATCATGTGCAAAATGGCAATACGCCATTATCAGGCAGTTTTTGCCTATCACCGTTTTTTCCCGGTCCTTGGTACCACGGTTGATAGTTACAAACTCCCGGATGGTAGTACCATCACCAATAAATACATTTGAATATTCACCCTGGAACTTCAGGTCTTGCGGCACAGCAGCAATTACAGCTCCGGGAAAGATGCGGCAATTTTTTCCAATCCTTGCACCTTCCATAATAGTAACATTGGAACCAATCCAGGTGCCATCACCAATCTCCACATCCTGGTGAATGACCGTAAAAGGATCAATTTTTACATTGGTCGCCAGCCGGGCATTAGGATGAATATATGTATGCGGATGAATCATTATTTAATGCAAGAACGGGCAAAGTTAACAGATACAGGTAAAAACTAACGTTTTTTTGGCCATATATTGTTAAAACTCAGCCACTCAGGTTTGACGAGACAATGAAAGGATGGAAATTCAATGTTGTCACAGTAAATTTGCAGTTTACATGCACAATCCACAGGACATATTAACGGTAGCCTACAAACAGCCCCTGATGCAGGATCAGTTGGTCATGCTGCAGGACAGGCATCAGCAAATACCCGGGTCCGTGCAGTATACTATCGAACGATACCACCGGCAGCCCCAATGGAATATTGAAGATACCGGCATGCTGATTTATCATTACGAAAAAAATCTTCCAAAGGAAAATTACCTCGAGCTGCGTTTTTGCGTAAGCGGTAATGTCTATTGCCGGAAGAAGGATTCTGAATGCGACATGTGCCAGTTCAATGCCTCTAAAAGTTGCATGGAGAGGGTTGACAGTGTTGATGTGGTTATTTTCCGTTTCTCCCCTATTCATCTCAGCCAGTTTGTAAAACCCAGGAAAGGAAACTCAACTCTGACGGATGATATTTTAAAATTCAAACACAAGTCTTCTTTCAGCAAAATTCTTCCGCTCTGCGGAAAAACAAGAATGGTACTGGAAGGAGTGCTGAACCATACTTATACAGATACCTTAGAGAATATCTACATCAATGCCCAAACGCAAATGCTGTTGCTGTACAGCCTTGACTGTATGCTGGGTGAAAAAGAAATTGATATAGTTAGCTGTAAGTTCCTGGCTAATGAGGCAGACAGGGAAAAGATCGTCAAAGCCAGGGAAATCCTCATTCAGCATATTGGTGAACCCATCACCATAAAAGAACTGAGCCGTAAAGTGGCTATCAACGAATGTTACCTGAAAAAAGGTTTTAAAGAATTATTCGGCACCACTGTATTTGACTTTTACCAAAGCCAGCGGATGGAACATGCCAGGTATCTTTTATACGAAAAAGGCCTGAGTGTTACCGAAGTTTCATTGCTGCTGGGATATTCCTCTATTTCCCATTTTTCAACTGCCTTCAAGAAACACACAGGCCTGAAGCCTTGTGAATTATTGCTACGATAATTATTCCTTTCCCCTGTAATTCATGATATCCCGGTCAAACAGGTAAAGACCGCTTCTGTCATCACCGATCATTTCCAGTTTATCATTAAGGTTGCGGGCCACTCTTTCTTCTTCCATCTGTTCATTTACATACCACTGCAGGAAGTTATGCGTGGCATAATCTTTTTCTGCCAGGGCCAGGTGAACAAGTTCGTTGATACTGTCACTTACTTTCAGTTCATGCTTCAGGTATTCTTCAAAAAGCTTTTTCAGTGAAGGGAATGTAACCATAGGCTGAGGCAAGGCCGGTACGGCAGCGAATCCTCCCCGCTCATTTACAAAACGGATCAGTTTCAGCATATGAGCCCTTTCTTCATCTGATTGCTTGTATAAAAATTCCGTTACTCCTTCCAGTCCCGGTTGAATTTCACACCAGGAGGCCATGGCCAGGTAAGCCTGGGATGACTCAGCTTCCATCTGCACCTGCTTATTCAATGCTTCCTGTATTGATTTTGACAACATAGTATTAGTTTTTGATGATGAATAAAGATAAATAACAAAAACTAATACGTTTAAGTTCATCACAGGCAGTCAAAACTCAGCTCTATAAAACGGCTGTTCCCCTATATTTGTCGGATGCGAAAATTGGTCATTATTTCAACCTTATTCGTTGCAATCATTTGTTTGGCTTCTTTTAGTTCACTAACAGATGAATCAAGACAATTGAGAAGAATTTATTCAGGCCCCTCTTCGCAATGGCCCAAACCATGGACAGACGAAGGAGTAATATGGACGGAACTCGGGCAACTGCCTGAAAGTCCTGTTGAAAAATACAAAGACTCTCTGCAACATATCATTGAACTGGGTAAAACATTGTTCTTCGATACAAGATTAAGCGGTTCCGGGAAAATCAGCTGCGCCACCTGTCATCATCCCGAACTGAACTGGACCGATGCCAAAGAAAAATCTATCGGTCATGAAGGAGCGATAAATAAAAGAAACTCACCCACCATACAAAACAGCTGGTTTTATAACCGTCTTTTCTGGGACGGCCGTTCCAAAGACCTGCAGGACCAGGCATTTGCCCCCATCAACAGTGAAACCGAAATGCACAGCGATATGCCCGATGTAATGAGAAAGTTGAGAAAAGTCAGTGGATATAAGGAAATGTTTAAAAAAGCATTTGGTGATGACCAGGTTGACCCCGACCGTATGACAGAAGCAATTGCTGTATTTGAAAAAACGATTGTAAGCAGAAAGAGCCGCTTTGATGAATTTTTGGCCGGTAAAAAAAAGGCATTGACCAACAGTGAAATCAGGGGGCTGCATATTTTCCGGACAAAGGCCAAATGCATGAATTGCCATAGC